>BTUV01000089.1:6206-12499 GCA_045863035.1 Ignavibacteriales bacterium | reverse complement strand
CGCATGAAATCGTGTTTATTTGAATTACGACTGGCGATTGCATCGTCTTTACGGAAGGTGAATTTTTATTGATATCCGGGGTGCAAGACGGGCGCATCCTCCCGGTATGACAGGCAGTCAACCATAGATTACAAAATGCCGGTAGTCGCTGAAGGAAAACAGGTCTTAATCCTGTTTGCGAACCGGTAAGCGGGTCTTTTGGGAGGGAGGTGTCCGTTTCCGGCGGGGGAATCTTCTTCCTTTTATCCCTGTGTCAGCTCTTTCATCAATTTCTGCTCCCTTACTCCCTGAATTATCGTAAATTTGTGGTTTATCTATTTAACCGGAAATGTCAGAAAAGCGTACAGAAAAAGAATCTCCTCTCTCAAAGCTCTACCGGCTGTATCTGAGCGGACTGAATATTAATGACTTTGAGCGGCTGGTCAAAAAGGAGGTTCCCGGCATCTATCAGTACTACCGGGAGCAGATAACACCTCCGGAGCCGGGAACGGATAAATTAAAGCGTTCTTTCCTTTTTTTAAAAGACTTTTTCATTGTATTTCTCAACAAGTTAACACCGGTGCGCCGTATTGTTTATTCGGTGAGTCTCTTTTTTTTCATCTGGGGCTATTTTATCGGGAGCTACTTTTATCTGGTGCTCGGTTTTATTATAACCAATCTTCTTCTGGCCTTTGAACTGGCTGATAAACTGAGCATGAGGGATGAGCTTGAAGTCGCGAAGAAAATCCAGCAGGATTTAATGCCTCCTTCCCCGCCGCAGATTGAAAGATTTGAAATTGCAAGTTATATCTCTCCCGCGCGCGAGGTGGGGGGTGACTATTATGATTTCATAAGAAGAGGTGAAAACGGACAGCATCTGTTTGTGATTGGTGATATATCAGGTAAGGGAATGGCTGCCGCTCTGAATATGATTCAGGTCAGGACGCTTATTCACGTACTTGCTTCCGCCAAAGATGATATGCCGCGGCTTCTGGAAAATCTTAACAGGGAACTCTACCGTGTATTCAGACGAGAATATTTTTTTACTGCCAATGTTGCTGCTTTTAACCGGGATAACCGGTTAAGTTTTTGCCGGGCCGGACATTTACCGGTAATTTATTATTCTGCCAAAAACAAAGAGACAAAAGTATATAAACCCAGAGGATTAGGACTGGGGCTGACCGGCACTTCTCTGTTTGCTGAAACACTTGAAGTGGTAAACATTGAAACTGCCGAGGGGGACGTTCTTCTCTTTTATACAGACGGCGTAAGCGAGTGCATGAATGAGCATGGCGAGTTTTTCGGCGATGAGCGTCTGCATAAAATTATTCATCATAATGCGCATCGCCCGGCCGAACAGATAAAGCGGGATATAACTTACCGCCTGGCTGATTTCGCCGGGGAAACGGATCAGCATGATGATGTTACTTTTGTGGTATTTAAGGTGAGATGAATATGGATGAACAGAAGAAGCAGCTATATATATTAGCGGTTTTCCTGGCCGGTGTTAAGTTGTTTCTGCATCTTGTTTTTAACGGCGGCTACGGATATTTCAGAGATGAGTTTTATTATATAGAATGTGCCAACCGGCTTGCCTGGGGCTATGTTGACCATCCGCCCCTTTCCATGCTCATCAGCCGGATATCACTTGAGCTGTTCGGGGACTCCCTGCGCGCAATCCGGTTTTTCCCGGCGCTGGCAGGAGCGGCGCTTATATATACATCTTCTCTGCTGGTGATGCTGCTTGGCGGAGGCAGATATGCAGTGCTGATAACCGGTCTCGGACTAATTGCCGCGCCGGTAGTGCTGGTTATCGGAAACTTCCTTTCCATGAATGTATATGACCTGCTGCTGATTACCGTTTGGTTTTATTATGTCGTCCGTCTGCTGAAAAATGAGAATCTGAAAGACTGGTATATTATTGGCGCGGTGACCGGGCTGACGGTTATGAATAAATATACACTGCTGTTTTATCTTTTTTTTCTTTTGCTCTTTCTTGCATCGGGTAAACAGAGAAGCATTCTTCTGTGCAGGGAGTCCGGATATGCACTTCTTATAGCCGCTCTTATTCTTCTTCCTCATGCCATCTGGCAGGTTGTGAATGGATTTCCGACAGTCGAGTTTATGCGCAATGCCGCGTTATATAAAAATGTGACCTATCCGGCGGGTGAATTTGTTTCTGAGCTGGTTATCGGGATGACTCCCTTGAATGCTCTGCTTCTGCTCACCTCTCTGATACTTGTAATCACTGATACGGGTTTTCGCCGGTATCAGCCGTTGCTGTTTGCACTGATAGCAGTTATCGTATTTTTTATGATTTCAGGGGGAAAACCATATTATGTTATTTCGTATCTGGGGGGTTTTCTGCCAATAGCTGCAGTTCTTGTGGAAAGGGCATTAAGGGGATCATGGAACAGGCGATTGATGTATATACACACAGCGCTTTTAGTTATGATGAGTGCGGTAGTTATTCCGATAGCTCTGCCGGTGCTTTCTCCGGAGGGGCTTATTGCCTATATCGGAAAACTTGGGTTAGAAATGACGGCACAGGAAAACTCAGAACTTGGTCCCCTTCCGCAGTACCATGCGGATATGTTCGGCTGGGAAGAGTTAACCAAGGAAGTAGCTAAAGCATACAACTCCTTATCTGCCGAGGAGAAAAAGCGGGTTGTAATTTTTGGACAGAATTACGGTCAGGCAGGGGCGGTTTCGGTACTTGGTAAAAAATACGGGCTCCCTCCGGCCATTTCATCACATAACAATTATTATCTTTGGGGTCCCGGTTCAAAAAATATTGATGTTGTAATTATTATCGGGGGAGACGAGAACGAAAAGCATTTTACTTCTGTTACTCTTTCAGGTATATCCGATCATCCGCTTGCAATGCCGGAAGAAAGAAATCTGGCTGTTTATATCGGGAGGGGTTTTAAGTTTGATATACATGAGGTGTGGGGTTCGTTGAAAAAATTTATATAACAGTTTTTTAGCAGGAGGAACATCATTGACAAAACAATATTGGCTTTTTAAGGCGGAGCCGGAAGATTATCCGGTGGAACAGTTTCAGATAGATAAGAAAACCTGTTGGGACGGAGTGCGAAATTACCAGGCACGAAACTTTCTGCGTGACTCCATAAAGAAGGGGGATGAGGTTTTTATATATCAGAGCAATACTGAACCGCTTGCCATTGTGGCAGTAGCAGGAGTGGTAAAGGAGGGGTATCCTGATTTTACGGCGATGGATCCGGAAAACAGCCATTTTGACCCGAAAAGCACTCCGGAAAATCCAATATGGTATATGGTTGATATAAAACTGACCAAACTGCTTAACAGCCCGGTAACGCTTTCAGAACTGAAAAAGAATCCTCTGTTAAAAGATTTCAGACTCTTACAGAGAGGGAACCGCCTTTCGGTTATGCCGGTCACAGCGGAAGAATGGAACGAAATTCTGAAGATGGCCGGGAACTAATTTTTTTATTGAATCTAATTAACCAATTCTATCATCAAAATATAACGGAAAAACTATGTACCGTTTATTTCTTTATTTACTTACAATACAGGTAATGCTGATGTCTCAGGACGCACTTGCACAAAAAGCCAAAGACTTTGATATACCGTATAAAAAATTCACCCTGAAAAACGGGCTTACCCTCATTGTGCATGAGGACAACAAGGCCCCGGTTGTAGCGGTGAATATATGGTATCACGTCGGATCAAAAAATGAAAAGAAGGGAAAGACAGGTTTTGCTCATCTGTTTGAACATCTGATGTTTAACGGAAGCGAAAACTTTGACGATGATTATTTTCAGGCACTGGAGCGGGTCGGGGCAACTGACCTGAACGGAACAACAAACAATGACCGCACAAATTATTTTCAGACAGTGCCGGTTTCGGCGCTTGACCAGATTCTGTACTTAGAGTCAGACAGAATGGGGCATCTGCTTGGCGCGGTGACACAGGAAAAACTTGACGAGCAGCGGGGTGTGGTTCAAAATGAAAAACGCCAGGGTGAAAACCAGCCCTACGCGGTTACTGAAGAGCTTATAACGCATAATACCTATCCGGCAGGACATCCATACTCCTGGACGGTTATAGGTTCAATGGAAGATCTTGATGCCGCGAAACTTGAAGATGTTCATGAATGGTTTAAGACATACTACGGCGCGGCAAATGCGGTCGTGGTTGTGGCGGGGGCGGTGAAGGCGGATGAGGTTCTTACAAAGGTTGAAAGATACTTCGGTGATATACCGGCCGGTCCCCCTATTGCAAAACATCAGGTGTGGGTTGCAAAGATGAACGGAACAAAACGCCAGACCGTGCAGGACCGTGTGCCGCAGGCGCGTATATATAAAATATGGAACGTACCGGAGTGGGGAACAAAAGATCTAACACTGCTTGATATGACAAGCGATATCCTTTCATCAGGAAAAACCAGCCGCTTTTATAAGCGCCTGGTATATGATGAGCAGATAGCAACAAGCGTGAATGCATTCTACGCACCGGGAGAAATCGGGAGCCAGTTCTATATCGTTGCCACAGCTAAGCCGGGCATTGATCTGAAGAAAGTGGAACAGGTGCTTGATGATGAATTTAACAAATTTCTTAAAGAAGGACCAACAGCAAAAGAAATGGAACGGGTGAAGACACAGGTATTCGCTTCGTTTGTGCGAGGTGTTGAACGTGTGGGCGGATTTGGCGGCAAATCTGACATTCTGGCTGAAAACCAGGTCTATGGCGGAACTCCTGACTATTACAAAACCCGTCTTAGCTGGGTTGAATCAGCCACTGCGGCAGAAATAAAGAAAGCTGCCGGCGAATGGCTTTCAGATGGTGCGTATATACTGGAGGTACATCCTTACCCTGAATATCAGACTGTCAGCTCTGACGTTGACCGGAAAACGCTTCCGGAAAACGGTACACCTCCTGATGCTCAGTTCCCCGCGTTTGAGAAGGCGGAGCTTTCAAACGGATTAAAAATTGTTCTTTCAAGAAGAAGCTCGATACCGGTTGTAAACATGACGTTTATGTTTGATGCCGGTTATGCGGCTGATATGTTTACTCACGCCGGAACCGCTTCCCTCGCGATGAATATGCTTGACGAAGGAACAAAAACAAAAAACGCACTTCAGATCAGCGAAGAGCTTGATATGATTGGCGCTCAGCTCGGAACAGGCGCGGGTCTTGACTACGCTACAGTACGGCTGAACGCTCTTAAAATGAATCTTGACAAGTCACTTGATTTACTGACCGATGTAATGCTGAACCCGGGTTTTCCTGAAAAGGATCTCGAACGCTTACGGGCAGAACGGCTTGCAACCATAGCACGCGAAAAAAACACTCCGACACAGATGGGATACCGGGTTTTTGCAAAGCTGCTTTTTGGTGAGGGGCATGCATACGGAAATCCGCTTACCGGATCGGGATTTGAATCTTCAGTTAAAAAAATAACCCGTGATGATATCGTAAAGTATTATGACACCTGGCTGAGACCGAATAATGCCACGCTGATAGTTACCGGTGATATATCCATGGATGAATTGAAGCCAAAACTGGAGAAAGCACTAAAAAGCTGGAAGAAGGGAACCCCGCCGGCAAAGAACGTCTCTGAGGTTCAGTTGCCTGAAAAGCCGGTGATATATATAGTTGACCGCCCCGGTTCACAGCAGTCTATTATTTTTGCCGGACACGTTTCTCCGTCCCGCGGCGAGGATGAAATAGCGGTTGAGGCAATGAATAACGTACTCGGCGGCACTTTTACTTCACGCATTAACATGAATCTGCGCGAAGACAAACACTGGTCATACGGTGCAGGTGCATTTATGATAAACACGAAATATCAGCGTCCGTACCTGTTTTATGGCATGGTGCAGTCAGACAAAACGATGGAATCAATGATGGAGATATACAAAGAAGCTAAGGAGTATATTTCGACAAGACCGGTTACTGCTGATGAGCTGAATAAAGTTAAGCTGAACCAGACCCTGGCGCTGCCCGGTTCCTGGGAGACCATCGGCGCGGTCAGCGGGTCGCTTTCTGAACTGGTGATGTATAACCTGCCGGATAATTATTTTGCGTCTTACTCAGATAAAGTAAAAAACCTGAGCGAGCAGGAAATAAAAGAAGCCGCGGCAAGATATATCAAGCCGGATAATTTTGTGTGGGTTGTGGTGGGCGACAGAGCCAAAATTGAACCCGCGCTGAAAGAAACCGGATACCCAATCCAGTATATGGACAGCGACGGAAACCCCGTTAAATAATATATATAACCGTTACCCGTAGAGACGATGCATGCATCGTCTCTACCATGCATCGTCTCT
>BTUV01000089.1:0-6106 GCA_045863035.1 Ignavibacteriales bacterium | reverse complement strand
ATAACCGTTACCCGTAGAGACGATGCATGCATCGTCTCTACCATGCATCGTCTCTGCCGTGCATCGTCTCTACCGTGCATCGTCTCTGCCATGCATCGTCTCTGCCATGCATCGTCTCTGCTGTGCTTCGTCTCTGCGGTATATCGGTTTTACAAATTTATATATAATCCCACGGTCCGGTGATTGCCAGAGTAATACCGGGATTTTGTATATTCACAAACAGCCACTGACCGTCAGGCGAAAAGCAGCAGCCGCAAAGTTCTTTATCGTTTAGCGCATTTTTAGCGAACTTAAATATCTCACCTGCCGGAGTAACGATATCAAGATACTGCGTACCCGGACCATCCTCACAAATAACCAGATCACCATTAGGGGCAACGGTTATATTGTCAGCATTTTCAATCAAATCAGCCGAAGGAGATTCAATAAAAAGCTCAAGCTGGCCGGGTTTTTCCTTTTCCGCGGGTGTTCCCTCGTATATACTCGGGACGTACTTAAATATCTGACCTTTTTTTATCTTTCCGCCGTTGGTGCAGGCAAAATAAACCGCATTGTTTCCGTACCACATACCTTCTCCGCGCGCAAAACGCGCTGCTCCGTCAGAATGGCCGCGGTAGCGAAGATCATCTTTTGGGGCTTCAATATCGGAAAGGTCAATCCATTCAACTTCCATTTTTTTACCGGGAGTTACCGTTGCTTCCTCCCAGTTGCGGGTATCAAGCCCTTTTATTCCTTTTACCGCGAGCGCCTGAAGTTTTCCGCCGGAACGGAGATTTTGTTTTTCGTTAGGGATGAAACGGTAAAGCAGACCATCCCCCACATCTTCTGTAAGATAGACAACAGATGAATGCGGATCAACAGCAATGGCTTCGTGATTAAATCTGCCCATGGCTTTTATCGGATACGGTTCGGCGAGAGAGGGATTCATGGAAGCCGGAACTTCAAACACATAGCCGTGGTCATGTTCGTATATATCATCTTTGGTGATAACAGTTTCTTCGCAGGTGACCCATGTGTTCCAGGGGGTTGGTCCGCCGGCGCAATTACGAAGCGTTCCGGCCAGACTGAGAAATTCGCTTTCTTTTTCTCCTGTTTCATTATTAATAACAAGTGTGGTTGTGCCGCCGAGAGCGGGTCGCTTGCCTCGTGCGTAATCATAAAACCATTTTTTATCAAGCCGGTCAAGCAGTTCGTTATCTGCCCCGAAAGCGCCTAAGGAGTTATCAGAAGTGGGGTTAACCTCGTGATTGCGGATAAGAATGGTTCTGCCGTTTTCTCCGGGAAAAGCCGCCATTCCGTCCGGCAGTCCGGGTACAATGAAGCCGTCTGACATAGTATCGCCGGAGCGGGAAATAATTTTATAAATGAACCCCTCCGGGAGGTCAAAAAATCCCTTTGGGTCGGGGACTAATTCACCGTAACCAAGCGCTCTGCGGAGTGGTGCCTGGCTCAGGGCAGATGATGCCATCAGTTTACTGAGTCCGCTGAAACCGACTGAGATGGCCACTGCGCCTTTTAGAAAATTACGTCGCGAAATTGACATGATATAACTCCATAATACAGAGCGTAAAGATACTCAATTCAGTGAAAACCGGGAAGATTGACAAAGTCAGATTTCAGTACCCCTGTTATGAGGAAGGTGAGAGGGATGAATTATGCTCCGTTTGTCATCAAGTTCCCCCGCCGGTGTTTTTCTTTTTCCGGTTATCCTTTCCTTCCCGGAGAAAGTCCGTATTTTTAGTAAATAACTTTGTTAATTCTTCATAAATCAAAAAAAACACGGATAATTCGATGAAAAATTTCCCGGTAATGTTACTCCTGCTGGTTCTTTCGGCGGGAACATTGTTTGCCCAGCAGCAGGAAGCGCGTTTGCTCCGCTTTCCGGCTGTTCACGGCGATCAGATTGTATTCACCTACGCAGGTGATCTTTATACTGTCAGTTCATCAGGCGGAACCGCCCGGAAGCTGACCAATGACGAGGGTGTTGAGCTTTTTCCAAAATTTTCTCCGGACGGAAAGCAGATTGCTTTTACCGGACAGTATGACGGAAACTCTGAGGTATATATCATCCCTTCCGCTGGCGGAGTTCCTAAACGCGTCACCTGGACTGCCACGCTCGGCAGAGATGATGTTTCTGACAGAATGGGACCAAATAATATAGTAATGGACTGGAAGAACAACGAAGAAATTCTCTTCCGCTCCCGCTGGCAGGAGTTTAACGACTGGAAGGGGAAACTCTACCTCGCTAAAACTGACGGCTCGATGGCAGAACAGCTTCCGCTTCCGCGCGGAGGGTTCAGTAACTACTCCCCTGACGGAAAAAAGCTGGTATATAACAGAATGTTTCGCGAATTCAGAACCTGGAAGCGCTACCGCGGCGGTCAGGCAGATGATGTGTGGATATATGACTTCCAGACAAAAAAACATGAGAATCTGACGAATAACCCCGCGCAGGATATTCTTCCGATGTGGGGGAGCAATAACAAAATTTATTATATCTCCGACCGTGACAGCCGTATGAATCTCTTTTCATACGATCCGGGGACCAAAGAAACAAAAAAACTTACTAATTATGATGACTTTGATATTAAATATCCGTCAATGGGTGATAAGGCGCTGGTATTTGAAAAAGGCGGATATATATATAAAATGGATCTGGCGGGTGAAAAGCCGGAAAAAGTTGCAATATATATTAACGAAGATTTCTCCTCTGGCAGAGGCGGATGGATTGACGTTAGCAAAAACGTAACCAATTTTGAAATTGCTCCTGACGGCAAACGGGCTCTTTTCGGAGCAAGAGGTGAGGTATTTACTGTTCCCGCGAAGAACGGTCAGACCCGCAACCTGACGAACAGCTCAGGAGTTCATGAAAGGAACTCAAAATGGTCGCCGGACGGAAAATATATTGCGTTTATTTCTGATGAAAGCGGAGAGGATGAAATATATATCACGCCGCAGGACGGCAGAGGCGAAAAGATTCAGATCACTAAAAATTCTGAGAATTATAAATATCAGATTCTCTGGTCACCTGACAGTAAAAAAATACTCTGGGGAGACAGAAATCAGAGCATTCACTATGTTGATGTTGAGTCAAAATCCGTAACAAAAGTTGATGAATCACCGTATTGGGAAATCACCTCATACGACTGGTCTCCTGACAGCAGATGGATAACCTATGGCAAACCGGTTAACGGAGACATAAACGGAGTGTATGTATATTCGCTTGATTCAAAGAAAAGCACACCGGTAACTGATACCTGGCATAACGCATCTGGCCCGGTCTTCAGCGATGACGGTAAATATCTTTTCTTCACATCGGAAAGAACATTCAGCCCGACTTATGGATGGACTGAATGGAATCATACCTATACCGATATGACAAAGATATATTTTGTAACTCTCAGCAAAGATGCCAAATCACCTTTCGAACCGAAAAGCGATGAGGTTACCATAAAGGATGAGGGAAAGAAAGATGAGAAGAAGGATGAGAAAAAGCCGGACGCGAAGTCAGTAACAGTCAGTATTGATTTTGACGGCATTACTGACCGCGTTATAGAACTGCCTTCATCGGCCGGGCAGTATTTTAATCTAAGCGTAACAGGTAATAAAGTTTTTTACATGAAGCGCAAAAGCAGCGACCGCGGCGCCAAGCTCTGGCTTTATGAGTTGGATAAACAGAAAGAAACCGAAATAGGGGAAATAGGCGGTTATGAAATTTCAGCAGATAAAAAGAAGATGCTTGCAAGCAATATGGGCAGCTACTTTATTATCGACCTCCCTTCAGGAAAAGCTGATTTAAAGGACAAACTTGATCTTTCTGATATGAAAATGAACCTTGACCGCAAAGCTGAGTGGACTCAGATATATAACGAAGCATGGCGGCAGATGCGTGATTTTTTCTATGCGCCGGATATGCACGGCGTTGACTGGGAGAAAATGAAAAAGAATTATGCGCCGCTGGTAGCACATGTGAATCATCGCATTGACCTGACTTATATCATTGGCGAACTGATCGGAGAGCTGAACGCGGGGCACGCTTATGTCGGCGGCGGAGATTATCCGAAAGCTGAAAGAATCTCACTCGGACTGCTCGGCGCGCAAATCAGCCGTGATGGTTCGGGTTACTACAAAATCAACCGGATATATAAAGGCCGCAACTGGGATAAATCACTCCGTTCGCCTCTGACTGAAATTGGCATTAATGCCAAAGAAGGTGATTTTATTGTAGCTGTTAACGGTGTTTCAACCAGACAAATGAAAAATATCTATGAAGCGCTTGTGGGAACCGCCGGAAAACAGGTAATGATTTCACTTAACAGCCGGGCATCTGAAGATGGCGCCCGTGAGGTTACCGTTGTTCCTATCGGAGACGAACATGACCTTCTTTATTATAACTGGGTTCAGACCAATATCGAAAAGGTATCAAAAGCCACAGACGGAAAAGCCGGCTACGTGCATATACCGGATATGGGTGTGCCCGGGCTGAATGAGTTTGTTAAGTACTACTATCCTCAGCTTGAAAAAGAAGGGCTGATCATTGACGTGCGTGGTAACGGCGGCGGAAACGTTTCACCGCAGATCATTGAACGTCTGCAGCGAAAGCTTACCATGATAGATATGGCAAGAAACGGCATGCCGGGAACCAACCCGAGCGGAATGCACTTTGGACCCAAGGTTGCGCTGGCGGATGAATTTTCAGCATCGGACGGAGATATCTTCTCTTACCGCTTTAAGTTTCACAAACTCGGAAAACTGATTGGAAAACGTACATGGGGCGGCGTTGTGGGCATACGCGGTTCACTTCCGTTCGTTGACGGCGGATTTCTGAACAGACCTGAGTTCAGTCGCTATGATGTGGAAGGCAAGGAGTGGATCATGGAAGGATACGGCGTTGATCCTGATATATATGTGGACAATGACCCGGCTCTTGAATACGAGGGCGTTGACCAGCAGCTTGACCGCGCGATTGAAGAAATAAAGAATGAACTGAAAACCAGAACAAAACTTCCGGATCCGCCACCATATCCGAAGAAGAATAAATAATAGTTTAGTTAGTAAATAACAAGACTTAACAGTGCCCCGGTGATAAAATCATCGGGGCATTTTTTATATATACCATAATATTTGCGGGGAGGGCACGCTGGCTGTCCTATCCCCGTAAATGTTTTTTGTGGTTTGGATGGGGCAGGTGAATGATACACCATATATAACACCCTGATTTGATAACATCAGGTTAAAACCGGGTGTTATTGATGATATATATAGCTTTACCGAATTGTATTTTTCTATGGCTTAAGATCATCCAGTTCGGATGAGTTGAGGTTATATATATACTCGTCCCCCTGTGTGATAACTCTGCCAACCTCCACAAGCTGACCGAGCCGCTCCCGTGACATGCCATAAACCATACAGAATAAACGGGCGTTCATCGGCTGTCGGTCTGCGATAGCCATCTGTCTCTGGCTCTGAATAAATACCTTTTCAAAATCCTCGTACTTCCAGACCTTTGGGCAGAGAAAAGCAATCAGGTCTTCCAGTATCTCAAAATTGATCGTCTGGTTTCTGCTCATTACAGTCACTCGCCGGTGCGGGAGGTCAACAAGGTATCTTTCTTGGTTTGGGTTATCCACAGGACTTTCCTTCCTTCAGTGTAATTTCTATCGGTATCTGGTCGCATTTCAGCCGGATTTTGCACTCCTTACAAAGAGCAACAGTGAGTTTAACCGGTTCAAACTCAAAAATACGGTAAAATGTTTTCATGGCTAAATCTTTCGTATTCTTTTATTAGTAATGCTATATAATTATTAGCTCATTATTTTAAGATTTTGGTTTAAACACTAATTTAATCAAAAAAATCAGTAGCTAATAGTTAGTAATTATTAACGTTTTTATCAATAAACATTTGTTGATATATTAAACTTAAGAATTAACAAGCATCTATTTATAATTCATACTTCTTGCTTCTTACTTCATGCTTCCCCCACGATTCAATTCCATAAGGTGCAAAATAATTAGTAATGAGTAGTTAGAAATTAGTAATGCTTTATGGAAGAAATTCATAATTCATACCTCAAACTTCATAATTTCCCCACATTTCAATTCCATA
>BTUV01000088.1:0-12662 GCA_045863035.1 Ignavibacteriales bacterium | reverse complement strand
GCAATGAACAATTCCGAAGCCCCCGGGAATCAATTAAGAATTAAAAATTAAAAATCTGCAACGAACAATTCCGGAAGCCCCCGAAAATCAATGAAGAATTAAGAATTAAAAATTAAGAATCTGCAAAGAACAATTCCAGAAACCCCCTCTCTCCTGACAGTGTATGTTTTAACTGAATATATTCTCTTGCAGAATTTAAATTTGTGTTTGCCGGGTTCTGTATTGGAAAGAGGGGGCTTAAAAAATTATATATTGTTCATTGCACATTGTAAATTGGAAGCGGGGACTTTGCTACTGAAGCATTGCTATTGTATCCGGAATTTCCTTTTTCCAAATTGCATCGTCAGCAATAAAGGGTCTGACTCAATTTATTTTTTTCCACAATTTATCACTAAAATTAGTACGACAAATTATGTAAAAATCTGTGTTTTTAGATCGTATTCGAATAATTTACGATTTGGTCAGATTTTGGCAGAAGTCAGGTGACGTATGAAGTATGAATTTCATTATTCCCAACTTCGTACAGACGGTTAACTATCTGTCTTTCAGCTCGGTTGCCAATTCTACCCCCAACGGGACGCGGATTATAAACGGATGCCGGGGCAACGCGGATTGACACGGATTTATATTTTAACCACTCCGGGTTGTATATATATCTTGCAAGTAATTTTACTGCAGGAACAAGTCGTGACTTGTCCGAACGCGTCTGTGGTGTGGGTTTGTTATTGATATGCCGCCCTGACCGGGCTTATTTGATAATCTTGTCTATGCTACCCCACCCCTAAATCTTGTTCAAAGAAACAAGTTCCCATGCACAACCCTTATGCAGGGAAGAAGAATTTTTAACGCCAGGTTCGGGAAGTTACCCGCAAAGTAATGCAGAAGTTTAAAGTCCGGTGTCCCCGGTGTAGCCATTGTCCCCATCTCTCGCGCAAAGATGTTAAGCCACCAAGAAGTGGTTTCTTCCTTGCGGTCCCTGCCGTCCTTAGTGTCCCTACTGTCCTTCTCGTCCTTGATTGCCCAACTCAAACACCTACCCGGCGCCTCCCAAAAACCCGCCTCACATTCCAAATTACACCTCCGCGGGGGGCTCTAATTTCTCCGGAAATTTCCCCTTTTATGGTTATTTTTAAAGCTGAATTTTTACGAGGTATTGATGTACAAACTTCTTTCATTTTTCCTGTTTTTAACAATGGCTTTGAACGCACAAAACGCCCGCGCTCTTAATTTTGACGACCTCTGGGCTATGCAGAGGATTGGCACGGCTGACCTCTCACCCGATGGTCAAAAAATCGTCTTTTCTCTTACTTCCTACTCTTATGACCTGAATAAGGGGAACAGTGATTTGTTTGTCATCAACACTGACGGGACAGGACTAAAAGCGCTGAAAAATACAGAAAAGGGGGAAAGCAGCCCGAAGTTCTCACCGGACGGAAAGAGGATTGCTTATGTAATGGGCAACCAGATCTGGATGACCAATGCCGATGGCAGCGGGGATGAACAAATTACCTCTCACTATAGCGGGGCTTCCGGTGTGGTGTGGTCGAAAGATGGAAAGAAAATGCTTTTTGTTTCGAGCGTTTATCCTGACTGCGCCAACCAGGATTGCAATAAGCAAAAGGATGAAGAAGCCGAACAGAGTAAAGTAAAAGCATCCGTTTATAAAGAACTGATGTACCGCCACTGGGATGACTGGCGCGGTGACAAACGCAGCCACCTTTTTCTGCTTGATCTCAGCTCAAAGGAAATTACAGACCTTACCCCGTTCAGTAAGTTTGATGTGCCGCCGATTGCATTAGGCAGCGCAAAGGATTATTCTTTCTCCCCTGACGGCAATTGGGTGGTCTTTACCATGAATACCGATGAGATGCTTGCAACCAGCACGAACAATGATATATTCCTCTTTGATCTGCGCGCGCTGCAAAAAGAAAAGAAACCTGATTACAAAAAAATTTCCCTGAGTAAAGGAAGCGACAGTCAGCCGCTTTTTTCACCGGACGGAAAGATGATTGCATATACATCAATGGAGCGCGCCGGTTTTGAAGCAGACCGCCAGCGCCTGATGATATATGATATCGAAAGCGGAAAAACCCGTCAGCTTTTTGCCAAACAGGATATATCTGTCAGCGAGATGACCTGGAGCCCGGACGGCAGGTATATATACTTCACCGCTGCAAAAGAAATTAATGAGTCGGTTTACCGCATAAGTTTATCCGCTGAAAAAGCAGAACTGATCATCGAAAAGCACATGAGCTCTAATCTGATGATCTCTCCGGAGGGTAGCAGAATCTATTTTAAAATGCAAAAATCAACCATGCCTCATGAACTGTTCACAGCGGATGCAGACGGGAAAAATGTTAAGCAGGTATCGTTCATTAATAGTGAGCGTCTGAAGGATATTCAGATGAACGAAATTGAAACCTTTTGGACAAAAGGCGCGGGCGGAACTCCGGTACAGTCAATAATTATTAAACCACCCTTCTTTGATGAAAATCAGAAGTACCCGATGATATTTCTGATTCACGGCGGACCGCAGGGGCACTGGTCGGATGATTTCCACTACCGTTGGAATATGCAGATGTTTGCATCCGATGGCTATGTAGTGGTGGCGCCAAACCCCAGAGGAAGCACCGGGTATGGTCAGAAGTTTACCGATGAAATTTCCGGTGACTGGGGAGGCAAAGTATATACTGATTTAATGAACTCGTATGATGAGGCGATTAAGAAGTATAAATTTATTGACAAAAATAACACCTTTGCTGCCGGAGCTTCTTACGGCGGATATATGATCAACTGGATTGCGGGACACACTGACCGCTTTAACGCGCTTGTCTCTCACGCGGGGGTGTTTAATCTTGAAAGTATGTTCGGCACTACCGAGGAGCTTTGGTTCCCTGAATGGGAGTTCAAGGGCACTCCGTGGCAAAACAGAAAAGTCTATGAAAAATGGTCGCCTCACCGGTATATACACAATTGCAAAACTCCGGTTCTGGTTGTGCATGGCGCAAAGGATTTCCGTGTGACCGAGGACCAGGCGTTCCAGTTGTTTACCTCTCTGCAGCGTCTGGGTGTTAAAAGCGAGTTTCTTTATTTCCCGGATGAAACCCACTTTGTGGCTAAACCGCAGAACAGCCGTCTCTGGTGGAAAACGGTTCTCGACTGGTTTGATAAAAATAAGAAGAAGTAATTTTATATATAAAAACTTAATATAAAAAGGCGGATTAAAGCATTATGGAAAATGACAATATAGACTGGCGTGAAGTTGACTACAGCGATAACCGTGAGAGGTTTGAGCAGGATAAAAAAGCCGTTGAAGAAGGCCTGTGGGAAACCCTTGAACGCTCCGGCAAGAAAATCTCTTTTGTGAAAGATGTTGTTGCTTTATTTAAGTATATGACCGATAACCGCGTGCAGTGGTACCGCAAAAGCATTGTTGTAGGCGCATTAGTATATTTCATAACTCCTGTTGATGCTTTACCTGATATAGCGCCGCTCATCGGTTACCTTGATGATCTGGGTGTTATAACCGCCACGCTTAAGTACCTCGGCAGTGAACTGATACCCTACTACGGCAAGTAAGCACGAAATATATATATATAATTACGGCATGAATTTCAAAATAGTAAAGAGCGAAATAGTTCACCGTGGCATCGTGTTTGATCTGAAGGTGGATCAGATTGAGTATGAAAGCGGCAATCCCGGAATTCGCGAAACGGCGCTCCATGATGGCGGTGCGGTTGTGGTGCCGGTTACTTCTGAAGGGAAGGTGGTGCTTATTACACAGTTCCGCTACCCTCTTATGCAATGGCTGACCGAGCTCCCCGCCGGTAAACTCGGTAAAGGAGAAGACCCGTATATATGCGCCGTGCGTGAACTGAAAGAAGAAACCGGATATACAGCTCAATCGGTAGAAAAACTCGGCTCAATCTGCACTACCCCCGGCTTCTGCACGGAAATACTGCATATATATCTGGCGAATGGACTAACCGCCGGAAGCCACAACCGTGAGGAGGGAGAGCAGGGGATGCAGGTGCATGAATATACATTTGATGATATTGACAGAATGATTATTGAGGGAAAAATTATTGACGCGAAAACTATTTCCGGCCTTGCCATGGCGCGGCTCAAGTTGAAGAAATAAGCCGGTAATGTATGCTTAAAACACTCCAGATAAAGGATTATGCTTTAATAGAAAATATTACGGTGAACTTTCACTCCGGTCTGAATATTATTACGGGAGAAACCGGAGCGGGAAAATCCATCCTGATTGATGCACTTGGTCTTCTGCTGGGTGAGCGCGCATCAACTGAAGTGGTCAGGCGGGGTACTCAGAAAGCAGTGGTTGAGGGGGTGTTTGATGTGAGCGGCAATAAAAAAATGAAAGCTCTGCTGAAAGATCTTGATATTGAATTTCAGGATGAACTGATTATAAGGCGGGAGATATCTCTTAAAGGATCAGGCAGAAGTTTTCTTAATGATACTCCGGCTCCGCTTACCGCGCTTAAAGATTGCGGTTATCTGCTTGTTGATCTGCACGGGCAGCATGAGCATCAGTCGCTGCTGCGAAAAGAAACTCATATAGAAATGCTTGATGAGGCGGCGGGATTTGAAAAGTTTCGTGAAAATTATGAAACCGAATACCGTAAGCTTCGTGCCTTAATAAGCGAATATACCGCTCTGCTGAATAAGGAGGAACTGCTTCATCAGAAAAAAGATTTATATGAATTTCAGGTGAAGGAGATAACATCGGTCAATCCGCAGCCGGGTGAAGATGAAAAGCTGAGTGAAGAACTGAAAGTGCTTGAAAATACCGAACGGCTTGTTGGTTCTGCCACAATGATATATGACTTGCTGAATGACGGCGAGGTTCCGGCGTTTGATATATTAAATAAAGCCCGCACCGAACTCCATCAGATAGCACAAATTGATAAATCGCTTCAGGGGCTTGATGAAACTCTGCTGAATATTATTGAGCAGGCAAAAGAAATAAGCCATGAACTTCGCGCTTATAAAGAGCATCTTGAACTTGACCCTGACCGTCTTGAGGAGATGCGCCAGCGGCTTAATCTGATCTCTCTGCTGAAAAAGAAATATGGCGGAAGCGTGGATGCAGTTCTGAAATATTGCGATGAAATAAGCCGTGAGCTTGAACTGGCAACAGGATTTGAAGAAGAAACCGCGAAACTGAAAGCAAACATTGAGTGGGGGCGTAAACTTTGCGGTGAGCAGGCAGTTAAACTTTCTGAAGAAAGGAAAAAAGCGGGGAGCAAAATAAGTAAGAACATTATAGCGGAGCTGGTGAATTTAGGAATCGTAAACGCACAGTTTGTTATACGTCAGGAAGCTGCACCCGCAACAGGAGATGATTATATATACGCGGGGGAAAAAAAAGTGCGTTACAGCGGCACGGGTATTGATGATGTTGAGTTTTTAATGTCAGCTAACGCGGGGGAAGAAGTAAAGCCGCTTGCTAAGGTTGCTTCCGGCGGGGAGGTTTCGCGCATTATGCTTTCGCTGAAAACCATACTGGCAAAAAACGACCGTCTGCCACTGCTGATTTTTGATGAGATTGATACCGGCGTGAGCGGCCGCATTGCGCAGAAGGTGGGTAACGCGTTAAAGAATTTATCATCGTTCCATCAGATCATCGCGATAACGCATCTGCCGCAGATCGCGGGACTCTCTGATCATCACTATTCCGTTGAAAAGCGGGAAGAGGAAGGGAGAGCATTCAGCTATATACGCGAACTTACTGTCGAAGAAAAAGTTGTTGAAGTAGCTAAATTAATGAGCGGTGAGCTGGTGACCGAAGCAAGTTTGAAAGGAGCAAGGGAGCTGATGGGGATTCAGTAACAAAAATCGTATAAGGAATAACATGAAAGCGTATGAAATAACCTTCAGAATAGATAAACGAAACAAAATTCAATTTCCGGAAAACCTGGTTAAAGTCCTCCCGAAAGAAGAAGACATCCGTGCCATAGTCCTGCTAAACGAACCAAGCGAAAAAGAATTCCGTACCGAAATGCAGACCCTGCAGGGGCAGGAATACGGCTATTCGTATATAAACACGGACGCGGTGTATGATGACTTTTAATAATTAGTAATTAGGAGTTAGTAATTAGTAATAGGGCGGATTTGGAGGATAATTATGCAATTTAAAATATATTTAAAATTAAAAGAATTTATGGAGGTCGGGTGAAAGAGAATGTAATCAGGGAGAAAAGTTTACTGTTTGCTGTAAGAATTGTGAGACTCGCGAATTATCTGCGGGAGGAAAAACGCGAATATATTCTTTCTAAACAGATTATAAGATCCGGAACAGCGGTTGGCGCATTAGTTAGAGAGGCAAAGTATGGTGAGTCAACCAATGATTTTTTGCATAAACTGACCATTGCACTCAAAGAAGCCGGTGAGACAGAGTACTGGATAGAACTCCTTTTCCAGACGGATTATATTTCAAAAGAAGAGTATGATTCAGTGATAAACGACATCCATGAGTTAATAAAGATATTAACAGCAATAACCAAAACAATAAAGGCATCAAAAGCCGGTTCAAAATAAAAATTGATATTGATTATAAAATTATCGAGTTCCTGCTTGAGAGGATAAGTCATAAGCATTAAGATGCTTTAATTATCAATTAACAATTATTACTAATTACTAACTACTAACTACAAATTAATTTTACTAATTACTAACTACTAATTACTAATTTCCCAAGTAACCACGACACCAAACATAGATTAATGAGCTTAACTAAAGAAATTGCCAAACGAAAAACTTTTGCTATCATAAGTCATCCCGATGCGGGGAAGACTACCCTGACGGAGAAGCTGCTGCTTTACTCCGGAGCGATTCAGATTGCCGGAGCGGTGAAGTCCAATAAGATTAAAAAAACTGCTGCATCTGACTTCCTTGAGATTGAAAAGCAGAGGGGCATCTCGGTTGCTACCTCAGTGCTTTCATTTGAGTATGATGAGAAGAAAATCAACCTGCTTGATACCCCCGGTCATAAGGACTTTGCTGAGGATACCTACCGCACACTTACCGCTGTGGACTCCGTCATCCTTGTTATAGACAGCGTGAAAGGTGTTGAGGAGCAGACGGAAAAACTGATGGGTGTCTGCCGTATGCGAAAGACTCCGGTCATCATTTTTATTAACAAGATGGACCGCGAGGGGCAGTCGCCCGTTGACCTTCTTGATGAGGTGGAGGCGAAACTTGATATACGCGTACGTCCGCTCACCTGGCCGGTCGGCTACGGGCAGAGCTTTAAGGGTGTATATAATATATATAAACACTCGTTTGCTTTTTTCACCTCAAACAAAACCACCATTGAGGATGATATACAGACCTTTAAGGATCTGGATGACCCGGCACTTGCTGAAAAATTAGGCAGCAGCGTGGTTAAACTGAAAGAAGATCTTGAACTGATTAACGGTGTTTATGAAGAGTTTACTCCTGAGCTTTATCTGAGCGGTGAAGTAGCGCCGGTCTTCTTTGGCAGTGCGCTTAATAACTTCGGTATAAAAGAACTGCTCGAAACTTTCTGCGAACTTGCACCCATCCCCGCGCCGCGTGAGGCAACTCATGGCATGGTTCAGCCGGATGCAGAAAAATTCAGCGGGTTTGTGTTTAAGATTCATGCTAATCTTGATCCAAAACACCGCGACCGCATTGCATTTCTGAGAGTCTGCTCAGGTAAGTTTGAACGGAATAAATTTTATCATCACGTGCGCTTGAACCGTGATATGAAGTTCCCCAGCCCTGCCACGTTTATGGCCTCAACCAAGAACGTGATTGATGATGCCTTCCCCGGTGATGTGATCGGGCTGTATGACTCAGGCACGTTTAAGATTGGTGATACGTTAACTGAGGGGGAAAATTTTATGTTTAAGGGAATACCGCGTTTCTCACCGGAGATTTTCCGTGAGGTGCGCATTACTGATCCGTTTAAATCAAAGCAGCTTGAAAAAGGAATTCGTTATTTAACCGATGAAGGACTCGCGCAGCTATTCACACAGAATCTTGGCACAAAGAAAGTTGTTGGCGTTGTGGGTGAGCTTCAGTTTGATGTAATGAAGTTCCGCTTGTTTCATGAGTTTGGCGCAAGCTGCGATTTTTATCCGCTGAGTTTTCATAAAGCGCTGTGGGTAAAATATTCCGATGAGAGTGAGATTGATGAGCTAAAGAGAATCAGATATAATAATCTCTATTATGATAAGAATGATAATCTGGTATATCTGGCTGAGTCGGAGTTTTCACTGAGAATGGCGCAGCAGAATAACCCGAAAGCACAATTCCTCACCAGCGTTGAACATAATGATCAGACGGTGGAAATGGAATTATGAAGTATGAATTGTGAATTGTGAAGTATGAATTATGAAAATTTAATACCCCGTCCTTAGTGTCCTTCATGTCCTTAAAAGCGGCAGTGGTTTAGCCAAAGAGTTAAACGCAAAGTTTTAAAACAGTAGAGCCGATGCATGCATCGGCTCTACAGGTTTTAAATTGTTAATTGTACATTGTTAATTGTTCATTGTTCTCAGGAACCGTGCTTCTTCAAGAGTAAGTATCATTGATATACGGTGTGTATCCGGCAGGCGGTCTTCTTCTGACATGTTAAAGCGCGCGAATGAATAATCTATATTCAGCTTTGGCAGACGAACTCCGGCTCCCATAGTGAACTGCTTCACATCATTATATCCGCCGCGCACGGCAAAAATATTTTTATAACTTAACTCTCCGCCGAAATGGGGGTCAAAGCTGACAGGTCCCATGTTAAATTGCGCGGCGTATTCTCTTCCTTCAAAACGAACATCAAAATCAACAGCGGGGGTAAAGCTGATACCGAAGACTTCCAATTTATATGCAGCGCCCAGTTTGAGCGTAGGGCTGATCAGTTCATTCCGCCCGGTGCTCCATCCAACCAGCGTGGTGGTAACATCCTGTATGTTTGCGCCGAGTGTAAGATTTTCGGTGGCGAAGTACATCGCGCCCGCGTCAAAACCGATTCCGGTCGCGCTGAACTCGGCTATCTTCCGGTAAATCAGTTTCATGTTTACGCCGAAGTATAAATCTTTTGAGTGTCTCTTGGCTCCGGTCAGATATACGGCCCAGTCCTGATTGCTGAACTCTTTAACTAATGAAGGGTCAATCTTTGCCGCGGGGGAGTTGATATCGTAGATCACCTGTCCGGTGGAGCGGTCAATAAGGGCGTTGCGGGTATCAGGTATGCCATCCACACCAAGCCGCATGATACTCAGCCCGAATGAATATGCAGAGCCGTAGGGGAGAGCAAAAGCCGCGTAGTTATAATTAACCAGATTACCGTAACGCTCATCGTGCATCAGGGAGATCTGGGGATAGTTCAGATTGGCAAGACCGGCGGGGTTGTAGTATCCGGCGGTAACATCATTGGCGATTGCCGTATAAGCGCCTCCCATACCGAGCGGACGACCGCCCACCCCGATGGCAAGAAACTCTCCGGCATATTTACTGAGAACGGTCTGGGGGAAAATTGAGCTGCTCCCCAGAATCAGCACCAAAACAAGCTTTTTCAGCATTGAACAAAATCTCGGTTTAATTGTCTGCAAAGTTTCATAAACGGCATTATAAAGTCAAGTGCATTTTTTTGCTTTTTACCGGGCAGAATTTTTCACCCGGTTACCCGGGGGCTTTGCTCCCGGAAAATCTGCAATTTTCGCTCAGAAAGTTTTTGCTCTTTTGCCGAAATTTTGTAATTTGAAAACAAAATATAAACGGTGAAGCGCTGACCCCGGGGGTTTTTATGATTTCTCTTACTTCCGGCCCTTTTAACAAGAATACCTCCACCGGTCCGGCAAGTTACATTGCAGTCAAAAAGTTTTTTATTGGCCGGATTTATCATTTATTTACACGATTTTCTAAAAAAGTAAAACAATATGCAGCCCGCGTTAGAGGAGCAGGTTAATAACGAGCTTGAGGCGGTTTACTTTGTTGACAAAGTTTACCGGCTTGATCCGCTTTTATACCAGAAGTGTGTTGCCACACGGAAGGTATATAAAGAGTTTTTTGCATCGCTTGCCGAGATTGAAGAGGGGAATATTGTTTCGCCGGGAGAATTCACCAGAGAACAAGTATTAAAAAAATATGCAGGTCATGGTATTGGGGAACGCAGAAGAGTTTTCAGCCGTATTAAGGAAGTTTTTAAGCGAAGCTGGTTTGAACGAGTGGTTTATCAGCCGCTGCCGCTAAGTGTTAGAAGCGGAGTAGAAGCATTCAAGAAAAAACATCTGGCGGAATTCTCTCACAAAACACACTTGCTTCCGCCGGATAAACTGAAGCCCGCGATACTTTTTGCGTACTTTTCCGCCTCGAGGAAAACTGATGTTCTCTGGGTGAATGCTGAGGGGGCCGGGAGTGAGGAGGAGATGCTAAAGATACTGACCAGGACCATAACAGTCGCTTTCCCCGAAGAAACCCTGCCGACCCGGAATCTTACTGAATTATATACGCGGTTGTTTGTCTGCTGCCAGGGTGTTGTGATTATTGAGAACGCGCCTTTTCTGAATCAGGTGAAGAACCGTGATGCAGTATATAACATCTTCCGCGCGGCGGTTCTGCCCCCTTCAGCGCAGTTAATTCTGATAGCGGCAAAAGAAGAGCCCGCGCCGCGGAGTGAAACACCCCCGAAGAGCAGGTTTTCCACCGGGATGCTTATATATATCGCCGCGTTTCTGATAACCGCCGCGGCACTTATATATACCCTGCAACCACCACCGCCGCCGGAGGTAAAAGGTGGTCTTCTCTTCAGATATTTTGCTGACGAGGTGGAGCAGGATCCCTTCACCTCAGGCGTATTACTTACCTGGACTGATGCCGGAGGAGCAGCGCTTGCCACCGAGACGATTCGATACGAAGACTGGCATCCCATTGCAAAAATTCCGGCAGGGGCTCATAAACTTCTGCTCAGCAAAGGAAGCTGCGAAATTCATCCCGGTATCCTTCCGGTCAGTCAGTTTACGGCGGATACCTTAGTGGTGGTTCTGTATAAGACGATTATCGTTCCGGATGTATCTGCTGATTCTATAATAAAGAAGAACGCACAGCGGTGGTACACCTTTACGCTTGGCGACAGCGCCCGGCTTCTTATCACCTGTGAATCGAATAGTGATGATCTTTCTCCCCAGATAGCACTTTTCTCTGACCGGCTGGGTCGTGAGAGAATAATGGGAAGCGATAATATACTCGGCGATAAAAAGTCCGTTGAGATAAACAGCACACTTCCTCCGGGAAAGTACTATCTGAAAGTCCGCGGCTATGACCAAAGCACCGGCCGATACCTGCTAAAAATTGAGCATTTGCCAAAATAAGAGCGGACAACCCCCGGTCCCGCTTTTTCATAACTCCACATAAAACAACCACTTAAGCGTTCCACAGCGTATCATGGACGATTTGGTACGCTAATTTTCTTGACAAAGCGGAAATCAATTTGAATTTTTACGCAGCAGAATTTTGTTTAACCAGATTTTTCTTTGTCAGGGAAAAGTAAGGGATGCAGAAGACTGTAAGATTTACAATATCAATTAAAGGAAAACCATGGCCAGACATCATTCAAAAATTCATGTTGAGTACCGCGGCGGAAGCAAGGCCGAGGGGAAAAAGGTTGTGCTGGGTTTTAGCGGACTCGGTGGTATGACAAATCCGGCCTTCACAGACCGTTATGGGGTTGCAATCGTCTCCCATGACAGTACCGGCAGGGCAACGGTCTATGTGTCGGGTTCACGCGTGGGTGAATTTAATGCTCCGGGGGAAACCGTGGTTTTTATTTAAAGATTCCATTTAGAGAAAATACACCGAACGTAATGAGTTTACTCAGCAATAAATAAAGACAATTTTGATACTGCGAAAATCTTTACAGAGCCAATATATAAAGCAGTTATGGTCTTGACGAATTTAAACAATTAACAAAACTAAATTAGTTGTCTGATCGAACTGAAATCAACAGTTACAATATCTTGCAGTTGATGTTGAAGTAATGAGTAATCCTTTCATCCCGGAATTTAATTGCCATCCACGCTGCCCGGCGGATGATGGTCTTATGAGGAGGGTAAAATGGGTAATCAATAGCCATCGGTTTTAACGCCGGTGGCTGTTGATATAATTAGTAGTGAGGAATGAGTAAATTTGTAATCCTTAAACCTGGAATTCAATAGTCATCGGTTTTAACCAGTTACGCCTCTCCCGGAAACTTCACGCAAAGGCGCAAGGTCGCAAAGGAGGACACCTGAAAACCACCCCGGTTTCCGGCACCCCCTCAAAATCGTAAATTTTCTTTTTACCACTAAACAATTAACAGTAAACAGCACACTTCCTCCGGGAAAGTACTATCTGAAAGTCCGCGGCTATGACCAAAGCACCGGCCGATACCTGCTAAAAATTGAGCATTTGCCAAAATAAGAGCGGACAACCCCCGGTCCCGCTTTTTCATAACTCCACATAAAACAACCACTTAAGCGTTCCACAGCGTATCATGGACGATTTGGTACGCTAATTTTCTTGACAAAGCGGAAATCAATTTGAATTTTTACGCAGCAGAATTTTGTTTAACCAGATTTTTCTTTGTCAGGGAAAAATTCTGGGAAGTAAGGATCTGTCAGAATTCAAATTGAAAAGCAACA
>BTUV01000087.1:0-12927 GCA_045863035.1 Ignavibacteriales bacterium | reverse complement strand
TAGATCGTATTCGAAGATTTTTACGATTTGGTCAGATTTTGGCAGAAGTCAGGACAAAAAAATAATTAGTAATGCGTAGGTAGTATTTAGTAATTGGGGGGGGGTAAAGCGGCCGGAAAACTTTGCGGTTTGGCGGTTTTACGCAAGGTTTGGCAGAGAAAATGGCACGCGGATTTTACTGATGCTAATGCAACGCGGATTTACGCTGATCTAAAAACTTTGCGTCTTTTAAACTTTGCGCGAAAGTTTGCGAAGGGACAGAACTACACAAATTCATACTTCATAATTCACCATTCATAATTCCTTAAAAGTCGCGCCGGTTAAAGACTCTGATGCCGCTAAGGAAGGGTACGGTAAACCAGATCGCGAGTAATAGAAATGCTGCACTCATACCAAGTGTGCCTGAGAATACTGATTTATATAATGCTCCCGTATATCCCATAAGTGCACTGTGGTCAATGTGAAGAAGCAGGATGATGCGTGCCAGATCAAGCGGATTGAGCGCTGAAAAGATGAGCGCTGGTATTTCAATCGGATACTCATAAAAGTAAACCGTGGCGAATAAGATAATGCCGTCATACATTACCGCAAAAAAGAGCCAGATAAAGATGACAAAGGTAAGCGCGCGCACTTTATCCTGTGAAACCGCGCCGGCAAAAAAAGCGATATTGGAAAATACTGCTGTTACCAAAACAGAAGTAAATATTATCAGAAGTGAAAGGGGTATCATGCTGACGGTACCAAAAAGCAGCGAAGGGAGTCCGAGACCGATCAGCAAAGACACGGAAAGTATTAACGATACCGCTGTGTTCATTGCAATATATACACTGCGCCTCTCAACGGGCTGGGTTATCATAAAGAGAATAAAGTCAGATGAGTTATAATACACGAGTGTACCAAAAATAAGACTGACCAGCGGTATAATTGCAGTGACAACATTAATCAGACTAATGCTCACTTTTGTAGCATCGTTTGAGAAATAGAAAAGCCCCGCCCACAAGAGCATGAAAAACAGAGCGTAGAGTATCAGAATCCGCGAGCGAAAAAGATCACGCGCGGTGTATTTTAAGATTTTGACGGTTTGATTCATAATGATTTTTTAAGACCTGAGATAAAGCTGATTCTAAAGTTGCGGTGCCATGGTGCTCCATGAGCTGAACCGGAGAGCCGCTGAAATGAATGCGTCCTTCGAGAATATATATAAGCTGCCCGGCGATTTCCTCAATCTCATGCATATTGTGAGAAGAGAGAAGAACAGTGCAGCCGTTTTCCTTCAGGCGCAGCAGTTCTTCCTTAACCACAACCGAGGTTGCCGGATCAAGGTACGAAAGAGGTTCGTCAAGAATGAGCACTGAAGGATGAAACAACATACCGAGTAAAAGACCTGCTTTCTGCCTGGTTCCGCCGGAAAGGGAGGATGATTTCTTTTGCGTCTGCCCCTCGAGGTGAAGCAGAGAAACCAGCTCGTCATAGCGGGAGTAAGTTGCCTCTCTGAGCTCCATAAGCATTGATACCATATCTTCAATCGAAAGATTAGGCGGAAGCGCTGACTGCTGAGGTACGTAGCCGGTTTCCTTTTTATATAAAGAAGACACGCTTACATTGTGACCATTGATGAATATCTCTCCGGAATCATAGCGAAGCAGACCGAGAAGGCATTTCATAAGCGTTGTTTTGCCGCTGCCGTTAGGTCCGGCTATCGCCGTGATCATACCCGGAGTAATCCGGGCGGATATATCTTTGAGGATGTGGTTTTTACCAAAGGATTTATTCAGATGAGAAATTTCGATCATAGTTTTCTTCTCATAAGAGGTTCAGTGTCGGTTAAATCAGACGGAGTAAACGCGGGAAAAATTTTTTCGGTCATATCAAGCAGACCCATAAAAAAACTGCGCATCAGAATTATCGAACTTGGATATTTGGCTGTTATTACGGAAGAGAGCCGCACCGGGCTGTGGGGAACATCGCCGATGCCATCCTTATTCATGTCATAACCGGAATAGGTATCCCAGTAGTTCAGTCTGTATTCATTGTAATTCTGACGGCTGTTAGATGCTACATCAAAGCTGTTATTAAGAAAACTGTTGCTTATAAACCGGTTTGTTTCAGAATTTGCCATTACCTTCAGCGCGGTGCCGTTGCTCTGAAGTATATTTTCAGTAAAACTGATTCGTGAAGATGCCTCTATATATACGGCAATGGTATTTCTGATAAACTGGTTGCCGGTAATGGTACTTTTTCGTATGTCTTTAAGGAGAAGTCCGTATGAGGAAGTGCCGTTGTTGTCAGAAAAAGAATTTTTTGTCATTTCAATTTCAGTAGAATACATCACTGCCACTCCGGCGCCGTTCCGGTTAAAGGTATTTGCGGTATAGCGGCAGGTGTCAGAAAACATGAAGTGAAGTCCGTATCTGAGATTACCGAAGCTTTTATTGCGCTTGATGCCGGTTTCTTTGGTAAACTCCAAATATATACCGTCCCGGTGGTTTGAAACAGTATTTCCTTCGACGGTAATCTGACGGCAGTTCCACAGGTGAATGCCGTTTCCGGAACTTGATTCTTTCTTGCCGGAGCCGGTCAGTTTATTATCTGTAATAACCGAGCCGGTTGAATTTGAGAGGTAGATTCCGAAGAAGTTATTCTCAAAAACACAATTAGCGATGGTGATATAATTGCTCATCTCAACCTTTACCGCCGCAAAATCTTTCATGAAGCTGGTTTCGGTTTCGCGGAAGGTAAGATTTTTAATAAGTACACGGTCGTGTTGAATGGAAAGGATATCTCCGGGACCGTCTGCTTGCAGAATAACTTTTCCTTTACCGATGAGGGAAAGTTCCTTGTCAATTTTGAGGTTGCTAATCCGGTAAATACCCTCATGAATATAAACAGTATCACCTCTGCCTGCTCGTTGAATCGATGCAAAGAGGTCTGCATTCGTATTTCTATCGTGTGTGTGTGTTGCCGGAACGGCCTGGAGGGTGAGCAGGCAGAAAAGAATTAAGGCGATACTGAAATTTGTAAAAAAAAACGGGCGCATATTATTCGGCGTTTAACTGAATAACTTCCTGCCAGGAAAGCACTTTTCCCTTTCCCTTATCATAGAAGCCGGAGATAGCTGACTCCTGTTCAAAAGCAGCCAAATTTCCACCCATCGGGCTGTTAACCTCCGGCGAAGTAAAAAACGAAGCCGTACGCGCGTTTGTAAGTTTGCCGGATGAAAGATCGGTAACATATATTTGTGCACCTTCACCGGCTTCTTTGTTTTCGGTGAGATATTCAGCAAGGCACTCTGCCGAATCAAAGAAGTGTACTTTGCCTTTCGCGGTTATCAACTCCGCCCCGAACTTAGGGTCCATTACGGTCATTTCGCAATGGAGACAATTTGCATTTCCGTAATCAATCGGTTTTGGCGCGTTGCTGCAATTAAGCGCAAGCAAAGCAGGGAGCAGCAGAACCGCAGTATGAAGACCGGCAGAGTTCTTGCTTTTCTTTCCGCTTCGTATATACGTGTAAAGCGCGAGCAGAAAACCCGCCCCGATAAAAGCGCTTCCTAAGTAAGGAAGGGATGTGGTGTACATATTTAAAAGCTGCTTGGTGCCTATGAGCGGTGGCTGATAGGAAAATCCCGGCACTTTAATAGGAGCATTCGGATCAAGGTTATGACCATAGTCATAGCCCCAAAGATAAAAATCATATATACCGACACCGCCGATAACAATCAGAAGGGCGAGCCATCCGAGGATGAGGTTTCGCTTTCCGATAAGCGCAACCGCAATACCGGCGAGCACAAAACCTATTATGATATAAGGCATGATCTTTAATTCCGGAATGCTGTCGTTATCAATAACCTTCATTCCGATATAATGGTTCAGTCCGTTAAGTGTGTTAAGGTCATTAGGACGGATACCGGTAACCTGATCTGCCCAGATATATATACCCAGTCCTTCGGGGTACTGAGGAGCGTCCAGGTCAATAATCCAGAGAGGGAGGAACAGAGAGGGCACTACTAAAAGTGCGGCTAAAAACATCAAAAGTCGTGATTTCTTATTCATGGTTGTCATTTTCAAATCGTCATAAAAGAGAAAGACCCGGTCACCAACGGCAGCTATCAGTATTGCATATCTGAATATGTTCTGCTGACAGACTCCTGCTTATAAGGGCAGAGAGGGGGCTGGCCTTGGCTGCCGGGTCTTTCATAAAAACTGACCGGTTATTTACCGGTACCGAACGTTAAAGGAACATTGCTATTGGAAACGCGTATATAGCCCTGCATTTCCTGATGAAGCGCTGAACAGAAGTCTGAGCAGTAGAACGGGAAGATACCCTGGGTTTTTGGTTCCCAGAGAATAGTTCTGGTTTCACCCGGCATAATCAGAAGCTCAGAATTATTCATGCCTTTAACCGCAAAGCCGTGCGGAACGTCCCAGTCTTGCTCAAGATTAGTAACGTGGAAATACACTTTATCACCCGGCTTGACGCCTTCAATATTATCAGGAGAAAAGTGGCTTCTGCTTGCGGTCATATATACGTGAACCGTGTTGCCCTCGCGCACAACCCGGCTGTCTTTTTCTGAGCGGGTTATATACGGGTGCTTATTTTGTTCAATCGGATAAACCTTCATGAAGTCTTTGGTAAGCAGTTCTGCTCTGATACCCTGAGCATAGTGAGGTTCACCAATAGTGGGGAAGTCAAGCAGGAGTTTCATTTTTTCACCGCTGATATCAATAAGCTGGGCTGACTGAGTGAGAGCCGGACCGGTCGGCAGGTAGCGGTCTTTGGTTATCTTGTTAAGAGCAACGAGATATTTACCATCAGGTTTACGGGTATCTCCGCCGATAACCATCAGGTGACCAATTGAATAATACACAGGGATGCGGTCAACCACTTCCCAGGTTCCAATCTTCCATTTTACCACCTCAGATGAAATGAAAGCTGATGTATATCCGTAACCGTTACCATCAAATTCAGTGTGAAGAGGTCCGAGACCCGGATCTTTTACTTCACCTGCAATAATCTCATCGTATTTAAGAACCGGAATTCCGTTTACTTCGCCTTCAAAGGATTTCTTTTCGATAGCTGATTTGATTTTCGTAAACGAGTGAACCGGAATAAGAGAAGCGAGTTTTCCGCCGGCTGCAATATACTCACCGCTCGGGTCAACATCAACGCCATGCGGTGATTTTGGAGTCGGGAGGAAGTAGATAAGTCCGGGGCAGTCTTTCGGATCAAGCATCTTAACAGATGTAATCTTCTTACTCACTGCAGATTGTGTGCTGTGGTCCATATAGTTGTGGTAGTAGGTACCGGGGAAGTCTTTTGCTTTTCCCTTAGCAACATACTCTTCAGCGAGTTTCCAGTTAACAGCAGCAATGAAATCTTTATCATTCTTTGATGCGTTAATTTCAAGCAGTGTATTTGCCTGCTCAGAGTTATATGAGGTAAAGAAAGCCCATCCGTGTGAAGCTGCTTTACCTGAGCGGGCGAGATCATAATGGAAGCCGGGCATCATTATCTGGAAGGCCAGATTCATTCTGCCGGTTTCTTTATCAACTTTGATAAAGGAAATGGTTCCGTGGAAATTTTCTTTATAAGTTGAGATTGAAGGGTCAGCATCACCGAAAGGAACGCTGAAACGAGTAGATGCAACAACGTATTCAGAATTTTCAGTGGTAAAAGGGGAGCCGTGGTTTCCTGCTGAATTCGGGATTTCGATAATTTCAGCAGTTTCAAACTCTTTCAAATCAATACGTGCAATACGCGGGGTATTGTTGCCATTGATAAAAATCCATTTACCGTCTGCAACGCCATCGGTTTGCGAGAGAGAAGGATGATGCGCATCATCCCACGGAATAAACCCGTGTGAAGTGTTAAGCATCGGCTTGGTTTCCTCAGAGTAACCGTAACCGGTTTCAGGGTTCTGAGAGAAAACAGAGATGACCTTAAAGAGACGGCCAGAGGGGAGCCCATAAACAGACATCTGTCCGCTGAAGCCGCCGCTCATAAATCCGTAGAATTCATCCTGAGAGCCGGGTTTTACATAAACTTTAGAAGCAGCATCACCGGTGTCCAGTGATGAGTTTGAATTACCGCAACCATACCAGGTGATCAGCAGTGAAGCGGTAAAAATAAAAAGAACAAAACTTTTTTTCATTTGAAAGCTCCTGATTATTTCTTGTTTTGTGAATCAGTGTATCTGAAGTAGTCCAGAAGTTTTAATGCGTCTTCCATAGTAACGTTCTGGAATGGCATCGGGGTCATATATTCGGCAAGCATCTTTTTAGCTTCCGGGTGTTTCCGCAGCATTTCATCCGGATTCATAATCATGTTAACAACATATTCCGGAGTCCGGCGGCTAAGCAGATCTGCCTGTGAGGGACCAACATAACGTTCATCAAGTTTATGGCAGGCGGAGCATTTTTCAGTGAAGATTTTTTCTCCGTCTTTGACTTTCATCATGTCAATTTCGCCGAGGGTGAGTTTTGTTTTGATCGGACCAACGCCGTTTTCCATTTCAAATTCAGTTAAACCGAACTCGTTAGTTTTATTTGGATTTTCGGCGGCTGGTTCGGGAGTATCTTTTTTATCCGAGCAGGCGGCAAGCAGAAATGCTAATGCCAGTAGAGCTACAAGGGGGAGTTTTTTCATGGTGTTTCCTTAATTACAACTATGTTTTGGGATCTGGTTTATTTGTTAAAGATATCCGTTTTTTTTTGAGGCGGCGCCCCTTTCACAAATCGGATAAAATTATCTGATTAAAATTACGACTTTCTTACAACTCAGTCAAGGAAAATCAGCAGGGGCAAAAAATCTGTATCTTTCACAAAACCGGGATGAATAATGAGAGGTGCGTATTTTGATGAAATTAAAGGGAAATTTTGCTGTTTTTGTATCATTTTATTATTCATGTCTGATAATCGCATGACGGAAAGCGCGTTTGTAAGTTATTGACAAATTAAAAGTCCGGTGACCGATTTTATGCGGAATTGTCAAAATGCGCAAAATTCCTGAAAATCGACCGTACAAAATTGTTCCATTTTTCTCCCCGAAATATAGCCGATACCAGTGGAATTATCGGTCTGAAAAAACTGTCAAAAGTAATAAAACTACTGATAATTGACTTAAGTCAGATTTTTCATTTGTCCGGCTGAAAGAAGAAAAAAAATACCTGAACTTCCGGTTCGTCCTTGCAAATAATTACCAGATTCCAGCCAAAATTGTGACTACCAAAAAGGAAAAAATCGCGGAAATCCTCCAGCTCCGGGGCAGTTTAAGCATTATTTTGTTCGAGGGTTTCTGCTGCTGTTCTGGGTATTTCGATATATACCGTTGTTCCGTCAGGAGCATGGCTGGTGAGGGTGACGGTTCCGTGCAGATATTTTTCCGTGAAAAGTTTTACGCTATAAGTACCGAGCCCGTGACCGGGTTCCTTTTTGGTGGTGAATGAGCGCTGAAAAAGCTGGCTTTTCACCCTTTGCGAAAGCACCTTGGGGTTATTTACACTGAATGCGACAGTTTCCTGAAGTACGGTATAGCTAAGGGTAACGCGCTCGCCGGGCTGGCTTGCCTCGAGTGCATTTTTTATCAGGTTACCTATAACCCGTGAAAGGAGAACTTTATCTGCATATATATCTGCATTTTCATCCTCATCAAGCAGAAGCTCTTTTCCGGTTGCTGTAGTATGACCGGCGTAAAGAGACTTCATCTCGCGCATGAAAGGGGTAACCTTAAACCACTGGGGTTTACAGAGGAAGTCACCTTTTTCTGCCGAGAGAAGATCGCGATGCAGCTTGATCTCATCAATAAGCCGTTCGGTAAGATTCATCATCATACCAACCTCTTCCCTTGAGGAATCAGTTTCCATGGCGATAAGACCGGCAAGCCCCTGAAGCCCTCCCGCGGTATTCAGCACGTCATGAAAGAAAACTCTTTCAAGTATTTTTTTTCGCTTTTCAGCGCTGATATCCCGCAATGAAAGCATAAGAAAATCATAGGGACCAAGCTGCAGCGGGGAAGCGATTACTTCGAATTCAACTGCATCTGAGGCGCGGAGGGTAAGGTAGCACTCGTTGATTGATTTTGTATTGGTTTCAGCACAGGTGACAATCGAGTTAGTTGCCCCGCAGGTACGGCAGTTTACTGAGGTTCCGCATCCGTTCGGGCCTAATTTTGAATTTACACATTCAACGGCATCACCGAACCTCTTACCCAGGGCTTCATCCAAAGTTTCAAATCCGAATGTACGGAGGAATCTTTCGTTACCACCGATAATTTCACGGTTTTTATTAAGGATGAGGATGAATTCGGGCATTGCTTCAACACAGGCCTGAAGGAGCCGGTTTGCAGCGACTGCCTCACTTTCCTGAAAGAGCAAATCTTCAGGCGTTTTTTCAGCAGGCAGGTAATCAGTTGCGAGCTTATTCGTATTCTTCTCCTCAGATGAGTTCATGGATTGCATAGTGAATAATGTGTAAAGGTTAAACCTCACACAACTATCATGCCGGAACGGTAACCCGTACAATTAAAAAAAGAAAAAGAAGTAAAGAAATACTGAAATAATGATAATTTCGACAATAATAAGCAGGGGCGGGAGAGATTTTATAAAACTCAGAAGCGAATCAGCCCTGTTTTTTTGGTTCTGAAGTCTGTCATTCTCGATTGGATTAGGGTTATTCATAGCTTACCGGCGGGAGAAATAGCAATTTTTCTCAAGAATGAGAGGAAAAGCTGTTTTGGCTTTACCTTACAATAGTTAACTTTACCCATTTCAGTTCTCCTTATAAATGGTTGCACGATGAATTTTACAAAAATACGCTCTTTTTATGAAAAGTATATTGAAATTAACGATCAGATGTGGTCGGAGCTTGAAAGCTGCCTGACGGTAAAAACTCTTATTAAGGGAGAAGTTTTTATTAAAGAAGGAGAAAGATGCGATTATGTCAGTTTTGTGGAGAAGGGGATGCTCAGGATGTACTATCTGAATGAAGGGAAAGAAGTATCAGCAGCGTTTTTCTTTCCGGGAATTTATATTTCGGTATATGACAGTTTTATTACACGCGCGGTTTCTCGTGTTTATGTTGATGCGCTCACTGACACCACTATTATTAACCTTGATTATGATTCAGTGCAGATGCTTTACCGGAAGAATCCCGCCTTTGAAAGATTTGGCCGCCTGATTGCAGAAGCAATTCTGATATCAATTAATAAAAGGATGATGTCCTTTATGCTTGATACGCCGGAGATTAGATACCTTAATCTGATAAATGAGCGACCGAAAGTAATTCAAAACATTCCGCAGTATATGATAGCTTCATATCTGGGTGTAACCCCCGAAGGACTTAGCCGTATTAAAAAGCGGATACACAAAGCAGCAAAGAATTAACGATTAACACGCGGCAAATAATTGTGTGATTTCTTAACCCGGATCAATTGAGGATTCAGACCCAAGAGATAAATTTGCAAAGAACATTTTAAATTTTAGAGGGCAAAAACTTGAAATCACATTTCTCTTTAGCGGTGCTGCTTATTCTTTTATTACATAGGCCGGTTATCGGTGATGGACCTTCCGGGTCGATAACAGGCCGGGTAACTGATGCAATAACACGACAGCCACTGCCGGGAGTAAACATTTTGGTTACGGGAACAACCTCAGGAGCTGCCTCAGATGCTCAGGGGAAATTTGAAATAACCGGCCTGCCGGTGGGTACGTATATCCTGCGTATCTCTTTTCTTGGTTATGAGCCGGTGTATATACCTGATGTAGTAGTGAGAAGCAACAGAGCAACGGTTTTGGAACATGCCCTAAGGGAGACCGCAATTGAAACGGGTGAAGTGGTGGTGGAAGGGGGGAAGTTTTTTGAGACAACAGCAGGAACCACTGTCAGTACACAGACTATGGGATATGAAGAGATACGCAGAAGCGCCGGAGCAGCAGGAGATGTTCTGCGTTTAGTGCAGGTGATGCCGGGTGTTGTTATTGCAAATGATACGAGGAATGATTTAATAGTAAGAGGAGGCACTCCGGCGGAAAATCTGATCATTATTGATAATATAGAATTCCCCTCAATTAATCATTATGCCTCGCAGAACAGCAGCGGCGGACCGATCAGTATGCTGAATACTGAATTTATAAACGAAGCGAATTTTCTTTCCGGTGGTTTTAACGCTCAGTATGGTGACCGTTTGTCATCGGTGCTTGATATATCCCTCAGAGAAGGGAACAGACAGAACCATGCCTTCGATCTTGAAATGGGGCTTGCCGGATTTGGAGCTATGGCCGAGGGACCTGTTACCACGCGTGGCTCGTATATATTTTCACTTCGGAGGAGCTACCTGGAACTGTTGAAAGATGCCATAGGGCTTACCGCGGTACCAGAGTATTGGAATTATAATACAAAATTTGTATTTGAACCGGATAATAATAATAAGCTCTGGCTGGTTAGCATGGGTGGTATTGATGAAGTATATCTTAATGTTGATCCGAATAATCCTGATGACCCGAGCATGACCGGTATAGAAGACGAGGGATGGCAGTCAGTGACGGGTCTGAATTGGCAACACCTGTATGGGAGTACGGGCTTTGGTATTCTCGGTATATCAGATGGTATATACTATGACAGGGCATTGCTTACCGATGAGCAGTATGGGGGGATAGTAATTCTCAGCCAGAAAAGTTATGACGGTGTTACAAACTTACGATATGATGCCACTTTAAATTTCAGAAAAACCGGCATACTGAAGGCGGGAGCCATGGTAAAGAGATTGAGAGCACGGTACGATCTGGCACAACCTTTCGGGCTGGAGAACTCTTTTTCCTCTGATACCGCAAGAGTTAATGCCGTGTTTATCTCTGAGAATTACTTCTCATACCTTCCCTCGGTTTATGCTGAATTCACACCGGACTTTGGGGGTCTTTTTGAGCTGACCGCGGGGGTGCGGTATGACCGGTTTTCTGTACTCGAGGAGTCAGAAGTAAGCCCGCGTCTTTCTGCACGATTTCATGTTACTGATAAGCTGTCACTTTCCGCTGCTTATGGTATATATTATCAGTCACCGGCGCTTATATATATTAAAGCTGACCCGATGAATGAACAGTTAGTACCAATCCGTTCAAGACAGATGGTTTTTGGTTCAAATTTCTTTCCTGTTCCTGATATTCGTATCAGTTTTGAGGCATACTATAAACTGTATGACCGGTATCCGGTAAGCATTGAATATACTGCATTGACTCTGGCTAATACCGGAGACAATTTTGGCGCCGGAGGTCTGCTTTTTCCGATGGTTAGCAAGGGGACAGGCAGGTCATTCGGGATAGAGATGTATTTACAGAAAAAACTTACCGATAATCTTTACGGACAGATCAGCTATTCCTTTTCGGAGACCCGGCACAAAGCGCTTGACGGTGTTGAGAGACGGGCAGCTTTTGACATACCTCATATTTTTACTATAGTGGGGGGTTATAAATCAGGCGAATGGGAGTTTTCAGCAAAATTTGCTTACTCAAAAGGGAGACCATATACGCCATTTGATCAGGCGGTTTCATTCGCCCAGAACAGAGGAGTGCTTGATATGGCAAACCTGAACGGTGCCCGGCTGCCGGATTATCAGCGGCTTGATCTTCGTATGGATAAACGATTCAATTATGAAGGATGGAGCATGGTCTTCTTTATCGAGATACTGAATGTATATAATTATAAGAATATACAGAACTATGTCTGGAATTCGAAAACCCGCCGACAAACATCGCTTAATCAGTATTCGTTTCTTCCGGCTGCGGGGTTTAATCTGAAATTTTAATAACTTTTATATATAGTTAAACCGGGCTGGCAAGCGGCACATAAAAAATTGTTTGTCCGATTTAACTTATTGATATTATTTATCCTGTTTTGCTGAAATTTTGCGCGGAACAGGAAGAATATAATAAATCAAAATAATGTAATGGAAATCTTATATGCAGACTATATTAGGCGCTAACGGTACGATTGGCAGACCGCTTGCTAAAGAATTGTTAAACTATACAGATAAAGTCAGATTAGTAAGCCGTAATCCAAAAAAGATAAATGAAACGGATGAACTTTTTCCGGCTGATCTGAGTGACCCCTCTCAGATTGATGCAGCAGTCGCGGGTTCTGAGGTGATTTATGTACTGGTGGGGTTTGAATACAGCGCAAAAATCTGGGAAGAAAAATGGCCCCGGCTGATGAGTGCGGTCATTGATTCCTGTGAGAAACATAACTCACGGCTTGTCTTCTTTGATAATATGTATGCTTATGATGCTTCATCTCTCGGCAATATGACAGAGGACGCACCGCTTAACCCGCCAAGCCGTAAAGGCGCGGTAAGAAAACAGGTGATAGAAATGATTACTGCTTCAATCAGTCAGCGGAGAATAAAAGCGCTGATTGCACGGGCTGCGGATTTTTACGGTCCCGGTAATGAAAAAAGCTTTCTTATAGAAATAACGGTTAAGAATTTTCTTAAAGGAAGAAGGGCGAACTGGTTCTGCAATCCGGATAAAAAACATTCATTCACGTACACCCCCGATGCGGCCAAAGCGACAGCATTGCTGGGAAACACCGATGATGCTTATAATCAGGCGTGGCATCTTCCGACCCACCCCGATGCTCTTACCGGGAGAGAAATGATCAGACTTGTTGCCAAAGAGATGCATGCCAAAGATGATGTTCTGGTGGTCAGCCGGTTTCTGACAGGACTTCTCGGACTCTTTATGCCCATTATGAAAGAAACAAAAGAAATGCTTTATCAGTACGAAATGGATTATATATTCAGGTCAGATAAGTTTGAAAAACGGTTCGGTATTAAGCCGACAAGTTATGAAGCAGGAGTGCGGCAGACGGTAAAGAGCTTTTATAATTATGAAGTATTAGATAACGAGTTAAATTCTTCGCAAAAGTGAAAGAAAAATTAAGT
>BTUV01000086.1:8328-12974 GCA_045863035.1 Ignavibacteriales bacterium | reverse complement strand
TGAATTGTGAATTGTGAATTGTGAATTGTGAATTGTGAATTGTGAATTGTGAATTTTATCTTTCAACTAAAAGAAAGCCCTGGAAATAGCCGGGGCTTTTTTTTGTCCAAATTACTGTAGAGACGATGCAAACACCACACGTAACTTTTAAGATGCAGGATGTTATGTGTTTGCGTCGTCTCAGGGAAGAACATGGAAATTTTTGACACGTACGGGTCTGAGACGCTGCAATCGCCGTACTATTTACCCACCTTATATATATTCTTGGCGGCGATTGCAACGTCTCTACCAAAAAATCGTATAAAATATTGTAGAGACGTCGCAAATGCTGCAACAATTCTTTAATTACCACGATTTTCTGCATTTGCGGCGTCTCAGGATGGCAAAAGGAAAAACCTGAAACATAAAAATCCGGGGCTGAAGAATGAATACCAGTTTGTCGTTGCTGTCCTTATAGTCCTTTTTGTCCGTAGTGCGACCGCTATACGGCCTTAAAACAAAAAAGGGAGCAAATTACTTGCTCCCTTTTTTTTATTACTATGTAAAATATTTTGTTATGGCTGCAGCACTGCCAGTTCTTCTAACTTCATTGAGTCAACAAATTTGTTTAGCAGGGCAATGTCATCTGAACCGTTGCAGCGCAGACTTACCAGAATTCTGCTCCCTACGGCAAAATCAAGCTGACAGCTTTTAAAATCTGTGGAGGTGACAGAGATTTTTCCGGGATATTTGCCGGCAATTTTTGTGAATTTTTCATAACCATCCTCGGACTCAGATTCATAATTTTCACCGAGCATGGTAAACTGCATCACTACATAGGGGTTAAAGATATTATCTGAAATAGTGACTTCAACGGAAATTGAGTTGCCTGAAGAATCGATTTTTTCGTTTGAATATACAACCGATGCTTCTGAAGTTGAGATCCCCATGGTTGTCTTGGTCATACCTTCCGGCTTAGAACGTGTGTAGTCAGCCAATTGAAGATCGGGTAAAAATGTCTGGAGTTTCTTAAAATTAATCACCGGACTTTGTGCCTGAACAAAAAACGAAATAAGGAGAAGCGAAAGAAAAAGTTTTGTTTTCATAGCAGTACCTCTTAAAGTTCCTTTTCTGTGGTTTTAATCTGAGGATTAGGGATGAGTTCAAGTTTAAGGGCAAACTCATCGGCAAACTTTCTGAACATTTCACTTACTTCAAAATTATTTGTTGCCCGGTTATAGGTATCGGCCAGTTTCAGAAGAGTCTGATGAAAGAGAATGTTCATGTCATCAATCATCATATCCTTTGTCCAAAGGTCAATGCTCATGGTTGCCCGCTCCTCTGCATCCCAAAGCGTGAGCATCATGGTCTTGCATTCAGAGAATTTACCGCTTTCAGAATCGGTCGCATTCCACTCCAATTTTTCGGGGATTTTTGCCTCATCAAGAGTGATACGGAATTTAATTTCAGACTGCTGCGCCATACCGGTCGCTGACTCCATAATATGTGTTATTCAAATTTAGTGAATCGGTGATTAACAGGAAAACTCCTGGAACACAATGCCAAAATAATAAATTCATACTCCTCTTTTCAGTATATTTCTGCTCCTGAATTTACGTAATTTATCAATACAAAGCCGTTTTTCATGCTGAATTTCAAGGTTTTTACCATTTTAGCCCTGTTTTTTTCGGGAGTGTTTCAGTTCTCCTTCTTTGCAAAGCCCTATTCCAACATCAAAATACCTGACTGGTGCCGGAATAAAACTATTTATGAGGTCAATTTACGCCAATTCACCCCTGGTGGTAGCATAAAAGAGTTTCGCGAACATCTGCCCCGTCTCAAGGAAATGGGTGTGGGCATCCTCTGGTTTATGCCAATTCATCCGGTGGGGGTTGTAAACCGCAAGGGGACTCTGGGAAGTTACTATTCAGTAAAGGATTACAAAGATATTGACCCAACGTACGGCACGAAGGAGGATTTTAGGGCACTCGTTAATGAAATCCATTCTATGGGAATGTACATCATTATTGACTGGGTCGCCAACCATACCGCCTGGGATAATCCATGGGCTCAATCCAATCCTGAATTTTATTCTAAGGATAAGGAGGGTAATTTTACTCCGCCAAGAGGGACTGACTGGTCAGATGTGATTCAGCTCGACTATAGCAAAAAAGAAATGCGATTGGCAATGACCAACGCTCTGGAATACTGGGTGCGGGAGTTTGATATTGACGGTTACCGCTGCGATGTGGCTGCAATGGTCCCGACTGATTTTTGGGACGGAGTATATAAAAAGCTTTCAGCGATTAAACCGGTTTTTATGCTGGCAGAAGCCCATGAGCCCGCTTTACACAAAAACGCTTTTCACATGACTTACGCGTGGGATACCTTCAATCTTATGAAGGATGTGGCAAAAGGGAAGGAAAAGCCGGATGAATTTCTCAAGAAAGCTAAGAAGCAGGATATGCCATATCCGCCTCAGGGTATGAGAATGAGGTTTACATCTAACCATGACGAAAATTCCTGGAATGGAACCGAGTTTGAGCTTTTTGGTGATGCAACACTTGCATACAGCGTGATTGCGGCTACACTTCCCGGCATGCACCTTATATATACAGGGCAGGAGGCAGGTAATAAAAAACGACTGGCGTTTTTTGAAAAAGATCCGGTTGACTGGAGCGATTTGAGCCGGGCAGAGTTTTATAAAAAATTAAATTTATTAAAAAGTAAAAATTCTGCTTTATATAACGGAACAAAGGGGGGCTCAATGGAGCATATAAAACACAGCAACGGTAAAGTTATAACTTACCTGAGAAGAAATGGTTCTGATGCTGTGTTGGTCGTAGTGAATGTAACATCATCTTCGCAAACCACCGGCATTAAAGCTCTTAAAGGTCTTCCTGAGATGTCGGATATATTCAGTGACGCAAAAATCGCTCTTGCCGGAGATGTTTCTGTAACGCTTCAGCCGAATGAGTATCGCATTTATGTTTTCACAAAAGCAGATAAAAAATAAGGGTGATCTGACTTTTGCAATACGGAAATTATGAAGCGGTTATCGGGCTGGAAGTTCATGCACAGCTTTCGACCCGGACTAAAATCTTTTGCGGATGCAGTACCGATTTTGGCAATGAACCCAACAGTAATGTCTGTCCGGTTTGTCTGGGGCATCCGGGCGTGCTTCCTGTCTTAAACAGGAGAGCCGTTGAATATGTCGTAAAAATGGGGCTTGCGGTAAACTGCCATATAGCCGGGAAATCAGTTTTTGCCCGTAAGAATTATTTTTATCCTGACCTCCCGAAAGGGTATCAGATATCGCAGTATGATGAACCCCTCTGTACCGGCGGATATATAAAAGTATATCCCCAATCCGGTGAAGAAATAACCATTGGTATAACACGGATTCATCTTGAGGAAGATGCAGGCAAATCCATACATGACAGGGGGAGTGCGACATTAGTTGACCTTAACCGCACCGGTGTTCCCCTCATCGAAATTGTAAGTGAACCGGATATACGCACGGCTGAGGAAGCGGTGCTCTATCTTTCGGCTATTCGGCAGATTGTTCAGTATCTTGGAATCTGTGACGGCAATATGGAAGAAGGGTCGCTGCGCTGCGACGCGAATATATCCATCCGCCCAAAAGGAGAAACAAAGCTCGGCACCAAAACAGAAGTTAAGAATATGAACTCCTTCCGCGGTGTAGAGCGTGCCATAGAGTTTGAAATCGCTCGTCAGATTGATCTGCTGGAAGATGGAAAAGAAATCATTCAGCAAACCCTGCTCTGGAATGCTGATACCAACTCCGCACATCCGATGCGCACGAAAGAAGATTCGCATGACTACCGCTATTTCCCTGATCCTGACCTGATACCGGTTGTGCTCTCTGAGGAGTATATAAACGAAGTCCGTACAAACCTCCCTGAACTGCCTGAAAAGAGGCGGGAGAGGTTCGTGGAAGAGTACCAGATTCCTGCCTATGATGCCGGAGTGTTGACGCAGTCAAAACCCATCGCGGATTATTTTGAGCAGGTTACCGCCCGCACAAAAGAGTTCAAACTGGCGTCTAACTGGGTGATGGTTGACCTGATGAAGGTGCTTAATGAACAGAAATCAGGGGCGGAAGATTCGCCGGTCTCAGCGGAGTCACTTGCAGGTTTGATTAACGAAATTAGCAAAGGTACCATCAGCGGTAAGATTGCAAAAGAAGTGTTTGCTGAAATGGTTGAGACCGGTAAGGAACCGCTGGCAATCATTAAAGAAAAGAATTTGATTCAGGTTTCTGATCCGGATGAGATTAAAAAGATTATCAGAGCCGTTATGGATGCATCACCATCGCAAGCGGAAGAATACCGGAGCGGCAAGGATAAAGTCTTCGGTTATTTTGTCGGGCAGGTGATGAAGCAAAGCAAAGGCAAGGCAAATCCGGCAATGGTGAATGAATTGTTAAAGGAAATGCTGATCAACGGATAGCGTTTTCTACCAATCTGCAATCCCTCCGGGATTGGTTTGAATCCGGAGTCGGGGGGTATATGTTAGATAGCGTTTTCTACCAATTTACAATCCCTCCGGGATTGGTTTGAATATGGAGTCGGGGGGTATATGTTAGATCGCGTTTTCTACCAATCTGCAATCCCTCCGGGATTGGTTTGAATTGGAAATAATTG
>BTUV01000086.1:0-8228 GCA_045863035.1 Ignavibacteriales bacterium | reverse complement strand
GCGTTTTCTACCAATCTGCAATCCCTCCGGGATTGGTTTGAATTGGAAATAATTGTGAACCCGACTTGTCGGGGTGACCGGTCATTCACAATGTTTTACGAAATTAAAAAATTATAATCTAAGGAATAGCATTGAACTTTAAGGAAATCGGAAGAAAAATTCTTGGGATTCGCACAGCAGAAGAAATAGCTGCCCAACAAAAAAAAACGAATAAAGAAAAGGTCATAGAATTTTTCAAATCCCTGGGGTTTGCACTCATAGCGGCATTGTTTATAATCACATTTTTCATACAAAATACCCGGATTCCGACCGGCTCGATGGAAAATACCATTCTGGTTGGTGACTTTGTTATTGTCAATAAATTTATTTACGGTTCGTCCTCACCCCGGTATATACCATTCACTGAAATTGCACTTCCATATTTTACTATACCTGGTTACCGTGAACCTGAACCGGGGGATATTGTAGTATTTGAGTTCCCCGGTGACAGGGAAGAACTTGTGCCCAAAGAATTAAATGTGAATTATGTTAAACGCCTGATTGGGATGCCGGGTGATACTCTGCAAATCATTAACCGGGTTGCATATATTAATGGGAAAGAGTTTCCGGTTCCCCCTTACATTCATTATGCTCTCCCTTATTCAAAACCTGCTGAAAGGAGTGAAGAATATATATATCCGGCCGGGGCTCCGTGGAATGAGGATAACTACGGTCCATATATTGTTCCGAAGGCAGGTATGACAATTCCGCTTTCAATTGAAAACGTTATGCAATGGAGGACATTCATTGATCGTGAATATGGCGAAAGGGTTGTTGATGTGAGAGGGGGAGTGGTAACCATCCAGGGGAAACCTGTTACAGCTTATACTGTAAAAAGGGATTATTACTTTATGATGGGTGATAACCGCAATGACAGTTACGACAGCCGTTTTTGGGGTCCGGTTTCACGTGATGCTGTAGTTGGTTCTGCTTTCTTAGTGCTCTTTTCATGGGACAGGGAAATACCGCTCTTTAATATATTCAAACTTCTGGGCTCTGTACGGCTTGAGAGAATAATGATGGTGCTTGAGTAATTGTGAATTGTGAATTGTGAATTGTGAATTGTGAATTGTGAATTGTGAATTGTGAATTGCAAATTGTGAATTGCAAATTGTGAATTGTGGTTACAATGCAGTCGTTAAAGTCCTTATTGTCCTTTAAGTCCTTATTGTCCTTTAAGTCCTTTAAGTCCTTATTGTCCTTTTACCGGTAGCAGCAAAACTGCTCGCCAAGGAACAAAGCCGCTAAGAGCAAATTGTAATTAAATAAAAAGCCGCCGGAAGTTTAACCTTCCGGCGGCTTTTTGTTTTTAATCTGTTTTCAGATTAGTTGAAGATGTAACGTACACCTAACTGAATTCTGTAAACATCGTTAACGGTTCCGGCTTTGATAAATGATTTATCAATAAGCGCACCGCCAACTCTCTGAAGCTGATAGCGGGCCTTACCGGCTGCATCAGCACCCTGAGAAATCAGAGGAGTAGTTGTAACCAACTGATCACCTACACCCCAGTCTGCATTGAGCAGATTCAGGAAGTTAAGAATATCAAGACGTACCTGAAAGGTATTCTTTTTATTCATGAACTCAGTGTAAAACTCCTGAACGATACTCAGGTCAGCTCTGAACATCATCGGCATAGTTACGCCGTTACGTTCAGCATACTTTCCTCTGTTTTCGCTCAGATAATCATCCTGCTGAATGAACTTTTCGAATGCGTCTGACTGCTGTGCAGCGGTGAAAAGCGTAGTTGTAACGCCGCCGCTGGTCGAGGTAATGTCAACAAAGTTCATTTCACTCTGGTCTTTCGGGATATATATCAGGTCATTGCCTGTTCCGCCGTCACCGTTAAGGTCACCGGAGAAGGTATAACTCGCGACACCCTGAATAAATCCATTCACGATCGCCTGATTGTAACCATCAACAAACATTGAGAATGTGGTCTTACCGAAGTTGAAGTAATCAAGTGAATAAGAAGCAGCAACAAAGAGGCGGCTGCCAGGATTGTTCGCGGAGAATGAAGCACCCGGATTATTCGGGTTGCCTGAATGTTGGTTTCCGTTCCACGAACCGAATGCAATTGAACCTGCATCAACAGTATTCTTTGCAACACCATAGTTATATCCGGCCTTTAAGTACCAGTTATCCGCAAGCGGTTTTTCAAGTGAAGCAGAGATATTATAATAATAACCCTGATCCTGATTTTTGAGAACGATAGCATTATCAATTTTGCTGTTGATTTTGTTACCGGTTGTCCAACGCGGACGGTTATCCGGACCTGTGAAAGCAGTATTTGGATCTTTCAGGTTTGCGTTGATGTAATAAACACCATTTACATCCTGGCTGTATAAAAATTCTGCTGTTCCGATAAATCCGAATGGAAGTGCCTGATCAACACCAACATTTGTTCTCCACATCTGAGGGAATTTGAAATCAGGATCTGTAAGAGCAAGCTCGTACTGCGAAGCAGGAGCGCCTGTTACAGAGGTGGGTTTGTATTTATCTGGATTAGGATTAAATGGACGCTGACGTGTATTATCTAAACGTTCGAAACCGGTAAGCATACCGTTATTTCCGATCTGGTTTGAAATCCACACATAAGCTGGTTTTCCGGTAAAGATACCGGTTCCGCCGCGTACCTGTGTGGTTTTGTCACCGAACACATCCCAGTTAACACCAACTCTTGGTGAGAAAAGGATATTTGCATCGGGGAGTTTTTCAGTCTTGTACTGAACTGATGCACCGTCTTCATCCTTAAAGAAGAGAGTATCCATCTGCGGATTCTTATATCCGGTTTCACCGAATACAGGAAGGTCAAATCTGATACCTGCAATAACATTAAAGTTACTGTTAACTTTCCACTGATCCTGGGCATATAAGCTTGAGTACATTACTTCAAGCGGCTGAACAGGTTTGTCCTGACCAGGAATGTTTGACCAACGAACCTGGAATCTTCTGAGAGTTACGGTTGAGGTATCTCTCGCAGGATTTCCGAGGTAGCCGTTTGCGTCTGTATAGAAATCATTAAGTGAGTTATATACATACGCGCTCTGTGAACCCGGGAAGAAAATGTTTTCAGATTCATAACGCTCTAAGCTTACGCCGAAGGTGAGGTTATGATCATCAAGATACCAGCTCAGGTTGTTCTGAATCTGGAAGCTGTTGTAGCGCAGTTCATTGTTCGGCGTGAAAGGTTCATAACCGAAAGTGGTATATACTGAACCGCCTTCAAGAATGTCAACCATCGGGAAGAATGTTCCGCGTGACTCACGGCTTTCATCGTTAAAGGTATATCCGACGATGAAGTTGTTAGTCAGGTTGTTCGAGAAGATCGCGTTCCACTCTCCGATGACTGATCTGATGTTTTCAAGAATCTTATAGTTTGAGTTCTGGAAGTTCAGACCGTTAAGGTTTGATCTTCTGGTACCGAAACCGAGTGAGCTTGAGTTTGAAAGGAGAACATCAGTGTAAGAATCAAGGTGAGTATAGCGTAAGCTGAGTTTGTTTGAGTTATCAAGGTTATAATCAAATTTAACCAGGAACCTTGTAGAAGGTGTTTCATGATCATAACCTTCATAAGGACCTGTTTCATAACCAAAATTACCTCTGAGGAAGTTACTCAGTGAGTCAAGCGCTGTTTTGCGTACTCTGGTAACCTGGCCTGTTACTGCCTGAGTTCCATCGTTTGCAAGATAAGTAGTACCCGGCTGAATAAGGTTATCAGTTTCAAAGTTTGCAAAGAAGAACAATTTATTCTGAATAATCGGACCGCCGAGGCGAACACCAACCTGATTGAAGTCGAATGTGCCTGATTTGAAATCAGCATCACCGGCTTTGTCACCGACGAAATCATTATTACGGAACTGATAATAAACAGAACCGGAGAATTCGTTTGTACCGCTGCGGGTGATTGAGTTGATACCGGCTCCGACAAAGTTACCCTGGCGTACGTCAAATGGTGAAACGTTTACCTGTACCTGTTCGATTGCATCGAGGGAGATAGGAGCAACACCTGTTCTGTCTCCGGGAAGCCCGGCCAGACCAAATGAGTTGTTGAAATATGAACCGTCAATGGTGATATTATTCAGACGGTTATCAACACCACCAAAAGAAGAGTTTCTGCCTGACTGCGGGGTAAGCCGGGTAAAATCTTCAAGGCGTCTGCTGATAGTCGGCATACTCTCAAGATTTTCTCTTTTGATAGAGGTTTCGGTTCCGGTGCGGTCTCCGCGGATGATAGCATCTTTTTCACCATAAACTGCTACATCACCAAGCTGCACTGCCTGAGTTGACAGTTTTACATTTACAGCCAGGTTCTGACCCAGTTCGAGGTAAATATTCTCTACCGACTGAGAAACAAATCCGACGAAAGAGAAAGTGATTTTATACGGTCCGCCGACACGCATACCGGGGATGTTATATTTACCGTCAGCTCTGCTTGAGATACCGTATTGGGTACCTGAAGGAACGTGAACGGCTATGACGTTTGCTGCCGGCAGAGTTTCGCCTTTGTCATCCGTAATTACTCCGCTAATACTGGCGGTGGTAATTACCTGAGCATGGATGAGTGAAAGCGGAGCGATGCTTAACAGCAGAAACAAACAGAGGGCTGTTTGTAGAAGTTTTTTCATAACGACGACTCCAAGTTGTTTAGTGTTAGTTTATCGGGAACTTTTTTCAGCCGCCTGAACGGCCGAAAAACTTCTGTTGTTAACCGCCGGAGATGTCTTTTCGGCGGTCTAAAGAATTTTATTTTAGTCAGGTAATTAACTAATTTTCCCTTAAAAAAGGGGGCTTGGCTCTATTATTAAATCATTAATAATCGGCTTAGATTCAGTTAATGCGGGCAGAGCCCAGACCCGCTTTCCTGACGATTTCAGCCAGTGAAAGCATTTTAATACCCTGTTCTTTCAGGGTGAATAGTTCTTTTTTTATTTCCAGATATGCCTGAGCGTCCATAAGAATAAATCCGGCTTCTTCAGAGCGCAGGCGTGATACAAATAATTCTATTTCGTTCAGTGAGATACGAGAATCTGTATCTCTGAGATCAACTAAAAGCCCGGTACCTATCACCGGAATCCCCTTTTCGGCAGATTTTCGGGTAATCCTCTCGATTGAGGAGGGGAGGTAAAAATTAGCCGTATGTGAAAGCAGGAGCAGATTCACACCCGAAAAATAGGAGAAAATATTATTCAAAGCTCCACTAAATCTTGATTCTGAAAAAGAAAAATCAAGTTTAAAATCAACCTCTTTTATTTCCCCGTCAAGCAGCACCCCGTAGCTGTTGTTTCCCTGGGTGATTGTCCTCAGTTTGGCAGGGTTTATTTTTTCTGCATAAACTAACGGATAAAAGCCCGCCGGAAGATAATCAAGTTCTGTCAGGTTTAAATTGTCATCCGCCCGGATGAGAATGAATATTGCTAATGCCCCCTGCCGTCTCTGGTGTTGCGGTGAACGGGTTATCCTGGCGGTAAGTATTTTGTTTTTATTCTGATAAATATTCAGAAAGTACGAATACTCCCCCTGAAAGTGAGATTCCGCTCTCAGCGCAGATTTTGCCAGTCGCTCATTCAGACTTTTAATAAAAACCGGATAAACAACATCTCCGGGAAGGATAACGCGCAGCAATGAAGAAGTGGTGTCATTTTTCGCCTGACGCTTCGGGGCTGATGTAATAAGGGAATCCGGAATCTTATAATAGGAGAGATGAGCTCTGAAAAGGGAATCTGCATTAATTCTGTTTTTTTGCCGCGGGTTGTCAGAATCCTGAGCATCTCCGCCGCCGGTAACTATAAGGGCAAAGAAGAGCGCCAGATTGAGCAGCAGCACAAAAACGAGAACTTTTTTTAATGTCAGAAAGCACCCTTCAATATATACCTGCTCATACTTTCGCTCTTCTGCATTTCAGAATTATTTATTGAATTCAGGTTTTCTTTTTTCAAGAAAAGCAGTGGTCCCTTCCTTGAAGTTTGCAGTACCGCAGCAAAGAGCAAACAACGTGGCCTCAAAAGCCAGACCTTCTTTAAGACCAAAGTCACCGCTTGCGTGAACTGCTTTCATAGCAAAAGAGACAATATCAGCCGGTTTTGAAGCAATGGTCAGAGCGACTTTCATAACCGCAGCTTCTAATTCTTCGGGAGAGAAAACTCCCTGAACAAGCCCGAGTTTAAGCGCTGTATCTGCATCAATATTTTCGCCGGTCAGTATATAATAGTAACCGTAACCCTGATTTAGCAGCCGGGGCAGACGCTGCGTGCCACCATAACCGGGAATGATGCCGAGGTTAATTTCGGGCTGACCGAACTTTGCATTGGATGAGGCAAAGCGGAGATGGCATGCCCACGCTAACTCTGAGCCGCCCCCGAGTGCAAACCCGTTGACCATTGCAATTACCGGTTTTGTAAGTTTTTCAATTTTGGTGAATACTTCCTGTCCGAGTTCTGCAAATGATTTACCGCTGATGGTATTAAGTTTGTTAATCTCAGAAATATCTGCGCCCGCAACAAATGCTTTAGGACCGGAGCCGGTTATTACCACAACCCTGCTTGAATCATCCTTCGCCAGAAAATCGAATACCTCAGAGAGTTCTTTGATAACGGTTGCATTGAGCGCATTTAATTTGTCGGGGCGGTTTATGGTTATTTTTGCAATGTGGTTTTCAGAGGAAAAAAGGATGGTTTCAAATTTCATGTTATGGCTCAGATTGTTGCAACTAAAGGAATTCTGATTTTTAAATCAAACGAGATAAACTGATTGTTGGGGAAATAGTGATAATTGGTCATAATATCCAGCAGAAACATTGATGCACCTATTCCGGCCGAAAAACCAAGTTTTGTTCCTTCCTCAATAAAACCCGGTCGGTTGGTCTTGAAACGATGATAATTCTGAAAAATAAGCAGTGTTGAAGAAAATTCAAACACAGGCATGATGATTACCACACGTTCCATAAATGGGGGGAAGAAATATCGCGCACCAACAGTAAGGGGAAGCATATTTGTAGAAAAATGGGAGTATTCTGAGGCCTGGTAATAGTCCTGAGAAGCCGGATATTGCTCAAAGCCAATTTTACCGAAAAGAAAAACCGGCAGGTACTCATTATCCGTATAAGAAAGCTCCATATTATAACCATAGCCAAGAAATGATACTTTGCCGAAGTCACCCATCGGAAGACGCGGACCCAGACCAACAGCAAAGAAGATACCCCTTGCCTTATCGGAAGGTGGTTTGTTCTGGCCTGATACCGTAATAGTCAGCAGAAAGAAGACGAAAAGAAGGAGAAGCGATAAAATTCTTTTCATACCTTAATTTACGAAAAATCATGCACCGGGAGACATTCATTGAAGGAAATTTTACTATTCAGGTTTAAAAATCAAGTTTGTCAGAAAGTTTTGGCATCCTCACTCTGTCATCGGAAAGAAGATTATTCAGGTCCGGAAAATCTCCCTCCTCAATAATCCATTGTTTACCGAGGAGTTTTTTTAGCCCGGTCACAATCTGATAAAAATTAAGGCCGTCATTAGAATCCAGATGATAAATACCTCCTGATACTTTGGTGAGAGTATCAGCCAAAGAACGGGAAGTGTCCTCAAGAAACGAACATGCCTGCATCCATTTTGTCGAGGCGATTATTTTACCTGATTCGCTGAACTCATTATCAAGGAAATTAACCATGTGGTTTTTTTCAGGTTCAGTACCAATCTGCCAGCCGAGCCGGGCAACAACTGCATCCGCGTTGAATGAAAGCATACGCTGCTCACATTCTAATTTATAGATACCATAATCATCATCGGGGTTCGGGCGGTCAGCAGGTGTGAACGGACCTCTCTGCGAACCGGAATAAATAGAAACCGAGCTTGTATATATAACTTTTATGGAAAGCCGGTGGCAGAGTCGTGAAATCAGTTCAGCCCAGGCGGGGGAGCCGGAAGCACAATGAAAAAGGAAGTCCGGTTGAACACCGGCAAGGAAATCGAAACAGGCCTTTTGATTTTCCGGTGGGATAAGAGAGCGGTCCCAGCGGACAACAACATCACCTTTAGAAACAAGATACCCGGACAGAGCCGGGGCAACCGTCCCGCTCATACCGGTAATAACAGCTTTCACAGGGCACCTCCTTTTGAAAATAAGGAACTACACAAAAATAGCGAAAAGAATTATGAATTATGAAGTGTGAAGTATGAAATTCTGTGAAT
>BTUV01000085.1:0-13087 GCA_045863035.1 Ignavibacteriales bacterium | reverse complement strand
CGCAAAAGAGAAATTTAATCTTCGCGCACGGAATATTCACGAACTGAATGCAGTATTTTTTCCGTTCACCGCCCAGTCACAAATGAGCGGTGTCGATATCAGGGCCTCTGAAGATCCTCAAAAAAGAAGCATACGTAAGGGCTCTCTTGAAGCAATAAAAAAGTATCTCTATCCGAATGGTTTAATCGCCGGCGCTGGAGAAACTGACTTTTATTATATTCAGATGATTGGAGTTGAAATTGCTCTTGGCGGAGGAACTCCGCTTATTGTTACTGAAAACAACAAAGTGCTGGGGGTAGTTCAACTTAAAGATGTGGTTAAGGGAGGTATTAAGGAAAGATTTGCGCAGCTCAAGTCAATGGGGATCAAAACAATTATGATTACCGGCGATAATCCGCTTACTGCCACTGCAATTGCCGCAGAAGCCGGCGTGGATGATTTTATTGCTCAGGCAAAACCTGAAGATAAATTAATAAAAATACGGCAGGAACAATCTGAAGGAAAAATGGTTGGGATGATTGGTGACGGAACAAACGATGCACCCGCGCTTGCACAGGCCGATGTTGGAATTGCTATGAATAGTGGCACACAGGCCGCAAGAGAAGCCGGAAATATGATTGACTTGGACAGTAATCCCACAAAACTTATCGAAGTTGTAGAAATCGGAAAACAGCTTTTGATGACCCGTGGCGCCCTTACGACTTTTAGTATTGCTAACGATGTCTCAAAATACTTTGCAATTATCCCTGCTATTGCAGGTGCTTTGTATGCTGCCGGTGATACCAACGGACCGCTTCAGGTTTTAAACATTATGAACCTCCATTCACCTCAAAGCGCTTTATTGAGCGCTGTAATATTCAATGCACTTATAATAATTGCTCTTATTCCCATTGCCTTAAAGGGTGTTGCTTACCGGCCTGAAGGAGCCCAGCAGATCCTGAGAAGAAATATTCTTATTTATGGTGCCGGAGGTTTTATTGCACCCTTTATCTTTATTAAGGTTATAGATATCATTATTGTACTGGCAGGATTTGTATGAAAAAGCAGATACAGAATTTGATACTGGTTATTGATGCTGCCGTTTCATTCTTACTGGTCCCTGCATCAGAAACAATATTCTCAGCAGCCAAAAATTTTCGTCAAAAACATATTCGCTGCATGTGCTGAGCAAAGTTTTATATAATGAATGTGAAACACCATGAAAAGTTGGATAAAATCATCTTACATTACAGAAGGATTAAGAGTCTTTTTACTTTTTACGCTTATAACCGGAATAATGTACCCTCTGTTTATAACAGCCATAGGAGCAGTGTTTTTTCCGTATCAGGCAGCCGGTAGTATCATCTTCAAAGATGGTGAACCTGTGGGCTCAGAGTTGTTAGCCCAAAAGTTTACCAGTGACCGCTATTTTCACCCCCGTCCGTCTTCTGTTGACTTTAACCCCGTTCCATCCGGCGGCAGCAACCTCGGTCCCATTGATTTGCGGTTAAAAAACCTGACCGATGAGCGTTATGCTGAGTTTATTGAGAAGAACATCCTGCCCCGTGTTGCAAACGTACCGCCGGAGATGCTTACCGCTTCCGGCAGCGGAGTTGACCCGCATATTACGATTGAGTCGGCTTTACTGCAAGCCCGAAGAGTGGCAATAGCAAGAAACTTTGAACCTGAAATGATCAACAAACTGACAAACCTGATATTTGAGATAGAGGAAACAGATAACGGCAAAATCTTTGGACTAAAGAAAATAAACGTCCTTAAGCTGAACCTGGCTCTGGATCAGTTATATTAGTACATGAAGAACATTGAATTTGGGCGCCCGGACCCGGATAAATTGTTGCTGAACATTCAGGAGAGTTCCGATGCAGGCATTCGGGGAAAGCTAAAGATATTTTTTGGCATGTGTGCCGGCGTCGGAAAAACATTTGCAATGCTGGAAGATGCTCAGAGAGCCGGAAAAAGCAAAACAGATGTTGTAATCGGAATTGTTGAAACTCATGGCAGAAAGGATACTGAAAAGTTAACCGAAGGGCTTGAAAGAGTTCCATTAAAGGAAATTCAGTATAAGAACAGCAGTTTTTTCGAGATGGATATTGAGGCGATTCTATCAAGAAATCCCGCTCTGGTTATTGTTGATGAACTTGCCCACACAAATCTTCCGGGATCACGCCACATAAAAAGATATCAGGATGTTCTTGAACTCCTAAACAGGGGCATTAATGTTTTTACCACTCTTAATATTCAGCATCTTGAAAGCCGTGCCGAAACGGTAAAACAGATAACAGGAGCAATAATCCGGGAGACACTCCCCGACTCTGTCTTTGACCGTGCTGATGAAATTGAATTAATTGATATTACACCGGATGAACTTCTGGGTCGTCTTTCTGAAGGTAAAGTATATACCGCAGAAAGATCAATAGCTGCTGTTACAAATTTCTTCAGAAAAGGCAACCTGACCGCTCTGAGAGAAATGGCATTGCGTCTTACTGCGGAACGGGTTGACAAACAGCTCAGGGACTATAAAGAGAAACAAAATATTCCCGGTATCTGGAAATCTTCCGCTTCATTATTGGTGGCGATTGGTCCAAGCCCTTATTCAGTTGAACTGATTCGGTGGACCAGGCGTCTTGCATATAGCATGGAAGCCAGTTGGTATGCTGTTTATGTGGAAACCGAACAAAAAATTTCTGACGAAAATAAGGAACTTCTGCTCAAAAATTTTGAACTGGCGCGTGAACTCGGTGCCGAGGTAATAACCACCAGCGACACTGATGTTGCTTCTGGTCTTCTTAGAATTGCTCATGAAAAGAATGTTTCACAAATAATTATCGGCAAAGCAAGAAAAAGATCTATACTTGACCGACTGCTTAAAAGGAATATTCTTGAAAGACTTCTTTCAAACAGTGGAAATATTGATATCCATATTGTTGGGGGTGATTTACGAAGTGCTAAGTCAGATTTTTCTTCCCTGTTTTCTTTTCATTCAAATCCGGGCTCGTATGTTATTTCAGTTCTGGTCATTATTCTGGTTGGAATTATTACCTATCCCCTTAGAGAAGAAATTGGCTATCAAACCATTTCTCTTATATTTCTCCTGGTCGTTGCTCTTATGCCACTATTCAACCTGGGACCATCATCAGTCCTGCTTGCGGCACTGCTTGCCGCTGTCGGATGGGACTTCTTCTTTATACCTCCGCAATTTACTTTACATATAGAAAAACCTGAAGATGTGATGCTGCTTATCATGTTCTTCTTAGTTGCCTCAGTTACCGGGGTGCTCAGCGCACGTTCAAAAAGGAACGAGGCCTTTGTGAGGCAGCGCGAGCTGCGCGCAAAAGCATTGTATAGCTTAACAAAGCAGTTGTCTGAAGCCAGGTCACTTGATGATGTTGCAAAAATTGCAGTAAGTCAGATAAAAACAGTGTTTGAAGCTGATGTATGTATTATATTTAAGAATGAAAGCGGTGCACTCTCTTCTCAACCTCATCCGGCAGGCAATTATCATCCCGATGAAACCGGTATCTCTCATGCAACATGGGTATATACAAACCGGACCAAAGCTGGCAGGTTTACAAAAACACTTCCCTCGGCCCCTGCTACCTACTACCCGCTTGAATCACGGGCAAACATTCTTGGGGTGATAGCTATAAATCTTCAGTTTGATACACCTTCTGGGTTTGATCAGCAGGCACTGCTTGATACATTTATAAAACAGATTGCAACTGTTACTGAAAGAGAATTTCTGAATGAAATTGCCAAGAATGCTTTCCTCTATTCTGAATCAGAAAAACTTTACAAAAATCTCTTTAATTCACTTTCTCATGAATTAAAAACTCCGTTAACCACAATTATCAGTGCTACTAACAGTCTTGAAAACCCCGTATTGCTTTCTGATAAGGAGTCTGTTAAAAGTCTTGCGTATGAAATCAGCATTGCCTCTCAGCGGCTAAACATCCTGGTCGAAAACCTGCTCGATATGGCCCGCTTAGATGCGGGTGTCATTAAACTAAAATATGAGTGGCATGATGTAAGAGACCTGGCTGAAAGTATTCAGAGAAAATTACTAAAAGAGGCAGAATCACATCGCTTTAATGTATTAGTTGCCGGCGCGGGTGAAATTTTCTGTTTTGATTTTGCACTCATGGAGCAGGTGCTTATTAATATCATTCGAAATTCTATTGCTTACACCCCTAAAGGAACTGAAATTGTTTTATCTGTATATTCTGATGCAAGTGCCTGTTTCTTTGAAATAAAAGATACAGGTCCCGGCTTTCCCCCTGATTCTATTGATAAAGTATTTAATAAATTTTTCCGGTTGCAAGGCACAAGAACAGGAGGAACCGGGCTTGGACTTTCCATAGCGCAGGGTTTCATTGAAGCACATAAAGGCACCATTACCCTGCGAAATAATCCTGTGCAAGGCGCAACCTTTACTGTTAAAATACCCCTCATTAAACAAGTTCCGTAACAGCATGAAACCGGTATTACTAATCATTGATGATGAACCGCAAATTAGAAAAATTCTGAAAATTTCTCTTGAGGGCAGTTATAAAATAGTTGATGCCATGGACGGTGCAGAAGGAATACGTAAAGCAGCAACTGATCAGCCGTCTCTCATCCTATTAGATTTAGGATTGCCCGATAAAGATGGGCTGGAGGTGCTAAAAGAACTTCGGGAGTGGTCATCCACTCCGGTTATTATTCTTTCTGTAAGAAAAAGTGTGGAGGACATTGTGACCGCTCTTGACTACGGTGCAGATGATTATATAGCAAAGCCATTCAATACAGCAGAACTTATGGCAAGAATTAGAGCAAACATGAGGAAAATACCTGAGTTTCCCGAAAGCATATTTACCAATGGTTCCCTCAGTGTAGATTTTGCCCAGAGAACGGTAACACTCAACGGGAGTGAAATAAAACTGACAAATATCGAATATTCACTCCTGGTCCTCTTTATTAAAAATACAGGCAAAGCCCTTACGCACCGCTTTATTCTTAAGGAAATTTGGGGACCAGGGTATGTAGAGCAAACGCAAAACCTACGGGTCTTTGTTGCTCAGCTCCGCAAGAAAATTGAAACTGACGATAATAAAGCCAAGATGATCCAAACCGAATCAGGTATTGGCTATAGGTTTGTTAACCACAAATAGCAATTACGTCACTATTTTTTAAGCAAAGCCAACAGGAGTATTCGCCGGGTCACAGAGCTGGTATCATATACTTCCACGAAATGCCTGTCATTTACCGCAAAAGAATCATCTTTCTTACCTTCGAAAATCCGGTTTTGCCGGCACCTGTTTCCGCGCGAAGTGTAAGAAAATATATTCCGCTCGCCAAATTACCGCCGTTAAAGGAATGTGTATAATATCCCGCTTCATGCCACTGATCCGTTATTGTTTCCACCCGATCGCCAAGTGCATTATATATTTCAATTTTTACTGAAGCCGCCCGGGGGAGCTGATACTTTATTTTGGTGACCGGATTAAACGGATTCGGGTAATTCTGCTCTAATAAAAACTCACCCGGTATTGTTTCTTCTTCTGCAATATCAGTGGAAACAAGAATAAAATCCATATTGCTGAAATTGAATCCGCCATTATAAAATCTGACCGATAGTTGATGCGTCCCGGCGCTTAGCTGCACATTTGAAAGCTGAACCGTCTGCCAGCTCTGCCACCCTCCGGTTGCCGGAACCTGAATAAAACCGCCGAGCGGTGTACCATCCATCAGCAAAAATATACTCCCGCCTGCGGACTGCGCTGCCACATTCAGATCAATATTATATATACCGCCGGTGTTAACCGTAACCGTATAACTAAGCCATTCGTTATTATTGATCCACCCGACGTTATATCCGTTTGATGCAAAATCAGAACACTGCTCAATATCAACGCCATCATTCCGGTAAAGGAATCCGCTGTTATAGCTCCCGCCGCCGGTATTCTGAAAATCAGAGTCAAAATACGCGGTGTTATGTTTTCCCATATCATAATTCACTGCAAAGATGTTTCCGGGTATTACATTCTCTGCATAAGGTGTGGTCTGGCTGCTGAAGGGCTGCCTGATCAAGGCATGAACGTAATCTTTATTATATATACAGTTTTCTATCTTCAGATTATTTACCTGCGTCATCAGTGCGTTATATGCATACGTCTCTGAAGGGCGTGAACCTGACCCGCTCCAGTAGTTAAGAAGCGTCTGATACAAAGGAGAAAGCGTTGCCTGAAGAGGTCCCGCGACTGATTTGATTTTCTTATGAGGCCAGACTGCCCAGCCGATATTATGCGTCTTCATCAGCTCTGCCATATCAGTCAGCCACTGGTTTGAATTCTCTCCGGTCTCACCGAGCCACAAAGGACGGTTTGTGTTATTCCTCAGATCAAGCAGATACTGAATCGAGCCCTGATTATTGGTGCTCCAGTATTTATGAAAGCTGTACACCATATTTGCGTCCCACGCCGGGGCAAGACCGTTGAAGTCAGTCGCAAACCAGTTCCCCTCGATAAAAATAATGTGGTTGGTATCAACTGCACGGATGGTATCAGTGAGGCGTATATACAGGTCACGCAGCGGCTGGTTTGTGCTTCCCAGATTCCACTTTGGTTCATTCAGCAGATCATATCCCCCAATCCACTGTTTATCTTTATAGTGTTCAGCTATTTTCCGCCAGATTGCCACCGTCAGATTTTTATTCTGTTCACTCTGCCAGAGGGAAGGAAACACGGAATTATAATCACTGATCGGTTCATCACTTTGACCGCCCGGTGCCGCGTGCATATCAAGAATCAGATACATCTGATTCGCCTCACACCAGGCAAGCAATGAGTCAGTCATCTCAAATCCTTTTGTCAGAAACTGAGGTGGGTTTGTGTTCGTTGCAAACAAATTATAATGAAACGGAAGCCGCACTGAGTTAAATCCCCGGCTTTTAAGAGAATCTATATCGGCTTTCGTTACATAATTTTTCAGCCAGGTATCATAAAAGATCGCGGTTTTTTCTGCACCTATCAGGTCGGTAATCTTTTCCTTAATCTGCCACTGTGCTGATGCAAAAGAGGATGTATGCAGCATATATCCTTCCTGCAGCATCCAGCCCCCGAGCCCTATGCCTTTGAGATATATCTCCGAACCGCTTTCGTTAAATATCTTCTGGCCGTTTACTTTGAGGAAATACTGACCCCAGTGAGGAGTATGCAGCAACATAATGAGAATCAAGCATCTCATTCCGGTAAACCGATAATAAAACATGTTATCCGCCGGGTTATATATAACCTATTTTATTACAAATTCAGACTGGAGCCCGGCAATAGTCACAATAAACTTTCCCGGTTCGATGATACGTTTATTTTCAAGTCCAATGAATGAAAAATGTTCCTTCGTCAGTGAAAAAGTTACCGTTTTCGTCTCACCCGGCGCAAGCTCAATTTTTTCAAAACCTTTTATTTGTTTATTTGGACGGCTGACACTTCCGAACAAATCAGTAAGATACAGTTGCACAACTTCTTTGCCTGCCCTGTTTCCGGTGTTTTTAACATCAACGGTAACAGCAAGTGAACCGTTTTCAGTCATCTCGTTGTTGCTCAGTTTCAGATTTGAGTAAGCATAAGTTGTATAGCTGAGACCAAATCCAAACTCATACTGCGGTTTGTAGCCGTTCTGGTCAGCGCTTTCAATTGGTTTATAGTCGTAAAGGGTAATGCCGTTTGGATGTTTCGGATAGGTCACAGGAAGTTTTCCGCTTGGGTTTGCGTCACCAAAAAGCAAGTCAGCAATGGCTCTCCCGCCTTCCATTCCCGGCAGAAAACCAACCATAATTGCATCTGCAATTTCCGCAATCTCATTCATAACGCGGGGTCTGCCCTGAAGCAGCACTACGACTAATTTTTTTCCTGCAGCTTTCAGCTTTTTAGCATAAGCAATCTGAGCGTCCGGAAGCGTCAGGTCATATATATTGCCTGGTGTTTCGCAGTAAGCCGGTTCGCCGAGGCAGAGAACAACCACGTCCGATGCTTTTGCAAGTTTCACTGCTTCATCTGTCTTTCCTTCTTTATCGAACGTCACACCCTCAGCATACGTTACCTGTGCTTTTGGTATTTCTGACTGAATTGCTTCCAGTATGGTAAATTTCTCCTGAGGGTAAAGAGTCTCTTCATTCCCCTGCCAGGTTATAGTCCAGCCGCCATTCAGCACTGAGAGCATATTAGCCGTCGGACCTGTCACAAAAACTTTTTTATTCTTTGCCAGAGGGAGCATGTTCTCTTTATTCTTCAGCAGGATGATTGATTCAGTTGCCGCATCCAGATTCTGCTTTTCATGTTCCGCGGTTGCGAAATGTTTCTTCAGTTCTTTGTCAGGGAAAGCATTTTCAAAAAGTCCCATCCCCATCTTAACCGCCAGAATGCGTTTAACCGCTTCATCAATTCTCCACATCGGGAGCTTGCCTTCTTTAGCAAGTTCAACCACATATTCATAAAAACTGTAATCAGTCGGCACCATACTCATATCAACGCCGGCCATAACGGCCATGCGGACTGCTTCTTTTGGCGAGTCAGCCACGCGGTCACGGGTATATAAACGTTTGATATCTTCCCAGTCAGAAACAACAAAGCCGTCAAACTTCAGTTCGCCTCTGAGCACATCGGTTAAGAGGAAGTGATTTGCGTGCCCGGGAATGCCGTCAATCTCTCCTGAATTAACCATCACGGTTTTTGATCCGGCTTTAACTCCCGCCTCAAACGGAGGGAGAAAATATTCTCTCAAAGTTCTTTCAGACATATACGCCGGAGTGCGGTCAAGTCCGTTAAAAGGAAAACTATACCCTACATAGTGTTTCAAACAGGTCACAAACCGGTCTTTGCCAACCAGAGGATTGTTTTGCGAGCCGTATATATACGCACCGCCAATCTGCTGAGCAAGATACACATCTTCGCCGTAGGTTTCCCACAGACGCGGCCAGAGGGGCTGTCTGCCAAGATCAAGCACGGGATTAAAATTCCAATATATACCGGAAGCGGCTGCTTCAACAGCAGTAACATCACCAACGGTTTTAGCGTGTGCCGTATTCCAGGTTGACGCAAGACCAAGCGCCTGAGGGAACAGGGTGGCCCCTTTCGTATAAGTAGCCCCGTGTATTGCATCTATGCCATAAATCACCGGAATAGCCAGCCGGGTTTTTTCTTTGGCGGTCGTCTGTACTTTAGTGATAATCTCATGCCAGTAATCAATATCATGAGCCACATCAAAAACATTCAGAATTGAGCCGACATGATATTTTGTAATTGCTTCTTCAAGTTTTTTATCATCAAGTATATGTTTTTGGTCTTTTGTGCCTTGTGTTTTTGAAATCGTCTGAATAGTTATCTGCGTCATTTGTCCGGCTTTTTCTTCCAGAGTCATTTTGGATATCAGTTCATTCAGTTTCGATTCCTGTTCTTTTGTAAGTTTCTGTGCGTATTCTATAGTACTAAGAGACAGCAAAAAAATCGAGGTTAATAAGATAGTCCTGAGTGTATTCATGTTAGTATGTCGCTTTGGGATATGAATTTGATACTTTAAAATTACTTTTTAATTAAGCAGCAGCAGTTTCTTAAAGCTGCGTGCCCCGGCTGAGGCCAGTTCATAAAAATATACTCCGCTTGAAGAAGGGCTTCTGTTCAGATTATCCGGACTTAATGAAATGGAATACTCCCCCTGTTCAAGAAAACCGAAGTGCTTTTCAAACAGATTCTCGCCAAGCATATTATATACGGAAAAGATGAAATCCCCCGGAGTATTTACAGAAAATGATACCACCGTCTGTCCGTTAAACGGATTCGGGTAATTCTGATGCAGACGGAAGCCACCCGGAGCTTCAAGCCCTCCCTCATCAATACCGGAGGGATCCTGCTCAATGATAATGCCGTTAATAACCGGCATATCAAGCTGAGCACCAAAATAAATATCCAATACTCCGTCCTGAACAGTAACCCCGTTAAAGGTATGCACCAGAGCAGTATTCACCCCGACCGATGCATAAATATCCAGATTCTGTAAAACGCGGTTTTGCTCTAAATATATATCAAATATTCTTTTGCCCGATGAAGTTAAATAGTTTTCCGCGAACATCATCTTAACACGGTAAGTGCCGTTTGGCAGGCGCACTTTATATCCCATAGCGCCATAACGCTCTGAACGGTAAATTTCATCCTCATCTGTACCGTTAATCTGTAACGATGATGCATAGGTAGTAACTCCCCCTTCATAGTAGCCGTAATCGGCTGTAAGATTCCATTCAGCATCAGCCAGATACCCGAGTGCGGCGGGACCGGCAGCATTAATCTTTATGGGAAAGGTAAATTGTGTCTGCGGTGAGATGGTAATTGCCCGTGCGGCAGTGCTATTATTAAACCGGTCTTTCACATTAAACACCAGCAGATTTTTGGAGGTAACAAAATCCCACCCCGAAACGGTCAGTTCCACACTTTTATTGTCCGAAAGTATATGTGCATTATCAACAGTGGCACCCACGATAATAAAATTTGATACCGTCTGTGCGGTTACGGAATCAAGTTCTTCGGTAAAAGATGCGATTACTTTGTTATTCTGAACCTTTGCCCCGATAAATTTCGGCGGTGTGATATCAGTATATCCAAGATTGAACTGATCAGTAAGACAGAGAATCAGTTTTGAATCGCGGAAGACTGCGTTTTCAACCACAAAATCGCATCCGTTGCCAAACCAGGTGTGCGTTCCTTTTTCCCACCGCGCTGTGTTAAAATAGTCAAACTCATCACCCCACGAAAAAGAAAAGTTATTATCAGAACCATAATTTCCGGTGCCGGGTGTATATGTATAATACTTCACCCAGTCATAATAGGCAAAAGCGGGCAGTATATCCGGACTCCACTGCCCCACCCAGTTGGAGAAGGAAGGATTCCAGATATTCATCATTATTTTCTGCGTTTTATTTAACGTTTGTATATGGGCTGCGGTCTGCCGGTAAACTTCAACCCCGTCAATAAACCAGGCAACATAGGCGGGAGTCCATTCAAACGCATACGTGCGGAATTCCACATGCGGGGAGTAATTCACCGGATGGCTGCGGACGTGGTTTGCCTGTCCGGGTGTTATGGTATTAAACTGCACGTTATCATTATATCTCCCCAGAATCTCAATATCAATCTCATTCCAGGTATCAGGACCGGTTGAGTTATCATTGTAGGTGAAGAATGAAGAAAGCATGCCTTCTCTTCCGGCGACTTTCATATTCACTTCAAAACGACCGTACAGAAATGCCTGTTTGGTGCGCAGTTCTGCTCCCTTGAAATCCTTTGCTGTTAGCGCGGCAGCCCCGGCAAAAAGAAGAAATATTGTTATATATACTTTGAGCTTTAACATTGAATTTTGTTTGTTTTTAGAAACAGAACAGTTCCGGATACAGAAAATGCTCCGGAACCATTCAGCCACATCTAGAACGAAACTGATAAGGAAAATTTCTGTATCTCTGAAAATCGTCCGAAACTCTGATATCCGTAATCAAAAATAACGGAAACATTATTCATCAGCGACTGGCGGATACCAAATCCGAGAGCAAATGACTCTTCCGAATCCTGCTGAAACATTGACTTAAATCCGCCTCTGATAAATACAAAGTTATTAAAAGCATATTCAGCGCCAAGATTCAGACTTTCATAATCATCACTCGGATGCTGTGCATCAACTGCAACCGTTAGTTTATGCAGTTCGCTTCTGATGGGATCATAACTGACACCTACTCTGAAGTTCAGCGGCAGCGACCACTGATTTGTTTCAAGATAGGCGGGGAGCTTTCCGTTATCACCGGTGTTATATGGATCCAGATCATACAGAACTAAGTTTGAGTTCCCTAAGAGCTGAACCTTTGTTCCAAAGTTTGATATAGACATCGCCAGTATTGCATTGTCAAACGGGGTAACATACTGCACACCCATATCAAGCGCAAAGGCGGATGCATTCATCTTCCAGATACCCTGATAAATATACTTCGGATTAAAACCGATAGAAAAATTATCAGTTAACTGCATAGCATAAGCCAGACTTACGGCCAGATCGGTTGAGGTAAATGTTTCACCTGTTCCGTCAGGGCTTTCAACAGTGGTTACGCGCATATCACCAACGTCAGAACTAATAATACTGAGACCAATGGCTCCGAGCTCGTTCATGTTAAAACTTGCCGCGACAAAGTTATAGCGCACATTTGCAATCCACATGGTATGATCAAACATCATCTGAAAACCCTGCGTCTTGGTAAGGCCTGCCGGGTTCCAATATATCGCGCTCACGTCATTTGCTGTCCCGGCAAAAGCGCTTCCCATTCCAATTGAGCGGGCTCCCTGTCCTACTGAAAGAAAAGGAGCAGCGGTTGTTCCGCGTTTTGAAACATCAGACTTAAATCCCTGAGCCGTAACCGGAGCTGTAACCAGACAAATAAGAGCAAGTATATAAGATATTGTTTTCATGTTCATCATTCCTCTTATTTAATCAGTGCAAATTTACCGACATGTTCCCCAACGTTCGGCGCTTCAACATGATAGACGTAAATGCCATAAGCCGCGTCCATTCCGTCATCGGTAACCAGATTCCAGGAAATACTTCCGTCACCCATACCAGAGCTTTTATAGAGTGTTTTAATAAGCTGCCCTGTTATAGTATATATACGAATGGTACATTCAGCGGGGAGTTTAACGAAATCAATTTTTCTTTCACCGCGCCCTGTTGAGTTAAGATTCCGCTTCTCCCACGATGCTGCACCAACATACGGATTCGGCACAACATCAATTTTTTCAAGCTGATTCTTAGCGAGATTGTTGTCAATCACTGCAGCATTAGTTCTAAATACAAACCTGTCGGTATTCTTAAATGGTTTATAAGTAGTAATCTGATATTTATCACCTGCCGCGGGCAGCACCGGTGTTGCATTCGGATCAGCCGGCGCATCGTATGACACATCCCATGCAAATCGTACATTGCTCTGCGTTACGGCACCCTGAAATTCAAGAATCTGTATCTGGTCTCCTATCATCTGCCGACAGTGTTTCAATCCGTGTGCTCGGCAACGGTACTCCATACACCG
>BTUV01000084.1:12799-13161 GCA_045863035.1 Ignavibacteriales bacterium | reverse complement strand
GAAAGAGTTAAGTTTGTCAGGAGAGAGGGGGTTTGGGGGTGAGTCAGAAAAAGCCGAATAAACGTACCAATTCAAATATTCTTACTTGTTCTTTAATTTATTTTTCACTCTTTACCTTAAATTATTAATTGTCTCTGACTATCTTCGGCAATAAACAACATTATAATAAACTGCTTGGTACGTATCACTTTCTTTTTTAGTGAGAGGGTTTACAAATTACATTACAAAACCATCTTTTAAAATTTCGCCCGATCGGAAGTTTAGCTACAACCAACAGTCAGCCGCATGTTCGCGATAACTAGACTCACCCCCAAACCCCCTCTCTCCCGACAGAGTAAATTTTAACTGAATTTAGTTTTCTG
>BTUV01000084.1:0-12699 GCA_045863035.1 Ignavibacteriales bacterium | reverse complement strand
AACTTAAATTTCATGTTTTTAGAATCTGTATTGGAAAGAGGGGGCTTAAAAAATTTAACATTGTACATTATTATTATTTGTTCCTTGAATCTGCCCCCAAACCCCCTCTCTCCCGACAGAGTAAATTTTAACTGAATTTAGTTTTCTGCAGAACTTAAATTTCATGTTTTTAGAATCTGTATTGGAAAGAGGGGGCTTAAAAAATTATACATTGTAAATTGTACATTGTACATTGTACATTGGAATAGGGGCTTTGCTATTGCAACATTGTCCTCATATCTGAAATTTCTATAATTTGTCACTACAATTAATATGACAAATTATGAGAAAATCTTCGTTTTGACCACATATTCCCATATTTTTACGATTTGGTCAAATTTTGGCAGAAGCCGGTAGATTAGCCGGAAAACTCAGACTCCCTCGTTTAATTACCCGTTAATGACCTTTGTCGTTTAAATACGACATACTCTTCATCAGTAGCTTTACATAACAGCTTCCCGCCCGTGCGCATTTTTGCAGGGTTAAAAATAATTCTATGATGAAGAAAACAGTATTTGTTGTTGACGATTCACCAGGAATCATAAACCAGCTCGTAAAACTTATTAACAGCAGTCTGCTTAACGTAACAGGAACAGCCGACACCGTCCTCTCAGCGAAGAAATGGCTTGCTGAGAACCGGGCTGATTATGTTATTCTTGATATAGGTCTTCCTGACGGAAGCGGTCTTGATATTCTTGCCTGGCTGAATGAAAATAAAACATCAGGGCTGAAAATCGTCTTCACGAATTACTATTCTGAAAGCATCCACACAAAATCCATGGCTCTGGGTGCTCATCACGTACTGGACAAAACCGCAGATATTGACCTCCTGATCTCCATTCTGGAAAGCTGATACAATAACCGCGTTGTAGAGTATCCGCTACACCTGCCCGGATTTTAACGATACAGTAATCATTAGTCATACTATATTGGGCGGAACTGCACTTACGTAGTTTTAGTATGCCAATAAACCAAAATTTAAACATGCAAAAAATAATACTGTTTGAAAAGAACAGTGAACTAAACCAAAGAATTAAGACAGAACTTTTAAAGACTGATGATAACAGTCTTGTTTTTGATGTGTCAGATTCAGAACAGCTTATTTCATTTATTACCTCCGGTAAATATGACTGCGCGGTTATTAATTATGACCAGCTCGGTTCTCTATTTAAACTCAGGCCATATATATTAAAGCATGTCTCAGGATTCACCAGACTCTTCTTTATTACCCCGGATGCCACTCCGATGATGACTCTCAGTTTCAGCATGCTGGGCATGGTAATAGTAAAAACCCCCGAGGAACTAAATTCTCAGTTTAACGGCAGCATTAAGGAAGAAATTTCCTGAAATGAATAATTCAAAGCTGTTTCAATATTTTTATAAAGGAAGGCGCCAATGAAAAGGCACGCCGATTCGGGCAACCGGAATATACGATTTGTTATTGTCAGTGCATTTGTTCTTCTGAGCGCTGTCAGTTTATTCTTATTTCAGCGACAGAAAGACAGCATCCGCGAAACACAGGAGAGGGAACTGAAAGTTATCGCGGACTATAAAGTAAATGAGATTCTTAACTGGAGGAACAGGTACTTCCAGGCAGCAGAAGAAATCAACTACGAAGATAAAGTAAGGCAGTTTGCTGTCGCTTCGGGGAAAAACAGTAAATCCGCACTTGAAAAGCAGGGTGAACTTGAATATTATCTGAAAGAATTGTCTGTTGAGTATGACTTCTCCGGAATATATATCTGTGACGCGGAGGGAAATCTTCTCATACCGGGGTATTCAACCAATGAAGAACCGGATCATCTGATTGCAGGCATCTGCGGTTCGAATAAACAGATTGTTTATCCGCAGCTTTCAGAATTCCACAAAGACAACAGCGGAAAAATTCATCTCACGCTTATAGTACCGGTATTTAATTTTTCCGGAACCGAAAAAAAACTCGTGGCATATTTCTTCGGCAGAATTCATCCGGATAAATCACTGTATCCGATGATTAAAACCTGGCCGTTTGAAAGTCTGACCTCAGAAGCGGCGCTGGTTCAAGACAGAGGGGACTCAATCGTGTTTCTGAACGAGCTCAGACATGTAAGCGGTGCAGCTCTTACGCACAGGTTGAGCAAGAAGGATACTTCGCGTGTAAGCATAAAGGCCTACACCGGCAATGATCGCTTTGCTGAAGGGATTGATTACAGGGGTGCGGAAGTGCTGAGTTACCTTAAACGAATACCTGAAACAGACTGGGCACTTGTTGTGAAAACGGATAAGCAGGAGCTGATGAGACCGGTGTTTTCCAGCTTCGCATATATATCAGGCGCCGCGGTTACTTTTTTGTCTGTAGTTGTGCTTGGCTTTGTTCTTATGTATAGACGCGATTCCAGAAAGATGGTTCAGTCGCTCTACGAAAAAGAAATTGAAAAGAACATGCTGCTCAAACAACATGACTATATTCTGCAAAATGCCGGAGATTGTGTTTTTCTGGTTGATAGTTCCGGTAAAATTGTTGATGCAAATCATAAAGCACTGAGCGATTACGGATACAGCCGCGAAGAAATTATCGGTCAGCCAATTGAACGGCTGCGCGGTAACAGCAGACTTCCGGATGTGCGCGGCATCATGAAAGAACTGCACGATAAGGATGGTCTGATATTTGAAACCACTCATAGAAAAAAGAATGGCCGGGTTTTCCCGGTTGAAGTAAGCGCTAAACTGCTTGAACTTAACGGCAGGTTTATCTATCAGAGTATTGTGCGCGATATAACCGAGCGGAAAAGAAGCGAAGCAAGGATTAACAAACTGAATCGTAATTATTCGATGCTGAGCGCCTCAAACAAAGCAATAGTCAGAAAAACAGATGCCGACAGTCTTTTTGAGGAAGTTACCAGAATAGCCATCCAGCTCGGTAAGTTTAACGGAGTGTGGTTTGGAAAGACAAAGGAAAACGGTACACCGGTAACTATCAGACAGGAGGGATTTGAAAACGGGAATCAGTTATTTATTACAGTGCTGTTTGAAAAAAATCTCGAGCAGTTATTATCACGCTTCTCCGGCAGAACAGTTTATTATTGTAACAGTGTGAGGTCATCAGAGTTGATTTCCGATGAGGTAAAATCACAGATTTCAGCGGCCTCTTTTGCGGTAATGAAGCTGCAAAACCCTGACGGCACAACGGTCTTCGCTCTCTTTGTTTCCGATGAGGAGAACTATTTCGGGGAGGAAGATATTCAGCTTCTTGATGAAATGGCAGAAGATCTTTCCTTCGGATTAAAGTTCTTTACCATTGAAAAATCATTTAAAACAACAGAAGCACATTTCAGAACAATTGTTGAAGAATTCCCGGCAGGAGTTTTCACTCTTGATACTGATGGACGTCTTACATATAACAATAAAGTAATTAACGAAATAACCGGTTATGATAATCTGAGATTAAGCAGTTATGGCTGGATGAGGATACTTCAGCAGGGGGACAGAGATGATTTGATAAGGAAGTGGACTGATGCAATAAATTACCACCGGAGCTTTAATGCACAGGGAAGTATTTTGCGATCAAACGGATCTAAAGTATTCTGGCGGGCTAAAACTTCGCCAATATATTCAGAGGGCGAGATAATCGGATATGCAGGTATGCTCTTTGATGAAACAGAAATTATTCAACAGCAGGCAGAGATTAACCGCTTGTTTGCTGCAGTAAGTCAGACCTCCTCAAACATCATAGTTACTGATTTGAAAGGAAAGATTGAATATGTGAACCCTGCGTTTGAAAAAATGACAGGATATACCTCGGAAGAAGCAATGGGAAGAAATCTGCGATTTTTACAGTCAGGGCAGACACGGCGTGAGACCTATAAACAGCTTTTTGAACAGATTGCTAATGGAAACCCATGGCGCGGTGAATTTATCAACAAAAAAAAGAACGGCGAAATTTATTATGAGTCTTCCGTAATAACACCGGTTAAAGATACCGCCGGAAAAACCGTAAACTATCTTGCGATACAAGAGGATATCACACAGATGCGGAATTATCAAAAAACCATTCAGGAGCAGGTTAAGCTATTAGAGAATGTTCTTGAGCTCCTGCCGGTCGGGGTTTGGATTATGGATGAACGAGGAGTGATTCTTCGCGGCAACTCAATGGCACAAAAAATCTGGGGTGGCTCCAAATATGCGGGAATGGAAGGAATCAGAGAGTATAAAGCCAGATGGTATAAAACCGGCGAAGAAATACTTCCGCAGGAGTGGGCATACTTCCGGGCTCTGTCTAATCGCGAAATTTCAATAAATGAAGAAATTGAAATTGAATTTAATGACGGCAGAAAGAAAATTATATATAACTCCGCGGTACCAATGATAAATACATCGGGAGAGCTGACCGGCGCCATTATTGTTAATGAAGATATAACAGCAATTAAACAGGCAGAAAAAGAACTGATTGCAGCAAAAGAACGCGCTGAAGAATCAAACCGCCTGAAAGGAAGTTTTCTCGCCAATATGAGCCATGAACTGAGAACCCCTATGATAGGAGTGCTCGGATATTCAGAGATTATGTATGACGGTGATTTTGGCGATGAAGTAACAGAATACTCGCGGCTGATTCACAAAAGCGGAAAACGGCTGCTTGATACGCTCAATCTGATACTTGATCTTTCGCGCATTGAAGCCGGAAAAATAGACCTGAAAAATGATAATGTTGACCTGGTTAAAACCACAGTTGATGTAATACAAAACTTCAGAGGAGCGGCTGAACGCAACGGATTGTATATACGATTTGATACAGAGTTTCTCTTCCTGAATGTCAGGTCTGATGAACGTCTGCTGATAAATATCCTGGATAACCTGGTTAATAATGCAGTAAAATACACACCGACAGGCGGGGTGACGGTAAGTATATCTTCTGTTGAAGAAAACGAAGCCGGGAAAAGAATGGTTAAAATCAGTATTGCTGATACCGGCATCGGTATTGCAAAAGAAAATCACGAACTGATTTTTGAGGAATTCAGACAGGTTTCGGAAGGAACGGATCGCGGCTACGAAGGAAGCGGGCTGGGACTTTCAATCACGAAAAAGTTCCTTGAAAAACTTAACGGAGCAATTACGCTTGAAAGTGAAGCCGGCTGCGGTTCTGTTTTTCATATTTTTCTGCCGGCAGATGTAATTGAAGAAAAAAGAAAAGAAAAAACCCCGGAATATGCCGAACCTGAGATAAAGAAGATATCATCTTCCAAAAAGAAGATACTTCTTGTTGAGAATGACGAGCTTAATGTTACTATCATAAAAAAATACCTATATGAAAAGTATATAGTTGAGCAGGTCTGGAATGCCGCAATGGCGATTAAACTGGGGAATGAAAACAGGTATGATGCGGTATTGATGGATATCAATCTGGGCGAAGGATTAGACGGATTAGCAGCAGCCAGAGAAATACGCAATGGGGAAATGAACCGTAATACGCCGGTGATTGCGATGACCGCCTATGCAATGCAGCAGGATCGCGCAAAGTTTCTTGAGAAAGGGTGCACCCATTATCTGGCAAAACCCTTCCGGCAGATTGAACTGTTGCGTGTGCTGGAAGATGTTATGGCAGGTAAACCCGGTGAAATACCGTAAAGAATATATCTTGATGTGATGATCAAGGCAACGTTCGTATGTTTGCCCTAACCTCTGCGAACCAAAAAAAAGGACCCCGTGTTGTAACTCAGCACGGGGTTTATTTTTTTATGGAGAATTGAAAATGAAAAATTAATAAATCCGGAAGCCCCCTCTTTCCAATGCGGATTTAGGCAAACACAAATTTAGTTTCCGCAAGAAATTATATTTAGTTAAAACTGAGTTTGTCAGGAGAGAGGGGGTTTGGGGGTGAGTCGTGTCGTCCTGAATAGAGATAACACAAAGTAGCGTAAAGTTTTAAATGTCAGCCGGTGTCCATAGTGTCGCCGTTGGCCCCCGCAAATCAGCACAGCAGGAATATTTAATTTAAGCCCCCTCTTTCCAATGCGGATTTAGGCAAACACAAATTTAGTTTCCGCAAGAAATTATATTTAGTTAAAACTGAGTTTGTCAGGAGAGAGGGGGTTTGGGGGTGAGTCGTGTCGTCCTGAATAGAGATAACACAAAGTAGCGTAAAGTTTTAAATGTCAGCCGGTGTCCATAGTGTCGCCGTTGGCCCCCGCAAATCAGGAGAGAGAGGAGAATTCAATGAACAATTTTTAACTCAAGCTACTATTGATACAAATACCGTTTAATTTTTAATGTCGGGGTTTTTTCAAACGGGGCGGTTTGTTCAATGAATGCTGAAAGCTGCGCATAAGTGGGTATTCGGTTATTTATTTCTGTTTTCAGGGCGCTCAGTTTTTTTTGTATTTCGGCAGCAGCTTCGTCCACGCTGAGTTTTAACGGGGTAAAAAGGTCGTCTAAGGCCTTATAATCAAAGTGGACTCTTGCCATTATTTTACCGGTTTGTTCGTAAACTAATGACTCAAGAACAAATTCCTGTTCATTGATCAGCGCTTCAATTTCTTCGGGATAGATATTTTTTCCGTTAGCGCCGAGGATCATGTTTTTGCTTCTGCCTTTTATGAATATATATCCGTCCCGGTCAATAAATCCGAGGTCACCGGTTCTGAACCAGCCATCGGTGGTGAACACCGCGTCTGTTTTGGCTTTATCTTCATAATACCCGGGCATAACATTATCACCTTTTACGGCAACCTCTCCTATCCCGGTGACCGGGTCCTGATCGAGAATCGCAACTTTTACACCGGGTATCGGGCGTCCGACCGATCTGGGTTTATAAGTTTCAGATGGATTGCCGGTAACCAAAGGGGATGTTTCTGTTAATCCATAACCGACTGAGTATGGGAATCCTCCTTCATACAGGAACTGCTCTGCATCCTCAGCCAGCGGAGCGCCTCCAATGCAAAAAAGCCGCATTCTACCGCCAAAGGTTTCCATCAGTTTTTTACCTGCCTTTTTGTGAAGCACTTTTCTCATGAACGGCGTTTTGTGCAGCGTGCGCAGTATCGCGCTTTTCTTAAACGCGGGGAGAACTTTATTGCGGTATATCTTTTCCATAATCAGGGGAACTGACATCATAATAGTGGGTCTGACCAATTGCAGGGCGGGGAGAAGAACCGCGGGAACGGGCATGCCATTAAGGTAAAATATACACGAACCGGTATATACCGGAGTAATCATGCCAAGCGTACATTCAAACGTATGCGAAAGCGGCAGGATTGAAAGAAGTGTGTCTGTTTCTTTAATGCCTGACATTTCAACAGTCGCAAGAACGTTTGCAACAATATTTTTGTGAGTAAGCACTACCCCTTTTGAGTGACCGGTGGTGCCGGAGGTATATATCAGTGAAGCAAGGTCATCTTCGGCCGGAGCTGAGTCTTTCTCCTCATCGGCAGAACCAAAAACCGCATCACGGATTTTCCCGAATCCCCGCTTTCCTTCCTCTGCCAGTGTTTCAAGAAAGCCATTTCCTCTGTCTGCGTTAATGGGGGTATAGTCATCCATGAGAAATTTTTGACTCAACGCGGGATAATCATCGTTTTCCAGCTTTGACAGATATTTATTTGAGACGAAGAGTACTTTAACTTTTGCATGACGCAATATGTAATCAATTTCCACCGGACTAAAATCATACATTATCGGAACAGCCACTGCTCCCATTGTAGTTGCCGCGAAATAGCAGACCGGCCAGTTGGGCATGTTCTCAGCCAAAAGAGCAACCCGGTCTCCTTTTTTTACACCGCTTTCCCTGAGCTGATCGCGTAGCTGAAAAACCTTCTCGCCGAATTCTCTGAAGGTGATTGGCGTCTGACCCGCCCACCCCATTGCCTTGTTTGACGGGTATGATCTCAGGGCATGATTTAACAGATTATATAATGTTTTTGATTCCATAAAGCAGTTCCTTCAAAAAATGTTACTGTTCGGGGGGGGCGTGATGCTTGAGCGGACCCCAGGATGATATATATTTGGTTATAGCGTAATAGGGAAGAAACAGACGCATTTCCCCCTCTGAATACGGGGCTATTTCATAAGGATTATATATAAAAGTTATTCCGTCTTTTGACGGAAAAAATTCATTGCTGAGATAAAATTTGTTATCGGGGAACCAGAACCCCTGTTCGTTAATACTCCCCTCCTCCGGCAGATCATACGCTTTCCTGAAGAATTTTTCGGCAACGGTGAAAAGTTCTTCCATTTGGTCGCGCGGGAATATATAATCAAGCGAAAGAAGCTGTCCGGTTATTAATGAATAGTTGAAAACAGTCCGGAGGTAATTGGAATGAACCCCGCCGGTATATCCCCCTTCATAAGTCCCTATGGAAAATATATATTCACTGTTAAACAAAACCTGAATCTCCCGGCGATAGTTAAGCGGCAGGTTTGTCATCCCCCACTTTTCCCTGTCAGCATCAATCTCGCGGACGAAGGCAGCCGGCACTTCCTCAGGGCTTTTAGCGAAACCACCTGATATAAAAAACTGATGTGTTTTGAGCGCTATATCCGCACGGAGACGCTCGATCACTACTTGGGCTACTGCATTATTGGTGCTTCCGGTTATCTCCGGCCAGATCAGAATTGCTTCTGTGCATCCGGAGGCTCTATCGCGGTTTTTAGGGGGACAGTTTTTGTTTACCCGTTCAATTTTTTTTATGGTGTAAAGAACTGAATCATACTGTGGAAAAACGGAAAAGCTTACCGCCAGAAAGGTGAAGAGAGTGAGGTATCCCCTGAGTGAATTCATGTTAGTCGTCTTTCAAAATAGTGTTAAAACCATACGGTAAAATAGTGAATTGCTTAAAGAGATAAACGGAGAAAATTCCCGGAGAAAATATTTGCAAAGTGGAGGGGTATCAGTGTGGGCAAGCTAAATCTCATTCTACGCCATTTTTTGCCGCCGGAGCTATTTTGGAGAAAAACAGAGTAAGAATTGGCCGGAAAGATACCCGGAAGCGCCAATTCTTTGGCTTTATGGCTTCCTCTGCGTAAGTTTCGGAATCTTGTTTTCTGAAATCTCATCAAATTAATGGACGAACAAAAACTGATAGAACTGGCTAAAGCCGGTGACCGCAAAGCTCTGGGAGATCTGGTGAAAAAATACACCCAGACCATTTATAACTTTGCGTATAAAATCTGCCGTGATAAGGAAAAAGCGGAAAATACCATGTCGGAAACTTTTCTGAGTATGGTAAAGGCAATACATCAGTTTGACGGAAACAGCAAGCTATCCACCTGGCTTTACCGGATTGTGGTGAATCATTGCTTTATGCTGGCTCGGGCGGATAAATCTCATCTGTTTAACGACCCGGAAACAGATGAGGGGCTTTTTGATGACCGCTACTTTACCGATTGGAGCTCGCTTCCGTTAAAGGATGTGGAAAACGAAGAGCTGCGCCGGGTGCTTGATTATGCAGTTGCCCGGCTTGCACCGGAGTACAGAATCGTCTTTATGCTGCGTGACGTTGAAGGCAATTCAACTGAAGAAACGGCTGAAATAACCGGGCTGACCATAGCCGCGGTTAAAAGCCGGCTGCACCGCGCGCGCGCGTTTTTACGAAAGGAAATTACAAAGGCATTTCAGAAATGAGTGAAAAAAAAGTTACCTGCGGTGATGTGATGAATCACATCTGCGAAAGTCTTGGCGAGGAACTTGCAGCCCGGCGCTGTAAGGAAATCCGTGAGCATTTAAAAAAATGTACCTGCTGCCAGCAGTATTTTGAGTCGATTGAAATGACCATTGACTTTTATAAAAATTATAACTTCACTGCATCGGATGACGTCTGTAAGAATCTCCTCAAAAAACTGAACCTTGAATAATGCAGACGGCTGATGACCACGGGAAGCATAGCGCTGCCTGAGGAAACCCTTGCATCAGTTTTTATATACTCCTCCCGCGGGAGGAAATTTTTTAACCCTGACCTTTCAACATTCCCGGAGTTACCCTGACCATGTATATACTCAGACTATTTGCCCTGATAATTGTGTGTAGTACTGTTATGACAGCCCAGACACCGCCGCTTAATCTAATGCCTTATCCCAAAGAGATCGCGGTAACCGGTGATCACTTCCGCCTGACAAAAGATTTTGATATTTCCATATTCGGTTATGATGATACCGATTTGCAGATGTACACCTCGCGCGTGCTAAGACGCCTCTCAGGCAGGACTGGTTTGTTTTTTCCGCAGGATTATATTACCAATACATCTAAAAATGACTCCTCTGATTTAAAGATATATATTGAACGCCCGGGCAAATTGCTGATTAATGAAGATGAATCGTATTATCTGAGTATATCTTCTTCGTCAGTTATGCTTAAAGCCCAGACAACCTTCGGGGTAATGCGGGGTCTTGAGACTATTCTTCAGATGCTTTCCTCTGATGACCGGGGCTATTACCTGACCGGTGCCCGCGTAACCGATGAGCCGCGCTTTACCTGGCGGGGTCTGATGATTGACGTCTGCCGTCACTGGATGCCGATGGATGTAATAAAACGAAACATTGATGCAATGGCGGCGGTAAAACTGAACGTGCTTCATTTACATTTAAGTGAAGATCAGGGATTCCGCATTGAAAGCAAAAAATATCCGCAGCTTCATTTGCTCGGTTCTGACGGAGATTATTTCACACAGGAAGAGATTAAAGATATCATACGATACGCGGCTGCACGCGGAATCCGTGTATATCCTGAGTTTGACGTACCCGGTCACACAACCGCCTGGTTTGTCGCGTTTCCGGAGTTAGCTTCCGCGCCTGGTCCATACAAGATTGAAAGAAACTGGGGAGTGTTTGACCCGACTATGAATCCCACCATCGAACGGACGTACGAAGTGCTTGATACACTGTTCACGGAGATGGCTGCGTTATTTCCGGATGAATACTTTCATATAGGAGGTGATGAAAACAACGGTAAACAGTGGAGCGCCAATGCGGATATACAAAAGTTTATGAAAGAAAAGGGAATTAAGGATAACCATGAGCTTCAGGCGATGTTTAATAAAAGAATCCTGCAGATACTTACGCGCAACGGAAAGAAGATGATCGGGTGGGATGAGATTTTTCAGCCGGAACTGCCGAAAGATATAGTTATCCATTCATGGCGCGGAGTGAAGTATTTGTTTGAATCTGCCCGCAAAGGATATATGGGAATACTTTCAAATGGTTATTATATAGACTTAATACAATCTGCGGAGTTTCATTATCTGAATGACCCGGCTCCGGTTGATTCGGTACTAACACAGGAAGAACGAGCCCGGATTTTGGGAGGGGAAGTAACGAGCTGGGCAGAGCTTGTAACTCCGGAAACGATTGACAGCCGAATCTGGCCGAGGACGGCGGCGGTTGCGGAGCGGCTCTGGTCACCGGGAACGATGCGTGATGTGGAATCAATGTATAAAAGGATGGACTATATCAGTTATCAGCTTGAAGAAACAGGATTGCTTCACATAAAGAATTATGATATGATGCTGCGCCGTCTGACAGGATATCGCGATATAGCAGCGCTAAAAAAGTTTGTTGACATACTTGAGCCGGTAAAGATATATACGCGCCATCGCCAGGGAGTGAAATATACCAGCTACTCTCCCTATACGCGCGTGGTTGATGCAGCCCGGCCGGAAAGCATGATCAGCCGCCGGGTGCGAATACTCTTTGAGGAGCTGATGGCCGGCGATCAAAAAAATGCGTCAGAACTAAAATCACTCCTGAAAGAAATAAAGGAAAGACAAACAGCAGTCAAAGAAATTCTTCAGCTTTCACCGGTATTGCGTGAAATGCAGCCGATGGCAGAGAACCTGACGAAACTTGCCCAACTTGGAACTGAAGCGGTTGATATATATCTTTCCAAAAAGAAGCCGGGTAAAAACTGGCACAAAAAAGTTGAGCCGATATTGCTTGAAGCCCAAAAACCGTACGGACAAACGGAAATACCATTTGCACCGGCAGTGAGCAAATTTGTACACCACCTGATTAATTAGTAATTATTAGTTAAAAATTAGTAATGCGGGTCGATGAAAAATTAAGAATTAAAAATTCCGGAAGCCCCCTCTTTCCAATGCAGAGTGCAGCAGACACAAATTTAATTTTTACTGTAAATTATATTTAGTTAAAACTTAGTTTGTCAGGAGAGAGGGGGTTTGGGGGTGAGCAGGAAAATTAAGAATTAAAAATTAAGAATTAAAAATTAAGAATTAAAAATTCCGGAAGCCCCCTCTTTCCAATGCAGAGTGCAGCAGACACAAATTTAATTTTTGCAGTAAACTATATTTAGTTAAAACTTAGTTTGTCAGGAGAGAGGGGGTTTGGGGGTGAGTCATGAAGACGAGAAACAAGATTTTAACGCAAAGGGTAAAATTAAAAATTAAAAATTAAGAATTAAAAATTCCGGAAGCCCCCTTTCCAATGTATGAGAGGAGAGTATAAATTACAATTCATACTTCATATTTCATACTTCATACTTCATACTTCATATTTCATACTTCATATTTCATACTTCATACTTCATATTTCATACTTCATATTTTATACTTCATATTTCATATTTCATATTTCATACTTCATATTTCATATTTCATATTTCATACTTCATATTTCATACTTCATATTTCATACTTCATATTTCATACTTCATACTTCATATTTCATACTTCATATTTCATA
>BTUV01000083.1:8338-13208 GCA_045863035.1 Ignavibacteriales bacterium | reverse complement strand
TCGAAATATATACCGGGTTTAAGAATTACAGGATAACAAGGGTGAATTATGAATTGTGAATTGTGAACTCACCTTACGCAAAGTAAGGCAAAAATGTCATAAATTTGAGTACCTAAAAAGGGAGTTATCAGATGGATCGCAAACTTTTGGATTTATACGTTGATTACTTGATATCTTCCTTTTCTTATACTACGGCTGTTGGGCTATCAAAGGCCACCGAGGGGAAAGTCAGCCATGATAAAATAACCAGATTCCTGAGGAATGAGAACTTTACATCAAAGTTATTATGGAAACTGGTAAAACCCACAGTTCTTGAAGTTGAAAACCCAGATGGGGTTCTGATTGTTGATGACACCATTGAGGAGAAGCCCAGCGAAGAATACCATAAATCATTGAAACAACACGTATCGTTGTGTAAATCTCCGACAAAAACGGTGAGGACACAAAGCAACCATATTTTTGCTGCAATTTATGCGTTTTGTAAATTTGAATGTATCAGTTGCCTTGCGAAGATAAATCAAACAGCTCTAAAAATGCGGCTCTACATGAAAGCACTGATGGCAACTCAGCTGGAGCTGAAGAATCTCAAGCATGAATACAGCATGAGGTTCTAATATAGTATATATCATTTTACCCGTTTTGCGTAAGGTGAGTTTGTAATACTAATTTTAGTGATAAGTAGTCGTGAAATGATTGAAAGATACCAGGATCTCTGGCAGCAGAGAAATGATTGCGAAGAGCTAAAAGCGATTTTGCTGCAAGTGAGTAGAAAGGATCCTATCATGGATTTGATTCTTCCAGCCATGGAGGATGGAACTGGTAACCAACCAAATCCTGATTGTTTCTTCCGCCATCAACAAAATAACAGTTGTCCGGCGCAGTTTTGATATATACCGCTGCTGATTCCGGTCTCTGTGTTCTCATAGCGAAGTGCCTTGCAGTATAATAGTTGGGCAACGTACCTTCAAGGATAACAAGCAAATCCGGTTTGCTGCTTTCGACCGAAAATTTGAGATAATCAAGCGGGAAAATATCAAAATTAGGAGGATTCACATTTCTGCTGAACCGCATTCGAACGACCGTAAAAGACCGATTTATAACACCGGAGAGATACGGGTGTGTAAAAGTAATCTCTTTTTTACCAACCTCCAGGTAATCTACAAATTCGATCCCAAGCTTATTTTTCTTTTCAGGGAGAACAGTCAGCAGCTGCTCCAGTTTTGCGCTGAATACCTTTTCAATCAGATCTCTCCAGTTCTCTATTTCAACAATAAAACCCTTATTTTCTTCGGCTGAAAGAAACTCCCGGTCTTTTTTATCCAGCATTCTAAGCGCCGGAATAAAAAACTTTTTCATCCCCGGCCGCAGTTCCTTAATACACTCAAACTTTCTTTTCACACTGCCAACTTCAAGAGTATTACCCTTCATGTCAAAGTCACCTGTGAATACGTAAGAAGCCGGAACAGGTAAATCAAATGCACGGGAGAAGAAAGAAACAATGGCAGCAAAGTGAAAAGAAGTACTGTCCGCAAATCTTGATTTCGGGACAATTTCTGTTTCCCCAAGTTCTCTGATATAAAAAGATTTTCCCCAGTTAAGGACGGCGGTATTTGCATGACCATCACTTTCCCCCAGGCGAATTCCTATTTCCGTCTGCAGAACGGCCTGAAAGCGAAATAAAAGTTCAGTTGTGGGAGTTGTTAATTTTTCCTCATCCTGAAAACTAAATGAACGGTTGCCTGCATTTTCGCACACAAAGGAGTACACAGAATCTTTCTCAGGTCCGTCAGGGGATGTACCAGGGAAATCAGCTCCTCCGATTACAGAAAAATCACTTTGGAACTGGTCGGCTTTTGGTTTCAGAAATTCATGCGATCTTATACTCTGCAGATGATTTTCTCCCAGGTAATGCATTTGCAACAGATCAGGACCCAGAATTCTTGAAATATTCAGTGCGCAGGAATACCTTTCACTGTCTTTTTCCGCAGAGCTGAGTTTATCAATCTCAGCAAAAAGTTTTTTTATACCCATTGTGTCATTCAGAACATTCTGCGAAAATTCAGGTAATTTTCAGTAATCCCGAAAACAATATCTCTTCTCCGCATTTGATATTAACCTTCACCTCTTCAGTCCGCAGATCAGTTAAAACCTGTTTAAACTGAAAACCTTTTTTAGCAGTGAATTCCACAAATCTATCCCCCAGAGTCACAATTGTGGGATTTTGCATTTCAACAAACGTATTGTAATTCATGAAAACCTGTCCGTTTGAAAATAATTCCAATCTGAAAATAAAATTATCCTGGGAGCAAAGTACTTCAGATTTAACCGGTTCAGAAGTATCCGGGCTGAATGAAGCAGTACCCGAAGCAGCAATATTTTCCTGCGGAGCAGCAATTTGACTGCGCCAGCCGGTCAGTGGGATGATATTTGACGGCATCTCTTCCCGCTGTCCCTTTGCACAAATCTCTCTTACCTGATCAAAAAAGCGGAGGAGTTCTGCACAAAGCATTCTGAATTCAGCGCGATCATCATTCTGGTCTTCCGGATCGAGATAGATTCCTGTGAGGGTTTCCGACAGGAGTGCCTGATCATATTCAAGATTCATGGTCTTATAATGCAGGTTGTAAATCTTTGCTGAGTCATCAGAAGAAAGACTGGTAATTTTCCGATTAAGCGAAACGACAGGAACTTCAACCGGCAATTCAGTCATAATCATGAACGGAATACCGAGATAGTCATTATTTTCCAGGAAACAACAATCCCACTGCGTGTTCCATTTTATATCAGGGATGACAGGGAGAGCAAGTACCGAATCGCCGGGATTTTCATTATCATCATCTGAGGCAACAATCTGTTCAGGAGCTGTAAGGATATAGAATAACTGTGCTTCCGGCAGCGGTTCAACAGAATTATCCGGTGTAACGAAGGTTCGCACTGATTCCCACAGTTCCCCCGGCATTGGCTGTGCATCAGCATTTTTCTCAAGTGAGACCTGAGGCAGCTGCGTTTTTCCCTTTATAAAAGAATTCAGCCAGGGATAGAAAGAAGGGTTCTCATACTTATTGGCCAGTGATTCGACGATAAATTTTTCTTCATCATTCAGCGTACCATTCTCATAACGGTCCACCATATCTTCCGGCAGCAATTTGTAAAAAAGTTCATTGTTCTCCATTATATTACCCTTTCCCCTTAAGTAAACTGATTATCTTCTGGTAAAACATTTTTTGTTCCTCCTCCGATAACGATTCCCGTTTTATATACTCTGCTTTTTTCATCATTAATTTCTTTCTGTAGTCGTAAAGAACACTGCTCTTGCGCTGTGTTATTTTTTCAAGCCTTTCAATCATTTCGTTAAATGTCGGGTCTGAATCATCAGGGAGTTCCTGAAGCAGACCTGCAGAAAGGAGCAAGCGTTCTTTTGGTGTCAGACTCTGAACAAACTGCCTTGCATGCATCTCTGCATCTGCCTCTACAGAGGAAGAATCTGTCTGAATTTCCGGAAAGTCATGAATATTTTTCCAAGAACCAGTTTCAAGTTTCGAAGCAACTCCGGTATCCTGCGCAGAATCAGCATCAGTCTGCGAACCGGCGAACTCAACTTTATTTTCAAACGACCCGGTCATTTTTATGACTTCCCTTATCAGGTCCTGAAACCGTATGACTTTACCGGGGATGAGAAGCACTTTAAGAGCATGGATAATTTCTTCAAGTCTGTTTTTTTTATCGATCCAATGTGCATTTGCTATCAGGGTATCAAGATCATCAGGCAAAAATTCTGATGCGACCACAACGATTTTAGAGAGTTGAGGATACTCTATACCCTTTATGCCGGAACGAAGAATATCTTTAATGTCCTTTTTGAGAATTACCAGATGAGGATTATCCCTGAAGAACAAATCATCATTGAACTGTCTGATGAGGAATTGCACTGTTTTTGCAGCCTCCTCATCATCATTACACCTTAAAGCCAGGTGCTTAAACCCGCCGCCATCCAGCATTTTTGCTGTGAAAAACTGATCCTCTATTTCAGTGAATCTTCTCCGGACAATTTCCTCCCGGAGTCCTATCCTGCTAAATTTTTCGTAATTTTTAAGTTGCCTGTCAATAAAATCAAATATAATAACATCATTGAATGTAGATGATTCAAGAGCTTTTTTTACTGCAGATATAAACTTTGTCATTGCTTTGGCCTGTGATATTCAAGATAGTTACGGTATGCTCTCTGCAGTTTTTCCAGTTCTGTTTCATAAATGGTCCCGATGAAGGAGGCAACATTACGGTCATGCAATGCCGAGGACTGTACCATCCGCGGACGGAAAAGAATATAGCTGCTTTGTCTGTCAAAGCTGCCTTCCCGGGCAATTTCATAAAGACTCGTTTTGTAACATTGTTTGCCAAATCCTTTTATTGAGGTACATGGCAAGACATGCAGCATGCTTTGTATCTGATTGATAATTATGCCAAAGTGCCACGGTTTTTCATCTGAGCCAAAACCCCAGAGTTTTTTATGCAGGTTCCAAAGCCCTCCGGGGCCATGCAACTGTGTTCTATTGTATTCTGACACCCTTTTCTCCAATCCAGCAGTTTACCGTAATCATTTTAACGCTATCCAATTTCCTGCCATTTTTTTAATTCTTTTCCATAATCTGCTGAAAGATACCAATATTATCCAATTTCTGCAAAAGAAGATTGTTATTGATACATGAGATAATTCCTGCAACTGATATTTACCTGAATATACTGTTTCCGGAAAGATTGATATTTTGCATCTCTTAAGGAATATGACAACAAACAATAAGGAACACAGAGCAATGAAAAACACATTCAACCAGAACCAGGAAAACAGCACCATGAAACAGTACCATTACGC
>BTUV01000083.1:0-8238 GCA_045863035.1 Ignavibacteriales bacterium | reverse complement strand
GCAACGATGATGATGACCGGCTTGATTCGGTCGGGCTGATCATCTTCTGAGAGACACACTCCCGATACCACTCTGGCCGAAGGGAAGGCGACCCCTCCAGCTCTTTCCTTTGCCGGATGGTATATAATGACAAAGTATTTTCCGGAAAACCCGAGAAACTTCATCTCTTAAAGAATATGACAACAAACAATAAGGAACACAGAGCAATGGAAAACACATTCAACCAGAACCAGGAAAACAGCACCATGAAACAGTACCATTACGCCTACAATGCTTCAAATGCCAGCGACCCCGATGATAGCAACGATGATGATGACCGGCTTGATTCGGTCGGGCTGATCATCTTCTGAGAGACCCCGTCCGGTTTCTTCAGCCCTCCCCGTAAGGCAGTTTGCCAACCGAATTTAGCAATGGCAGGACATTTTCCAATTCATCCCAGATGAGTTACAAAATCATTCTTTCACCCCTAAGGGTTTACATGTTTTTCTGTTTGCGAATCACCCCCACTATCTGCCCATACAAATTAAGCTAAACCCGGACAATTAAAAAAGAGTCATTGTAAAGTTCATCCCGGGTGCAGATATTAATATTTCTATTTGAAATAAATGCCGAACATATGATACGCGGGTATATTTGTCAGTAGAGAGGCCAGCAGAAAAGGTTATTTCATTAATCAAATTGTCACCTAAATACCAGGTTATTAATTAATAAAAACTATTGATTACGCAAATGATTCCGGCCTAAATAATTCACTTTTTAAGGTGGATAGGAAAAATGCAGCTACTGACTGTGGTTAGGATGTTTGTAACAGCAGATACAGAACTATTGCAGTACCGGGGTAAAATCAGTACGTCCTGATTGGATAAATGGAGAGTGAATATGCTTCCTGACCGCAATTCTAATCAAAATAATGTTCCTACTGTTTACTGAATAAGTTTTTCCTTCGCTTAATAATTGTTGTACTCTGTGCAAGAATTATTATTTCAACCGGTTTCCCTTGCCCGGCTCAGGAAATCTGGATATTTTTGTTAAAACAGAATGTAAGATCTTACGGTGAAAAAAATTATTAATTCAGTAATTATTAACAGGGCTGTACCAGGTTCCGGAAAAACCACTATATCAAATACTATTGTTAAGCATCTCAGAGAGAATGACATCTCAGTTGCGCTTCATTCGACTGATGAATTCTTTATGACGACAGATGGTCATTATCATTTTATGAATGATTTGCTCCATGGCTTTCATTTTGAAAATTTTAATAATTTTTTACAAAGCCTCAAAACCGGAACCCAGGTTGTCATTTGTGATAATATTAACCTTGCACCCTGGCAGACAAAACCATATACAGACGCTGCCAGGGAATACAATTATCGCATTATTTTCATTACATTCACTCCAAGAGAACTTGAGAAACACATTCAATCTCAAAAAGTTACTCCCGAAAAGCCAGATGCTCACGGGGTGCCGGAGGATGTTCTTATCCGATTTATTGAGGAATATTGGATTTATAATTCACTTCTTGACCGAAATTCGATTATTAATCCTGAACTGCACAAAGATTATAAATGGGACGAAACAACGAATAACAGAATTGAATCCGGCTTCCCTAGTAATCATTTTGACACCGATGCAGTGCTGGAAATTAAACCGGACGAATATCATCAAATGCGCAAGTCAATCGGCAACAACGTTCTCATGATGATTACATCTGAAGTATGAGAAATGACATACTAAAATCACTCTTACAATGTACAAGCATATTCAGGAAGACTTTTGCCCTGAAGGAGCAGCTGATATATATTTTGGACAGTCACCATCGCATCCCTCTGCTGACCGGGGAATATATATCTTTGACCTTCAGCATCCGTTATTACATGCTGCCGCAGGCACTCAACTGCCTCACTTCTTAACAGCATCTCAGAAAAATACTTAGGATGACTGTTATCATCTGAACTACCAAAAACAGTACGGTTCACCTGTCAAATAATCCAAAACTAGTATGCTAATTTCCGGCTGAGGATATCATTGCAATGCTCTTATCATCACCGGAAGTACCCGACCAGACTGCTGCATCAGAGAGAAAACTGCGAATATCATCACCATTTAACTTACCCAAACGAAGCTCTTCAAGCATCAGACCAAGTTTTCCGGCTATTCTGGTTCCGTCATTGCTTATCAGCCGCTCGCCTGCTCCATCAGTAAATGCGATGATTCCGGTGATTTCCTGAGCAGGTTCAAATCCGAAAGCAAATTCTGATGAATTAAGTTTTTCAGCAAGGAAGGATGTTTCATTGGCATATTCCCCTTTAACCGGGGGTGCAGCCGGAAAGAGTTTGTTTCCCCTTTCAAATATGATGAAACCGTCACCGATCTGCAGCCAGAAAACTCTTTTTTTACCTGCAACCGCCAAAAGAAGTGTAGAGCGGAATGCCGAAAAAGGATGTGCAAGCTGCTGAGTAAGCTGCCGTACTGTCTCCACGGCATACTTGATCCAGATGGTTACATACTCCCTTTCAGTGAAAGCACTGCTCTTATCCTGATCGAGCATAACTGCATGAAGCGGGGCAAGACTGGAGGCAAGAATTGAAAGTCCCTCCGAAACTTTAACCGCACCGATATGCGACAAAGGGGAACTGCCGGCACCATCACACACAATAACCGCAGGGTATGGTCCAACCAAGGCGATTGCTGCATCCTGACACGGAACCGGGGGATAAACCCGAAGATGACTTTTACCTGCCACAGCGTGCGCAGCGTTGCTCCACTTTTTTGCCGAAACCTGAGTTATTGAAGGTTCCTGCGGAGAAACTGAGTTTTTTTTGGTTATCTCCTTCACCGGGGATTGCTCTGCTGCAATTTCTGTGACCCGGGGAGAGGTAATCGTTCCTGCATGAGAAAACGGTGAGGTACCGGCTGTTTCTTTCTTATTGAAGACGGCCTTCTGTTGCGTTTTATCGGGGCTGTTTCCAATGGAGTCAGGTAGTGATATGGAATCCGATCCGGAAACCTCCCGCCCGGAATTTTTCATAGTCTCATTTGAAGGGAGTGAATGCTCTGCTGACTGAGCTCCCAGCCGGATTTCAGCTGCCTGATCATCAGTTACCGGCAGTTTTTGCAGTACCTCTGGCACCGGGAGGGTTCTGCCGGAGAGTACTGGATTTACTGCCGCGTCTTCAGAATCTTTTTCCCGGGGTTCAATAGCGGTCTGCTGCGGGACAATCACCGGAGGATCTAACGCTCTGAGTGCAAGGCGCAGCCCATCATTATCGTCGCAAAATAGTATCAACTGATCCGGGGTGAACAAAACAAGGTTTCTGAAGAATTCCTTCTTACTTATGACAAAACCATCCCCCTGCTTTTTTATGTCTTTCAGAAGTGCAGTATGCTGAGCTGAGGAGGATTGCTTAATAGTTTCCATAAGCTGCTGACTGACCGATAGATTTTTAGCTGCCATTATAGTTCTCTTACCTTTTCTGCATAAAATTTTCTTAAGACTATCAATTATCGACTTGAGACTAAAGATCAATAGTCCAACCGTCCGTAGGAGGGAGGGCAAGTTTTGTGCCCGGGACTGAGGAACTGACCTGTCGGAGACTCTGCGAGAGCCAAAGGAAGAAGTCACGAAAATTGATATCAGCAAGTTTAACCGGAGGTCTTTCATCAGGGCAGAATTTAGCCAGCGTATTAAAATCGCAGCCATCTCCTATTCCGATACCAAAGGTTACAACCTGTTTGAGAATATTGGCTTTTTTAAGCGCTTGTGCCTGATTCACGTAGCTGTCAGTAGGCTGGCCGTCAGTCATCAAGAACATCCAGGGGCGGTAATAACTCACACCATTTCTTTTATACTCATCCTTACGCTCCTCAAGCAAATCCATTGCTACCTCAACCGCCTCACCCATCGGAGTGCCGCCGCCGGCATAGAGCTCCTCCACCGTTACTGAACTCATATTCTGAAACGGCGTGTGAACCTGAACACTGCCACCGAAGGTAACAATGGCCAGATCCACGGCATAGGCAGCAAAATCGTCCGCTTTCACATCCTTGACAAATCGTTTCAGGCCGTCGTTAAGTGCATCAATCGGATCACCGGACATACTTCCGCTGATATCGAGCAGTAATGTGCAGGCAATTCTGGAGGTCGGATTGGTTACAAGATCATCCGAATATTTTACTACTGAGTTGCTGTTCATATTAGTGTTTTCCTTTGAGTTGTTGTAGAAGTTCATTTTCTGTTATCCTTTTGTAATTGTGTTTCTTTAACTATCCTTTAAGAGTGAGAGGACGGAATACTTTCCGGAAAAATCAGATTATTTCTGCACCCATTCATTTGATTTTTTTATTGCCGGTATCATTGCAGAATCAGCATGCCCTTCCTCAAGCATAAATATATAATGTTTAAGAATAGTTATCCATTCATCAAGATCAGCACGCTTGCCGGGGTCAGCTGCGCCTTCACGCAGAGTCTGTATCAGAGTTGATTTGAGTTTGTACGACATATGGCTCCAGATTTTATACCAGGGACCGGTTGGCACAGTACCCTGAATATGGCTGTCAGAACCGTATGGGAAGGAACCCTGCAGAAGGTTTTCGACCGGGTTTTCTCCTCCGATCCAGTCATATGGGTAACGGCCGAGCATCAGGCACTGAAAAACCAGTATTGCGAAGGAAAAATATTCGCTTTCGAGAGATCTTTTGACCCTGCTGAAATCCTTTCCATGGAGTTCCGGTGCTGTAAGTTCCGGGCGCGCAACCGGGCAATGCCAGGTTTTCCCCTGATAATCAATCTGATAACTGTCGCAGTCAATCATAACCGGGGTATAGTCAGCCGGATTAACAAGGATATTATTCAGATTAAGGTCACCAACAATAACCCCGTTTTCATGAAGGGATTTGAGATTCACCGCAAGTTTAAGGAGCATGGAGGCAACATCCTTGCGGTTCATTTTCTTAAAGTATTTTTTATGTGTCATTGCGTGGGCAAGCCGGTTAACAGGCACACCCTCAACCTTTTTCATGGCATAACCAATAAAACTGCCCTTACCATTATATACCATAAGCGCCGGCCATGAAACACCCTGAAATTTTTTCAGGCGACCAAGTTCAATGGCTGCACCAAGTTTTTCTTCATACATTGCGGCATATTTGCCGAGGGAGTGAGCTGAATAGATTTTAACCGCTATATTATCATACTGCTCCATATTATATACACTCCCCTGCCCCCCCGCAGCAATCGGTTTTCCTAACAGTTGCGGCTGCCCCTGGCTGTTATATACTGTTATTTTCTTTGTCATCCTTTTCTCCTTATCAAACTTCTCTTTGTTCTGCAAACTGATTATTATCCGGCTCTCCGATGGCAATTTCAAGATCCTTATGCAAGATATCCAGAACAAGACTTTTGCCGGTCAACTCCGGTTCCTGCGAAATCTGACTGTACCGGCTGCTAAAGTCTGCGGCATCAGCCATGAATCCCTTCAATTGCAGGTCTGCAAGCCGCTCCATCTTCCAACTCATTAACTCTTCCGGGTTAGAGGTGCTGAGTTCTCCGGCGCTGAGTTCTCTGTTGCTGATCATTCTTGTAATTCTGCCCATCTTAGTTCCATTCTCCATGTTTTTGTGTTCTCATACTCTCTAAGAGAAGAAGAAACAAATGTTTTCCGGATTTTTTGAGTTTTTTTTGAGAATTTAGTCTGATGAACCAGATCAGACCTCTCAAGCACTGCCGAACCGACACCCCCTCCTGTTTTATTACTGTTGAGAGAATATCCTGGCTGTCCCATCCGGACCGGGTGAGAATAATCAGAGGAGGAGGAAAACTTGCGCATGTCTATCTGAATGAGGAAAGAAGATCATCTGCCTGCTGCCAATGCTCAGGTTTAATATATATACGAATTACTGCAATAGCCGCGGCAATCACACTTGCATCATCAAGGTACCCTGCAACCAGAATAAAATCCGGTACTGCATCAAGCGGAAAGATAAAATAACCAAGCGCCCCCACAATCAGACCTTTGACCCATACAGGGGTGGCTTCATCCATCATACAGAAATACATTGCCAGAGCATCACGCAGGAACGGAATTTTTCTGCCCACCTCTCCGAGTTTGCTCCAGAAGCTGTCATCACTGTAATGTTTTCCGTATTTCTGATAATCGTTTCCGCTGTTATTCTGCATGGTTATTGTCTCCCTTTTAATATTCTTAATTTTTAATTATAAGAGTGTACCGATGCCGGAATTTCCGGATTTTCACTAAAGGGAAAAAAAATCAGAAGATTTTGGCAGCCGGCAGTGTGGAATCTCTGCCAGCGGCAACTAAACAGATTACTCCTGCACAGCTTCCTTTGCCTTAATTCTGACATCAATCCCAAGCGCCCTCCTGTATTTTCTGCATCTGCCCGTAATAAAAAGCTGTATTTTGCGGTACCAGGGAGACTCACACCACCAGGTCTCAATCCTGCAATAGTAATCCTGAATATCCTCTTTATGTTCTTCCAGAATGGCATTTAACTGATCCTTCAGTTTTCTAACATCATTTTTAGACATCCTCCCCTGAGTAAATACCGTAATCATGTTTTTCATCTTGATATTGATAATCTGCAATAATGCTTCATGCTTTTGGTTATGTGCGGCTGTGTTTTCCATATATGTTCTAAGAGGTTCAGAAAGGGGGGATTTCCTGAAAAAAAGGAAAAGATAATAAGGGAGCTGTGAATAAAACTACTGTTACTCTACGGATTATTCAGAACAAAACCGAAAGCAGGCTCCCCCAAAAACAGAACAGATTCGTCAGTCAGAAGGAAGCCCAGTTTTTTAAGAAGCCGATGCACAGCAATATTCCTTTGTGAGGTATATCCATACAGGGGAAAGCGGATTTCAGGCGAGGATTTTATCAAAGTAAAAGCATGAGACATGATACCGCAGTTTGCGTAGCGGCAGTCAATTCCAAACCCCACAGCATTACGGTGGGGAATATCCGCGATAAGAATAAAACCAACAACCTGTTTCTTATAACTGACCGCCCAAAGCTGTCTGGGATCCATGGAAAGATATTGAGCAAACAGCTCCGCCTGCGGATGCGGTACCCTGCCGCCAGGAGGAACAAATTCCTCCATAAAACTGATCTTTTCTTCGGAGTCATAAACTGCCTCAGCAATCCTCCTGATCAGATCTTTTTGAGCAAGACGCTCTTCCCTTGGAATGTATATCGTTGAAATCATAGCGAAAGGTCGTTTTTTTGATAAAAAATGAATAATTTATATACGCAAGTAACCGGTCTTTCCTGAGATGCGCAAGTCACCAGACATGATTAAAATAAATACCGAACCAGTCTGATAACATATTCTCCCCTATTAGAGGTATGACATGACAGGTTCATCCACCGGGCGCAGGCGGTTTTCCGGACGGAGTCCCGAAAACCGACCCTGGTACCCAAAAAGATTGGCTGATTTTGTTATTTCGTTATAGATTTTTGATCTTTTATCAATTCCTTTTCTGAATGATACATGCTGCTTTTCCCTTCTTTTAATCTTTTCACGATTCCCTCATCAGTCGTGATGTAATAGGCAATATTAGTAATCTTCTCACCGGTTTCTCCGGAAAGATGAATCTTTACCGTCATGCTTTTAATGATACCCGAAACCATCTCACCCTTTATTAAGGTCCAGACTGAATTACCGACTTCAAAATTGGTTTTTATAGACATGATGTTTTCCTTACTTTGTGATTTTGTTGTTTAGTGATTTACTATAGTACAATTGATTCAATACTCTCATCCAACAGATTTGAATGAAGAATTAAAAGTTAAAAGTTAAAAAATAAAAGTTAAACCCGCTCTACTCCACGCCGCGCAGCGGCTGAATGGTATTGCTCTGCATTTTATACACCGCTTATAATCCTCCCGAACAAAACAAACCTCATCCCCGGCCCTTCTCCTTGGGAAGGAGAAGGGAGCCGGGACCAAGTCTCAGAGAGGCGATATATCCGTAACCTCCATTGTGTTATTCCGGAAACGATGCAAATCTGACGCACACTCATCCTTGTCTGAGACGACGCAAATGTTAACCCTTCACATGTTCTTCGATGAGACGATGCAAATGCAAAACATCCGCGTGCATAAAACATCCGGTTGGCATTTGCGACTTCTCTACGACGGAATATTTTTGTTTCGTTTTTTGTAGAGACTTTGCAATCGCCGCCGGGGATTTATACACGGCATTAAATCATCACGGCGATTGCAG
>BTUV01000082.1:0-13428 GCA_045863035.1 Ignavibacteriales bacterium | reverse complement strand
TGCTGAGTTAACTACTTTCACTTTATTCGCCATAAAAGGTAGAGAATGATCTTTGAATGACTGCCTAATGGCAGGCATCATAAATTTATGACCGGCTTCAATGGCACCGCCGCCGAGCACAATCATTTCCAGATTAAGAAGATTATTCAAGTCAGCCAGAACTTTACCAATGATGTTACACGCGTTTGAAACATGCTTAACCGCCACTTTATCACCGGCATCAAGCGCCTGAGAAAGTATTTTGCTTTTAATCTGAATTCCGGCTTTCACCTGTTTGCTCAGAAGACTTCGTTTTTTGTTCTTTTTGATATCATTCACAATATCCCTCACCATGGAGTTACGGCTGGCAAATGCCTCAAAACAACCTTTTCTCCCGCATCCACAGACCGGTCCGGCAGCATCGTAGGTGATGTGTCCAATTTCTCCGGCGTAATTATTTGCACCACGGTAAACTGAGCCGTTAATTATCAGCCCGCCGCCTATGCCGGTACCCACATAGACCACCAGCACGTTCTTCTTCCCCTTTGCTTTGTCAAAATGTAGCACCCCTAACGCAGCCAGATTTACGTCATTTTCAATGATTACAGGAAGTTTTGTGTATTTTTGTAGTTCTTTTTTGATATGGTAATTTTTCAGTCCGAGATTTGGCGCTATACCGATAACACCGGTCTGAGGGTCAACAAAACCCGGTACGCCGAGGCATATTGCCTTAATCTGCGTTTCTTTAACATTGTTCTCGGTCAGTAGTTTCTGGAAAGTTTCAAACAGTGCCTGTGGGTGGTTCGGCTTCCCTTTGGTTACTTTGGTGCTCTTTTTTGTGGTTGCAATAATTCCGTCTTTAGAATTAACTAAAGCACCCAGAATTTTGGTGCCTCCCATATCAATTGTAACAATATATTCGCTCAAGGTACCTCCGGTATCGGGTTTGTAAAAGGAGAATTATAATAGCTAAAAATATAAAAGTTGTCCCACTAAAAAAACTGGGGCAAAATTACCTCCGCGATACCGAGGTGCTTCGGCGCATTGCTGAAACCATTCGACCTGAGCGGGATGATCTTTTGCTTGAAATTGGTCCAGGCACCGGAGCGCTTACTTCCGCGCTCTATGGTTCGGTTAATAAGTACATTGCTGTTGAACTTGACCGCAGAGTGATTGAAGAGCTGAAAAGTGCCTACCCGGAGCTTCATCTTATCGAAGGTGATATCGTAAAAATTAACCTGCGGGAGCTCACCAACCGGTTTGGAAACCAGAAGCTGACGGTTGCAGGGAATATTCCTTACAACATCACTTCTCCCATAGTTTTTAAATTGCTTGAAGAAAAAGAAATCATCCGTCAGGCGACTCTGATGGTGCAGCTTGAGGTGGCACAAAGAATCACCGCAAAGCCGGGCACACGGAACTCCGGCATATTCGGAATCATAACCCAGACCTTTTGCCTGGCTGAGTTTTGCTTTGAGGTTTCGCGTGATTGCTTTTATCCTAAGCCGGATGTTACATCTGCTATTATTCAATTAACATTTGACGGAAGAAACAGTACTATCGAATTTGATTTTTACCGGAGGATGATAAAAGCAGCTTTTTCAAAAAGAAGGAAACAGCTTCATAATTCATTTAAAGGAACAGAATTTGAGCTCGAAGATTTTTCTGACGCGCCGGTTAAAATGTCTGACAGACCGGAGCAGTTAACCATAGCAGATTTCTTAAACCTGTATCATTATTTTAAAGTGAAAAAATCATAGCAAACATGAGCGAAAAGATTAAAGGATTATTCAGGCCGCTTACCCCGACAGATATATCAGTCGTCTGGTTTTATCTTTTTCTTTCAGCGCTGAATCTCATGTATCACAGCAGAGTGGATGAATGGCTCATCCTCAGCGGTGTAAACTTTGCCGTGATTGCTGCTGTTATATGGCTTGCGCATATACATTCAGCAAATAACTCATTGGCAATCAGACATATCCGGTACTGGTATCCTGCTCCAATGATATTACTTACTTTTAAAGAATTATATCTGATGATCAAGCCGATACGAGGCATTGATTATGATGATATCCTGATTCAGATTGACCGGTGGATATTCGGCACTGACCCGACTCACGCACTCTTTGCAATTGCGACACCAATACTGACCGAGTTCTTACAAATTGTATATGCTACGTTTTATTTTCTGCCGATGATTCTTGCCGTTGAACTTATCAGGCGGGAAAGATATACCGAAGGGCAGTACGTCATCTTTGCAACAGTGTATGGTTTCTTTATCTCATACATCGGATATATTCTTGTTCCGGCAATTGGTCCGCGATTTACGCTGCATGTGTTTGAGCAGACCAACAGCGAACTGCCGGGACTCTTTCTTACAAATTTCTTACGGGAGATGATTAACACCGGGGAGTCAGTTCCGGCCGGGACTCTTAATCCCGCTCAAGTGGTTCAGCGGGATGTTTTTCCCTCAGGACACACCATGATGACAGCTATCGTCATGTATCTCTCGGTTGTCTATCGCGCAAAAAGCAGAAATTTCCTGCTGATTTGCGGAACCCTGCTCATCTTTTCAACGGTTTATCTGAGGTATCACTATGTTATTGATGTGATAGCCGGACTCGGCTTTATGGCCTTTTCACTGATAACCGGTCATTATATTTTTAAATTCTGGAATTCATATACCAATGCAGACTATACCCGTTCATTCGGACAAAAAAACTGAAGTAAAGCGCATATTCGACTCTATTGCAGGCAGCTATGATTTTCTTAATCATCTGCTTTCAGCCGGAGTGGATTTTTACTGGCGCAGAAAAGCCCTGAAACTCACCGCCATGGGTAAAGGGGCCATCCTGCTTGATGTTGCCTGCGGTACCGGTGACTTTGCCATCGAAGCCCGCAAGCAGGGAGTGAAGCATATATATGGTGCTGATTTCTCCGGGAATATGCTCCGCCACTTCAACAAAAAAAGCGACTGGATTATCGGCAAAAACGTTCAGCTTGCCGCAGAACACCTCCCCTTTACTGATTTCTATTTCACCAACATCACCGTTGCATTCGGGGTAAGGAATTTTTATGATATACCGATGGCGTTCAGAGAATTTGCACGGGTAATTAAACCGGAAGGAAAAGTTACCATACTGGAGTTCCGCATGCCCACCAATCCGCTCATTCGTATTTTATATAATGCCTACTTCAAATATATACTGCCTCTGATTGGCAGGATGATATCAAAGGATAAATCAGCATACACCTATCTGCCTGAGTCTGTTGAGGAGTTTGATAAGAATGTTGATCTGGTAAAACTGCTTAAAGAATCCGGCTTCAAAACCGCAACCCGCCATAATCTGACCTTCGGCCTGGTGCAGGTGGTGATTGGGGTGAAATAAAAATTAAGAATTTAGAATATAGAATTAATATCCAGCCGTAATGAGCCAATACTTTGTATAAAACTCTTTGCGCGATATTTCTTAATGTTAAATAACTCTAAAACCCGTACCCTGTCATGGTCTCTCTTGATTCTCCTTCGGCGCTCAGACCGGTGATAGTACCGCCGGAGAAGAGTGATAAGATCGTGTTGCTTCCCTGCATCCGAACCATGCCAAGCCCGTTTGCGAACCAGCCGAATGCGCGGTAGCTTGTTTTGCTTATCTCACCTTCACTATCAGGAACGCTTAATGTCAGGTCATACTGTATCTTTTTTGCTATGATCGTGGTATCCTGTCCGTTCAGATTAAGCGCGAGCGATTCAGTAAAAAGATAACTTCCGTTAAAATCAACAAAAGAGATACTTTGCACCACCAGATCAACCAGCACTTTATACGCCGGCCAAAAACGGGGACTCTCCAGAGGATAGGATATAAAAATGATTTCATTGTCAATATCAATCAATCTCCTGAGTGAGTCGGGTATCATTGCGGCAAGAGCAGATGTATCAACATAGATATATACTCCGGCATTTGTTTTTCTCATATACAAATCTGAAACTGTGAGCAATCCGTCCAGGATTACACTGTCTCTGCGATTCACATACGGGGTATTATAATAGACTACGCTGCTTCCGTTTGTTATCACGCGGGTTCCTGTCTGTCCGGCAGCTCCTGATTCAGAAACCGTATCTATCCGGTAATAAAATTTTTCCCCTTGTGTTAAGGGATAATTATAAGTCACCTCAGCCAAAGGAGGTGCAACTGTTTCTTCCTTGCACCCTGTTACCATCAGGATACTTAACAACGCAAGGACCGGTAATTTATTTTTTGAGAATTTCATTAAAGATTTTTTCCTTCAAACTCGTAAATGCATGATATCTGTGGCTAATCCTGTTTTTCTCAGCCGGGTTCATTTCTGCTGTTGTAATAGTATATCCAATTGGCATAAAATATGGGTCGTAGCCAAATCCATTATCACCCTGAGGCCGCTTGATAATCCTCCCCTCCAATTTTCCTTCCACTGCTATCAGTTTAACCCCGTCATAAAAAACCGCCGCGCATATATACCGTCCGGTGTGGGGCTCAGGGAATGCAGAAAGTTCTTCCTGAAGTTTTGCGTTATTCTTCCGGTCGTCAGCATCCTTGCCGGCGTAGCGTGCTGAATAAACACCCGGTCTCCCTTCAAGCTGATCAAGGGCGATGCCTGAGTCATCCGCAATTGAAGGAAATCCGGTTTTATTATATACTGCCTTCGCCTTAATCACCGCATTTTCGCGAAAGGTAGTACCGGTTTCGGGAATATCCTTAATACCCGGAAAGCGGTCCAGAGAAATCAGTTCAATCCGCTCATCCTGCATAATGGCACGGATTTCTTCCAGCTTCTTTTTGTTATTTGTGGCAACTACAATTTTCACTTGCTGATTCACTCCTGCTTTTCTGATTCTGCTTTACGGCTGATGGAATTATAACCTTCCCAATAATGCATTCAGTTCCATTTTACCCTGTGAGAAGACCTCAGCCGCGTCATACACCTTTGATATCCCCCCCTCAACAATCAGCCGTCCGTCAACCATAACCGTATCCACATCCTCCTGCCCGGCGGAATAAACGATTTTGGAATACACCAATGCAGGATCATCCTTAGCCGCAAAGCCGTTTTTATTGAGATTCAGAAGTACCAGATCCGCCTTTTTGCCCGGCTCAATGCTTCCGGTCAGATGCTCAATGCCGAGCGCTCTGGCTCCGTTAATGGTGGCAAGTTTCATCACCTCTTTTGCGCTCATGGAGGTGGGGCCGTGAATTGGTTTCTGAATCATCGCCGCAAGGTTCATCTCACGGAAAACCGAAAGCCGGTTATTGCACGGTGCACCGTCCGCCCCTAAAGTTACATTTACGCCGCTTGCTATCAAATGGGGAATTTTTGCGATACCTGATGCAAGCTTTAAATTGGATGAGGGGCAGTGCGCGACCGTAGTCCCCTTTTCTGCCATGGTTTTCACTTCGCCATCATGAATATGAATGCAGTGTGCAAGTACCGTTTTCCGGTCAAGCATGCCAATGGAATTGAAGTAATCTATATTTTCCTTCCCGGTTTTTCTTCTCACCTCTTCCACTTCTTTTTTGTTTTCGGATGAGTGAGTGTGAATCAGCGCGCCGGGTATATCCTTAACCATCTCTGCCGTTTCCCGCAGGAGCCGGTCACTGCAGGAGAGTACAAAGCGAGGCGCAAAGCCATAGTTAACCCGTCCGCCGGATGTATTATGAAATGCTTTTGCAAGATCGTATGATTCCCGCAGTTCATCTTCCGTATTTCCCTTAAAGCCGGGGAACAAGTCATTCTCGTCAATCATACACTTACCCGCAAAGGCACGGATACCGGAATTTGCAAGCTCATCAAATATCACTTCGGTATGGCGCAGCGTTCCCATATCAAGCAGTGTAGTGGTACCTCCGCGAAGCAGTTCATCAATACCAAGCTGAACTGATGCGCGCAATGATTCTTTTGAATGGGCATTTTCGTAAGGGAAGATGCGGAGCTGCAGCCAGTCAAGCAGTTCAAGATCATCGGCAAGTCCGCGGAAGAGTGTCTGGCAGAGATGGATATGTGTCTGAATGAATCCGGGCGTCATCACCATATCCGGCTTATATATATGACGCGCGTTTGTATATATAGTCTTTGCCTTATCTGAGGGTAGGATTTCTTTTATATATGACCCTTCAACCACAACCGCGTGTCCGGTCAGAAGTTCAAAACTGCTGTTGCAGGTTACGATCAGCCCCGGATGAAGAACTTCGGTCATTCTTTCCCTTTTTCCTGTTCAATATCAGCAAAAATTTCATCCATCACTTCGAACGCATATCGCAGATGCGGAATCACAATCGAGCCGCCGACAATCAGGGCGATGTTAAATGCTTCCTGCAGTTCCTCTTTTGATGCCCCTTCCTGAATTGAGCGGTCAATATGATAAAAAATGCAGTCATTGCACCGCAGCACCATCGAGCCGACCAGCCCCATCAGTTCTTTCATCTTAACGGGAATGGCGCCTTCTTCGTATGCACGGCTGTCTAATGCAAAAAAACGGTTAATCTCCTTTTGCCCGGCGTTTAAGATCCGGTCATTCATTTCCAGTCGGTATTTTCTTGTCTGGGCTACGCTTTTAGTTTTCATTTTTTTCAGAATTTTTGTGAAATAACAGGCAAAATTACGAAGAATCCGCACGGTTTTCTCTGTTTAGGGCAAAACTCCGGAATGCAGGCCATTTGGAATGTAATTTTTTTCATCGGACCCAATCAAAATCCTGTTGCCATTCTCGCTCAATACTGCTACCTTTTCATAAGCGTTCTTTTAAATTTCGCGGTGCGGAGGGAGTAACATCCTCCGAGAATAGGGAAACCGGTTCAATTCCGGTGCTGTCGCGCAACTGTGTTAGATGTACCCGTTTTGCAAAAGACGGGTGAGTCGGGCAATAAGGCCACTGATGAGATTACTCACCGGGAAGGCCGCCCACCAGACGAATCTTAAGCCAGGAGACCTGCCGTGAATTAATTCGTTTACCTTCGCGGGTGAGGTAACACGGCTGAACATCAAAACATCTTCAACCGTCTTCCCCACGAAGTTACACTTACTTAATCATTATATATAAGGAGTAACTTCAATGTTATTGAAAACTTTTCTCTCTCTTTTTCTTTTTCTGCCCTTTCTTGCGGCCCAGCAGGATTCCGTCCGTTCTTACGCACTTCCACCGGTGTATATCTCAGCTACCAAAACAGCGCTTTCTCCGCTGCAGGTTTCATCCACCATATCATCCATTGAACAGACAGAAATCCGCGCTAAGTCAGCATTCACTCTTTATGACGTGATAAAAGATGAATTCGGTCTTACACTTGCACGCTACGGCGGACCGGGTCAGCTTTCCTATATATACACGCGCGGTGCAGCCGCATCACAAACGCTCATCACCTTAGACGGTGTTGAGCTTAACATGGTGAACGACCCAACAAATACCGTTGACCTGGCAAATATCATGCTGGACAACATTGAACGAATCGAAATTGTACGCGGCCCGCAAAGCACGCTCTACGGCTCTGAAGCATTCGGCGGAATTATTAATCTTTTCAGCCGTGGCGGCAATTCAGATAAAGACAGCTATTTTTTCACGGCGGAAGGGGGTTCATACTCCTCTTATCGCGGCTCAGCCGGGCTTAACGGTGCTTATAACAATCTGACCTATTCATTGCAGACTTCGCGATATATAACAGAAGGGTTTTCATCTGCTGCAGAGTCAGACGGTAACACCGAAAAGGACGGCACAAAAAATTTCAACCTCCTTTCAACCGTTGGTTATTTGTTTACACCATCACTCAAACTGACTTTCACCGGTAAATATACCGAAGCTGATACCGACCTTGATCAGACCGGCGGCAAGTTCGGTGATGACCCAAGTTATATCTTTGCCCTGCAGGAAACCGCGTTCAAAACCGGTCTCAGTTATGAGCTGAATAAAGACAACCGCGTTACTGCTTCTGCTTCATATATACGCAATTTCAGAAAGTATTCTTTTGACAGCACGTTCAACAACCCGGCCAGCTCACACAGCAGTTATGACGGCAACAAATTCCGCACGGAGCTTCTGGGTGATTTCATTCTAAACGACGCGCTCCGTCTGACCGCAGGTGCTGAAACCGAAAAAGAGGAGGCCATTTCCGATTATTTCAACAACGGTCCGTTCGGTATATATAGCAGTACGTTTCCGAAAAAATCACTCCTCACTGCATCTGGATTCCTTCAGGCGCAAGCTGAACTCTACAAAAATCTGAGCGGCAGTTATGGCATCCGGCTGGATAATCAGGAGCGGTTTGGCAACGCAGTCACTTTCCGCATCGCGCAGGGATATCTGATTGAATCAATCAGCACCAAACTTAAATTCACTTACGGCAATGCTTATAAAGCGCCTTCTCTCTTTTACCTTTACGATCCGGCTTATGGCAACGCCGATCTGAAACCTGAAAAAAGCAGCGGGTGGGAAGCCGGGCTTGAGCATTACCTCAGTTCCCCTTCATCCCACATCGGGCTGACCTATTTCCGTACTGACTATAAAGAGCTTTTCGGTTTTGACGCCACATTCCGGGCAGTAAACGTTAATGCAGCAGAGGCATACGGCGCGGAGCTCTATTTCAGAGGAGAAATATCCCCTGTTCTGACCATAAAAGCCAACTATACCTGGATGAAAACCGCTGATAAAAGTCCCGGCTCAGCCGATGAAAACAAACCCCTGCTCAGAAGACCAGAACACAAACTGGGGCTTAACGCAACCTGGCAGGCATCCGAAAAGGCATTGGTTAATCTGCAGGCCGTTTTCACCGGCATTCGTGAGGATAAGGATTTTAGTACCTGGCCTGCCACCCGGAAGGAATTAAGCAGTTATACTTTGGTGAACGCGGCTGTTTCTTACAGGGCTTACAGTTTTGTTACCGTGTTCGCAAGAGCCGAAAACCTGCTCAATGCGTCCTATCAGGAGGTTCTGGGCTACGGTCACCCTGAAATATCTTTCTACGGCGGGATTCGTTTCGATATTTAGCTAATTCACAGGCAATCCGGAATAAAAATTCCCAAATTTTTTCAGTCCGGATTGCCAAAAAAAATTGTAAATTTGACCATTGAAAAATGGTGTTCTTACAGGAGTAAATGTAATGATTAAATTATTGAATGATATGAAAACCTGGCTGGCAATTTCTCTGATCTTAGTAGCCGTACTCTCGCGGTTGGTTGAGCTGCCTGTTAATTTTGCCGCGATCGGTGGTGTGGCGCTTTTCAGCGGTGCTTATCTGAAAAACCGTAATCTGGCTTTTCTGATACCCCTTTCCGCGCTCTTTATCACCGACCTGATTATCGGACTTCACGCTGATCTTTTTGCGGTGTATTTTTCCTTCGCGCTGATTGTTGCTCTCGGAATGGTGCTTAGTAAAAAACCTGGTATTATGACAACCGCGGCTGCATCAGTAACCGGCTCAATACTGTTTTTCATTATCACAAATTTTTCTGTCTGGTTTACAGGAACCATGTATCTCAAAACTCTTGAGGGACTCGGTACCTGCTATGTAATGGCAATTCCCTTCTTTGGCAATACCCTTGCCGGAGATCTGCTTTTCACAGCAGTGCTTTTCGGTACATACGAACTTGTTTCAAAAACCGTACTGAAACCGGCTCCTCAGCAGGTATAGTAAACTTTATATATATCAAAAAAAAGGCGGTCAGATGACCGCCTTTTTTTTATTTTGCATAATCTTTCAAAAAATCATATGCGCTATTTAATGCTTTAGTTATTTCAGCCGCAATGGTTTTCAACTCCTCACTCATACCATCAATTTTATCCGGATGATTCATACGGATTTGATGATTATAGGATTTTTTCAAATCACTTTTCAAAAAGCCCTCATTCAAATTAAGAATATTTATTGCCATTTCGTAATTCATTTTACCTGTCCGAACAAATTCCGCAACAACCTTGTTTTTTATCCGGTCAGCCTTTTTTGCCGCTTGCTCAGCTTCATTTTCAAACCTTCGTTTTCTGTCTTGGGCATCTTTTGCCTCTTGTTCTGCTCTAACTTTAGCTGTCTGAATTTCTTTTAGCTTTTTCTCAAGTTCATCAATTTGTGTGGATATATTTTTCTTCTCTTGGAGTACTAATTGTTTTTGTTCTTCTATTTGCTTCTTAAAGTCAATTACTTCCGCTTCCATTCGGTTTTTTTCAGAGTTGGCGTTTTCAATTTCTTTTCGGGCTTGATTCCATTTCACCTTCTCTTCTTCAGCTAACTTTGCAAATTTCTCTTTTTGATCTATAGAATATTGAATATCATGGTAGTTAGTGTTCAAGGTATTTCTATAATAGTATTTTCTTTCTAAATGATTGTTCCATGATTTGCGGATTTTATTAATCATTTGTCGTGGAAAACCCATTGTTTTTATTATAACAATTAGAATTTCAGTTCGGAAAAGATAAATCATCTTTAATAGGATTAAAAGAATAACATATCCTAAGAAAACGAAGTCTGACTTGCTGAGATTAAACTCCCTCAGCGTCATTAGATTACTGACGATACTAAAATGCAGTATTGTTACAACTACAAGCCAAATTCGAAAATATCGATCCTTTGTAAGGTTAAATATCTGAGGCTGGTAATTATTGCGACTGATGTATACTTTATGATAAAATTTAATTGGAGAGAAAAATACTATAATAAATGAAAAGGCGTAAACTAGTCTTAACCCTACAGTCCCAGCTATCCAGTAATTTTCAAATAAAGTCAGATATTCTAGATAGAAAATCCCCAAAATATACGGCACCGAGCCAACAAGAATAACCAAGATGAGTTTCACCAAAGGAAGCACGATATATCTTACGAGAAAGTAAAGAAAGATCATGCTTGTGACAAAGGCAATCAGATAGAATACTGCTTCATCCTCTTTTAATACTAAATTTATCAGAGCAAGGAAATTCATGATAAACCACCCTTAGGCTTAAAGATTTTTCGTCTTCCTCAAGAAAAGAATCATAATTCTGAAATTAATGATTCAGTTTCGAACTAGCACCGATTCTTAGTCGAAGTCGAAAAGCTCGCCTAGGAATCCCCCCTTTTTCTTTTTGTAATAGTAATCATCTTTCCGGTAGCGGTCGTCCTTCCGGTAATCATCATCTTTTTTATAGTAATCATCTTTTTTCCGGTCGTAATCTCTACGGTCATCGCGGGGAGGGGGAGGCGGTGCAGCAGCAGGGGCTTCGTATGAGGCGCTGCGGTCAATAATCTTATCGAGCTCACCGCGGTCAAGCCACACTCCGCGGCATTTTGGGCAATAGTCTATTTCAATTCCTACACGATCTGAAATTACCAGATCCACACTGCAAACGGGACACTTCATATCTTACTCCTTAGTTTTCTTTGTACTGCTGAATCAACAATCCTTGCCAGCATCTTGCCGTATTTATAACCCGCGGCTTCAGCCGAGCGCATAAAACCTGCGCCTTCGGTAAGGTCAGGATTCGGATTTACTTCTAAGACGAATACATCCCCGTTTTTGTTCATTCGGCAGTCAATCCGTGCATAATCCCTGCAGTTCATAGTACGGAAGGCATTCACGGCGATTTTCTGAATCTTTTTGGTCATATTGGCTGTCAGAGGGGCCGGACAAATCGGGATGGTGCGATGATACGCCTCATGATGCGGGTCCCATTTGGCCTGATAACTCACAATTTTATCAAGATGACCCGGCATCTCAGAAAAATCAATTTCACTGATTGGCAGCGCTTCCGGTTCTTCATCTCCAACCACAGATACGTTTAGTTCCCGGCCGTCTATATATTGATCAACAATAGCCGGTTGCTTAAAATGATTATGAATATAAGCAATCCGCTCACGCAGCCGTTTCTCATCCCTGACTACCGCATCATGCTCAATCCCCACAGAGGCATCTTCGTATGCCGGCTTTATAATAACGGGAAACTTCAAATGTCTGGGCAGATTTTCTATCGGCTCACTTACCAGTTCAAAATCCGGAACCTGAATCCCTGAAGAGCGCAGCAGTTTTTTGGTGAGTATTTTATCCTGACAGTTTGCAAGAGTGAGAACAGGAGCGCCGGTATAATGGATGCCGAGCATCTCATAAATTCCGGCAATGTTCATCTCATAACGGGAACTGATACCAAAAACTTCCACAAAATTAAAAACCACATCCGGCTTTTCCGTTGTCAGATGATCCAGAAGTTTATCCAGACTATCATGGATATTAAAAGAGTAGGCCTCGTAACCCTGCTTACAAAGAAAACCGGCAATTTCCTTAAACTCATCAATGGGGCTCTGGTGTTCAATTTCAAAATAAGGGATGAACTTCAGGTCTCCGCTTTCGGTTTTTGCCTGAGCGCCATACATTTCCGGTGCTGATTCATTATAAATCACCCCTACCTTAATTTTATTTTTCTTCTTTGCCATTTATTCTGTTTGATTTATTGGCTGATTGTTTATTTTTTCATTTCGTGAAAATAAATTTACAAAGTAAAACATCCAATTAAAACCCATTCAGTATGAGCTTTTACCCGCAACCCTCAAGTTATGAGTGTGGTCCCTTTGCACTAAAATATGCCCTGGTCATGCTCGGTCAGTTCCGCAGCGAAAAAGAGCTGGGCCGGATAGCCGGCAGCAACTGGTGGAACGGAACTGATGAAATAGGTCTGGCAAAAGCCGCCAAAGCCAGCGACTGCGAAATGAAATACTTTCGCCGGAAAGAACCCAAAATCGCGCTCCGCTCCCTGACTGCGCATCTGAAGCAATCACACCCTTGCATCCTCTCTGTTGACAACTGGGAGCACTGGTTTACTGTTATCAATTATCAGTCCGGTCGATATGTAGTAGTTGATAGCAAACTCCCCAAGGTAATTAAAATCTACTCTCCGCTCGCACTGCTCAAGCGGTGGAAATATACCGATGATGAAACCGGGCACATCAGTTATGACGGATACGCAATCATCCCCAAATTCCGCACTGCAACCAAGGGGAAATTCTCACTCGAGGTTGCCCGCAAAGTGATGCACGAAAAAAACAAGGAAGTGGCTGAAAAGTGGGATATATATTTTAACGACCTGATAGATATATGCCGTCCCCTGGCAGGTAATTCAAAATTCTCCTACTCATTTACCGAATTCCTCCGCCGTTACGAAAAGCTGCTCATCAGACGCGTGGCTCACTGGCACGGAGACCCCAGACACAGCGAACTGAGAAAAATCCTGGACAATATGGAATTCGTCGCCGATGTTTATGACCTGCGTATATACGAAAAAGATGAAGCGAAAGTCCTGATAGATATTACCTCACTCCTTATGATGTATGCCTGCGGCCGCTACGGGATGGACCCAATCTACTGAATTATGAAGTATGAATTATGAATTATGAATTATGAACTCACCTTACGCAAAATAAGGCAAAAATGTCATAAATTTGAGTACCTAAAAAAGGAGTTATCAGATGGATC
>BTUV01000081.1:0-13655 GCA_045863035.1 Ignavibacteriales bacterium | reverse complement strand
TCTTAATTGATTCCCGGGGGCTTCCGGAATTGTTCGTTGCAGATTCTTAATTTTTCATCTCAGAAATAGAACAATTACAAGTAAGGAAATTTAGAAGATCATTATTGAGGATACAGTAGCGGGGCAAACTTTCTGCAAACATTCTGGAACAAGCCGGGATTCTAAGCCGAAATTGTCATTTCTGAAATAAAATGCGTCATACTAATTGGCAGAAGTCAGGATATATTCAGTTTTTAATGAAGACTGAAAAATCAGCAATGTACGATGACATCCAAGTTGTTGTTGCTCTCCTTTAAATACTTTAAGGTGTTGAACCTTTAGCGGTATTTTTTTAACGCAGAGGGACGTAAAGCAAACCGCAAAGTGAGACATCGTTTAAGCCCGCTTTACCCGGCACCACTGGCAAAGTCACAAAACCGCAAAGTCTGCCAAATTTAAGCAAATTCCACTCAACGCCCCCCAGCTTAGAATAACTGCCGATTTTACTTGACTTTGATAAAAAATACCCCTAAGTTTTGATCGTTTGAAATTTTTCAAAAGATAAGGAACCATGACTCAGGAAGAACAAGTACGAAAAGAGCTCATCCACCGCTTTGGTGGTGCTTACCGGGCATTTGGTCTGAGCAAGCTGATGGGGCATGTGGTTGCTCTCCTGCTTTACTCCCCCAAACCGGTCTCACTTGATGAAATTGCGAAATCTCTTAAAAGAAGCAAAGGTCCTGTCAGCCAGATAGTCCGCCGCCTCAGAGACCACAACCTTATCCGTAAGGCATGGATCACTGAAAATAATCGCAAAGACTACTACGAAATTGAACCCGCCATCTTTGAAAATGCTTTCCGGAACAATCTGGAGCTGATAAAAAGTAATACCCGCATTGCCTCTGAAATTAAAGCAAAATTCAAGACAAACAAAAACAAAGACCTTGAAACCACTGCCCTGAGAGTATTGGAGATGGAGCGGTTTTACTCACTGATGGAAAAACACTACGAAAAATTTCTGAACGAATGGACTAAGGAACGGAAAAGAATTTATAAGAACCCGGCGTAACAGGCGATTCAGGCAGCCCGCAGGGGTTCTTGCCCGGATCGTTTGATATTTTTCAAACGATAAAAACAAATAACGAACATGAGATTACAAGGAAAAACAGCAATTATCACCGGCGCTGCACGAGGCATCGGAAAAACCACCGCCGAACTTTTTGGCTCTGAGGGTGCGGCAGTTATCCTCTGGGACCGTGATGCAGAAGCCGGAAAAGCCGCCGAAAACTATCTTAAAGAAAAAGGATACACTGCTGAATTCATGCAGATAGATGTAACATCGCTTGAATCAGTTACCGCCGCTGTTGCATCTGTAAAAGAGAAGTACGGAAAACTGGATATACTCATTAACAATGCAGGTATTACCAAAGATGCCACACTGGTAAAAATGACCGAAGAGCAGTGGCAGTCTGTGCTGAACGTAAACCTTACCGGTGTTTTTAACTGCACAAAAGCAGCAGCTCCGGTAATGATAGAAAACGGATACGGACGCGTTATTAACACCTCATCAGTTGTAGGTATATACGGCAATTTTGGTCAGACTAATTATGTGGCAACCAAGGCGGGCATTATCGGGATGAGTAAAGTCTGGGCACGTGAGCTTGGAAAAAAAGGAATTACGGTTAACGTTGTTGCCCCCGGTTTCATTGCGACTGAAATGGTAAACAGTGTGCCTGAAAAAGTGCTTCAGATGATGCGTGAAAAAACTCCGGTCGGACGCCTTGGCGAACCAATTGATATTGCAAAGGCATATCTCTTTCTTGCAAGTGATGACGCATCGTATGTGAATGGTGCGGTTCTTTCGGTTGACGGTGGACTGGTAATCTGATATGAGAGAAGTCAGAATCACCGGAACCGGACATTATGCACCGGAAAAAGTTGTTCCTAACAATTACTTCAATGAGCTCCTTGGTGAAGATGTTGATACCTGGCTGGTTGAAAATCTGACCATCCGCGAAAGAAGATGGTGCAATGAAAATCAATCGACCGCCGACTTAGCCGAATCCGCGGCAAGGAAAGCGCTTGAGAGCGCCGGAATTAAAGCTGCCGCACTTGATCTGATCATTGTAGCAACTGATACTCCTGAGTATATATCACCTTCAACCGCCTCGGTTATTCAGGACCGGCTTTGCGCGATTAATGCAGGAACATTTGATTTAAACACTGCCTGCGCCGGATTTGTAACCGCTTGTGACACCGCGGTTAAGTTTATTAAAGCAGACGAACAGTATAACAAAGTTTTGGTTATCGGCGCTTATGCAATGAGCAAATATCTTGATTTGTCTGACAAGAAGACGGTCACACTGTTTGCTGATGGCGCGGGCGCGGTGGTGCTTGAGGCCTCTAAGAAAAAGGGATTCCTCGCAAGTATGCTCCATACAGAAGGACAATATAACAGTTGGATGGGTATATATGGCGGAGGAACTAATATGCCGTTAACTGAGGAACGGGTAAAAAATAAAGAGCATCTGCTCAAGTTTGCGCGAAAGTTCCCTAAAGAGCTTAATCCTGAAAAATGGACATCTATGATAAACACCGTCATCGCAAAGGCAGGTGTTGAGGTAAAAGATGTAAAACACTTTTTCTTTACTCAGATAAATATTAACAGTATCTGGCAGACGCTTGATAATTTACAAATACCCCGCGATCGTGCCGTAACAATTATGCATAAATACGGATATACCGGTTCTGCCTGCATTCCGATGGCTCTTGACGATGCACATCTGAGAGGAATTCTGCAAAACGGCGATAAAGTGATATTCATGGGCTCAGGCGGAGGATTAGCGTTTGCATGTCAGTTATTTGAGTGGAACACATAATATGAATCTGGCGAATGACTCCCTTGTATTGGTAACAAGAATTGTTCTTGCGCTTTATGCAGCGCTTACTATATTTCTGGTAATACGCGGCGCAAGCAAAATTAAAAGTATGCAGGACTATGCTGTGGGAAGTATTCTTTTTTCCCCTTATGCGGTTGGTCTTGCGCTTGCCGCATCAATGACCAGTGCAGCTACGTTTATTATCAATCCCGGACTCATCGCTTACTACGGCATTAGCGGCTTTATCTCCTACGGTTTGGTACTTCCGGTTGCCTCGATGACCTCGCTGATATTTCTTACGAAGAGTTTCCGCCGTCATGGTAATACTGTTAAAGCTCTTTCGATGGCGCAGTGGATGGGTACAAGATATAAGAGCAGCGGATACGGGCTCTTTTTTGCATTCACTTCGCTGCTGCTTATTACTTTTATTGTGCTTATCTGTGTCGGGCTGACCAAAGTTCTTTCAAAAGCATTGAATATAGATGAGCTTTACGTTCTAATCGGCATTGCGGTTTTTATCTTTGGATATATGATGTTTGGCGGCGCTAACTCAATGGTATATACAAACACCATACAGGCGCTGCTGATGCTGGTTGTTGCTTTTATTTTGCTTGGTTCCGGTTATGAACATTTCAGCGGAGGAGTAAAGGGATTTCTTGCAAAGCTGGAAGCGGTTGATGCAAATCTGGTCACGATGACAAATCCCGGAAGTTTTCTTTTCAGGGATTTCTTTGAGATTATCGGCTCTCAGCTAATTATTGGTGTTGCAATTGTCTGCCAGCCGCATATTATTACCAAATCATTACTGCTAAAGTCAGACACAGATGTAAACAAATATCTGACTACGGGTGTTATTGTTCAGACCCTGTTTTTTCTGGTGGTATTTGCCGGACTCTATGCCCGGTTAAGTTTTCCGGACTTACAAATTAGCGGCACAGTGCTGAAACCGGATGGAGTAATACCTGCGTATGTAGTATCGGAATTCCCGGTATATGCGGGCATTGTTGTTATCCTCGGACTGATGTCTGCGGGCATATCAACTCTTGAGGGGCTGATACAGTCTTTGGCTACAACAATTACCAATGATATAATTAAACCGCTTTTTCTGACAAAAAAAGCTGAAGAGGCAGGCAGCAGCATTTTATTTATCAATAAGATGGTAATTATTTCGCTTGGCCTTGCCTCGGTATATCTCTCTTATGATCAACTTGTGAACCCAAATGTGAGTGTTGCCATCTTTGCGCAGAATGGTGTCTATGCTTATTTCAGCGCTGCGTTTCTTCCGATACTGCTTGGGATGTTTGTTAAAGATATAAACCGCGTTGTTCCGATAGCAGCTTCATTTACCGCTCTGATTGTTCACTTTTCGATGTTTTATATGAATCTGCCCGTTCCATTCACGCTGGCAACAGGGCAAAACCCTGGCGTGGCAGCAGCGGTGGCTATTCTCTCTTCAGCGCTGGTCGCCGGAGTTGTATATATCATTGCGGGAAAGAAGAACAATGAATAATCTTCAGTTTGACTGGCTGGCTAAATGGGCACTTTACACACCTAACAAATTTTTTCTCAGGGAGTATGATAGCGGCAAGGAGTGGAGTTTTTCAGATTTTAACAACCGCGCCAATCATCTGGCGGAGTATCTGACCGAAGAAGTTAAACTAAGCAGGGGAAGCCGACTTGCGGTTTACTCATTAAACAGTGCGGAGCACATACTTCTTTTTGGTGCATGTGTAAAAGCCGGTCTGGTATTGGTTCCGCTTAATTTTCGCCTTACACCGGCTGAGCTTGATGCCCAGATAAATGATGCGAATCCATCTCTTTTCATTTATGCCGGAGAGTTTAGTGATCAGGTAAAGGTACTGCAAAGCATAAAACAAGATGTGAATGTGCTCAATCTTTCTGTGGTTACTGATTTTCTTTGTGGTGAATTTGAAATTAAATCAAATGTTACTCTTCATGATATAGATGAGAATGATGCAGTTATGCTGCTTTATACAGCGGGAACCACAGGCGTTTCAAAGGGAGTGACCATAACGCATAAAATGCTTTTTTATAACGCGGTGAACACGGGGCTTCGGCTGGATATAAATTCACAAGACCACACGCAAAGCTACGCTCCCTTTTTTCACACAGGTGGCTGGAACGTTCTTTTCACACCTTTTCTGCTTCATGGCGCCTCGCACACTATCCTCCGGAAATTTGATGCCGCGCTGATACTTGAGCTGATGGAAAAGGAAAAAACCACTCTCCTTTTTGGTGTTCCGACCATGTTGCAGATGATGGCTGAGTGTGAACATTTTGAAAAGACAGACCTCAGTTCCGTCAGATATGCGATTGTAGGCGGCGCCGCAATGCCCATCCCGCTTATTGAAACATGGCACGCAAAGGGAGTATATATCAGGCAGGGATATGGTCTCACCGAGGTTGGTCCTAACTGTTTTTCGCTTCATCAGGATGATGCTATAAGAAAAATCGGCTCGATAGGATTTCCTAATTTTTATATAGATGTTAAGATTGTTAAAGATGACGGTCCGGAAGCAGGAGTTGGAGAGCCGGGGGAACTCTGGTTAAAGAGCCCGGTAGTAACACCAGGTTACTGGCGCAAACCGGAGGAAACAGCAGAGGCAATAACAGACGGCTGGTTTCATACAGGGGATATCGTAAAACGGGATGATGAGGGCTATTTTTATGTTGTTGACCGGAAAAAGAATATGTATATAAGCGGCGGGGAGAATGTATATCCGGCGGAAACTGAGAAATTGCTTTATACCATGGAGGAGATAAAAGAAGCAGCCGTAATAGGAGTTCCTGATGAACGGTGGGGTGAATCAGGTAAAATATATGCGGTGCTGAATAAGGAAAGCAAACTGACAGCTTCTGATTTAATTCAGTTTTGCAAAGGAAAACTTGCCGGATACAAAATTCCGAAACACGCGGAAATTATTGATGAAATTCCGAAAACAGATGCCGGAAAAATAAATAAGCGTGAACTGTTAAAAAGACATTTAAACCAAATACAACTTACATCACAAAACTAACAGAGGTTCTCTATGAAACGTGTTCTTTATGCTCTTTTCCTTCTTCCGTTCCTTTTTGTTGCATGCGACAAAGACGATAGCGGGACAAATCCACCGGTAACTCCGCCTGCCGAACCGGTTGTCGGCGTCTGGATTTCCGAAAGCATTGATGTTGCACCTGGTCTTATGGCTACGCTGAAGACAAGAAAAATTGTTGCAACTTTCAATTCAAACAACACCTACGAAGTTGTGGCAACTGACAGCACAAACGCATCAGTTACCTACAGCGGCACATATTCAACAACAGCAGCAACGGGAACAACAATTCGCAATATCGTTCTCAATCAGACTGTTCCCACTTCAGTTACCTCAACCGGTATATACGAAGTTAATTCCAAAGGTCACATGAAGTATGAAGTGGTTCAGACAACCCCTGCAATACCCGGCTTTACTGCTCCGGTTGCATCAGAAGGGTTCGGAAGCACCAAATACAATAATATTGCTCTTGGTCTTACCTGGGTTCAGGGTTATGTAAATCCTGCTCCGTCAAGCGAACCAATAGTCGGTGCATGGCTTTCAAGCGAAGATCTGGTTGCTCCGGGTCTGAAAGCAACACTCAAGACAAAATCAATTGCTGCTACCTTTAATTCAAATAAAACGTATGTAGTAGTTGCAACAGATAGTTCAAACGCAGTTGTTACTTACACAGGCACATATTCCACAACCGCTGCTGCCGGAACCACTATCCGCAATATCGTTCTGAATCAGATTACACCTACCTCAGTAACTTCAACCGGTATCTATCAGGTTACCGCGAAAGGGCTGCTTACGTATGAAGTAATTCAGACAAATCCTGCAATCAGCGGATTTGGCGCACCTACCGTATCAGGAGGATTCGGAAGCACTACGTATAACAATTTTGCGCTGGGTGCAACCTGGGTGCAGAGATTTATTGCAACTAACTAACAGCAAATACAAAGGTCCTTGTTTACTTAAACGGGGGCAGTTTATGACTGCCTCCGTTTCTGTTTCGCGTGAAGAATAAGACAAGTGTATATATTAATTCCGGAGATTTCATGAACAACTATCAGCTTTTTTCATTAATGCTGATTTTTCTGCTGACCGCCCCCATTGCGGCACAGGAAACAGAACGGGTCAGTGACCCGGTTCCCGGTGAACTGCAGTTCATCGGGTATTCATTCACCCGATGGACGGGATCGAACGTCAGTCCGACTAATGATATTTTACAGGGGCAGGTTATTGGTCGATTATTCGGGCAGAACTCAACCAATACAATTCCCCAGACAGCCGTATATCTTGAACAGCGCTTTGTTCCCCTCTTTGTATATAAGCCAAAGATTCTGGACGGATATGCAACTTTCAGAGGACTGTTTAAGATAGATTACACCTGGGGTGATCAGGCATACGGTGTCGGTAATAACAGAGGCGGTGCAATTAACGGCGGACAGATAAATCTGCAGACTCTTATGGCCAATGTTGATATCCATCCTGACTCAGCAGACTGGAATCTGGTAATTGGTATGCAGCGCCTGTTTGATAATGCACGCGACCCGAATGTAAACACACTTGGCTATTTTCAGAATAGTTCTTATAAACTTTCCTACTGGGGAACCCAGGCCGTTGGAGTAAGTCTCTTTGCAAATCTTTCTCCTGTAACAAAAGGGAGAATCGGCTACTTCCAGTTATGGGAAAATGAAATACGCCGTAATGATGATGTTGCTCTCTGGATGCTTGATGTTGAGTCGCGCGTGGCTCCGTTAGTTGAAGCAGGCGCGGATTTTTGGTATGCGTATGACCGGGGCAAGGGTTTTGGCGGAATATCGGTGCTTGGTCAGGGGCTTAACAGCGCACTTGCTGAGTATAATGGCGCTACCCGAATTTTTCTTCCGATTGCCAATAATAAATATGAGGCAGATATTTTCTGGACCGGCTTTCGCACAGCATATAACCGTGATTTTCTTGCCGGAAGATGGCAGGCGGATGCATATATAATGACCAATTATGGCACTCTTGATACCGTAAGCTCAGTGAACAGCAATGATTATGGCTCGTATGGAACTATTTTTGGTTTCGCGGCTAATGCAGCAGTGCAGTATAAATATGGCATGACGGCAAGTGATAAAGTCAGCGCGGAATTAATTTTTTCATCCGGTGATGATAATGGTATTTCAGACGGCAAACTAAACAGCGTTATTACCGGAAATGTTTATGGCTCACCGGTTGGTATATATTCTGCCCACCGTGCATTTCTATTGTTCCCTGACCCGCAGGTAATTAACAGATACTACTCTGCCGTGCATGATATATCAAATCTCGGTTATGGTGTTACCGCGGGATTTTTTAATTACTCAAAAGACCTTGTGCCGAACAAAATGTCACTAAAAGCGGGATACGCATTTGCGATATCAAACGTAACTCCGGCCGGCGGAACGTCATTCATCGGGCAGGAGCTTAATGCTGAGTTTAAGTATAATATAAAAGTATTCTTAACACTTGGCGTGAGCGCGGCGTATCTGAAACTTGGTGATTTTTACAATGCTCCCACAGCCACCTACGACCGCGTGAGACCAAAAGATCCGTGGGTTTTATTCACCACCCTTAGCTGGCTGATGTTTTAGAGAAGGAGATGAAATTATGAAAATGAAATTAGCAATTGCAGTCAGTGTGGTTCTTATGACACTTACAGGATGTTCAGGCGGTTATTTATATACCAATGCACCTGCTCTTGAGTTTGAAGATGTAGATTACGGATATCCGGTTAAAAAAGCGCTTGATAATCCGGAGGTTGCATATATAGACCAGGGGAGCGGAAAAAAAACTATTCTGCTTATTCACGGTCTGGCAAGCAACGCCGGTTTCTGGAAATACACGATAGATGAACTTTCAAAAGATTACCGGGTGATAGCTCTTGACCTGCCGGGTTATGGAAAGTCAGATAAAAAAAGCTATTCCTATAAGCTCACGTTCTATGCTGATGTTATATACAGACTTTTGAACGAGCTTAAGTTAGAGAAAGTGTATTATGCAGGGCACTCAATGGGTGGTCAGATTGGAATACACTTTGCACTGAAGTATCCGGAAATGCTTGACAAACTGATACTTGCCTCGCCTGCCGGTATTGAACCGTTTCAGAAGGGGGAGGGGGACTGGCTGCGCTCTGTGTTCTCAGTTCCGTTTGTTAAAGCCACGACTGAAGAGGGAATCCGCCGTAATCTGAGCAACAACTTCTATAACTGGCGTGATGATCTTGAGTGGATGGTTGAGGAGCGTACCAGAACCGCAAAGAGTAAAAATTTTGATGAATTTGCATACACAGTTGTTCGTTGTGTAAATGCAATGCTTGATGAACCAACTTCAGATAAACTGGAACAGATTTCAGTCAAGACACTAATTGTATATGGTGAAAACGACGGACTTATTCCGAACCCCTATTTGAATCCCGGCTTTACCGCTGATGTGTTTAAGGAGGGTAAAAGGAGAATCCCTGATTGTGATCTATATGAGATTCCGGAATGTGGTCACATGCTGCAAATAGAAAAACCGGAAGAATTCACCCGTGCGGTTCTTGAGTTCATAAAAAAATAATATATACCAGAAAGCCCCGTACCCGCGGGGCTTTTTGTTTTGGGCTGCTTTTGTTCCTGGAGCTCGCGCAAAGCCGCCAAGACGCAAAAAATGTTTTAATGCAGAGTTCCGGTTTACTAATTCTTAACTACTGATTATTTAAATCCTGTGATCTTGCTCAATGGCAATATTATCAATATGTAAAATATTAGTAAACATGGTTGCAATTTTGCCCGTTCTTGCGGATATTGCGTTCCGCAAAAAGAGAGCAGTTTAGTGGCAAGATCAAAAGCAGTAAAAACCTTCATCCTGGACTCAAACGTCATCCTTCATGACGCATCGTGCATACATCACTTTCAGGAACATAACATTGTTATCCCCATCACAGTAATAGAAGAGCTTGACCATTTTAAGCGGGGGAGCCAGGTTATCAATCTGAACGCGCGGGAGTTTGCCCGCACGCTTGATGAAATAACCGGTGACGCAATCTTTAACGGCGGTGTCTCGCTTGGCAAGGGGAAAGGCAAGGTCAGGGTTGCTCTTACAAGGGGGCTGACCAAAGAGATTCGGGAATTCTTTTACGAAGATAACCCTGATCATCGCATCCTGAGCAGCGCCTACGAGGTAATGAAAGAATCATCAAATAAGGAATCGGTGATTCTTGTCAGTAAGGATGTGAACCTCCGTATGAAAGCAAAAGCGCTTTCTCTCAGAGCAGAAGATTATACAACTGACCGGGTGAGTAGCATTGAAGAACTCTATTCAGGAAAAGACCTGATTGATGACTTTGATGATGATGCCCTTAATACTCTCTTTGAGCTCCCCTTTACTCTTCCGGTAAAAGCAATGCCGAAGAACAGAAAAAGTGAGCTTCTAAGAAATAAATATTACATACTGCGCAGCCCTGCCCGCTCCGCTTTGGCACGGATTGACAGCGAAGTGCAAAACTTTAATCGTATTGATAAAAACACAGTATATGGCATTCGTCCCCGTAATGCAGAGCAGGCATTTGCAATTGATGCACTTTCAGACCCCAATATTCCTCTGGTCACGATAACCGGAAAAGCCGGAACCGGTAAAACCCTACTTGCGCTTGCAAGCGCGCTTCAGGTGAGAAAACAATACCGTCAGATATATCTTGCCCGTCCGGTTGTCCCCCTGAGTAATAAAGATATTGGATTCCTTCCCGGTGATGTTGAAAGTAAACTGGCTCCGTATATGCAGCCATTGTGGGATAACTTAAAGGTAATCCAGGATCAGTATAAAGAAGAAGATAAGCAGCATACTGTTATCAATCAGCTTATTAAAGATGAAAAGCTGGTTATAGAGCCGCTAAGTTATATACGCGGAAGAAGTCTGCAGAGGATATTTTTTGTAGTTGATGAAGCCCAAAACCTCACTCCCCATGAAATTAAAACGATTATCACCCGCGCGGGTGAGGGAGCAAAGATTGTTTTTACGGGTGATATATATCAGATTGATCATCCTTACCTTGATTCACAGTCAAACGGTATGTCATATCTGATTGAGCATTTTAAGGGGGAGAAACTTTATGCTCATGTGAATCTTGAAAAAGGGGAACGTTCTGAACTGGCAGAACTGGCGAGTAATTTACTGTAAGATATATTCTTAAAAGAAGGAAGGGTAATGGGTTGAAAAATATATACTTCATCCGGATTAGACGGAAAGAACGGGAACAAAGAGAGAGAAGGAGCGGTTGCTGATGGCCGGTGAACCTGTTATTGTCAGAATAATTGACTATCATTCGCAGGATTATATACGTGAAGTATCGCTGAGACACAGTGTGCTTCGTGAACCTTTGGGGCTTTCTTTTTCGGAGGAACAGCTTCAGGCAGAAGCGGATGATATACATTTCAATGCATTCACCGGAGAAACTTTGCTGGGTACACTGTTAATGAGAATAATCTCCTCAGATGAAATTAAAATGCGCCAGGTTGCCGTATGGCCGGAAGTACAAAAGGCCGGTATCGGAAAAGCGTTGGTCTATTTTTCGGAGGGCTGGGCAAAAGGCCGGGGCTTCAGGAAAATTACCCTGCATGCAAGAGAAAGCGCCGTGCCATTCTACACAAAACTTGGTTATACGGTGTATGGACCTCCCTTTTACGAGGTGAATCTTCCGCACGTTGCCATGAAGAAATATATCTGACTGATATATATATTCTTCAGGTTACAGGAGCGTGCCTGACAGCAGCAGTGATGCAAGAGTGAAATAGATAACCAGTCCGGTAACATCCACAAGCGTTGCAACAAACGGCGCGGATGATGTTGCCGGGTCAAAGCCAAGCCGTTTCAGAATAAAGGGAAGCATTGAACCGATTACAGTTCCCCACATCACGATACCAATAAGTGTAGATCCGAGTGTAAGGGCAAGTAAAAACCAGTGCTCTCCAAACGCGCCGCTGCTAATCTCGCCGACGTATATACGGAAAAAACCAAGCAATGCAAGTATTACACCTAATAAAAATCCGGAAATGATCTCCCGCTTCATAACAAACCACCACTCCTTGAGCGAAATCTCGCCGAGTGAAAGCGCGCGAATGACAAGTGTAGAGGCCTGAGAGCCGGAGTTTCCTCCGCTTGAAATTATCAGCGGAATAAAGAGTGTGAGTACTACTGCTTTGGCTATAGCATGTTCATAAAACGCCATTGCGGAAGCAGTAGCCATTTCACCAAGGAAGAGAATACTCAGCCATCCGGCACGTTTTCTGACCATCTCAAAGAGGGGGGTTTCTGCATAAGGTTCGTCGAGCGCTTCAACTGCGCCGAACTTTTGGAAGTCTTCAGTCGCTTCTTCCTGTGCAACGTTTATTACGTCATCGTGCGTTACAATTCCGATCAGAATGCCTGCGTTATCAGTAACGGGAATAGCAGGGAGTGCATATTTCTGAAACGTCTCAACTGCCTTTTCCTGATCATCATATACATAGAGGTAGATGTAGTTGCCATCCATTAGTTCATCAACAGTGCTGTGAAGCGGCGCGAAGAGAAATTCTTTTATCTGAATATCATCAATAAGGATGCCTTTGTTGTTTACAACATAGATCATATCCAGCGTTTCGCTTTTTTTGCCAACTTCTCTGAGATGGTCAAGTACCTGGCTGACAGTCCAGTCAGAGCGGACGGCTACATAATCCGGGGTCATCAATCGCCCGATACTTTCCTCCGGATAACCAAGCAGGGTTTTTGCTATTTTTCTTTCATCGGGAGAAAGTTTAAGGAGAATCTCTTTTGCGACAGAAGCCGGTACCTCTTCAAGAAGGGTGGTTCGGTCATCGGCTGACATATCATTAAGAATAGCTGAAACTTCTTCGTTGCCCAGCGCTTTGAGAAGATTGAGCTGGATGTCTGTTTCAAGGTACTCAAATATCTCGGTTGCCGCATCCTTAGGAACCAGGCGGAAAACAACTGCCTGTTCGTTCGGAGTGGGGATGTCAGAAATTAAATCAGCAATATCCTGGGGAAGAAGCTCATCGAGAACGGATTTAAGCGTAACAAAATCGCGAATTTCAATCAGATTCACGATCTCAGGGAAGATGACATTTCCTATCATTACCTGCACCTCTTGCGGTTACAAGATTAAAGAATTGGTTAATTAGGATTGGATTCCGGTGTGCAGTCACCGGAATTGGGGAATTTAAGGAACCAAAAGGGTTAAATTCCCATTTACGAATATAGGTAAATTTTCAGATAGCAGGACTTTGATTTCTGCAAAAAAAGTGATAATTTTAAAGTCTGTTTACAAATTAATTCGTGAATGCACGACCGCGTAGCTCAGGGGTAGATCCCGACACGTCGGGACTTATAAGCAGAGGGTCGGGGAATCAAAAAGTTTGAAAATAAAAAGACCGCGTAGCTCAGGGGTAGATCCCGACACGTCGGGACTTATAAGCAGAGGGTCGGGGAATCAAAAAGTTTGAAAATAAAAAGACCGCGTAGCTCAGGGGTAGATCCCGACACGTCGGGACTTATAAGCAGAGGGTCGGGGAATCAAAAAGTTTGAAAATAAAAAGACCGCGTAGCTCAGGGGTAGAGCATCTGCCTTTTAAGCAGAGGGTCGGTGGTTCGAGCCCACCCGCGGTCACAATAAAATCCAGCGAAAGCTGGATTTTTTATTTTAAACCCTAACCCAGCCAAAGTTACGTAATAGGATTATTGTAAAGTGAGAAAATGAGCA
>BTUV01000080.1:13592-13864 GCA_045863035.1 Ignavibacteriales bacterium | reverse complement strand
ATACACAATAAGCGGGACAAATGCGGCTACCCGGTGTCCGAGCGGAGTCGAGGACACCTATTTGCATCATCTCAGGGAAGATTATAAATTAATTCAGACTTGAACTTATTGTCGTTGTCGTCCTTAGTGTCCTTGCTGTCGTTAATGTCCTTGAATAGTATTAGACGACGCAATCGCAAAACCCCTCGTATATAATAATCTGTCATGGCGATTGCATCGTCTCTACGAAAATTTTGCAACAATCCCGGAGGGATTGCAGGTTGGTAGAAATA
>BTUV01000080.1:0-13492 GCA_045863035.1 Ignavibacteriales bacterium | reverse complement strand
AGACGACGCAATCGCATAGCCCCCTCGTATATAATAATTTGTCGTGGCGATTGCAACGTCTCTACGAAAATTTTGCAACAATCCCGGAGGGATTGCAGGTTGGTAGAAATATGAATGAAACATGACACCTCTCCGGCTGGCAGCACTAACCATTTAACACGCTGAGACGACGCAATCGCATAGCCCCCTCGTATATAATAATTTGTCGTGGCGATTGCATCGTCTCTACGAAAAAATGAATATCAATTTTGTAGAGACGTCGCAAATGCTAACCGGATGTTTTGTTTACCGATAATTTGTGCATTTGCGGCGTCTCAGGGAAAAACATGAAAATCCTTGCCGTGGATGGGTTTGAGACGATGCACGCATCGTCTCGGGGACGCATTGTCGTAGGGAAGCATGCGGGAATCTGTTGAGGTATAAAACGTTGGTACGCGCTGAGACGCTGCAATCACAGTAATTCAGTGTTTATAAAAATTCTGCATAGTGATTGCATCTTCTCTACGAAAACCCATTGTCGTTTTCGGCTTTTTTTGTACTTGCTATGCTTTATGTTCTTAAAGTCCTTGGCGGGTTTGTGATTAATAAAAAAAGCGCAGGCAACCGGATGATGTTGCCCGCGCTTTTTTTTAAGAAAACTGCTTCTTATAAATTACTTCTCTAATGCAGAAAGTTTTTCTTTTATTTCTTTCTCTGTCATTTCAGACTTTAATCTGAATGACTGCAGCACCACATCCGCCTGCTGGATCAGATTCCTTTTATAATATTTTGGTGCATAGACTGATCCGTCAAGCATATAGATTCTGCGGGAGCTCTCATCGTAAAATGTGTAGCTCAGAAATGGTCCCCCCATAAACTTATCAGTCATGTGCCACAGGCCTTGTGTTAGCAGAGCATATCGCCCGTTAAAATTTGTTTCAGTTACCGTGTAAGCAGAATCAGCCACAGTTACATAGTCCTTATCATCACTGGTGCGGATATACTTTTCCGTAATCCTGCTTCTGATTGCATAGATACTGTCTTTATTCAGCAGCGAGGGGTCTGCATTATCAATCCAGTGAATGAATATCCATATTTCAAGTTCGGTATTGGGGGTCCTGCGTATCCAGGCAAATTTATTTTGGTTATCAGTAATGGCAATTTTATAATCTTTCTGCACATAAATTGTCCAGTCAAATTTTTCAAGTAATGCTGCCCCTGCTTGTTTGTCCTCAAACTTTGAGCCCATCAGTCCGGCTTTCAGGCGTTCGTCACTTGCTTTCTGGAAGCCGTAAAGCAGTTTATCAGAATTCCGCAATAATTCATATTCGAGTGTTGCCATATCTTTCGCGGTAACGATCATCATCATCTGACCCTTAGCCCAGTAGTCTTTCCGTGTGATAAATGCACCTTCCCCCTGTTCCATTTTTTCACGGGCACTTGAGTCCAGCACCGTTTCTATATATTTAGAAACCTGGCTTCCGCTGTTGAGTGGTGCAATAAAAACCACGTTCTTAAACGTTTTCAGATTGTTCAACTGCGTTATATCAGCACGGCGCACGGTAAAAAGCCGTTCCGGCTGCGGAGTTTCAATTTCCTTTTCAAATACCTGGCTGAGTGACTCTTTCAGCTCTTCAAACTCAAGTGAGTCGGCAAATACAAAAATTTCATCCTCAAAACCGCGTGCCGGCTGTTGCGCTGTATCGCAGCCGGTTATCAGCAGAAAAAATGCTGAGAGCAGAAAACTATATATATATTTCATGGCTTTTACCTCGGAACGTTTGGCAAAATAAGCTGGACTTCAGGCATTAACAGAACAAACAAAACCCACATAACAAAACCCACCGTCATCGGAATTGAAAGATTATCATCCGCCCAGCCGTGAGAGATATTTTCAACAATTGCGGCAACCGCCGCGGCAGTTGCTGCAATAAGATATTCACCTAACCCCGCGCCAAGTTTGGGAGTAAAAAGGATTACTATAAGAGCGCTGACAAAAAAGGCAAGTGTGCCTCCGAGACTTTTTTTAAGAAACGGGCGTATGCCATATTTCCTTCCGACCAGAGCAGCGGCTGAATCTGAGATTATTAGCACAGGAAACGCGGTAAGAAAGAGCACCTTTGGGAAAATAATAACACAAAGCAGCGCCGAAATAAACACATAAGTTGCACCGTTAAGATTTTTCTTACGCTCATCAAGCTCATGCTTTCTGAGCATGAATCCGAAGACTGTAAGAAAAAGTGATTTTATTCCGGGGGAAAGGTAACGGGTGAGGTCAAGTATCAGCGCGGCAGCAGTTACTCCCGCCAGGATATATACTGCTGTTTCGCGAGTGATAAAATAATAAATAACAGGTATTGAGAGACTACAGAGATGAATACTCTTGCGGATCAGTTCATCTCTGTAGTTTATCTCAAGGGCTTCAGTTCTCGGGCTTGTCATCGGGCTGAGAATCTTCAGGAGATTTTTTCCGCTGTTCGAGCAGTGTTTTAACATGCTCAGGGAGTTCTTCTCCGTTTCCGTTTGCGGGACCCGGTTTTATGACTGCGGGAAGTTTTTCTCCCTTCATCAGTTTGTCAATTTCATCAGCATCCAATATCTCCCTTTCGAGCAATTCAAGCGAAAGCAAATGCAGCATATCAATGTTATCCCGCAGAATTTTTTCTGCAAGTTCCATACACCTGTTTACAATTGCCCTGACTTCATTGTCAATATCAATAGCGGTCTGGTCTGAGTATTCACGGGTCTTTTGAATTTCACGCCCGAGAAATACTTCTTCTTCTTTAGTACCGAAATTTAACGGACCGAGTTTTTCGCTCATTCCCCACTCACAAACCATCTTTCTGGCAAGTTTGGTTGTGCGTTCAATGTCGTTACCGGCTCCGGTAGTATAATGATTAAAAATAATCTTCTCTGCCGCGCGTCCACCAAGCAGCACAGCAATGCGCATCTCAAGATAATCCTTTGAGTAAGAGTGTTTCTCATCAACAGGAAGGTAATGCGTAACGCCAAGCGCCCTGCCTCTGGGGATAATAGTGACTTTATGAACAGGGTCTGACTCAGGCAGCATTTTGGCAACAAGCACGTGACCAATTTCATGATAACTTGTTGTTTTCTTTTCCTGATCAGAAATGATCATACTCTTACGTTCCATGCCCATCATTACTTTGTCTTTGGCTTCTTCAAAGTCAGACATTTCAACTCTGGTCTTGTCTTTGCGGGCGGCAAGAAGAGCGGCCTCATTAACCAGATTCGCAAGTTCCGCACCGGCAAGTCCGGGCGTTCCTTTTGCCAGGATATCCAACCTTACATTTTTATCCAGCGGAATTTTTCTGGTATGAACTTTCAGAATTCCTTCTCTTCCTTTTACATCAGGACGTTCAACCACCACCTGACGGTCAAATCTTCCCGGTCTCAGCAGAGCCGGGTCAAGTACATCAGGTCTGTTTGTAGCAGCAATGATTATTACGCCATTATTCTGCTCAAAGCCATCCATCTCAACTAAAAGCTGGTTAAGAGTCTGCTCACGTTCATCATGCCCGCCGCCAAGTCCGGCACCGCGCTGACGACCCACAGCATCAATTTCATCAATGAATATTATGCAAGGCGCGCTCTTTTTACCCTGTTCAAACAGGTCGCGCACACGGCTTGCACCCACACCGACAAACATTTCAACAAAGTCTGCGCCTGAGATTGAGAAAAACGGCACCCCGGCCTCACCTGCTACTGCACGCGCGATAAGGGTTTTTCCTGTTCCCGGTGAACCCACCAGAAGCACCCCGCGCGGAATCTTTGCACCAAGTTTCTGGAACTTAGCCGGCTCTTTCAGGAATTCAATTACTTCCTGAAGCTCAACTTTTGCCTCATCGTTTCCGGCAACATCCCCAAATGTAATTTTATTATTTGACTGATTTATCAGTTTGGCTTTACTTTTGCCGAAAGAGAAAATACCTTTTGGTCCACCTGCACCTCCGCCCCCCTGCATTCTTCTCATAAATGCAAAGTAGAGAGCGATAAGCAACAGCCAGGGGACAAAAGTAATAAGCAGACTCATCCATTCGTTTGACTGCTTGTCAAAAGAATAGTTAATTCCCAGTGATTTCCACTTCTCTTCCTCTGCAACAATTATCGGCTCAGGAAGATAGACAGAGATGTTTCTGACCTTAATTTCATTGATCATCTCCTCTTGTTTCAGTTCACCCTTAAAAGTATAATCATTCAGGTCAGATTTGGTAATAACCGCTTTTTCAATCTTCTGTTCCTGAAGTAATCTCTTATAGTCATTATAACTGACTTCAGCATAATTTACACCTGTTCCGCGCATCATCTGAATGACGATCACCGCGGCAACAATTACCAGCCCCCAGGTAAAAACGGTACGGATTATTTTCGTCCAATCGAACTCATCATCAGGACGGTTTGAAAAATTTTTATTGCCGTCCCCTCCGGATTTATTTCCGTTTTTTTTCTGCTGTCCGGGATCGTCTTTTGGTGTGTTATCTCTTTTTTCTGTCATAAATTGTTTATTCTTGTCATTTTCCATTCTTCTCATCCTCGCTCAATACATAGACTGCTCTCAGGTTTCTGTACTTCTGTGCGTAATCCAAACCAAAGCCAATAACGAATTCGCTGGGAATAGAAAAGCCAATATAATCAATTTTAAGGTCATATTGCATACTTTTCGGCTTCACCAGAAGTGATACCACACTCACGCTGGCTGGATTATGTTCTTTTATAAGGTCTAAAATATACTTTACGGAAAGGCCTGAGTCAACAATGTCTTCAACTATGATCAGATGCCTGCCTTCAATACTGCAATTCAAATCCTTTAGCAGAGTAACAGACCCTGATGAAATTTTTGCCTCGCCATAGCTCGATAGCTTTAAGAAATCAACCTCACAGTCCCCCTCAAAGTGCCTTACCACATCAGAAAAAAACATGAAAGAACCGTTCAATACCCCCACAAAAATCGGGGTTTTCCCTTCAAAGTCACTACTGAGCCGGGCAGAAATTTCCTTTGTACGGATGGCTATCTGCTCTTCGGTAAGCATCGGAACAAATACATCGCCGTTAATAATTATTTTATCTTTCATGGCACATTATCCTGTAATAAAATTTTCCTGATCCGGTTATCCTGCATTTCTCACTAATTCTCCTCCCGGCCACCGCCAGAATTTCCCCATCTGACAGAAGCACTGCTTCCTCTCTTTTTTTATAGAGGGGCACCTTGCTGCTATTAAGAAAGTCACTTACTAAAACGGAACCTTTCATGCCAATCGGCTGAAACCGGTCCCCCTCAAGCCAGCCCCGCAGTATCAAAAAATCAATTTCACGGCTGCACTGGATGTATTCCGTACCGGGTGAGCCGGAGAAATCAACTTCTTCTTTAGTAACAGTTTCAAGGGAAATCTCTTTTCCGCCAAATGAGACGCTTTGACCGGGAGAAATCCTCATCTCCTGACCGGAATTTTCTGTCTCTCTGAACAAAACCATTTCCTCCGGTGAATAAAAGAGAGAAAAACCGTTACCAATCTGATACACTCCGGTCTCTCCGGATTCAATAAGCCGGTTACAATCTGTAACAAGAGAGGTGGATGGTTCTGTTCCTGACTGAAGCAAAATTCTGCTCAGTGCATGTTTTCTAAGCACCCGCTCCAGTTTTTTGAGCTTTTCAGCAGGGTAAACAGCTTCACTGCCGGAATTCCGGAATCGGGGATTTACGACATCTTCAGTTAATTGGTCAAGGAACGAAATTATCTCGGCGGAGTTTTGAGCCAGGCGGCTGAGCGGCTGCTCAGGTGAAATCCGGAGTTTTTCGCGTATGAACGGAAAAAGTTCGTTCCGGATGATGTTTCGCGTAAAATCAGCAGAATCATTGCTGGCATCCTCCCGCCATATATATCCCTCAGCGTGCAGCCATTCTCTTATCTCAGACGGCGTAAGTGAAAGCAGAGGGCGTATATATCTGCCTCGCTGAGCCGGGATGCCGGAAACACCGCGGAGCCCGCTTCCTCTGAGCAGATGAAACATGACCGTTTCGGCTGAATCATGCTGATGATGCCCTGTTGCTGTTTTTGTATAGCCCAGCTCATTCATCAGCTCTTCAAAATAGTTATATCTGAGTTTGCGGCCTGCGTCTTCTGTTGAAAGATGATTGCGGAAAGCATATTCCTTTACATCTTCTTTCCGACTGTAAAACGGGATTTCATATTCAATGCAGAGCGTCCTGCAAAATTCTTCATCACCGTCAGAGTCGGCACCGCGCAGCAGATGATTAAGATGAACAGCGCTGAGTTCAAGCTGATATATACCGCGAAGTTCGAGTAAAAAACGGAAAAGAAAAACTGAATCAGCCCCCCCGCTCAGCGCGGCAAGAACCTTGTCTCCTTTTTTAAGGAGTGAATTGCTTTTAACAACACCTGCGGTTCTTTTAAGCAGGGGGTGCATTTACCAGCCCTGCTCCTTTAGCCATTCTTCAGTAAGTTTTGGTTTCTCATTGGCTTCAACCGCGTTTAGTATATACTTGCCAAGCAGGTCAAACTCAAGATTAACAGCATCGCCGGATTTTCTTTCAGACAGGGTAGTCGCCTGCCAGGTGTGAGGTATAACCGCGACTCGAAACCAGTCATCCCCTTTTTCAGCAACGGTAAGACTGATGCCGTCAATGGCGATTGAACCAACCGGAATGATATATTTAGAAAACTGCACCGGGTAACGCACTGTTAACAGCCGGCTATTGCTCAGTTCCTGCACTGATGTGATTTGCCCGCGGGTATCAACATGACCACTGACAAAATGACCACCGAGACGGGTTGTTGGGAGTAAGGAACGTTCGAGATTTACCCGTTCCCCCTGTTTAAGTGAGCCGAATGTTGTTTTTTTAAGAGTTTCTTCAACTGCTTCAACGATAAATTCTTTTTCTGAAAAACCGACAACTGTCTGGCAGGCCCCTGAAACATTGATGCTATCACCGGTCTTCATATCAGCAATTACAATGGCAGAACTGATCGTAATTTTCCGCCCAAGACCTGCGTTTTGAATACGGCTTATAACTCCTGTTTCTTCAATCAGTCCGGTAAACATGACTCAAACTCTTATCTGTTCTGTAGGTTAAATAAAAATCACTGCCGCTTTCGTGAAACCCGGTGTTAAGAATTTCAGCACCGGGCGGAATTCCCATAAATGAAGAATGTATGAAGTTTTCGCCGCTTGTTATCAGTTCCGGAGCAAGAAATAAAAGAAACTCATCAGTAAGCCCCGACTGAAGCACGGAGGAAACCACTCTCGGCCCCCCTTCCACCATAACAGAGATAATTCCTGATTTACCGAGATGGCTCATAACTTTATATATATCAAGCAGCCCGCCTAAGTCAGTATTAACGACAATAACTTCAGCGCCTTTTTCAATCAGAAGTTTCTCTTTTTCGCTGTCCTTTACCGCTGTGAATATATATACTTTTCTGCCGGGGATAAAAACTTTACTTTCCGGCGGAGTTTTAAGTGTGGAGTCAAGAATTGCTACTGCCGGATTTCTTCCTTCTGCTTTACGTACAGTGAATTCCGGCTTATCGGATTTCATCGTCCCTGATCCGGTGAGAATGCAATCATACTCACTGCGGAGCCGGTGCACCATTTTTACTGATTTGCTTCCGGTCAACTGTGCTTTTTTACCCGGCTTCCTGTTTACCATCCCGTTTACTGAAGCGGCAGTTTTAACCATTATATACGGGTAACCGGTTTTTACATGTTTAAAAAAGAATTTGTTAATCTCTTTTGACTGATTCACCAGAACTGACTCACTAACTTCAATACCGGCTTCACGAAGTCTGACTACTCCCCTGCCTGATACCAGCGGATTAGGGTCGCGTGTGCCGATGACAACCCGCCGGATTTTACTTTTTATAATAAGGTCGGTGCAGGGAGGTGTTTTTCCGAAATGGTCACAGGGTTCAAGCGTGATATACATAACCGCCCCGGCAACAGACTCAGTGGCCTGGTTAACTGCCATAACTTCAGCATGGGGACCGCCAAATTTCTGGTGGTACCCCGTGCCGATAATTTTGCCGTTTTTAACGATGACGCATCCCACCATGGGGTTAGGGCTAACGTGCCCCGCCCCTTTACCGGCTAAGTCTATAGCCAGTTGCAGGAAATACTCATCGCTCAAAAAAAGTGCCTCAGTTTAATGATAAAATTTCAACTTCGATCGTACCGGCGGGGACCTTAATAGAAAGTTTATCGCCGGTTTTCTTACCCATAAGACCCTGTCCGATCGGGCTTGTAACAGAAATCTTACCGGTTGTCATATCCGCTTCTTCGGGGGAAACCAGGGTATATTCCATCTCCTTATTGGATTTAAGGTTCTTAATCTTAACAGTAGAGAGAATGTGAACCTGCCCCGTGGGGAACTGGCTGAAATCAATAACACGAGCTCTGCCGAGAAGGCCTTCCAGTTTGCTCAGGCGCATCTCAAACAGGCCCTGGGCTTCTTTGGCGGCATCATACTCAGCATTCTCTGACAAATCTCCATGGGAGCGGGCCTCAGAAATTTTCTGGGCCATCTGGGCTCTGCCGCTGGTTTTCATCAGTTTAAGTTCATTTTCAAGCTCAATAAGGCGTTCCTGAGTCAGGTAAACCACATTGTTATCAGACATAACTACTCTCAATAAGTATGAATAGGTGTATTTAAAAAAAATACCACCGCTTTTGGCAGTGGCATTACAAACTTACGGAAAATGTTTCCCTAAAGCAAGGTCAATCTGATGGGACATCATCGGATGCTCTGCTTAGAATGAACCCTACAAAAAAAGAAGATTCTTGCTGCCTAAGATGAAATTTCGTGTTGCGTGCATTCTCCTGACTCCTGCAAATAATTTTAAGACATTCAGTTCTCAGAAAAGAGAGATAAATAAAAACAACGGAAATAAGCACACAAAATACGCTGTGAAATTTTTTTAGTCATTATCACAGAAAACATTTTTCACTCCAAAAAAATCCTTGTTCCTTCGGCATCTGTTTAAATCCGAAGCCCATCTAAGAGTAGTTGTATTCCCTTTGATTCTCAGAGTCTCTTCCGGCAATTGCCTCTCAAAAAAGGTAACTCAGCAATCAGATTCATCTTTCTTCACGTCCATACTTCTGACTTCATCCTTCTTCCGGTTCCTCTTCCCTCTCTCTCACCCGGCAGATATCATGAAACGCGCAGTAGCTGCATGGCGGCTTGAACGGGTCATACTTCTCTAACAGAGTAAATATGCCGCTATAGATGTTTCCCGCGTATTCAAGTATCTTTTCCCTGTTGTTTGTTATCATCTCTGCCTGAAACTCTTTAAGAGACGCAAGGTCTGCCGGTTTGTCTAACTTCTTTCGTGCAACTTTTGGATTGCGTATAGCGCCCTTGTCAACTTCTCCCTTTCTTTTATTAATCTTATATATATACATCTCAGCCGGTTCGTAGTCACCTTCAATGCCGGCATCTTTCAGAACTTTTCCTGTCACCGACATATATAATGGAAGCTGCAATGACTTACCCTTCATCATATCTGCCGCACCCGGGGTATTACTTCCGGTTTTGTAATCAACTACAGCATAAATACCGAGTTCTTTATTTACCTCAATCCGGTCAATTATTCCTCTGAGGACAAACGAAATTTCCTCCTCTGAAGGCAGCGTAAATTCTTCTGAAAATTCTTTCTCAAACAATACAGGAGTTAAGATGCTCTCACCGGCTTCTTTTTCTAAAAAAGCAAAAAGCAGGGTGTTTTTGTCAGCATCATCCCTGCCGATTATTTTCAGCCGGTCATACATAGTTACAGGAGTGTCAAAGTTGATATTACTGAACACATCATTCGCTATCTTTCTTATGACAGGATAATCACTCTCAGGAGTTACACTCACACCGTGTTTACCTTCGTAAAACTGACGGAAAACCTCATGCAGCAGATTACCCAGCTCAACTGCCTTGATGCCGTCTTCCGGTTCATCCTGTCCTTTTAGACCCAGTATATACTGATAATAAAACATCTGCGGGCACTTCTGATAGCTTTCGAGTGAGCTGACTGATATACGCGGTTTCAGTTTCCCTTCTTTCAGGAGTAAACCAGACAACTGACCCGCATACTCGCCGCCCGGTTCTTCGGCTGAAGCCCTCAGTTTTTGAATCCTGATATGAGCCGCCAGTTCCGGTTCTTCAGGGATGATTACATCACTGCTTCCGGCTTTATATATATTGCTTACATTTTCTTCCGCGGCTTCCAGGGGTGAGAAAAATTTCCCGGTTTCTTCAGCTTCCTTGTTTACGGTAACTTCAAAATCTGATTCAAACTCCCGCAGCATGATAGAGGGGGAAAACTCACCCCGGCTTCCAATCCGCGGGCAGGAAAGCACTAATACCTCCTTCCACCCGGTCAGCATCTGATAAAACAAAAATGCCTGACCGCTGCTGTGAATTCTTTCATCACCCGGAATTTCCCTGCCGAAAAAAAGTTTTTTCCTGTAAGGCAGCGGAAAGTTGCCGTCATAAAGCCCCAGCGCAATCAATGCCTTAAACTCAATCCCCCGTATCTCTTCAGGAGTAGTCACCAGAACCTGTGCATCTGGCTCCTCACGCAAATTAAACCTCGTCGTCCGGATAATCGTCTGTAGCATCTCCCTGAAATGCTGCGGAGGAAAGAGCATATCCGGCTCCTCAGCTATATATATATCTAATGCTCCGTAAAGCTCTGAGAGAAAATATTCAAACCCGGAGATAACATTCTCCTCACGCAGTCCTGAAGTTACAATCTTTCTTCTGAATCCGGTTTTATATACAAAATCGATAAAGCGGCTCTTAAACTCCGCCCCGGTCAGGTTTACCCTGAACTCTTTGTGCCACTCACGCATCTTTTCAAGAATGTTTTTCAACTCTGTCGCGAGCTTTATATACCGCTCCCGGTTTCTTGCCTTCGAGTCTTTTTCCCAAAAGGATAATTTTTTGTTTATCTGAGCAATCCAGCTTTGATACCCGCGCGTTACTCTCAGCTCCCCGGCTATTTCATGAAACTCTGACAAGGTAAGCCATGACGGAAGCACACTGCCGGATAAAACCCTGGCGATATCCTTATGATAATAGTCTCCCCCTTCAATAGTAAAAAGCTCTGAAAAATAATTCAGCAGCGGAACAGAAGTTAAACGGTACCGGTCAGTAAGATTCAGAGGGATTCCGTATTCTGTGAAAGTATTGCGCAAAATTGAAGCGTAAGAGGATATGTCATTTACAACCACGCAAATCTCCCCCGGCTTATATTTGCCGGAATCCAGCCACACGGCTATTTGTTTTGCGGCTTCACCTGCCTCATGAAGTGGTGTTTTGGGTGACCATCTGAAAATATGTTTTGCAAAGCCGGCAACCTTATTGCTCTGATTATCATAATCTGAGAAGAATCGTTTACGGAGCTCAGTTCTGAAAGCCATACCGCTTTCAATCGGCTCTGATTCTTCTGTTTCCAGAAAACCTGCCATCTTTAACTGATCAGCAGTGGCTGCAATTCGGCCAAACAATCCCCTGTTCGGCGCGTAGTAATCAAGTGTTACAGTTACATTCATCCCCTTTTGCGCGGCAATTTTATTAAAAACATCCACTTCGGGATTGGCAAACTCAGTAAAACCGCTCACCAGCATCGTTTCTGCTTCCGGATATATATCACGAAACACCGCGCCGAACTTTTCATCCTCAAGCTCACTCAGTTTAACTGATGCAAGGGAATCATCCGTCAGTGAACGAACCTCCAGCAACTTGTAGTACTCCCGGTATGCATTTGCAAAATCCATCCCCTTCCGTTTCATTGAGTCAGAGAGCCCCGCATCATCAAGGTTTTCCGTAAGATCATTAAAGGATATATTGTAACGTTTATATTCAGTAATCGCGTGATGCAGGTTTTCGAGCAGAGCCGCGGGAATTTCCTTCCTGATTTTTCCGCCAAAAAACATCTCCGTTTCCTTTAATACTTTTCTCAGCATATATAACCCTTGTACCTGAGATATATATTCTGAACGCCCGGCAATCCTTGCATAAAGCTTTTGCGTAAGAGTTGCGTACGTTTCAATCCGGAGCGGTCCGCTGATTTTTCCGGGAAGTGACGCAATAATCTGTCTAACTCTGTGGCGGACTCTTCTGTTAGTCGGGACGAGAATTATCAGCTTTTGCAAATCATACCGATTAAGATACTGCTGCTCAAGTGCAGTAAGATCCGTAGTGAGCGGGACTCCCCTGTAAAGTATCATGAGGTTTTCTCCTTCAGTAAATTGCTGTAAGATTTCCGGATTGACTGATAATTCTGAAGATGAAGACGGTTGAAGAGGAAATCAAATTCCTCCTGCGCCTGTTCAACTGATGTAGTAACAACCGCCTCAAGCTCAAGAAACTCCCCCAGCCCCTTCACCGTATCCAGATGAATGCGGGTATTCTTATACATATAAAGCTGTCTGGTTTTTTCAACAGTCACGTCAACAGTAAAAATCCGGGCAAAATACTCCTCCGCCTGATTATTCACATAAAGGATATGATAATCTGACTTCCTCTGGCTTGAAACCTCATCCCGGTTATAAAAAATCAGCTCATTTCCTTTATCCTGAACCCGGAGCTTCAGCAGCCCCTTGTCGTTCCGGTAATAGATATCCTTCTGAATAATCGTGGCGGTGAACCGGCAGTCGCACCTCTGCATCCTTTCAAGCAGATCCGCGAAGGCAGGTACGCTAATTTTTATCTCCAGATTTGACGGCATAAAATTTTACTATTGAGTTTAAGCAGGAAATTATTTAATCTTGCCACTAAATTAAAATAATTGTTATCCAAAGAAAACATGATGCTGAAACTCAGAAAAATATTCTTTTTAACCTTTGCAGGTCTTCTTTTGCCTCTCTCCGCTTTTTTACCGCAAAGTATAGGAGAAATGGCGCCGGAAAAGGAACCGGTTGTCTTCCCGGAAAACTCCTGGGGTGTTGACCTCCTTTTCGGGGAGGGAGGATTCGGACTGGGCACTTTTTACCGGAAGCAGATGAACAGCGATTTCACATTTTTTGCCGATTTCTCAATCTCAGAGACGAAGGATGACAAAGAAATCGAATACATTGACTATTACGGTCAGCCCATCGTTTATGGAAAAAAGAACCGGTTACTGCTCATGCCCCTGAATTTTGGCGCACACTACAGAATATTTGACCGGGTGCTCAGCGATAACCTCAGACCCTATCTCAATCTCGGGTTTGGCCCCTCAATGATTCTAACCACCCCATACTCCCGCGAGTTCTTTAATTCACTCGGATATGCACAGACCAAATTTACAGCCGGTGGCTATATCGGCTTTGGTGCAAATTTCGGACTGGACAAAGATAATCTTATCGGAATCAACCTCCGATATTACGTCATCCGGTTTTTTGATGAAGGAGTGGAAAGTTTATACGGCAAGTTCAAAAAAGATGTAGGCGGATTTTACCTGACCATCAACATCGGATCACAGTATTAATTAAAAATTAA
>BTUV01000079.1:0-13889 GCA_045863035.1 Ignavibacteriales bacterium | reverse complement strand
GGAGCCGAGGACACCATTCCGGAAAGCGGAGCCGAGGACACCAAGTAAAATAACCGAATGACTGATCAGGTGAAACCAGCCGGAAAACCACATTCAAAATCCCGCCAAATTTTCGTAATTTCCGCATTAATAAAACTAACTTTTTGCAACTCTCAGGAAATCAAATGACAGCCAATATTGACATGATTAAAACGGTTTATGCCGGCTTGAAGGCCAAAGTTGATGCCGCCAGAAAAGTGCTCGGCAGACCGCTTACCTACACCGAAAAAATTCTCTACGCTCACCTTTTTGACCCCGTCACCAAAGAACTTACCCGCGGAAAAGACTACGCAGACCTGGCTCCTGACCGCGTTGCAATGCAGGATGCTACTGCTCAAATGGCGCTGCTGCAATTTATGTCAGCCGGTAAAAAAACCACCGCGGTTCCCTCCACTGTTCATTGCGATCACCTGATTCAGGCAATGACCGGAGCCCGCGAGGATCTTGACCGCGCTAACAGCGAAAACAAAGAAGTGTATGATTTCCTCGAGAGTGTAAGCCAGAAATATGGCATCGGCTTCTGGAAGCCAGGCGCAGGTATTATCCATCAGGTAGTACTCGAAAATTATGCCTTCCCGGGCGGAATGATGATTGGTACTGACAGTCATACACCTAACGCCGGCGGACTTGGTATGATAGCTATAGGTGTTGGAGGAGCAGATGCTGTTGATGTTATGGCTGGTATGCCGTGGGAATTAAAATGGCCGAAACTGATTGGTGTTAAACTGACCGGAAAACTTAACGGCTGGGCATCACCAAAAGATGTTATTCTTAAAGTTGCAGGAATCCTCACCGTAAAAGGAGGCACCGGCGCAATTGTTCAGTATTTCGGAGAAGGTGCATACAGTATATCCGCCACCGGTAAAGGTACTATTTGCAACATGGGTGCTGAGATTGGTGCTACCACATCAGTATTTCCGTATGATGCAAAGATGGCTGCCTATCTGACGTCAACCGGAAGAGAAGATGTTGCACGTATTGCTGATGAACTCTGTCATGAACTTAATGATGATCCTGAGGTAGTTAAAGACCCGGCAAAATATTTTGATCAGGTCATCGAAATAAACTTAACCGAACTTGAGCCGCATGTAAACGGACCATTTACACCAGACCTCGCATGGCCGATTTCAAAACTGAAAGAAGCAGTTAAAGAAAAAGGATATCCGGATAAGATAAGCGTTGCACTCATTGGAAGCTGCACCAATTCAAGCTATGAAGATATTGACCGTTCTGCAAGTCTTGCCAAACAGGCAGTAGCAAAAGGTCTTAAAACTCAGGCACAGTTTACTATTACACCGGGTTCAGAACAGGTTCGCGCAACGATTGAACGTGACGGACAGCTTAAACAGCTTGAAGATATCGGCGGAGTAATACTTGCAAACGCATGCGGACCTTGCATTGGTATGTGGAAACGCATGGATATGAAAATGGGTGAAAAAAATACTATCGTCACATCATTCAACAGGAACTTTGCGAAGAGGAATGACGGAAATCCGGAGACGCTGGCGTTTGTTGCAAGTCCGGAAATCACCACTGCATTTGCAATTGCCGGATCATTATCATTTAATCCGTTGACAGATGAACTGGTAAATGAAAAAGGGGAAAAAGTAAAGCTTGACCCGCCAACAGGTATAGAGCTCCCCACAAAAGGATTTGACGGAGGCGAGAGCGGATATATAGCTCCTGCTGAAGACGGAGCTAAAGTTGAAGTGAAGGTGAGTCCTTCGAGCGACCGTCTGCAGCTTCTTGTTCCGTTTGCTGCGTGGGAAGGAAAAGATCTTGAAGATATGACCGTGCTGCTTAAAGCTAAAGGGAAGTGCACCACTGACCATATATCAATGGCGGGACCGTGGCTAAAATACCGCGGACACCTTGACAATATATCCAACAATATGTTCATCGGTGCAATCAATGCTTACAGCGGTGAAGCAGGAAAAGTAAAGAACTTCTTTACCGGTGAAACAAAGTCAGTACCTGAAGTAGCACGCGATTATAAAGCACGTGGTCAGAATTGGGTTGTGGTAGGTGATGAAAACTACGGAGAAGGTTCAAGCCGTGAGCATGCAGCTCTGGAGCCGAGATTCCTTGGCGGAAGAGTTATCATTGTGAAGTCTTTCGCGCGTATCCATGAAACCAACCTGAAGAAGCAGGGAATGCTGCCTCTTACGTTTGCTAATCCGGCTGATTATGATAAAATCAGAGAAGACGACAAAGTAAGTCTGAAAGGTCTTACTGAATTTGCTCCGGGCAAACAGGTTACTTTAATTGTGAAGCACAGCGACGGAAAAACCGATGAAATAAAACTGAACCACACATTTAACGAACGGCAGTTCGACTGGTTCAGGGCAGGCAGCGCGCTCAACCTGATAGCAAAACAGAACTCATAAGCAAGAATATATAAAGCAGTAAGCAGCTCCCCGGTACTTATATATGCCGGGGAGCATTTTATTTTTATAAAAACAAGGAATAAGAATGAATCAAATAGTTCGGCTGGTACAGTTAAATCCGGTACAAACCGGCGAAGGGAAAAACGGACCATGGAAGAAACAGGAAGTAATAGTTGAGACCGAAGGGCAGTATCCCAGAAAAATCTGCGTACTGGTCTGGGGTGATAAAATTGATATCAACCGGTTTAAGCCGGGGGATATGATTGATGTCTATTTTGATGTGGAAAGCCGTGAGTATAATGGTAAGTGGTACACCGATGCAAAGGCCTGGAAAATAGAGCCGGCGGGACAGTCTGGCGCTATTGACGGAGAATATAGCGCACCGGCTCAGACGCGCACCTATACACCCGCAACACCACCGCCTCCCCCTCTCCCGCTGCCGGAAGATAAAGACCTTCCATTTTAATTATGAATTATGTGGTATGAATTATGAATTTAATTTTGCGGTTCATACCTTGAATAAGCCCATTAAAGTTCCGGCTCCCTTCTCCCTGCCAGGGAGAAGGGAGGGGGATGAGGGTTGTTTTATCCGGGACCAATCCTAGTTACCTCACTAACCCAGAAATAATTTCACCACTTCGTGGTTTAAGCGCTGGAGATATATTCGTTTGCTATAATAATTTTACCACTTCGTGGTTGATATATAACCCGCGCAAAGTCGCAAAGAAAAATTCAACGCAAAGTTCCGGCTCCCTTCTCCCTTTCCAGGGAGAAGGGCGGGGGATGAGGGTTGATAAATCTGGTACATAGCACTTATATATATCACACGCATAATATCTCGCGCAAAGTCACGAAGCCGCTAAGGAAAACAAAAATCATTTACTCAGTCGATGGCACGCTGATTTTACGGATGCAAGAAATGCTGATCGGAAAAACATTTCCCTCTTACTAAATTTGCCCGAATTTATCCATAAATGCCTGCCTTGAGCTGAGGTTTTTCTTTCTGATTTCTTCCTCAGTTTCATCGGGGAGTTGCCGGATCAGATCAAGATTTTTTAAAAACAGATCACTTTTAGTTATAACTCTGAAGAGATTATCCGTAAAAGCAGGTCCGGGAAATTCGCGTAACCACTCAATCGGAATGACTTCGATGATATTCTGTATCTCATAAGAACGCACTGACTTCATCCTGCTGATGAAGTTTTCGGGATTGATGTCTTTCCGCCAAAAGAGATGTCGCTTCATTAGCGGAAGTAAATTCTGTTCATTTCCTCGAGTATTTCCAAAAAAGTTGCGCACAGCCATGGACATCGAATAATCATAACAATAGACTGAACCGCCAGAGCAAAGAATGTTCGGATTTTTTGCGGTGCGGTCAATATTCATCAATAGCAAATCAGTAAGAAAAATCAAGTCTCGCTCCTCCTGATTCAGCAGATTCACGTCCAGATTAAATGGCTTAGCTTCTGGGAGGAAACGGGTTGCAGAGTTTATGCCATTGCTCCTCTGAGCAAGTTCTGTAATTTCAGGATCGGCACCGGGTGGGATGATGGAAGAATTAAAATGTATAAGTAATTCGGGCAGAACTTTAACTCCAAGCATTGCTGCAATACGGGAAGCGATAAGCCCGGTCAGCGTGGAAAGTTTCCCCTCACCTGAGCCGTGAAGTTTTATGACGTATTGCTGAAAGTCATCCGCCTCAACAAGAAGCGGCAAAGAGGAGCCGGAACGGAATTCTGTTATAAATTTTTCTGACTTGGGAATCAATTACTTTTACTACTTTATTAAACTTAAGATGACAATGTAAGCAAACAAGTCCGGTTTTGACGGGTGTTGTATGCAGAGATATCCTGTGAAACTGGCTTAATTGCGGTCAGATAAAAATCATCTGTTTTGGTGAGCGGTAATTTCTTCAGGCGACTATAATTTCTTAACGCAAAGCAAAAGAAGGTTTGCGAAAAGTGTCGCAAAGTTCATGTTCTCGCTAATGGCCCGCGGATTTTAAACGGATGCAGAAGCAGCGCGGATTAAAAATTAATGTACAATGTACAATTAACAATGTACAGTTCTAAAAGTTCGATTCAAACTTCGTACAGACAGATGACAATCTGTCTCAGAATTATGAAACAGGGGTGAAGCTAAGTGAGTAGAGGTCAAATTCTTCGCCAATTGCCCGCGGATCTTAAACGGATGCCAAAGCAGCACGGATTAAAACGGATCCGGAACTCACTTCGGACAGAAAGATGACAATCTATCTCTTTCTTGCTTAATACTGTGAGGCGGGAAATCACCATGGTTTCATTATTTTCAATTTCTAATTAAAAAAGAAGCGAATTCCTAAAGTAGTACCATTTTTTCTCTCTAACATAAAAAAGTTGCCCTATTATTTTTTTTTGCAAGACAGATAGTGTTATCTTTGGATTATGTTTTCAAATAAACTTTCTTCCAGTAATCGTAATCTGCTCCTTTTTTTGCTTCTGGCATGGTCGTTCTCATTTGCCCATTCAGAATTAGGAATGTTTGAGTTCGATGGTCCAGACCATGAGCAGCATGATTATTGTGAAATAGTACAAAACGCTTATCCAAAAAGTTCAGCAATAAGAGATTTTGACTTTTTAATATCTTTTGCGCCTGCTTCAAGTGATGTCTTCACAGCAGTTGTTGATTATTCCCCCACATTTCGCTTTTCCTCTTTATTTGAAGCCCCACCTATTAGGTTTGGGGCAGTTAAATCAAACATAATAAACTCCATTTTTCGTATTTAAAATTTCTTTAAACCGTTTTTTTAACATTCCCCTTTAATGGGGATTAGTAAAACTATTTTAAAGGAAATTTCATGAAAATGTCATTTGGAGCATTCTTTGTATTGCTCTGTCATTGGGTAAGCTTTGGACAAAGCTCTCCCTATATTCTCACTTTAGAGCAAGCCGTTCAGGCAGCTCTTGAAAACAACCCCAGATACCTGGAAGCCAAATATGAGGTGGCGGCTTCTAAAGCCTCCTATTGGAGTGCTATTTCTCTTCCGCAGCCATCTTTTGAAATTAGTTATAATTTTGTTCCGCAAGGCGCCGGACTATCTCAATATGATGAAAATAACATAGGGGTAAGTCAGAGTTTTGATTTTCCAACGCTTTATTTTCTCCGCGCATCCGTGGCTGATTATACGACTGATCAAAAAATCAATCGGTTAGAATTGGTTAGAAATAAACTTATTCATAAGGTCAAACAGTCATATAACAAACTACTCATGTTAAAGTATAAGGTAATGTTTACCGAACAAATTCTGTCAGTAGCCCAAGAGTTGCATACAAAAATTGAACGCAAAACTATTCTGGGAGAAAGTTCAAAACTTGAAAGTTTAACAGCTTCTGTTCAGTATACCGAAGCTGAAAACAATTTGGCTATCGCCAATAATGATTTACAATTAGCTAAGGCGGAATTAATAAACATACTTGGACCAGAAAAATTCAAAAATCCAGGAATTCTCTTGGCGGATTCCTTATATGTGGATGCTTCACCGCTTGATTTCTCTGAGTTGTTGGATGCGGTTAATAAAACAAATCCACAAATAAGAGAAGCAAATGTGTTAAAAGAATTAGCGGCAACTGAGAAGAAAATTTCATGGCATTCACTTTTGCCAGCTTTTACGTTATCATGGTATAAACAATCCCGCGGGGGAAACACTAACTTTTACGGAGCTTCATTAGGTTTATCTTTTCCTCTTTGGTTCATGTTTGAAAACAGAGGAAAAATAGCTGAGGCCACTGCAAAATATTCAATTGCAGAAGAGCAAGTAAGGACGTTGAATAATGATCTTGTCCTACAACTTGAAGAAGCTTATGCTATATTCAAAAATGCAGATAAACAAAAAGCACTTTATTCGAATACACTGATTCCGCAATCTCAGACAGTTTTTGAAATAGCTCTTAAAAGTTATATTGAAGGTGAGGCATCATATCTGGATTTTTTGCAGGCGAACAGATTATTACATGAAACACGCAATGGATATATCCAGTCAATACTCAATCAAATAAGTGCTGCTCTTACTTTAGAAGAACTTAGCAGTATCACAATGGTAAAAACTAGGCAACAGGAATTGAAATGAAAAAATTACGGTTAATAGCATACATACTCTTAGTTTTGTCAGTTCTGATATCCGGATGTAAATCAGAATCAAATGAAACCACCGAAGAACACCACGAAGAAACCTCAGATACAGTATTATTATCAGATTCTGCAATAGCGGAAATTCATCTGAAAACCATTAAGATTTATTCAAAAATTTTCACGGGATCATTTTCACTTACCGCGGAAGTCAAAGCAGATCAAAACAATGAGGCACTGGTCGGTCCCCTTTTGGCCGGACGAGTACATGAAGTTCTTGTTAACACAGGCCAATATGTGAGAAAAGGAGATGTATTAATGACTGTAGCGGGTTTGGAAGTTGGTGAGTTAAAAGCGTCATATTTGAAAACAAAAACAGCCGTGGAATTTGCTAAGGCAAATTACGAAAGAACGAAAAAGCTTTTCTCAGAAAAAATTGGTTCCCAAAAAGAATTTCTCATGGCACAGGCAGACTATGATAAAGCTAAAGCTGAATTTAAGGCCGAGGATAAAAAAATCCATTCAATAGGGTTAAGTGATAAAGATATTGAAGAAAGCTTTAATGAGGATCACACTTCGGGAACGTTAACCATAAGGGCACCTATCAGCGGAGTTATAATAGAAAGAAATGTAGTAACAGGGCAATTTGTTGAGCCGTCTGAAAATGCTTTCCGAATACTGAATACCTCTTCAGTATGGGTGGATGGCCAGGTTTTCGAAAAGGATATTGCAAGGATAAATACGAATGCTTCCATTTTCTTTGAAAGTTCAGCCTATCCGGAAGAAAAATTTGAAGGCAGAATCTCCTTTGTTGGTCAAATGCTGGATAAACAAACAAGAACGGTTACTGTCAGGGCAACGCTGCAGAACTCAAAAGGAAAACTGAAACCTCATCTTTTTGGCGAAATGCATATACCTGTTTCGGGAAACAAAACTGCGATATTTGTTCCTGAATCAGCAGTTTTTTCACTAGACGGAAATGATTTTGTGTTCGTTAAGGTGAGTGCTGATTCATTTATCAAAAGGATGGTTAAAATCCGGAAGTACTCAGCTTCTGAAATTGAAATAATAGAGGGGATTATTGAAGGCGAAGAGGTTGTTAGTCAGGGAGTGTATTATTTAGTAAGCGTATTACAAAAAGACCAGATTGAAGAGGATGAACATTAATGTTAGCAAGGATTATTGAATATACACTAAACCAAAAAGCGCTTATTATAATTGCTTCTTTGTTTATCATTTCTTTAGGCATCTATTCATACGTAACATTGCCAATTGATGCTTTTCCTGATGTTACTAATATTCAGGTTGAGATAGTAAGTCATGCGAATACGCTTTCGGCTGAAGAAATTGAAAGAAAAGTAACCTATCCGATTGAAATGGCCATGCGCGGATTGCCGGATATCAAGCAAATCAGGTCAGTAACTAAGTTTGGACTTTCAATAGTTACTATCATCTTTAAGGATGGTGTGGATATCTATTTTGCGCGGCAGCTTGTTTTTGAGCGTCTGGCCGAAGCCCGGGAGAATGTTCCCGCTGGTGTTGAGGTTGCTCTTGGACCAGTCGCTACGGTAATGGGAGAGATCTATCAATATACATTAGAAGGAACGTTTCCAACTGACTCTTTAGGGAGGGTCTCATTTCTTTCTGAATTGAGAACAATTCAGGAATGGGTTGTAACTCCTCTTCTCAAGAATATACAAGGTGTTAACGAAATCAATTCATTTGGGGGATATTTTAAGCAGTATCAGGTGCTGCTAAAACCGGAACAACTGCTCACTTATTCACTTTCACCAGAGGAAGTATTTTCCGCTCTGGAAAACAACAACCAGAATGTGGGAGGCAGCATTATTGAGAGAAATTCTTTTCAGTACATTGTCAGAGGGTTGGGTCTTATCAAAGAGATTCGGGATATTGAGAATATCGTCCTGAAACAAAACAACGGTACTCCGGTATATCTAAAGCAGGTTGCTGAAATCAAGGAGGGACAAGCTGTAAGAATGGGGGTGGCTATGAAAGACGGAAAATATGAAGCTGTTGGTGGTATAGTAATGATGCTGCGCGGTGAAAACAGTAAAGCGGTTGTGAGCCGGGTCAAGGAAAAAGTTCACGAGATAAATGAAAACAATATTCTGCCTGCCGGAATAAAAATTGTTCCCTATTACGACAGGACTGAAATAGTGAATGCCAGTGTCCAAACAGTTAACAAGGCATTAATTGAAGGAGCCATTTTAGTATTAATTATTCTTTACATTCTCCTTCGAAGTTTCAGAGGCAGTTTTGTTGTGCTAATCGCTCTACCGCTGTCACTGCTTGCAACTTTTATCGTAATGCGATTTGCCGGATTGAGTGCAAATCTAATGTCCTTGGGGGGGCTTGCAATATCAATCGGAATGATAATAGATGCAACAATTATTCAGGTTGAGAATGTGCAGCGCCATCTCGGTGAAGCTCCGAAAGAGGAAACAAAAATAAGAACAGTTCTAAAAGCTGTTCTTGAAGTTAGAAAACCAAGTATTTTCGGGGAGTTAATCATAGCTATCACCTTTATACCCATACTTTCGTTAGAAGGAATAGAGGGTAAGATGTTTGGTCCGTTAGCACAGACTGTAGCTGTTGCGGTTATGGCTTCGATGCTGCTTTCAATTTTTGTTATTCCAGTATTATGTTATATGTTTCTTAAACCGGCAAAGGAGAAACCTAACCCGGTAATGCAATTTGCAGGAAGCATATATATAAAAATGCTGGACTGGACAATTGATAAAAAAGGGGTATTACTGAGTATGGCCGCAATTTTGTTACTTGTTTCAATTTTTCTTATCTCCAGACTGGGAACCGAGTTTATACCGGTAATGGATGAAGGGGCCTTCGATGCAGATGTAGCGTTATTGCCCGGGGTTTCACTTGATAAAGCGATAGAAATAAATCAATTAGTTTCAAAAAAACTAAAAGCGTTTTCTGAATTGGATGTTCTGGTAAGCCGCACGGGTCAAACAGGTGTTTCGCTGGACACCAGGGGAGCGGACAAAACCGGCTATGTAGGAATACTAAAGCCATCAGATGAATGGCGGGAGAATTTAAGCAGAGAAGAACTCACCGAAGAAATGCGAAAATCATTAGAAACTATTCCCGGAATTGCTTTTGGCTTTAGCCAGCCGATACAGTGCCGAATTGATGAGTTGGTGGCCGGAACCAGAGCCCAGTTGATAATTAAACTATTTGGTGATGATCTGAATCTCCTGCTTTCTCATGCTGAAAAAATTGCAAGAATTCTTTCTTCAATTAACGGAGCGACGGATGTGATGTCTGAAAAAATAGCCGGACAACCATATATAAACATTTCCATAGACCGAGAGAAAATTGCCCGCTACGGTATAAATATGAGTGATGTTCAAAATATTATCGGAATTGCAGTAGCAGGTAAAACAGCCACAAAATTTTATGAGGGCAATAGGAACTTTGATATTACCGTGCGTTTTCAGGAAGACAAGCGTAATTCGATAGAGGCATTAGAGAAGATTCTCGTTCCGGTTAGCAAAGGGCTAAATGTTCCACTTGCACAGGTGGCGCAGATTTCAATGATTCAAGGTCCATTACAAATCAGCCGTCAGGATGGTATGAGACGGATTGGAGTTGAACTAAATATAACAGGACGAGATATCGGAGGTTTTGTTGCAGAAGCTAAACAAAAAATTGCCCAGGAGATAACACTGCCGCCCGGATATTTTCTTACCTGGGGGGGGCAGTTTGAAAATCAGGAAAGAGCTATGAATAGATTGCTTCTTATCGGTCCGTTAGTTATAGCTGTAATTCTAGTTCTTTTGTTTATTACCTTTAACTCAATAAAGCTTGCATTACTTGTTATTGCAAATTTACCATTTGCATTAATAGGTGGAGTGTTTTCACTTTATATATCCGGAATGTACTTGTCTGTTCCAGCGTCAGTGGGGTTCATTGTCCTTTTTGGTGTAGCAGTACTAAACGGAGTTGTTCTGGTAGCACGAATTTCTCAGCTTAGGGAAGAGGGGGTTCCTCTTTCTCAGGCGATTCGAATGGGCAGTATCAGCAGATTAAGGCCCGTCCTCATGACCGCATCAATAGCAGTATTTAGTCTGATTCCTATGCTCTTTGCATCTGGTGCCGGATCAGAAATACAAAAACCTCTTGCGACGGTAGTTGTTGGTGGATTAATCACCTCCACCATTTTAACGCTTCTGGTTATTCCTGCGGTTTATAGTTGGTTTGATAAAGGCGAGAAAGTATAATTTTTGTATAAAGCCGGCAAATATTTATTGAGCCGGCTTTTTTTTGTGCTGAACGACTGTTACTAAGCTCAGAAAAGCAAATCTTATTGCTGTGTTTTCATTTCTAATTCACTCCAGCGACGATAAAGTCTCTCAGATTCTGCTTTTGCCGCATCGAGCTGAGCTTGAAGTTCTTTAGTTTGAGCGGCATACTTTTCGTAAAAATCGGGGGAGGAAAAAAGCGATTCAATTCTTTCTGCTTCCGCCTCGGCAGCAAGAATTTTTTCTTCGATTGCGTTAAGCTCCCGCTGTTCATGGTAACTCAGCTTAACCGGCTTTTGTTTTACGCGCGTGTCTTCTTTCTTCTCCTTAGGTGAAGATATATCTTCAGTAACTCGCGCTTTTCTTTTTTCAACATAGTAGTCATAATCCCCCTCGCTGAAGTGAAGATATTTATTTCCTTCAAAAGCAAGGATTCCGTTGCAGACACGGTTCAGGAAATAGCGGTCGTGGCTTACTATAACGAGGCATCCTTCAAAGGCAATAAGCGCTTCTTCAAGGATGCGCAGGGTAGGAAGATCAAGGTCGTTTGTTGGTTCATCAAACATAAGGAAGTTGCCGCCGTTTTTAAGAATACGAGCCAGAAGAAGACGGCTTCGCTCACCGCCGGAAAGGCGGTTTACTTTAGTATTCATTCGGTCATCAGTAAAAAGAAAGCGGCGTAAGTAAGTCCACACCGGCATCTTCTCTTTACCGAACTGAATTACTTCCATCCCTTCGCCGATTGACTCAAAAACGGTTTCTTCCTCATTAAGAATCAGACGTTCCTGATCTATATAATTATATATCGTCTTTTCGCCCGAGTCAGCTTTACCCATGAAGGGCTCCTGCTGACCGAGAATCATTTTCAGCAGAGTTGTTTTACCGGTGCCGTTTCTGCCCACGATGCCGAGTTTGCGCCCTGGTTCAAAGATGAAGTTGAGTGATTCAAACAAAACGCGGTCACTAATTTTCATTCCGCAGTTTTTGAGCTCGAGTATTTTATTACCAAGCCGGTCTGCCGGAGGAATGATAAGTTCTACATCAAGTTCTGTCTCAGGTCCCTTCTGAGCAGCAACTTCATAATACTGATCAAGACGGCTTTTGGCTTTTGTGCGGCGGGCTTTGGGTCCGCGCATCACCCAGTCGAGCTCACGCCTGAGGAAATTCTGCCGTTTCTTTTCTTCTGTCTCCTGAATTGCCTGCCGCTCTGATTTATTTATAAGATAATCAGTATAGTTTCCCGTGTGCGAATAAAACACACCATGCGAAAGCTCAACAATGCGTGTTGCGATTGAGTCAAGAAAATAGCGGTCGTGCGTAACAAAAATGCACGTGCCTTTATATACTGCGAGATAATTTTCAATCCACTCAATTGATTCGGTGTCCAGATGGTTGGTTGGTTCATCAAGCATGAGCAGATCGGGTTTTGAGATAAGCGCGCGGCAGAGCGCAACGCGGCGTTTTTCCCCGCCGGATAGTTTTTTTATATCTGCCTGAGGGGGAGGGGCATGAAGTTCTTTGATCAGGATACCAATTTCGCGTTCAAGATTCCATCCGTCAAGACGGAGAATTTTTTCTTCGAGAATATGTTTCTGCGGATGATCGTAGGCAAGCTCTTCGTAAGCACGGAGCAGATCCAGTATGCGACCGGCACCGCTCATGATGTTTTCCAGAACGTTGAGATGCTCATTCAGGGTGAAATCCTGAGAAAGATATCCGGCGACCAGGTCCTTACGCGTAGAAATATCGCCTGAGTCTGAGGACATCACGCCGGCAATAATCTTCAGGAAAGATGACTTACCCGCGCCGTTACGTCCGACCAGGCCAATGCGGTCTCCCTCATGGATAGTGAGCGAAGCACCGTCAAGAATGACCTGAGGGCCGTAGGCGAGTTTTAACTCTGTAGCTGTTAGAATTACCGGAGAAACAAACAATCTTTTTTAATTAGTAATCAGGAGTTAGTAATTAGTAATCAATGTACATTTAACAATGTACAAATTACGATGAATTAAAAATGAGAAAGCAACCAGGAACTACGCACTCAGAACCAAGCACCAAGAACCAAGCACTACGAACCAAGCACCAAATTCCAGTCTGCAATATACGGGATTTCAGTGCAATTTGGGTTGGAGTTCTGAGGGGCAGGGTGTATTTTCGGTAGTAATAATTTAAGAAGGTACGGTTATTTCTTCAATACTTTTTGGATACGGACGTTTTGGTCGGCTTTTTGTAAAGCACTTTAGCGGTGAGCTGTCGCTTAAGGTCATAGACAATAAGGCGGCTGTTCCGGCTGAGATTCAAATTAAGGATTTTACTGCCCTGCATGAGGCGGAGTATATTTTCTTTGCAGTACCGATTTCAGTGCTTGAACAGCTTCTCATTGAGATTAAGCAATATATATCCGGCTCCGCGGTCCTTGTGGATGTTTGTTCGGTTAAGGAGTATCCGCATGAAGTGATGCGGAAATATTTTCCTGCTAACGAAATAATAGGAACGCATCCGCTCTTCGGACCAGACAGCACAGCGGACGGTCTGGCTGGGCGGCAGATAGTGGTAACACCTTCTAAAGAGTCACCGGCATATAAACGACTGATTGGGACATTTGAATCAGCAAGTCTCGAAACTATATATATGTCTGCTGAGGAACATGACCGTCAGATGGCATGGACACTTTGTCTCACCCAGTTCATAGGGCGGGGGCTGGGCTCACTACCTCTGCCGAGAAACAGCATTGGCACAAAGGGATATTTTGATCTGCTCGATATCGTCACCCGCGCAAATGCAGATACAAGACAGTTATATATAGACATGAACAAATATAACCGTTTTGCTGCGGAGATGAGAGAAATGGTAATTAAGGGGCTGATGGAGATCGACAAAGAATTATGAATTCAATGTACAATGTACAATGAACAATGTACAATGAACAATGTACAATGAACAATTTACAATGTACAATTTACAATGTACTATGAATAATCTCTCCGCCAATGGGACGCGGATTAGACGGATGCTAAAGCAGCGCGGATGAGCACGGATTTTTATATCGCCTCACCGGGCCGGGTGTTAAATCCTG
>BTUV01000078.1:0-13987 GCA_045863035.1 Ignavibacteriales bacterium | reverse complement strand
AAAGCAAGGACAGCAACGACAAAAAAAGACATCAACCACAAGCCCGGCCGAAGTTGAGTTATTGAGGTAAGCAAAGCCCTACCCCAACTGAAGCCGGAGGTTAGTAAGGGTTGTGAAGCATAATCCTGTCAATAACACCCGACTTCAGCCGGGCGTTGATTGCAAGTTAATCCCCCCATAATTGTTAATTTTACTGTTTTTGAGTAAATTTGCACACTGAAATGGTGTAATTTCCCCAATTACGTCCCCCAAACCCCGGACTTTCAGCAAGGCGGGTTTGTCTTATCTCAGTTGTGTATTACATTTAGCGAATTAGAATTAAGGATAGTGTATGGCGGAAGATAATCTTACGCAGAGACAAATTGAAGAATTAGAAAATGAAGAGTGGCTTTATTCATTAGACTACGTACTAAAAAACGGCGGTCCCCGCAGAGTAATTGAAATCCTGCAACAGCTCCAAATCCGTGCTCAGAAAGCCGGAGTTGAAATCCCGTTTACGGCAAATACCCCCTATATTAATACCATTCCACGCGAAAAGCAGCCGCCATACCCCGGTGACCGTGAAATTGAAAGAAGAATAAAATCCATCCTCAGGTGGAATGCTATGGCTATGGTGGTTAAGGCAAATAAGGATGAAGCTGCTCCCGGCGGTCACATCTCAACCTACGCTTCGGCGGCGACTATCTATGAAGTGGCCTATAATCATTTCTTCCGGGGTAAAGGGGAGGATATGGACGGTGATCAGATTTACTTCCAGGGACACGCATCCCCCGGTATCTACGCCCGTGCTTTTCTTGAGGGGAGAATCGGTCTTGAAGAGTTAAATAATTTCAGAAGAGAATTAAAGGGAGGAAAAACACTTTCCTCTTATCCGCATCCATGGCTGATGCCAGACTTCTGGGAGTTCTCCACAGTTTCGATGGGGCTTGGTCCGCTTATGGCAATTTATCAGGCGCGCTTTAACCGTTATCTGGAAGACCGCGGACTGAAAAAAACCGGCAACAGCCACGTATGGGCTTTTCTTGGGGATGGGGAAACCGATGAGCCGGAAACGCTGGGCGCTATTACTCTGGCCTCCCGCGAAAAACTTGATAATCTTATTTTTGTTATTAACTGTAACCTTCAGCGGCTGGATGGACCTGTGCGCGGAAATGGAAAGATTATTCAGGAACTTGAAGCGGCCTTCAGGGGTGCCGGCTGGAACGTTATTAAAGTGGTCTGGGGCAGCGACTGGGACCAGCTTCTGGCACGCGATACAAAGGGAAAATTAGTTAAAAGAATGAGTGAAATTGTTGACGGTCAGTATCAGAAATATTCTGTTGAGTCAGGGGCATATTTCCGTCAGGATTTCTTTGGCGTGGATCCTGAATTGCTTGAAATGGTTTCACATCTTACCGATGAGCAGCTTAAAAAAATGAAGCGGGGCGGTCATGATCCTGAAAAAGTATATACTGCAATGAAAGCCGCGGTTGAACACAAAGGTCAGCCCACGGTTATCCTTGCTAAAACCATCAAAGGATACGGGCTTGGTGAAAGCGGCGAAGGAAAAAACATTACCCATCAGCAGAAAAAGCTGAATGAGGATGAACTGAAAGAATTCAGAACCCGGTTTGGCATTCCTATCTCAGATGCAGAAATCGAAAAAGTGCCCTTCTATAAACCGGCAGACGATTCAGCAGAAATTAAATATTTAAAAAACAGAAGAGCACAGTTTGGTGGTCCTGTCCCCGAAAGAAGAGTGGTTGTTCGTCCTATTAAAACGCCACCGGAGGAAGTATTTAAAGAATTCTATACAAGCTCTGAGGGGCGGGATGTTTCCACAACGATGGTATTTGTGCGTATTCTTACCAAGCTGCTGCGCGATAAGGAAATCGGCAAACTGATTGTGCCAATTGTGCCGGATGAAGCACGTACGTTCGGAATGGAAGCGCTTTTCAGACAGATCGGTATATACAGCCACTCCGGTCAGCTTTATGAGCCGGTTGACAAAGATTCTCTCCTCTATTACAAAGAAGCAAAGGATGGTCAGATATTTGAAGAAGGCATAACCGAAGCGGGTGCAATGGCATCATTTATTGCCGCTGGTAACGCGTATGCAACGCACGGCGTAAACACTATCCCGTTCTTTATATATTACTCAATGTTTGGATTCCAGAGAATAGGCGACCTTATCTGGGCCGCGGCTGATATGCTGACGAAAGGATTTCTGGTAGGCGGCACAGCGGGAAGAACCACGCTTAACGGCGAGGGTTTGCAGCATCAGGATGGTCAGACCCATCTGCTTGCGTATCCGGTGCCTAATCTGATAACCTACGACCCTGCATTCGCCTATGAAATTGCAGTGATTATACGTGATGGTATCCGCCGGATGTATGAAGAGCAGGAAAAGATATTTTATTATATCACCGTAATGAATGAAAATTATCCGCAGCCGGAGATGCCCGATGGTGTAAAAGAGGGAATTCTGAAAGGAATGTACCGCTTTAAGACCTCAACCATGAAGGATAAAAAGCTGAAAGCGAATCTTTTTGGAAGCGGAACGATATTGAACGAAGTTATTAAAGCTGCTGAAATACTTGAAAAGGATTACAAAGTAGCAGCCGATGTATATAGCGTTACCAGTTATAAAGAACTGCGCCGCGATGCACTTGAGGCAGAGCGCTGGAATCTGCTTCATCCTTCTGATAAGCCGAAAGTGCCGTATATATCATCCCTCTTTACAAAGGATGACGGCGTGTTTGTTGCCTCATCTGATTATATGAAAGCGCTGCCGGACTCAGTATCCAAATGGCTGCCGAAGGAGCTGATTTCACTCGGCACAGACGGATTCGGCAGAAGCGAAGGCAGAAGCGAACTGCGCGATTTCTTTGAAGTTGACAGACGATATGTTGTGCTGGGCGCGTTGTACGCTCTTGCAAAAGAAGGTCGTTATAAAATGGCAGATGTAAAAAAAGCGATGAAAGATCTGGATATCAATCCGGAAAAACTGAATCCGCACATTGCGTAATTATTATCTGTAGAAACAATGCAGAGTTGATATAATGCCGCGCAGAGTCGATACATTGTAGAGTCGATACATTGTAGAGACGTTGCGTTGTAGAGACGTTGCATTGTAGAGACGATGCATTGTAGAGACGATGCATGCATCGTCTCTACGGGAAACAATTAAAAATTTATATATATTAATTTGATACGAACATGACAAAAGATTTTATCATTCCGGATTTGGGCGAAAACATTGCCAGCGCGGACGTTCTGAAGGTTCTGATTAAAGAAGGCGATGTTATTGAAATTGAACAGCCGGTTATCGAGATTGAAACAGACAAAGCAACTATCGAAATACCGAGTAATGTTGCCGGCAAGGTTACAAAAGTAATGATTAAAGAAGGGGAAAAAGTAAAAATAGGAGATGTTGCTTTTACTGTTGAAGAGGGAAGCGCATCAGCCGCGGCTCCTGCTGCTGCAGCCACACCGGAACCGGTGAAAGCTCCTGAACCGGAATTCAGAGTAGAAGAACCGAAAGCATCAGTGCCAGGCGCTAAAGAGTTTACCGTGCCTGACCTGGGTGAAAATATCGCTTCTGCTTCAGTGCTTAAAGTATTAGTTACTGCAGGCGCGCAGATTGCTGTTGATGATCCCGTGCTTGAGATTGAAACCGATAAAGCAACAATTGAAGTGCCCTCCACTATATCCGGAAAAGTTCTTGATGTATATATAAAAGAGGGGGACAAAGTTACTGTGGGTCAGGTAGTGTTTAAGGTGGAGGGCGCTTCGGTTGCCGCCTCCCAAGCTCCCTCGGCGGTAAAAAGCGCGCCGGTTGCAACAACAGCAGCAGTTAAACAGGAAGATGTTAAACCTCCGGCGGTTCCGGCACAAAAGGAAACCGGCTCGGCAAAAAGCATATTGGTTGATATGCAAACCGCTATATCGTCCAATCCGGCGCCGGCCGCACCATCATCAAGAAGATTTGCGCGCGAAATCGGGGTTGATATTAATCTGGTACCCGGCACCGGACCCGGTGGCAGGATCTCGATAGATGATATCAAAGTATATATGAAGAAGCTCAATGCAGAACGTGCTTCCGGCGGTGGCGTTTCAGGCGGACTCTTCGGTATTAAAGCAGAGCAACTGCCTGATTTTACAAAGTTTGGTGAAACAGAGCGTGTTGCGATGAGCAACGTCCGCGCTAAGACGGCTGAACATTTGAGCTATGCCTGGGCATCAGTTCCGCATGTTACACAATTTGACAAAGCTGATATCACCGACCTTGAAGCAGTAAGAAAAGCTCTTTCACCAAAAGTGGAAACAAAAGGAGCAAAACTTACTGTAACAGCCATATTGATTAAGATTGCGGCTTCCGCGCTGAAAAACTTCCCGCAGTTTAATGCATCAGTCGATATGGAAAAGAAAGAGATTATTTATAAGAAATATTTTAACATCGGCGTTGCGGTTGACACTGATCGCGGGCTGATTGTTCCTGTAATCCGTGATGCTGATAAGAAAAACATATCGGAAATCGCTTTAGACTTATCAGTAATAGCTGAAAAAGCCAAGAACAGGAAAGTAAGTCCGGATGATCTTTCCGGAGCATGTTTCTCAATATCAAATCTGGGCGGAATTGGCGGAACATATTTTACCCCGATCGTAAACACACCTGAAGTGGCAATACTTGGTGTATCCCGCGGGGCATACGAGCCGGTATATAAAAATGGAGAATTTGTACCACGGCTGATGCTGCCTTTGTCACTTTCCTATGATCACCGCTTAATTGACGGCGCTGATGCAATACGGTTTCTGAGATGGATGATTGAAGCGCTTGAGCAACCGATGAAACTGCTGGTAGAGGGCTGATAAACCCGATTGTTTGTAAAACCAGGCGATAATCTGCCTTTACAAGAATGTTAAAAAAACACCCCGGTTGAGTAAACAGCCGGGGTTTTTTGTTTTTAAACACCTGAAATTATTCCAACATGGATTGCGCGGATGGGTCATAATATGATCTGTATCAAGCAAAAATGGGAGGGTGCCAGATTTGTTAGGATTTACCGGAAGGAGAGACTATTTTACATAATGATTTCATAAAAATCTAAAAAAATGCAAATAACACTTAGCCCGGCAATGGGGGTTAATCTTCCTCTCGCAAAGAAGAAGATACACGTTAAAGAATATTCTTCAGCGACAGAATTCTTTTTCCCTGCCGGAGTTAACGTGTTCGCTTTCGGGGTTTTATTATGTTCCACTCTGCATAAATGCAATATAGAGCAGCTCAATTTATTCCACATTTTGTATCAGCATTGTTGGCTTGAAGTTTTAGGGTGTGCGCTGATATACTCGAACACTTTTTTTAAGGAACACCAACATGAAACATCTTTTTATAATTCTTTGTATTTCAGAGATTCTGTTTTCTCAAAGCGGTTGGCAGGCCGTCAGTACCGGATACTCGGTTAGTTTTACTGATGTTCATTTTATAAATTCATCAACAGGATATGCGGTCAGCGGCGGATTAAACAATCAAATGCTGAAAACCACGGATGGCGGTAGTTCCTGGTCTCCGATAGCTACCAGCACTTATTCTCCCTCATATATAGATTTTTATAACAGTTATAGCGGTTATGCTTCTACAGAAGGCACCTGGGGTTACTATAGTGCAGATGGGGGCAGTGCCTGGTATATCAAGTATTCATCCTCCTATCCTTATGATTGCGCGATGAGCTCTGCTTATAATGTGATTCTTGTCGGCGGTTCCGGAAGTATCAGAAGATCAACTGATCAGGGGACAAATTTCACCTCTGTTTATACAGGCAACTCTTATGATTTAAATTCAGTGTTTTTTTATAATGAGAACTATGGCTGGGTATGTGGCAAGGGTGCTTCTGCTTATTACACTACAGATGGCGGAGTTAATTGGACAATCAACTATGTAACTTCTACAGCTCCTGATCTTCATTATATGCAGTCAATCTATTTTGTAAGCCAGACAACAGGTTGGTGTGTTGGCGGATATTCAGGGAACTATTCTCCAATATACAAAACCACAGACGGAGGCGTGAATTGGGTTAAACAGACTCAGAGTCTGACTGCAAATCAGCTTAATGGTGTCTTTTTCATTAATTCAAACACAGGATGGGCGGTTGGGGATGGCGGTGTTATTTTATATACTACAAACGGGGGGACTAATTGGGTAAGTCAAAGCAGCGGAACAACAGAAAACCTTAAAGAAGTATTTTTTGTTAACAGCACCAACGGAGTGGTTGTGGGCAACAACGGAACTATCCTCAGAACTGTTGAAGCAGGGTTGCCTGTTGAACTGACCTCATTCACAGCAGCGGTTTCAAAAAATACTGTAACGCTCAGATGGACAACGGCTACGGAAGTGAACAATTATGGTTTTTACATCGAAAGAACTGAAGAAGTATCACAAAGCGCAAACTGGGTAGAAACCGGATTTGTCGAAGGAAATGGGAACAGTAATTCGGAGAAAATATATACATATACAAATACTCCGGAAAAGCCAGGCAGATACTTTTACCGTTTGAAGCAGGTTGATACCGATGGACAATTTGAATATTCAGAGACCATCCATGCAGAAATAAAAACACCTTCGAATGTGTTGCTGCTAAATAATTATCCGAATCCGTTTAATCCACATACTACAATTAGTTATGAACTGGCAGGGCGGACAACCATCGCTATCGAAATCTATAACCAGCTTGGTCAGAAGTTGGTGACTGTAAATGAAGGTGAAAAAGAGGCGGGATATCATAAGTTTGAATTTGACGGTAATAACCTTTCGGGGGGTGTTTACCTTTGCCGTGTGAAATCCGGCGGAAGTGATAAAATGATAAAAATGTTACTTCTTAAATAACGACAAGCTCAAATTACTACATTCAAAATTAACACTCCGGTTGAGTAAACAGCCGGGGTTTTTTGTTTTAAAACAATTTTACGTCTCTTTTCTAAAGCTATTTTCGCAAGGTTAGGCGCCAAGTTTAAGACCACTCAACGAAATCCAGCGCAAAGACTCCGAGCCACCAAGATGCACATAAACGATGACTATGCAAAGTTATTTCAGTTCATAATTCATAATTCATACTTCATATTTCATATTTCATACTTCATAATTATTTCAGCAGTATCATCTTCTTTGATAATTTCTGACTGCCGGCGGTTAGCTGATATATATAGACTCCGCTGTTGAGTGCTCCCTTGCCTTTTATTTGGTTGGTGTTAAAATCCGTCTGGTATTCTCCGGGAGCGCGTTCATCATCAATCAGCAAAGCTGTTTCAGTGCCGGTAATATCATAAATCCGGAGTGTGGTTTTTACTTTTCCTGAATTGTTTTTATTACCGGGAATGGTAAAACGTATCCGGGTTGTTCCGTTAAATGGATTCGGATAGTTTTGCGCGAGTATATATCCTGTTGCGGTCACAGCTTCGGATGCAATATTTGTTGATATGGGGGGATATTTAACCGTAAAAACACCGCGTCCGTGCGTACCAACTGCCAAAGTCCGGTCTGAGGGACGGTAATCCATGTATGCTATCGGGACATTGCCGATTTGATTAAATGCAGCATGAACCCACTGGGTAGCTGCTCCCTGAAGCTGAGTAGTCATCAGAAGACCGATGCTGGTCCCAATAAACACATGAAGTTCGGTTCCGCTGTAAACAAAAGTAGCCCAGCGGACCGAAGGACCATCTCCGCCGGATATATTACCCTCAACATCGGTCCAGCTCTGCCCTCCATCTGAAGTGAGCCAGAGGTTCCTGAAATTATAATTACCGAAAGCCGCGAGTGCCCTTGCTGAATTTTTCGGGTCAACTGCTATGCAGCGTACAAAACCCCCTTGAGCAGTACCTCCGTTAAGATTGGGGGGAGTTACGGTAAACGCGGCAGGGGAGTCTGAATGTGCATTGTCAATCCGTTTAATAATTCCGTCAGTAGTGCCTATATATACTGTGTTGGGGGAATTTTCCTGAGAAACCCCGATTGCACTCACGCGCCTGGTCCAGCCGCTTACACTTCCAACATCGCTGACCGGAAGAGCAGTCCAGCCGGTGGTAGTGGTTGCCTGCGTGATAGCAGAGTTTCGCCAGATACCGCTATATATAACGGGGGAGCTTGTTTTTCCCGCGGCATAATAGAGAATGTTTGAGTTATTTGGGTCAAGCGCAATGGGATTAACAAACAGCGCTCTGGTGCTTCCGCCCGGCGTAAGAGTTACAATATCAGTCTGCTGACGAGTTTGACGGTGAAATGGACCGCTTTGGTACTGAGTATATATGCGGTTGTCGGAAACAGGAGGAAGCTCAAGCACCGTACCGTCTCCGCCATAAATAAGATACCACAGCCCGGAGGAGTCGGTAGCCAGAGAGCCATTATCCTGTGCTCCGGCAACAATCATATTGTCAGCGCTGTCAGGGGAAATTGCGACAGAATAAACCTGAGTTACGTTGTAACCATTATTAAGTGATGTCCATACCATAGAACCGGTCATGGCGATATTATCAGCGCGGTGGAGTCCTCCGTCTGTAGCAGAATAGTATATATTATTGTTGGCGGGCTTAAACGCTCCTCCCTGAATATCAGGATGATGATTTCCTTCCGGATAATAAGGATAACCGCCGATTACTTCAGTATTTGCGGTAGAAGTAAACCCATTGGTTGAGCGGTAGAGATTAGTTCCTCCGATGATGATAAAATCCGGATTATCCGGCTTAATGTGAATTGTCTGATCATATCCGCTCTGAGTTGAAAGGTCGGAAGGAAGATTTTGCGCACGGTTCTCCCAGGCGCCTCCTCCCGCGGCATGAGTATATTTCCATAGTTGATGACCTGCCACCGCCGGGGTGTTGTCAGGGTTTTGAATAAATATATATATAATGGCATCATCAGAGGGGGCATACGCCATCACTATTCTTCCGCTTGAGGAGGGAAAGCCGGACGGAGCGATTGATGACCAGTTAACACCGTCTGGTGAGCGCCAGAGTTTTAGCACGCCGCTCTCGCGGGTGTGAGCATAAATTACTCCGGAGGGGGTAACTATAACATCAGTCGTAACAGTTGCGGTATTGACCGTGCCGGGGTCTGATGCTTTAGCAAGTGACCACGAAGCACCACCGTCTGTAGAGCGATATATACCGCGCCAGGTTGCCGCATAAACCTCATCCTGAGTTGTGTTGGCCGGGTTTATGGCAACATTCCAGATAAAGTCGAACTCATCCGCGATGTGGGGTGTGCCGCTTGAGGTAGAGGGGAGGATTTCCCAGCTCTCGCCGTTGTCGGTTGACTTATATATACCGTCTCCGTGATAAAAAGAACCCCATCGCGTGTTGTTTGTTGTTGAACCGCGGAACTCACCGGTGCCGACATACCAGATGTGGGTTTTCCCCTGACGGGTATCCTGAGCAATACAGCTTGTAGAATGAGATTGTTCCGGGCGCAGTTTCAGCTTCCAGGTTGAACCGTCATCGGTAGATTTCCAGATGCCGCCACCGACACCTCCGGCAATCAGCACCCCCGGATTTTCGATATCAGCGGCAAACACACGGCTTCTTCCGCCAATGTTGTCGGGTCCCCGTTCATCCCAATCGAGTGAAAGAACGTTTTCTCCTTTTTCCAGATGATAGGATTCAAAGGAATGAAGCCGTCTTCTTAGTTCGGCTTCTCTCACGCGGATTCCGGCTGGAATCTCATCGCGCACCGGGTCACGCATCACCAGATAATCATATTCAGCGCGGGAGTCCGGGTTGTTTTGATCTCCTATGCTCATTGGCGGCGCGGTTTGAGTTTCCTGAAAAAGCGGAATGAGTACTGAGGTTATTAGCAGTGCAAACAGAAAGATGAGTTTTTTCATGACAGAAGCCGGGGATAATGCAGCGTGCTGCTTTATGAGAAATTATTAACTTGATTCAATAATGAAACTTAGAGAAAAAGAAGTAGATCGCAAAGAGGGAAATTTAAATGTTATCCGATTAGAAGTTCACTTAAAAACCCCAAAAGGTAAAGAAGCATCACTTTCGTCTTTATAAACGGAGCCGTATTGCGTATTTTTAAAAGATGAATTTAAAACTACAAAAACCCGAACTGCTTGCTCCCGCAGGTAATATGACAATGCTTAATGCTGTACTTAAGGCCGGCGCGGATGCGGTGTATCTTGGTATTGAAAAACTGAACATGAGAGCCACCGCCGCAAACTTCACCGGTGAAATGCTTCCGGAGGTAGTTTCTCTTTGTCATGGTAATAACGCTGAGGTTCATCTAACGGTTAACAGTATTGTTATGGAAGATGAAATAACAGAACTTGACGGAGTAATGCAGGCAGCAAAAAACTCCGGCGTTGATCTTATTATCTGTTGGGATACCGCGGTAATACAAAAGTGTATAGAATTTGAAATGCCTTTTTGTATATCCACGCAGGCGAGTATATCTAACTCCGGCTCGGCTAAGTTTTATAAAAATCTGGGAGCAAAAAGAATTGTACTCGCGCGTGAGTGCACACTTGATGAGATTATTAAAATAAAAGAAAACGTTGATATTGAAATAGAAACTTTTATTCACGGCGCTATGTGTGTGGCCGTGAGCGGAAGGTGTTTTATGAGTCATGAACTTTTCGGACGCAGCGCTAATCAGGGGGACTGCATGCAACCCTGCCGAAGGGAGTATGAAATCTATGACGGAAAGAAAGATTACTCTTTGATACTGGGGAAAGATTATGTGATGTCTGCCAAAGATATGAATACACTTCCCTTTATAGAAAAGCTGATTGAAGCAGGTATCCGCTCATTCAAGATTGAAGGAAGAAAACGGAGTCCTGAATATGCAGCAAAGGTTACCTCTGTTTACCGAAGAGCTATTGATGCTTATTTTGACGGAACACTAACTGAGGAAATGAAATCATCGATGGGAGAGGAACTCCTCACCGTATATAACAGGGGTTATTCAAACGGATTTTACTTAGGTCAGCCGGACGGCGGGGATATATCAAAAGCTGCCGGAAGTGAATCGGAATTTCAGAAGCAATATCTGGGCAAAGTTCTCAACTATTACAAATCGCCAAAGATTGCTTATATCGAAATTGAGGCCGGTCAACTGGCTTCCGGGGATACGGTATTGGTTATCGGCGAGACTACCGGTGTGGCTGAGGCGGTTGTGGGTGAAATGAGGATTAATGAAACTGTTGGGAGTTCTGCTGTTAAGGGAGATCTGGTAACCTTTCACTCAGAAGAGCGGGTGCGTGAGGGAGATAAAGTTTATATCCTAAGAAAAAAATAGCAGCGACAACCAAAACAAGGGAGAGGGGGATTCTGGAAGGGTGAATATCTCCTTTTTCCATAACCTCAACTAATTCTCCATTTTCCCTATTCATACCCCGAAAAACCAATTCATCCCCCGAAATCCCAATTCATCCCCCGAAAAACCAATTCATACCCCGAAAAACCAATTCATACCCCGGAATCCCAATTCATCCCCCGAAAAACCAATTCATCCCCCGAAATCCCAATTCATCCCCCGAAATCCCAATTCATCCCCCGAAATACCAATTCATCTCCGAAATACCAATTCATTCCCCGAAATCCCAATTCATCCCCCGAAATCCCAATTGATCCCCCGAAATACCAATTATCTCCCGAATCATCCTGAAATTCCGCTTCACCCCCTGTTTTCCCTCGATTTACTCAGTGTATTGTGATTTCTCCATGTAAAATTGTATTTTTGGCTTGTATTATTCAAATTTTTGGCAAAATGCAAGGTGATGTGGCAAGAGGTATAGTTGTCATATTTAGAACATAAGCAGGTTTTGCCATATCTTTTCCGGAAAGCAACCGCATGAGTTTTGACAAGGGTAGTCCCGTTTTGGGGAATAACTTTGTTGTCCGGACTGTTTATCACTCACTGTAAAAGAGGAACATCTTTCACCGATGAATATAAATTATATTCTTGGGCGGAAGCGTTTCTCATAGTGAGTCATCCACTGGTTCCTGGTTATTTAAGAAAAAGGTACCAGCCGGTTGTCAGTAATAAAAGAAGCCCGGTCAGATACTGTAATTTCATCACAAAATAAGAAAGGAGTCTATTTTGAAAAAAATAGCATTACTACTGTTATTGATCGTTTCTGTTACAACGGTAAGGGCACAGGAACAAAAATCAATTTGGGAAAGGATCGCTACCGGCGGTCATGTCAGCTATGTTCTTCCAATGAATGATTTTGAGGAGCATACATTTTCATATTTCCTGCGCGGATATGGCAGATATTCGCTCGGAGCGTATCTTCATGGTGAATTCGGTCTGGGCTACGGCACCAACTCCGGTAAAGATTTTGATGGCGGTGAATATTCATCGTACATGATTCCTCTTGACTGGCGCATCGTTTTTGCACCGGAATTCCATCGTTCAATTCAACCCTACCTGTTTGCCGGCGTAGGTCTTATGTATTACAATAATACAAAAGATCACAACTCCGGATGGAGAATGGTTCTGAGCGGCAAATCATCTGAGAAGAGCGGGGTAACAGGAATAGTTCCACTCGGAGCAGGTTCAATGTTCAAAATTAACGACTGGTGGTCAGTTGATGTTCAGGCAGCATTTAATCAGTCACTTACTGACAACCTCAACAATTATATAGACGGCTCACCAAAAGATGCATACCTCACTCTGAGTGCAGGTGTTACCTATAACCACAAATGGTATGATCCGGATGATGATCGCGATGGTCTTATGGATAGTGAAGAAGAATCTTTCGGTACCGATCCGAATAATCCTGATACCGACGGTGACGGTCTTAATGACAACGAAGAAATTAATATATATAAAACCAATCCGCTGAACGGCGATTCTGACGGCGATAAACTCGGCGATAACGGCGAAGTTAAACAGTATAAGACCAATCCGCTGAATGCTGATTCAGACAGCGATGGTCTGAGTGACGGCGATGAGGTTAATGTATATAAAACCAATCCGATTAATGCTGATTCTGATGGCGATGATCTGAACGACTTTGCTGAAGTAAAAACCTATATGAGCAGCCCGCTTGAAAAAGATACTGACGGCGACAAGCTGAGCGATTATGATGAAGTAATGACTCATAAAACCAGCCCGATTAAAGCTGACACAGACGGTGACAAGCTGAGCGATTATGACGAAGTTAAAACTCATAAAACAGATCCGTTAAAAACTGATACAGACGGTGATTCACTTTCTGATTATGATGAGATAATGACTCATAAGACCAACCCGCTTAACCGCGATACAGACGGCGGAACAGTTGCAGACAATGAAGAAATCAAAAGAGGATCTGATCCGCTTGATAAGAATGATGATGTGGTAACCGTTGGCGTTGCATTAGTGCTTGAAGGCATTACCTTTGCAACCGGTAAAGCAGACATCACTCCTGAGTCAGAAGCAACACTGCAGAAAGCACTGAAGACCTTTAGTTTGTTCCCTGAAATATCGGTTGAGATTGCCGGTCATACAGATAACAAAGGAAGCAAGGCCTCGAACGTAAAGCTTTCTCAGAGAAGAGCAGATGCAGTGCGCACCTGGCTTATCAGCAAGGGTGTTGACAAAAACCGTGTTACCGCAAAAGGATACGGTCCGAATAAACCAATCGCTGATAACGCAACCGAAGAAGGTCGCGCGAAGAACAGAAGAATAGAGTTTATTCGCACAAAATAATTTCCCATTTGCGTAGAGACGATGCATGCATCGTCTCTGCCGGGATTGTTATCAAATATATAATTCAAGGACGGTCACTATGGCCGTCCTTTTTTATATATATACCTCTTCAATAATTCCGTTAAGGCATATCAACCGGATGGCGTTTGTATCTCCTTTACATTTTTACTGATAGTTAATAGCTATTAAAGGACAGCATGGACATAAAGGACAGCAACCAAACTAAGGACTGTAACGACAATTGCTTAAAACACTGCCTTTCATTATTTATCATTGAATATATTTTGTTGCAGGCGAAGCAACTGACTGCCC
>BTUV01000077.1:12410-14095 GCA_045863035.1 Ignavibacteriales bacterium | reverse complement strand
AAAATCTTTGTTTTTAAAACGCATTCTCTTGTTTTTACGACTTAATCAAATTATGGCAAAAGTCAGGTGCGCCTTTGCGGGGGTACTGGTCCAAAAAAAGGGGGTAAGGGCTAAATGACGAACTAAATTCTCCCATCTCCACATTCATACTTCATACTTCATACTTCATAATTCTTACTTCATACTTCATTCTTCAAAAGCGCTACATTTTCAATATGATACGTATGCGGAAACATATCTACCGGCTGAATTTTTTCCAGCTTATATCCCCCTTCTTTCAGCAGCTTTATATCGCGCACCTGCGTTGCAGGATTGCAGCTTATATATACTATCCTGCCCGGCCTGAGTTTCAGAATATCTTCAACCGTGTTTGTGTGCATACCGTTTCTTGGCGGGTCGGTAATAAGAATATCAGGTTTAGCAAGATTATTCTCCGCGACTTCCGGCAAAAAACTCTTATAAAGATTCGACTCAAAAAATCTGGTATTACTATTCTTGTTAATCTGCTGATTTACTGCTGCGTCCTTAATTGCTGAGGATGATGCTTCAAACCCATACACCTCTTTTGCGTCACCGGCTACATATAAACTTATCGTGCCCGCGCCGCAATACAGGTCATATACCACATCAGATTTTTTTATACCGGCGAACTCACGCGCAATAGCGTAAAGCCGCTCCGCCTGTTTTGTGTTTGTCTGAAAAAATGAGTTAGAACTGATTCTGAACCGGCAGTGCCCTATCTCATCTTCTATATACCCCGGACCAAATATCACAATCTCATACTCCCCAACTGCTACGGATGCTTTTCCTGTATGTATATTATTAACAATGGTTGTTATTTTCGGAACCAGTTCCCGTATATATACTGAGTACTCCTGCATCAGCTCAGCATTTTCACCTGCTGTAACCAGATTCACCATGAGCTGACCGGTGTTTCCCGTCTGCCTGATAACCAGATTCCGTAAAAAGCCGGTATGATCAGAGGTGGTGTAAGCCGGTATATTCTTCTTCAGGAAAAAATCTCTTGAGTGGTTCAATATCGCATTACTCTCAGGTGACTGAAGAAAGCACTCATCAATATCAATCACTTTATCATAGACACCGGGCACGTGGAGTCCCGCAAAAAGCGCATCACTGAACTGCACATCTCCCTGAATCTCCTCCCGGCTGAGCCATCGTTTACGCGCAAAGGTGAATTCCATCTTGTTGCGGTAATAAAACTCAGTGGGCGCGGGCACAATGTCAAGTATTTCAAAATCGCTAAAGCCCCCCTGCCTCGTAAAGAGATTTACCACCTGCTCATGCTTAAACTTTGTCTGCTGTTCATATACCATATCCTGCTGACGGCAGCCGCCACAGACCCCAAAGTATTTGCATCGTGCCGCCTGCCTGAATGGCGAGGGAGTTATCAGTTCATGGATTTCCGCTTCGTAATAATTCTTTTTCTTTTTGCGTATTTCAACCACGGCGGTGTCACCCGGATACGCATGATCAACAAAAATCACTAAATCCTTCTCTTCCCCCTCGGCACTTATATTGCGGTGACGGGCAAGCCCTTTCCCCTCGAATACATACGACTCAATGGTTACGGTTATCAATTCGTGTTTAAGTTTTGTACGTGACATAATTTTTATATATCTGATAAATAAAACAAACCCCGCACTTTTGGCGGGGTCTTAAAATAT
>BTUV01000077.1:0-12310 GCA_045863035.1 Ignavibacteriales bacterium | reverse complement strand
TTATATATCTGATAAATAAAACAAACCCCGCACTTTTGGCGGGGTCTTAAAATATTTTCTGCGTTCATCCGCGGAAAACTTTTCCGGAATTTCAACGCAAAGTAAATGAAGTAAAAGTAAAGTTTCGCATAGTTTAACATGTAAACTCTGCAATCATTACTAATTACTAATTACTAATTACTAACTACTAATTAATCCCCTGCATCATAATTCAGCACCGGAGAAAGCCATCTCTCTGTTTCGGCCATACTCATACCCTTTCTCTTGTGGTAGTCCAGCACCTGATCTTTACCCAGCTTTCCGGTGGTAAAATACTTTGACTCAGGATGAGAGTAATAGACACCGCAGACCGATGCAGCCGGATACATTGCCAGACTTTCAGTAAGCGTAATACCTGTACGTTTTGTTACATCGAGCAATTTAAAGAGCTCCCATTTTTCAGTATGATCAGGGCACGCCGGATAACCCGGTGCAGGTCTTATCCCCTGATACTCTTCTTTTATCAGTTCGATATTTTCAAGATTTTCATCTTTAACATAACCCCACAGCTCTGTTCTGATTTTTTTATGAAGATACTCAGCAAATGCCTCGGCGAGCCGGTCGGCAACTGCTTTTACCATGATTGAAGAATAATCATCATGATTCTTCTCAAACTCCTGAATCAGTTTTTCAATTCCGATTCCGGTTGTTACCGCAAAGAACCCGATATAGTCCTCCAATCCGCTTTCCTTTGGCGCAAGGAAGTCTGCCAGTGCAATATTTGGTTCCTGAGCAGCTTTTTGGGCCTGCTGGCGCAGCGTGTGAAACTCAGCCAGAATACCCTTGCGGCTCTCATCAGTATATACTTCAATATCATCGTGGTTTACCGTATTCGCCGGGAAAAGACCAACCACTCCGTTTGCTGTGAGTGATTTCTCCGCGATAATTTTATCCAGCAGCGCGTTAGCATCGTTATATACCCGTGTTGCTTCGGCTCCGTATTTGCTGTCGTTCAGTATATCCGGATACTTTCCTTTCAGTTCCCAGGTCATAAAGAACGGGGTCCAGTCAAGGAAGGGGCGCAGTTCTTCCAATGGAAGATTTACAAACTCTGTTACTCCCGTTGCCGCGGGTTTCACCGGCTTATATCCGTCCCATGTAATTTTATATTGATTTGCTCTCGCCTGTTCAAGAGATATATAATTTTTTGCATCGCGTTTTTTCTTATGATCTTCGCGCAGCCGTTCATACTCCTTGGCCACGCCTTTAGCAAACTCAGCTTTTGTCTGCTCATTCAGTAAATTACCTGCAACAGGCACGCTTCGCGAGGCATCAAGCACGTGGATGACCGGTGCGCTGTAATGCTGCGCGATTTTAACCGCGGTATGCACCTTTGAGGTGGTAGCGCCTCCGATAAGCAGCGGCAGTTTCATACCACGCCGTTCCATTTCTTTGGCAACATTCACCATTTCATCCAGGGATGGTGTTATCAGACCACTCACGCCCACAATGTCTGCCCTCTGTGCTACTGCCGCGTCAAGAATTTTATCAGTCGGAACCATTACCCCAAGGTCAATCACACGGTAATTATTACAGCCAAGAACCACACCAACAATATTTTTACCTATATCATGCACATCTCCCTTGACCGTAGCGAGAAGCACTGTGCCCTGTTCACTCAAATCTCCTAAGCGCGCCTTTTCTGCTTCGATAAACGGAATCAGATAGGCCACTGACTTCTTCATAACACGCGCACTCTTTACCACCTGAGGCAGAAACATTTTGCCCGCGCCGAATAAATCGCCCACTACATTCATACCGGACATCAATGGACCTTCAATAACCTGAAGCGGAGCGGGATATTTCTGCCGTGCTTCTTCGGTATCTTGCTCTATATAGTCAACAATCCCTTTGATGAGAGCATGCTTCAGCCGTTCTTCAACATCCAGTTTGCGCCACTCTTCTTCTTCGGCAATGGTCTTGTCCCCCTTTTTTATACTTTCAGCATAGTTAATCAGCCGCTCCGTTGCGTCTGTTTTCCGGTTAAGCAAAACATCTTCAACAAGCTCAAGAAGGTCTTTTGGTATTTCTTCATATACGGCAAGCTGCCCCGCGTTTACAATACCCATATCCATACCCGCTTTAACAGCGTGATAAAGAAACGCCGCGTGCATTGCTTCGCGGACAGTATCGTTACCGCGGAATGAGAAGGATATATTGCTCACCCCGCCGCTCACTTTTGCGTAGGGTAGATTTTGTTTTATCCATTGCGTTGTTTTAAGGTAATCAACTGCATAATTGTTATGATCGTCTATTCCTGTTGCAACAGTTAATATATTCGGATCAAAGATAATATCTTCGGGCTTAAACCCGACTTCATTAACCAGTATATTATAAGCTCTCTGACAGATAGCAATTCTTCTTTCATAAGAATCTGCCTGCCCCTGCTCATCAAAAGCCATTACAATAACTGCCGCACCGAATTTCATGATCGTTCGGGCGTTATCCTTAAATACTTCCTCTCCTTCTTTCAGACTGATTGAGTTAACTATACCTTTACCCTGCATGGTCTTTAGCCCTGCAAGCAGCACACTCCATTTAGAGGAATCAATCATTATCGGAAGTTTTGCAATTTCCGGCTCTGAAGTAATGAGATTAAGAAATTTTACCATTACCTCTTCAGAATCAAGCATCCCCTCATCCATATTCACGTCTATAATCTGCGCGCCCCCTTCAACCTGGTCTTTTGCGATTGAGAGTGCTTCCTCAAAATTACCGGAAGTAATAAGCCGTGCAAACTTTTTTGAGCCGGTTACGTTTGTCCGCTCACCCACGTTTACAAAATTTGTTTCAGGTCTGACCACCAGCGGCTCCATTCCTGAGAGCATCAGATAGCGGGGAGAAACTGATTTAGCGCGCGGTTCAAGGTCTTTAACAATGCGTGATATTTCCCCGATGTGGCTTGGGGTGGTTCCGCAGCAACCCCCTACGATGTTAAAATATTTCCTGTCTGCATAATCTTTCAGAATAGCAGCCATCTCCTGTGCGGTCTCATCATACTCACCGAACTCATTAGGAAGCCCTGCATTAGGGTAAAGACTCACATGACAGTCAGCCAGCGCTGAAAGTTCTTTAATATGTTCTCTCATCTGGCTAGCCCCCAGTGCACAGTTGATTCCTACGCTCAGGAGATTCGGGCAGTGAGCAACTGAAATCCAGAAAGCCGCAACCGTCTGACCGGAGAGCGTTCTTCCGCTCTGGTCAACGATTGTACCCGATATCATAACCGGCAGTGAAACATTCTTTTCCTCAAATACCTCCTGCACTGCATAGATGGCAGCTTTGGCGTTATGTGTGTCAAAGATGGTCTCAATCAACATAATATCGGCTCCGCCGTCTATTAAACCGCGCGCCTGTTCTTTATAACTGTCAACCAGTTTGTCAAAAGTAACCGTGCGGAATCCGGGGTCATTAACATCGGGGGAAAGAGAAAGCATCTTGTTGGTCGGACCAAAAGCGCCCGCTACAAATCGGGGTTTCTCAGGGTTTTTTTCCGTGTATTCAATCGCCGCTTCTTTTGCAACCTTAGCTGCTTCATAATTGAGTTCATAGACCAGATGCTCAAGATGATAGTCCGCCTGAGCCAGGTCTGTGCCGCTAAAGGTATTGGTTTCAATAATATCTGAACCGGCCTCAAGATATGCCCGGTGGATATTCTTAATAATTTCCGGCTGGGTAATAACCAGGAGGTCATTATTCCCTTTAAGATCGTGAGGATGATCCTTAAACCGCTCAGCGCGGAAATCCTGTTCTGTTAACGTATGCCGCTGAATCATCGTCCCCATTGCCCCGTCAAGAACCATTATCCGGTTTTCAAGTATCTGTTTTAACTGTTCGAGGGTTTTACTCATATTTTTGTACCTGCCATATCACACGGCCCGATAATAAGGGCGCATTTTCATTGAAGTCTTTAAACAAACTGTAAATATACTTAAATTAGAGACCATTAAAAATATCTCTATTCATACATAACATACTTTATAAGACTATGATTATTGTAACAGGCGGCGCAGGATTTATCGGAAGCGCTATTGTATGGCGGCTAAATCAGCTTGGTATCAACCAGATTGTTATCGCGGATGCACTGGGTCATGATGAAAAGTGGAAGAACTTAGTCAATCTGGATTATATGGACTTCTGCAATAAGACCGCGTTTCTTGAAGCTGTTGAAAAAGACTCTTTCAGCTTTAAGATTGATGCCATAATTCACATGGGCGCAAATTCTTCCACTACGGAAAAAGATGCTGATCATCTGATGTATAATAATTATGAGTACACAAAAAAACTGGCTGTTTACAGTATTAAAAACAACATCCGGTTCATTTACGCTTCATCCGCCGCAACTTATGGTGACGGTGCGCTCAGCTTTAAGGATGATGATGAACTCTGCACCCGGCTCCGCCCCCTTAATATGTACGGTTATTCAAAAAACCTCTTTGATATACGCGCGCTTCACAAGGGAATGTTTGATAAAATTGTCGGCATCAAATATTTTAACGTTTACGGCCCGAATGAATACCACAAAGCCGATATGAGAAGCGTTGTGCATAAGGCCTACGAACAGGTGCGCGACTATGGTTTTGTGCGGCTCTTTAAGTCAGGAAATCCACAGTATAATGACGGCGAGCAGATGAGAGACTTTGTATATATAAAAGATGCTGTTGAGATGACTCTCTTCTTTCTGAATCATCCCCACGTGAACGGGCTTTATAATGTGGGTTCAGGAAAGGCGCGCACCTGGAAAGACCTGGTTACAGCGCTCTTTCATGCAGTGGGCAAGCCGGTTAATATCGAATATACGGATATGCCTGACTACCTGGCAGCCAAGTATCAGTACTTCACCGAGGCCGACCTTACAAAAATAAAAAAAGCCGGTTACTCCGGTCCGTTTACTTCACTGGAAAACGGTGTAACCGACTACGTTAAAAATTATCTGATGAAAGAAAAATATCTGGGCGGGTAAGCTCCTTTTAGGATAACCTGCCCGTTTTGATCTCAGGGTTCCTTTGTCTCCTGATCTTCATCATCTAAATTGTCCTCTTCAAAGTCGAAGTCTTCTTCATATAAGGCATCATCTTCGTCAAGGTCTTCCATATCATCAAATTCCTCATCAAGGTTTTCCAGATCATCCTCTTCCTCGTCTGAGTCTTCATCCTCAAAGTCTTCGTCATCATCAAAGTCATCCTCATCGTCAAAATCATCATCAAAGTCTTCGTCATCAAAATCATCGTCGTCAAAATCTTCGTCGTCGCCTTTTGATTTTGCAAGATTTAAATTATCAGCGGGAATATAGTCTGGCTCCGTAATGAAAAACTCATTACCGTCAAGCTCACTAAGCCCGTTTTCCAGTTTATCATGATTATGCCCCGGCAGTGTCATCGCAGTCATTTCTCCTTTAAGATAAGTACAGTTATTAGGTGCCGAAAAATAATGAATTTTTATCACAGACAAGACGGCAAAACTTTTTCACATCTTACTAAATGGTTAAAAAAACGCTTGTATTTTTGAGGGTTTTTCCCATTCCCCCCGACCCCGGCAAAACACACCATCCCCCCCTGACACCCGGAGGAGCCGGACATTGGCAGAATAAAAAATTGTGAATTGGGAATGGTGAATTGTGAATTTTTTCTGAGACTCCGGAGGAGTCGCAAATTCGTAGAAAACACGCAAAAACATATCCGACTCCGGAGGAGTCGCAAATTGGGAGAAAACATTGACGCAAAAACATATCCGACTCCGGAAGAATATTGGCAGCAAACATTCATGCTCAAATTATTTCCACATCCAAATTTGTGTCGCCAGCGGTGACACAAATGAAACAAACTTCATCAATAACTGTCCTGCATTTGTGTCGGCAATGCCGACACAAATTACTACGGTTGAAAATATATTGAATCTGAAAATCTCTTCATTCTATCCCGAAATCATATTTTCTTTATCTTTCCCCCCTGAATCCATACTGCTCCGCGGGAATCCTATTTAACATGATTTTTAACAAACTTTAAGGAATGGTTCTATGAAAGAAAACGTTGGCGGTATTGATCGTATTATCCGGTTGGCTGTAGGGGCCGGTCTGGTTGGATGGGGCATTTACGCCCAGAACTGGTTCGGTCTGCTCGGTCTCATCCCTCTGGTTGGCGCTACCTTAAAAACCTGTCCGCTTTACCTCCCTTTCGGTCTTAGCACCTGCAAAACAGACACAGCTAAAAAGTAAGCCGCCGCCCCCCCCTATTGCAAGGGTCATTCTGCTTCATTAAGAACGGATGACCCTTTCTGTTTTTTACTCCGCTCTTTTTCCTTATTTTTCTTTTGGGCTCCGGAATCAATTTGCTATTCCTCCCCCATTCTGTCCTTAACCGGCAGTTTGTTCTATAAGAAGTATTCTCCCGAAAATATTCCGCGGAAGCATTCCGGATTCAGAGAGAATTTTTTCTCCGCGGAAAACGCAAAAGGAACCATCATCATGAAATTTTTTGCTCTTTTACTTTCTTTCTGTTTTTCTCTTGCAGCACAGACCAACAACCCCTGGTCTGTGTTAAACCCTTACCCTACGGGCAACACACTTTATATCGGTACTGCCCCCTCTGAAAATAAATACGCTATCGTCTCGGCTCAGGGTGAGCTTTTTATGACCACAGACGGCGGCGTTAACTGGACCCAGCAGGTGCTCCCCGGTGACGGTATATACCGCAGCTTATACTTTCTTGATAATAACACCGGATGGGCTGCAGGCGCGCTCAACGGCAAGTTCAGTCGTACCACCGACGGCGGTCTGACGTGGATTCCCATCACTGATACCCCTGATACAACAAAATATGATATCCACTTCATCAGCGCTTCAACCGGATGGTCTGTCGGCTTTAACGGATTTATTATTAAAACCACTAACGGCGGAAGCTCATGGTTTTCGCAGTCTAATACTCTGATTACCGGTAAAACTCTTTACGGAGTATATGCCACTGATGCCAACACCATCTATGTTGCAGGTAATGCAGATGCTTTTATTAAATCAACCGATGGCGGCTCTACCTGGGCACAAATGCCTCTTCCGGCTCTGGGCAACACAACCGAATTCCGCGGTATATATTTCCCTCCTTCCGGTACCGGACTGACCGGTTTTGCGGTCGGACACAGAACCCGTATTCTTAAAACCACCGACGGCGGTGCATCGTGGAGCGCGGTTCTGAACGCAGGAGGCACCACTCAGCTCTGGAGCATTCATTTTAACTCGCAGGGCATCGGCCTTGCCTCCGGCGCCAGCGGGCTGGTTTACCGCTCAACTGATATGGGCTCAACCTGGTCTCAGGTTAGCGGACTGAATACATCCGTTATATATTACAATGTCCGCTTCTCCTCTGACAATGTTGCTTACCTTGCCGGAGGTTCCGGATATATGTATAAGTCAACCGATGCAGGAGCAACCTGGCAGCCGCTCAACCGCAGATTTACTTCAAGCCGGCTGAAGGATATATCATTTCACAGTGACCATCTGACCGGATGGGTTGTAGGCGCTAACGGATATGTTGCCAAATCTACTGACGGCGGTTACTCTTTTACACCGCTGACTTCCGGAAGTACCCTTGAGCTTAATGAAGTCAGTGTACCCTCTGCCGACCGCGTATATATAGCAGCGTACGAATCAAAAGTAGTACGCAGCACTGATGGCGGCGCCACCTTTTCTGAACTGTTAACCGGACTTCCCTCAACAACGCAGCTTCTTGGTATTGACTTTGTAACGCCTCTGACCGGATATACCGCCGGTACAAACGGAGCAGTCGCAAAAACCACTGACGGCGGAAACACCTGGCAGGATGTAAGTATTGCCGGAAGCACCTCACTGCTTTGGGATATGGATTTTGTTGACCCCGAATACGGTTGGGTTGCCGGTACGGGAGAAAAGATATACGCCACCACTAACGGAGGGCAGACCTGGACCGAACAGCTTTCCAATGGCGGGCTTGGCACATACGGAATCTCCTTCGCCAATAAATTTACCGGAGTTGCCGGAGGAACAAGCGGCAATACCTTCTATACTACCAACGGCGGGCTTAACTGGTTCCCGGCTGAGACTCCACCCAACCAGTCAGTATGGGGAATTCACATCGTTGAATCTCCTTCCGGAACTTTTGCCATGGCTGCCTGCGCAAGCGGTTACGCGTATATATCAACAGACGGCGGCAAAGTATGGACCGCTGAACCGCGCTACACCATCTCCACCTTTGATGATGTGTGGATGACTGATGCAGCACACGCATGGATCTCCGGTAACAGCGGTATCGTAATGGGTTATTACCAGCCCTCAAACGTACCCGTTGAACTGACATCATTTACCGGCTCCGTCACCGGATTTGATATTGCGCTGCAGTGGACTACGGCTACCGAGCAGAACAGTAAAGAGTTCCGCGTTGAACGCAGCTTTAACAAAAGCGGATGGACTGCCGCGGCAACACTCCCCGCGGGCGGAACCACAGCCGAACCCCGTTCTTATATATACTCCGATAAAAATCTTAAACCGGGCAGCTACCGCTACCGGCTGATTCAGACTGATTATAACGGTGAGGAGAAAATTTATCCTCTTGAGCAGGAGTTTGAAATCGGCGTTACTTCATACTCTTTGGAACAAAACTATCCCAATCCGTTCAATCCGGCAACCGTAATCACCTTTTCAGTTCCATTCACCGCAAAGGTAACACTAAGCGTGTATGACATAACCGGAAGAAAGCTTAAAGAACTGGTTAATCAGGATATGAGCGCCGGAAAACACACTGTCGAATTTAGCGGAGAGGGACTTTCCACCGGAATATATTTTGTTCGGATGAATGCGGGTGAATATAGCAGTATAATCAAAATAACACTGCTTAAATAATTATGAAGTATGAAGTATGAAGTATGAATTATGAATTATGAAATGTAATCTGCCCCTCTTTCCAATACAGAACCCGGCAAACACAATTTTAAATTCTGCCAGAAAATTTATTCTGTTAAAAACTTCCTCTGTCAGGAAAGAGCGGGCCGCCCGAAATGTTCATTGCAGATTCTTAATTTTTAATTCTTAATTTTTAATTCTTAATTTTTAATTCTTAATTCTTAATTTATTCCCGGTGGCTACCGGAAATGTTCATTGTGCGTTGAAAATGCAGCTTCGGAGTTGTTAATCGTACATTGCTCATTGTAAATTTATTTCTGTCTGCTTACCATTTCGTTAATTCAGAAACAAATCGCATCATACTAATTGGCAGAAGTCCGGAATATATTCTTATATACTTCCTTATAAACCACATACCCCACAATCGGCGCGGCAATATATATCAATGGGTTAGCCAGCCAGGCGCCTGTCAGGTCAAGTACCATCAGACGCTCCCCGGCTGTGCTCAGTCCACAACCCGGACATTCAGCGTTAAACATTGCCTTCCAGAGACAAGGCGGAACAAGATCTGCTCCGCCTGCCATTTCGATTAACCACGCTGCAAGGAAATATCCGGTCATTATCATAACCGGATAATTTCTTATCAGGGTTTTCATCGTATCATATCTACAGTTTAATAATATTCCCCTGAGCATCCTTAAAGTTACCCATCAGAATAATGATAAAATCAACCAGCGTCCAGATACCGCATCCGCCGAGTGTAAGCAGTTGCACGATGCCTATTCCTGTGTGACCGGTGTAAAATCTATGCACCCCCAGATAGCCGAGGAAGAAACAAAGCAGCAGCAGAATTAAACCTCTGTTATCATTTTCCCTCTGTTGAGGAGAGTTATGAACAGTAGCCGCCTGCCTGATACCACACTTAGGACAAATTTCTGCTTTAATGTGGATAACCTCTCCACATTCAGAACAGAATTTTTCGTTTTCGTTTTTCATTCTTTTCTCACTTTTTGGTTGTTTAGAGTTGTATGATCTTATAGTACCATAACTGCTTTGCCCATCCCCTCCTCACTCAAATGTACTGCCGGTATCCTTACTGCAATCTTCAAGATTTCTGCTCAGTGCCCTCAGAAATTCTTCCATCTCCTCAGCGGTTGTATATTTCTTTTCAAGTTCTTCCCGTAATGTATTTGCCTCCAGAATCAATTCCTGACTTCTTTCAAGAACCGTCATATCCCCCGATGCTGCTCTCTTCATTAATTGTTGTGCCTCACAGGTCAATTCCGCAACTTTTTTTGCGTCACGTTCAATTGAGCTGCATGCATTGGTCATCAGCATCAATGAAAATAACGCCGCGAATAAAACTATTTTCTTTTTCACCTGATCATCTCTTAACTCTTTCGCTTACATGAACCTTAATAAGATTATATATATTAGGAGACAAAGCTACTGTATATATTGCAGTTCAAACTCCGGCTCCCCCTCACCGCGCGCAAAAACTTTCCCCATGCTTCGGTCAAACCGGATGCTATACGTTTTTCCTTGTTTATTCCACACCCGGAAATCTGCTTTAATTTCTACGCTGCTTTCTGAATTATCAGTTACCATGTAACTTCCTTCATAATGCCTGAAGGTACTATCCTGACTGTCGGATTCTGCCAGCCAGATAATTCCAGTTTCAATAACAATGAAGTGCAGCTCTGTTTTCTTCACCGGCTTTTTTCTGCCCGGACTCAGATTTGCCGACTCCGATTCATTTATAACATAAAGCGGTCGAACCCCCTTATACACGCCGGCAAGCTCCTCCGGAAGAACTTTCACTGCCTTCGTGCTTTTAGCTTTTACCTCCGCACTCCGCATCGGATTATAGCCAAACTCATTGTAGTGAAAACTCACAAAAATGACCCCCGCAAGCAGTGTTATGATAGTAATTGTAAAAGTTTTTTTAATCACAATCAACCCTCTTTTCCCGATAAATTAAATTTTCCCGGAATACTTGGCTCACCCACCTTATACCCCTCTCAGTTTTCTCAGAATGCGGCTCAGAATTCCGAGACGGGGCTTTGGCTGATCCATCCGGCAGTATTTGCATCTGAGCGCCTTAGCCGAAATCTGTTCTCCGCAGTAAACACAGGTCTTCTGTTTTTGATTTTTCATATCCTTCCTTCCAGAAAATAATCCTCCCTTCTCCCCCGCAAGGAAGGATATTATTTTAATATGGACAAAAGTAGCGGCGGGGGGTTAAAAAAACGGTTAAAAAAACGATTAATAAACAGGTTAATGACGGTTTTTTTTACTTTTTTTTCAATTTTTTGAAAAAAAGTCAATAAATATTGTTGAGTCAGCGTTAAATGTCAGAACATTAGTTTCGTTTTAGCAAATAATAATTTTTGTCAGAGGAAAGCTTGTCCGCTTAATAAGCAATAGGGCTTAGGTTGATGCTACCCGGATATTTTAACCATTCGGAAAAGAATAGGGCAGTCCGCGAGATGAGCTGGATTGTCAGAATTGAGAGGATTTTCAAGATTTGTGTATCACAACTTCGAGACACGCCGCGGCGTGGCTGTACATTCATGATTATTTTGATGAATAGCAGCGGAAGACGGTTACGGGATGAGCCGGAATCATTTTTCACAACTTCGAGACACGCCGCGGCGTGTCTGTACTTTCATGATTACTTTGATGAATAGCAGCGGGAGACGGTTATGGGATAAGCCGGAATCATTTTTCACAACTTCGAGACACGCCGCGGCGTGTCTGTACATTCATGATTATTTTAATGAATAGCAGCGGGAGACGATTATGGGATAAGCCGGAATTACCACAATGCTTTAATATTGATCATTGTACATTGTTCATTGTAAATTTATTTCTGTCTGCTCACCATTTCGTTAATCCAGATTGGCGCGAAAGGGGAAGTGCATCCTTTAGAGACAGGATAGTCCCGATATATACCAAGTTTTTCTCCAATTTCCAGCGCTCTTGTTCTGAAATCAGGATGGTTAATACCACAGTAAGCCAGGGCAAAATTCATTGTCCACTGAACCTCCGGCGCTGCTTTGGGCATTTCATTTTCGATCCGGTCTAAGATTTTTTTCAGATCAAGACCATCAGCGCCCTTTGCAATTTTACTTGCTGTCAAACTCCAGCCGCACCGTGCCTGCCAGGGGTGATCTGAATTCATCCAAAGCTCCCGCAGTTCTTCTTTGTGCGGTGAATCTTTAAGTAAATATGAGTTAAACCAGTCGGCAACCCAGTCCAGCCCAAGGTCACATGCCATTACACTCAGCTCTTCAACCGAGAGTTCTGCCGGTTTCATAATCAGAATAGCCAGAAGCCGTGCGTCATAGTGTAATGCTTCAGATGGAATTGGAATTCAAACTTAACTATTTTTGGAGATTTAAG
>BTUV01000076.1:0-14920 GCA_045863035.1 Ignavibacteriales bacterium | reverse complement strand
TGGATGTAATAATATTTGCGGCTTACTTGACTTTTAACATAACAGAGACGATGCATGCATCGTCTGTACGCATGCATCGTCTGTACGGGTGCATCGTCTGTGCGCATGCATCGTCTGTACGCATGCATCGTCTGTACGCATGCATCGTTTGTACGCATGCATCGTCTGTACGGGTGCATCGTCTCTGCAATATTACGGGATTATTTCAGCAGGGTTATTTTAATTGTTTTAGAAAACTTTCCTGAGATCATCCTGACAAAATATATACCGCTTGCCAGTTTATATTTACCGGTGATTAGTTCCATGCTTCCGGAACCGGCGGATACATTACCATTGAATATTTCCGCAATTTGTTCTCCGTTTGCATTATATAAAAAGAACGATGCTTCCCCCGCCGCGGGAACTGAATAGCGTATAGTAGTTGAAGGATTAAACGGATTAGGATAATTCTGTGAAAGCTCATATCCGGAAATGAGTGATGAACTTAAATCCTGTTCAATGGAAGTCGGGATATCAAGCCAGGTGAGAAGAGTTCGCATAATCTGATTCCGGGTCATTGCGGATTCATTGTTGTTGATGCTTTCGAATCCGAATCCGAGCAGAATGATTTTTGACCCTGATTCTGCATTTCGTTTCCATCCGCCAGCGCCTTCAATTGCAGTATTCTTATAGGAAAATGCGACAGTAAAACCGTTAGAATCAGCAAGTACATCCGTTAAACGTTCATTGCCGGCTCCGTCTGTACCGTTGAAACGTATATGCGGGAAATTAACCCCAAGAATGTCTGAGGAAATACCATAAACATTTCTTGCAAGCTGACCATTATTCTTTACCCAGCGCGCGCCAATTTGCTGATAAAGAAAGTCGGGGAAAGCAGTCTTCAGATATTCTGCAAGGTTTTGTCCGGTAAGTAGCAGACGTCCTCCTTCATGCAGGAAATCAGTGAGTGAGTCAATTTCTGCCGGCGAAAAGAGTGAATCTTTTTGACTGCCTGTTGAGTATATGATAATCCGGCGGTCTGAAAAAAATTGCGGCGATTTAGTGAAATCCAATTCCGCGTGGAGTGCCGAATATTCGAATGCAGAATCATAATAAGCAGAATGGTCAGGGAACTCCGATCTGGACACAAAAAGAACAGCAGGTTTTCCGACTGCAATTCTTATACTGTCAGAGACTGTATTATCGGGTGACTGAATTACATATTTTATTGTAAGCATCTTACTTTCAAAATCCGGTTTAACCCGTAAAGCAGATGTGATGGTAATGGTCTGATCTGAAAGAGCATTAACAGAGCCGGAAGCAGTGGCGTTGAGCACATCAATACCCGGATCATCAACAGTAATTTGCACCTGGATATTTTGAGCGCTGACCGGCTCGATATTCGTTATGGTAATATTCAGATTCCCTGTTTCGTCTTGTGCAACCCTTCCGTCCTGTTGGGCGGTTTCTGTCAGTGTTATTGCTTTAATGTTTATATATGGTGTGGTGCCTACGTCATAGTCGGCAATCATTTTTGAGCCGGATGATCTTATGTTTCTCACGGAAACGTATGTAGGCCCTGATGTATATGCATCTGATTTTGGATTTGACATCTGATCAAATCTTCTGTTATTTGATGCACCGGGGAAAGGATCACCCGCATCACCACGCCCCGTAGATGTATTGAGATGCCTTTTGCCATCGGCCTGTTCCAGGTCAACCAGACGGCGGTTGTCATTTGTATTGTTGCTTCTGGTTTCATCAATATGATATATAAGAAGCCCCGAAGTATATAACCTGCTGTCGAATCCGGTTTTCTGTCTGTTTTCCACCAGAAAATACTCCGCCCCGGTTGTCTGCCCGCCTCGCCAGATTCTCATGATCTGCGGGTTTTCAGTGGTGCTCACCAGTTCGTGATTCATCAGAAGTCCGGTTACATTATTAACGGTTACCCAGCCCATTTCTTTTTTGCACCAGGCGCTCATGTGCACCGGCAGATACGCTGAGCTGCCGTCTCCGCCGTAAGAACCTCCGGCCATAAGACACCAGTTGCCAAGCCCGGCTGAAGAGTTATCAGTATCGTAAAGGTCAGGCAGTCCAAATATATGACCGAACTCGTGAGCAAAAACTCCTATATCAATGATAGCACCGTTTGAATTATTGCTTCCTTTCAGCTCTGGTTGTATTGCATAGTCACCATCTATAGCAACTGCCCGGCCTGAAACCGGGTCTATGTCATTTGTTGTATAGGGTTGACCGTTATTGGCGACGGTAAAAGTCCACCGATGTGACCAGATGTTGTTAGCGCCGGCAGCCGCATCTGCTCCTGTGTGGATTACAGCAATAAATCCGATGCGGGGGTTACCTTGAGCATCATAATACTGAATATAGTCAGCATAATTTATCTCACTGTCTGAGGACTGAATAACATCAATAACGAATTTGGGTCCACCCTGAACACCAAGACCATTATTATCACCCACGTAGGAGGCCATTGTACCCGGGACACCATACCAGCCGCGGCAGGAGCCGGTGAAATGCATCTGATTATAAGAAACTTCACGGTAATAGTCGGTTACAGTACCTGTTCCTGTTGCGGTCGGTCCGTCAAATATCTGATTTTGCAGTGACTGGGTTGAGTATATCGGATTGTAATCAGAATATTTACCGAGGAGCGTAAGAGCAAATACCGTATCTGCAGTGAGAACCGAAGCAGGCAGCAACCCTTTGCTAACCTTATCTCTTATTTCTGCTTTCTTGCGAAAGTAGTCTGCATAATAACCCCCTTTATATGATTTTTCAATTTCCAGTTTTGCTTTAGCAAACGTAGCATCGGTTTTAACGCCGGGGGCTGGGGGAATAATTGAAAAACCGTTCACGCTAAGAATGATAAATAACAGTAGTATCACAGACTTTAGATTCAAATGACCGTTCCTTTTGATTGTTTCATATAATTTTCGCGAAAGAAGGGGGAAGTTAGAGAAAAAATACGGAATAATGAGCGAGCCGGATAAGCCAAAAATTTTATTTGATCAGACCCCGCAAAACTTTAAGGTTGAGAAGGTCTTCCACTTGCTCTTTCCCTTTTGGAGTTTCAAGGATTTTTGGGACATGGAAGAACTGCTCATCATTCATAATATTTCTGAAACCATCAAGACCTATGTGCCCCATACCGATATGCTCATGACGGTCAACACGGGAACCGAGCTCTTTTTTAGAGTCGTTAAGGTGATAACAATGCAGAAGTTCAGCCCCGATAATTTCATCAAATTGCTTCATTACATTCCGGTATGTTTTCTTTTCTCTGATGTCATATCCGGCAGCGAAGATATGGGCGGTATCAATGCAGACGCACATTCGCTTTTTTGCTTTAACCAGAGAGATAATTTCGGCTATCTGCTCAAAGGTGCAGCCCAGCGCGGTACCCTGGCCGGCAGTGAGTTCGAGCATACTTTTTACTTTGTATTTGCTGGTTTGTGAGTGGCAGTAATTGAGGGAGTCTGCAATCAGCCGGATTCCCTCCTTTTCACCCATACCGCCGTGAGCACCGGGATGAAAATTCAGGTGAGTGATGCCAAGCTGTTCGCAGCGGGTGAGTTCATCAATGAATGCGGTCCGGGATTTTTCAAGCAGGATCTCATCCTTCGAGCAAAGGTTAATCAGGTAAGAGTCATGGGATACAACATACTGAATACCTGACTCCTTCATGAGCGATTTATATTTTGTAATCTCTTCCTCTGCGAGTGGTTTGGCTTCCCAACGGTTATTGTTCTTGGTGAAGATTTGCATACCGGTAAAGCCGAGTTTTTGTGCGAGTATTACTGCAGCGCTTACCCCTCCCTGAGTGGATGTGTGTGCTCCGAGAATCTGATTATGCTTTATTTTATTACTCATTGGTTATGCACTGAAGTTGCCCAGGAGAGTTTTAACTTCATGTTCGTAACTGTTTGCATATATACCGGATTCACCAAGTTTATCCGTATTAAGTGAAACATCTTCAACGGCAGGATAATTTGGTATATCACGGCAGGAGGAGGGGATGAGGAGTGAAGTATCAAACCCGCCGAGCTTACAAAGGATTTCTCCCATTTCAAAACGGCTGAGCCGGTCTTTGCCTCCGAAGTTATATATACCAGAAATTTCAGATCTTTCAATTATCTCACCAATCATTCTGGCTGCATCCGGATAGGAAAGAGGAGTGCGTATCTGATCGGTAAATAGTTTAATCGGATTTCCTTCTCTGAGGGCTTTGACCATCCCGGTGAAATGAGATACCGCATGATTGAGCCCAATACCATACATAAGAGAAGTGCGTAGTATAACATGATTTTCACACTCACGGGCAACTTTACCCTCGCCAATGAGTTTGGTTTCAGCATACAATGAGAGGGGAACAAGTTTAGCGGACTCAGTAAGCATCGAACCGCGGTAACCTGCATAGACCAGGTCGGTTGAAGTATATATCATCCTCGCAACTTGCTCTTGCGCAAGTTTTGCAAGCAGTGCTGTTGCTGTTACATTCACCTGATTTACATAAGCAGTACTTATCTCAGGAGGTAGTATAGGAGAGGCAAAGGCAGCAGCGTGCACAATAACATCCGGCTGGAATTCTCTAACCGTTCCGGTTATCTTATCATTGTTTGTAAGATCAAGACGGAGGTTCGGATAATCAGTGCAGTTACCCTGATGTTTATTCCAGCAGGTGAGTATCTCATACTTTTGGCTGAGCGCTTTATTAAGATACTGCCCAAGCAGACCGCTTCCACCGGTGATTAGTATCCTTAGGGCAGGCATATTTTTCCGGCAAGGGTTGCTTCCTTTGCACCGGTGACCTGAGGCAAGGTAATCGGGTTTCCTGCTATTAATTCATTTGCATAGATGCCAAAGCAGAGTGCTTCTTTGAAATCAGGATTTAGTCCGATTGCCCTTGATGTGGTTACAAGAACAGTATCACCAAATAGCTCCTGCAGCATTGCAAGGATAAACAGGTTTCTGCTTCCGCCACCGCTGACGATAATTTCCTGTACTGCGGTTTTTTTCTCTATATACCGTTTGTAATTAAGATATACCGAACAGGCAGTATAAAATGAAACCGATGAAATCAAGTCAGCCGGATTTGCTTTTTTGAATTTCTTTACAATCTCATTGAGCAGAGTTTTTCCGTAAAACTCGCGTCCCGAAGACTTAGGCGGCTTCATGGAAAGGTTGATGTCCTTTTCAAGAATGAAATCAACAATATTTCTTTGAACGGTGCCTGAAAAACCAATCTTGCCATTTTTATCATACGGCTGGTTGAAATATTTTTTGGTCAGGTAATCAATAAGCATGTTGCCAGGACCGGTATCAAATGCAATGGCATCACTGCTTTTTCCGTTTGCGGGCAGGACGGTCATATTTGATATACCGCCGATATTCAGAAGGGCACGGTTCTTCTTTTTTGATGAGTAGAGTATATAGTCAAAATAGGGGATGAGTGGTGCACCCTGACCTCCGAGTGCAATGTCACCGGTTCTGAAATCGCCTATGGTAATGATGCCGGTTTTTTTTGCGATTACTGCCGGGTCACCAATCTGCAGAGTTGAAGCAGCGGGGACGCCGAAGATTTTTCCTTCAATGGGGAGGTGGTGAATGGTCTGACCGTGTGAGCCGATGAGGTCAACAGCAGCCGGGGTCAGACCTGCCGAGCGAATTATTTTAAGGATGCATTCGGTATAAACATTTGCCACCATAAAATTAAGCCGGCAGATATCAGTAACGTTTCCGCCGCCGGTCTCTGAGTTTTTAAGCAGCATCTCCTGCATTCCCCTGGGGAACTGAAATGATCTGTTTTTAAGCACGGTTAGTTTTGATGCGCTTCCGGTTCCCCTCACACGGAAGAGGGAGACATCGATTCCGTCAAGAGAGGTGCCTGACATCATCCCCACTATGGTGCGGGTTTTCTTTTCTGAAATGCGGTTTAGGTCTTTTATGGTTTTCATGGAAATAAAAATTGTGTAATTACAAAGTTAGCTAACAACAGTTATGTGAAAATAACACAAAATTGAAAATTTTGTTTAGATCGAAAGGTTCTGTTTTTTCAATTTTTACTTGACCAGCAAAGAATAAATATTTAACTTTACCCATCATTAACAAATTTTTATGGGTACCGATATGAAATCAAAATTTTTCCTCTTATTCGCTTTATTTTTAATCGCCCCCCCCCCATTTGGGCACAGCAGTGGCAGTCTGTGGTTACGACTTCCATTAATGAGCCCTATCTTGACAAATTAGACCAATTTGCCAATAGGGATGGGATTCATATAGTTCTTAGAGAGGGGCAGAACGGCTCAATTAAGTATTACCGGCTTAATACTTACGGGTCAGTTGTTTCATCAGCCACAATTAAAGCATTTCTTCTGGTCATCGTCTAAACCAGATGATGACCAGCTTTCATTCTGTATAAATGGAGAATCTTATGAAGAACATAGTATTAAGCATTTTGTTTTTGCAGATTATGTTTCTGCATGGTCAGAATTTGAAGCAAATAAAGCAGGAGTTGTTAAAGCAAAGCATTGAAAGTGAGTTGTACAATAATTCGGACAGTTTGCTTTTGATAAAATATCCTGGGGGTAATTCCATTGTAAAAGGTATTTATCCTGAACAAGGCAATCTTCCGGTTGATGGAATAGACACAGTTGTAATAGATGTTCTAAATGTAGATACACTTTTATACCACGACCGCTACACATTTTGGAAAGAGGTTAATGCAACTTGTAATCAAGTAAGCCCTGTACTTGTCGGGGATGCTAATAAGAATGGTTTTGCTGAAGTCTATGGCAATGATGTGTACTTTGTAGATAACTCTTGGTTACCCTTCCCTGCAAAAATATTTGAATATGACCCGGAAATTGATGATTTTATTGTAAGACATATTTACATAGATACACTTATACAACCAATAACATTGTATGATGTTGACGATGATGGGGACTTGGAAGTATATATCCAGACTTTTCCTGGGGGAAGATATGGTTTTGTAATGACAGGGTCAAGCAACTCTTCTTTCCCCGTTAATGAAATGGCACTCAATGATATGGGGTATCAAATGAATGATCCGACTTTTGGGGACTTTAATTTGGATGGAATTACTGATTTGGTTTATTTCTCACTTTCAGCACCAAATAAAAACTTTATCAAAACTGTAAATGAGCAGCGTAATGGATTTGACAGCGTTTTTGAGTTCAGACAGGAAGATGTATATTCTGCGGGGTTCTCAGCAGAAGACATTGATGGTGACGGATATGCTGATATAGTATTGGGTAATGTGAAGGGTAAAATCCAGATACTTGAATATTCACCAGTACTCGGTACCTACACGAATTCATGGACGGGTACTGTTGGACATTCAAATCCCTATATGCATACTGCGAGCAATGATATAGATGGTAATGGAAGAAAGGAATTTTGGGTTGGCGGTGATGCCTTCCGGGACGGAGTCGGTGTAACCCGTTTTACGGCATTTGAAGCAACCGGAGACAATCAGTTTGAGCCGGTTGCAAGAATTGAGATACCTGGAATTTTTTCCTTTTCAGCATATAATATGCTTGCGAAAGACATTACCGGAGACGGAGTTGACGAACTTATTATCTGTCTTGATGGTGTGTTTTTTATACTAACCTTCAGGGGTTTCCCGAATGCTCATAACTATGCACTTTATTATGTAAAATTTATTGACCGTGTACCTCAAGGTGTCACAAGTCAATATTATGGCGGAACTATGTATGATATTGACGGTGATGGTAGGATGGAAATAATAATATCTCAGGATTATATCATAAATAATTTTGGTCATATAAGAGTAAGAAAGTTCTCTAAGATTTACAGAACAACAATTGGCACAAGTGTAAATGATGAGATGTTATCACCAGAAAATTTTTTAATTTCTGCTTTCCCTAACCCCTTTAATGCAACACAAACTTACGAGATTTCGGTACCACTATATGAGGAGTATGAGGTGGTGATTTATGATATTATGGGCAGACAGATAATGAAACTGGCCGGAGGAATTGGTACTGGGAGCCGTGAGAGATTTAACTGGAACGGAAAGGATGAATCTGGTACGAACCTATCATCCGGTATTTATATTGTGCGGCTGCAAACTAAGATTGGTACAAAACAGATAAAATCGGTTTTGTTGAAGTAACAGGAACTTTGTATTAGTTTTTTGCTCTTTTATTAACGGGCCATCCCGATCCTCGGGCTTCAATAAAGCCCCTAAAGATGACATTATCCTGTTCTGTCTGATCAAGAAATCCAGCCAACATACGAATCCTCAGGATTCGGGTGTGTTATGATTGTGTGATTTCTACCAATGTACGAATCTTCCGGATTCCGGGAGAAACTAAAACAACACGGGAATGCTTACTCCTCCGTAAATATAATTAATGTTATATCCCTCAAACCGTGTGGTCTGAAATCCTGCGGTAAGTTTAAGATTAAGCATCGGAAAATATTCTGCCTGAATGAACACCTGAGATTTTTGTGTAGCGTACTGATTAAACAGGGTAAAGGTATCATTATCAAAGTAGTAAGCCCGTTTGCCAACAAAACCGCCCGTTCTGATTATTAACTCTGGCAGCGGAAAATAATGCAGTTTTGCACCAAAGTAATAGAGATTCCTGTCATCGGATAGCAGACTTGCACCGGGGCGCAGTGAAAGGTATAACTCAGGAATAATGACAAACTCATACCGTGCCTGAATCTGCTGCACGGTTAACTGCCTCAGACTGTCTGAAGTCAGAATACCTTTATATTCGTGATATGCATAGTGAAGCCCGAAGTTGTCGTAATTATCCCAGTAGTGAATCTCTCCTGAGAAGATATTTCCCTTGTCCTTGTAGTTATATCCTGCGGCCTGTTTATAATCATATTTACCGGTGAGGGAAGCATAGGAAATCCGCCCCTGCCAGGGATATGAAAAATATCCTGCGTTTAGCGGGATGAGGGTCTGCTGATACTCCCAGTCGGACTCTTTGAGCAGAACGGAGGAAAATCCCCCTCCAATGGTGTACTGTCCGTTGAAGGTAACCGGAAGGAAGAATTCTGTCCCTGATGAAGTTCTGCCGGTTGAATAATCACCATAGGAAACAAAGAGCGAAGGGGAAGTATATACTGTTTGCGCGGCACTTTCAGTTTGCAAAAACAAAAGCACGGCCATGAAGAGAAGGAAACGGAAGAATTTGTTTTTATTTAACAAGATTATATCCTTCGTTGGCTGAGGCATCTTTACTGTTCTGCATGAGCACACGGGTGAACATTTCACGCGCGTTATTTTTATCACCAAGATAATACATCACCCAGCCAAAATACAAATTAAGTTCGTAATCGCTCTGATAGACATAATAAATGCGTTCCAGATATTTTTTTGCTCCGGTATAGTCAGCGCGGTAGAGATACATCTGACCGAGCCGCAGGTTGGCGGTGTAGTTCATTCCGTCAATCTTAAGTATCTTCTGATACAGAGCTTCAACTTCTTTCCATTGCTCCTTAGCTGCGAGCGGATAGGTAAGTCCTATCATTGCTTCAACTGATTTGCTGTTAATCTCGGCGGCAAGACGGTAATATTTTTCTGATTTATCATAATTCAGCAGATTGTAATGAAGCCAGCCCATTCTCAGGTTTACAAAATAGTCTTTTGCATTATCTGAGTATATCTTTTCGATTGAGCTGAGCGCCTGTTTATAGTTTTTATTCTGCTCGTATTGCACAGATTCATTAAATGCTTTAATCTTTGCAGTCTGTGAGTTGAGGAGTGTGCTGCCGGCAACAACGATACTCAAGGCAAGCAGTCCGGTAATGATATACTTTTTCATAAGGTATTCCTTTCATATTCTGTTATTTCTAGTTCAGCAACAGGTGTGCTGTCTTTATAAATGGCTATACTGCTGATTCCCCCGGCTTTGGTAACAATCAGACTTGTTTTATATCTTTTCTTTACCGGATTACTGAGCATGGATTTTAAGTGGATCTCTGACTCAACTTTTACCATATCCGGCTGTGGTTTGTGAAGGATGAAAGAACTTTCTGCCTCAATTTTATTGTAAAAGAATACAAAGGCCTCACTGAGAATTCTCTGCAGTGAGTCAGGATAATGAGCAGGAGAGAATTTATCTGACCAGTGGAGATGTTCCCTGGCCGTAAGGGGAACCTGCAGCGAGGCGAGATAGAAATAATATATCAGACTGCTTTTGGAACCCACATAATTTGAAAGATAAAATACCTTTCCGGTATTGTAGATATATGCAATATCTCCGGAAGTGGAAAGCAGGTAAAGCTCATTATATATAGTTACATGCACGGTCCAGGTTTCTGTTTTTTCTTTCCCCTTTACTTTTCCTTTTACGATCATCGCATCACCCAGCGAGAAATTGAAAGCAGAGGTCATCATCCGGTCGGCTTCAAGATTGCTGATGACGGTTCCTTCAGACGGACTGTCAAAATTCTTCAGCAGCCAGCCGTTTTTATGCTGTTCAACAAAGTGGCTTAGAGGGTAGTAATAGGTTTTCTCACCGATCTTCGGAGTTAACTGAAACTGAAAATGCAGGTGCGGATAAGGTGAGCGGCCGCTGTTACCGCAGGCGGCGATGATATCACCTTTTTTCACATAGTCACCCGGCGCAACCTTTGCAGAATTCTGTTTCAGATGAGAGAGTGCACTGTAAAGACCTTCATAGTGATCTATGATGATAGTATTGCCCCAGTTATTTTTCAGGTTTGCTTCACCGACTATATTTTCAGGGATGGTGTTAATTACTTCAACCACACGGCCGTCAAGCGGGGCAGTAACGGGAGCATCATAGCAGTAGTAATCCTTAAGCTCATATCCGTTATTACTGAACTGCGACTGTTTTTTATCGGTGATGACAAAGTCCCATGCAAAGCCCCATGCATTTTTATGAGTGATGCTGCCGTTAACTCCCTGAGAAACAGACCATTCACCATAAAACGGCAGTTCGGGAAAGTAATACTTAAATTTATCGAATCTTGAACGCCTTGTAAGATGATAATATAAATTTTCTTCCGGTGAGCCGGGTAAGAAGTAGAGCAATTGCGGATGAAGTCCGTTTGTTCTGTAATAGAGCGCTGAAAGTATGATGATTGCTGCAATATTAAACGGCAGCACCAGAACCGGCAGACCCGCTCCGGAGAAAAGGTCGTATGAGAGCACGGTAATGAATGAAGCAATGATTACGCCGAAGAATCCGGTTAACAGACTGCTGCGTGAAGGGATAACCATGCACCCCGCCACCGCAAAAGCCGTGAGTATGGAATTAAATCCCGCGAAGATCATCACGCCTTCATTAATATCAGCATGCATGATATAACCGAGCAGAAACGCCACACTGTATGCAAGTAAACTCAGCGCGAACAATACCCTGCTGTATATCAGCAGCAGTACTGCAATCACAATTCCGGTAATCAGTTCCTTCTGAAGCAGAATAAAGCCCAGTGACTTGAAATAAATCTCAAGGAACAGGTTCAGAGAGAAGGGGTCTGCTTCATACGTCCAGTCCTGCATCTGCTGTCCGGAATAAAGGAGGATAGCAAAAAGCAGATAAAACGTAATCAAAAACGGAAGCGTGAAAGCGCCTGTTTTGAAAGTGTTATAGATATAATTCTGCATGAACGCTGATATATATACCGATGCGGCAAGCAGAACGGCAAGGTAGAGATACCCCTGCAGCGAAGGCACAAAGAAATAGCTGTAACCGGCTCCGAGGAGGAAGCCGGTAAAGCCATAGAGCCCTGATGCAATGCGGTCTTTGTCAAAACCCGCTGCCTCCGCGGCCAGATTAACCGCGAGAACGCTCAGCATGGCAGTCAGACCGGCTGAAGGATTGAGGAATGTGGTTAATAGCAGCCCGGCTCCGAATGCCGCGTTCGGGCTGAAGAAGATCTGCGCGTATGAGAGCAGCAAACCCTTCAGATGCCTGTTTTTATAGAGAATGTTCACTTGAGCTGTTCCGGCATTACTTCGCGGTCAAGCAGATAGTCCAGATTTTCAGATTTGCGTATCAGTTCTACTTTGCCGTCTTCCATGATCATTACCACATTAGGCCGCATGGCGATAAACTGCATCCACTGCGTCATGTCATAAGCGCCGACATATTCTATCACCAGTTTATCGCCTTTGTTCAGAGACGGAAGCACGATAGACTCGCGTACGCAGTCAATATTCATGCAGAGCGGTCCGTAAAGCGCGGTATCTTCTGTGTGAATACCTGTTTCCTGAGCCGGCTGTATCTTGTGCTTATACCAGAAGCTGGTAAAGAGGATGTTTACACCTGCATCAATGATGACTGCTTTCTTTCCTGTTGAGAGCCGTTTGTTGGCAAGCACACTTGTTATAAGGAATCCGGTATCGTCAACCAGTGCGCGGCCGGTTTCAAGGATGAGCAAGGGCAGTTCATCATTTCTGAAATTGAATTCGAATATACCGGCTGAGATTGCATCGGCAAACTGCTCAATGCCCGGAACCATCTGTTCAGCGGGGAGATACTGACCAAGCAGAGTATTGTTCGATGCAAAGCCGCCGCCGAGATCAAGATACTCAAGCAGGATGTTGAACTCATCCCTGATGCTTTTCATCAGGCCGGCTAATTTGGTTGCAGCAATTTTATAAGCATCCGCGCTCATGATATAAGTGCCGATGTGTGTGTGAAGCCCGGTGAGGTTAAGATGTTTTGCCGCGATGATGCGCTTGATTGCCTGCCATGCTTCGCCGTTTTCATAATTAAACCCGAAACGGTCCCAGAGGGGATATATACCGGTATCCATATTGATACGTATTGCAACATCTGCCTGAAGATTTTCACGCTCGGTAATCTCAATCAGTGAATAGAGCTCATCAAAATGGTCAATGTGAATCTTTGAGTGATTCCTGACTGCTTTGAGCAGAGCTTCATCACTTTTGTCCGGACCGTTAAAGATGATATGGTCACCGCTTACGCCAAGCCGCAGCGCTTTATCATATTCAAATTCGGATACTACCTCAGCCCAAGAGTTTTCTGAGTGGAACACTTTACAGACAGCATTCAGGTAATTTGTTTTATACGACCATGCAAACTGAACCTTGGGGTAACGGGTCTTAAACACACGGTAAAAATTTCTCTGGTTCTGCCGCATCTTTTTTTCTGACAGGACAAAAAGCGGACTGCCAAACTCTTCAACTAATTTGGTAACGGGAACGCCGTCAATCTCAGTTCTCGGAGCAATCAGCGGTGCTGCCCCGATCTTATTCATCAAACCAGACTGATGTCTTGTTATAACCGGTTTTTCATATCTCTTAGCCATTGTTCGTCATCTCTCCGTTCACGGTAATATTTTCAAATTGTTTCATGTCAGTAATTAAATCCCACGAGCAGCGGACAAACATCTTGCCGATTTCAAACTCAGTCGGGTAAGTGAATTTTTCCCCTTTGATCAGTTTGACCATCAGGTGGGGCAGATTCAGCCCTGCTGCTTTGGTGAGATATACCCATGCCGGGAAGCGCGGGTTAATTTCAAGCAGATAAAACTTGCCATCTTTTTTTGATTTCATGAATTCAAGCTCCATGCCGCCGCGCCATTTCATCCGGCGGATGGTTTTGTGAGTCAGCGAAAGCAGTTCTTCATCATTGATGGTAACTCCTGCCCAGCCCTTGCCTTTGTCTGTTATATACAGCTTTCTCATGGCAACGGCTCCCACGGTTTCTCCTTCGCCATCACCAAGCGCGCAGACGTTAAACTCATCTCCTTTTATATATTCCTGAAGAATAATGGGAAAGCCCCACTTGTTCACTAATTTGCGGTACTGCCCTTCGAGCTCTTCTTCATTATATGATATATATGCTTCATAAAAGATACCCTTAACCACAACCGGATAGCCAAGTTCCTTTGCTTTTGATTTGAGGTCGCGTTCGTTGGTTACTACTTCATTTTTCGGGACTGATATATCATTGGCTTTGCAGAAGTCAAAGAGTTTGTCCTTGCCGCGCCAGTTGAGGGAGTCAATCCGCGGAAGATAGGTTTCTATGCCCTGTGCCTTCAGGCGGTCCTGCAACTTGATAAAACCGTATAGTTCAGAGTCCAGCGTGGGGATGATGATATCCAGCTTCTCTTTTGAGTGGATGTACATCAGCCGCTCAAAGAGATTTTCCAGCCCGTTTGAAGGGTAGGGAATAAAATAGTTAGCCGATGCGATATCATCCATATAGATACCCGGCTCCAGGGCATCGTAGTTAAGCCCTATCAGCCGCGGGGTAAATTCATCCTGCTCGCGGAGGCAGCGGATGACGGGTACACCCGGTCCCGGATTATCTGTGGCGTTCAGGCCGGTTACTGCGATATTCATGCTACCTTTATAAGGGAATAGTTTTTAAGCTGTGAGACAAAATCATCCACATCGCGTGATACGATAGAACGGTCAACCTGATATTCAGAACAGATTTCCGTGATGATTTCTTCTTCGCTTCTTTTCTGCTGAAGCATGCGAAAGATAACCCGCCCCATTTCATTAAGAGAAAAAGTCTCGCCGGTATTGGGGAGGAAAAGGAATCCGGAATCGCTAACCGCTAAATTCTCGGGGATAAAAAATGTTGACATCGAAACCTCGTTTATGTTTTCAATTGGTTTAGCAATTCACGTGCCATCACAAAATCAGCCATTTCGCATGATTTCCGGCTGATTTACCTGTCTGGTACGGCGGAAAATGTGTCTGGAAAAGTGATACCAAACAGAATTCCGCCCTTCGGGTGGCTGTACCGGTTCCGGCAACAGATAATTTGAAATGACAAGACGGAAAATAAGGAAATCATTGAGGCGAAAACGGTTCTTTGGATGAGTGAATTTGAGGCGGGTTGAGAAAGGTTAGGAATCCGAGGGGGTATTTTTGTGAACTTAAACCGGGATTGTTGCCGAATCT
>BTUV01000075.1:0-15096 GCA_045863035.1 Ignavibacteriales bacterium | reverse complement strand
GCCCAACAGCCGTAGTATAAGAAAAGGAAGATATCAAGTAATCAACGTATAAATCTAAAAGTTTGCGATCCATCTGATAACTCCTTTTTTAAGTACTCAAATTTATGACATTTTTGCCTTACTTTGCGTAAGGTGAGTAACTAACTACTAACTACTAATTAATCTTTGTATAATTTCTGTTGAATTCACGCCATCTGCCTCGGCCGTAAAATTGGTAATGATTCTGTGGCGCAGAACCGGTTTCATCGCAATGCGGACATCATCTTCAGAGGGTGTATATCTTCCGTTTATGATGGCATTTGCCTTGGCTGCAAGTATCAGATACTGCGAAGCTCTCGGTCCGCCGCCCCACCTGACATAATCCTTAATATACTGCGGTGCAGTTTCTGACTGTGGGCGGGTTCTGCCAACCATGGTTACAGCGTAATCTATGACTGAATCTGCTACAGGAACTTTTCTAATCAGCTCCTGATAGCCGATGAGCTCTGTTCCGCTCACCGCAACTGAAGGAGCAGAGGCAATCATACCGGTTGTGCTCCTTACTATTTCCTTCTCTTCTTCATACGCGGGGTAGTCCAGCCAGAGATTAAACATAAAACGATCAAGCTGAGCTTCAGGGAGCGGATAAGTACCTTCCTGCTCAATGGGGTTCTGTGTCGCAAGGACGAAGAAGGGTTCATCCAGCGTGTAGGTCTTGCCTGCAACGGTTATTTTGTGTTCCTGCATCGCCTCAAGCAGCGCTGACTGCGTCTTTGGCGGAGTACGATTTATCTCATCAGCAAGAATCACATTAGCAAATAGCGGACCCGGAATGAATCTGAAATTTCTTTTCTTGCTCACCTGGTCTTCTTCAATAATTTCAGTGCCGCATATATCTGAAGGCATCAGGTCAGGCGTAAACTGAATACGGTTAAATTTCAGATCTGTCACCTGCGAAAACGTTTTAATGAGAAGAGTTTTTGCAAGGCCCGGCACACCAACCAGTAAACAGTGTCCTTTGCAGAGCATTGAAATCAGTAACTGATTAATTACTGCATCCTGTCCAATGATAACTTTGCCAATTTCCTTTTTGATAGACGCAATTGCATCGGCAAGGCGTTCTGCCTGTTTTACATCATCCTGCATTGATTCATCACCGGTCTGATTCATCAGATTTTAACTTCCCAGAAAATTTTTGATTTTAATTCAGTCAGAAACTCAGCGTATAACCGCTGCTTTTTATACTCATCAGCAAGCTTTTTCAGATCAGTAAAATCGATTTCAAGATCAGGTTTATGCTGGGCGAGTCTTTGTTCAATCCATACAATATGGTAGCCGTAATTGATCTGGCTAACATTAATTCGTTTCGGATAGCTGATATCTCCTTCTCTTGTTTTGCTTACAATATCCAGAAGATTTTTGTCAAGCTGTTCCATATAAAAAGTACCAAGCACACCGCCAAAATCTTTTGTCTCATTATCGTCAGAATATTTACGCGCATAATCAGAAAATTTGCCGTGTCCCTTCAGAACGCTGTCGCGTATATCCGTGAGGAATTCAATTGCATCAAGATCAGCTTCGTCATCGGCCTTAATTTTTATGAGTATGTGGCGCGAGCTGATTGACTCGCCGCGGCGATCCATAAGCTGAATGATATGATAACCTACCGGTGATTCAATAACCTCCGACAGTTCGTTAACTTCAAGCGCAAAAGCCGCCGATTCAAATTCCGGATAGAAAACTCCACGCTTCACGTAACCAAGATCACCTCCCGCAGCAGCACTGCCGGGGTCTTCGGAATATTTTTTTGCCATCTCAGCGAAATCAGCCCCTGCTTTAATAGAATCAAGAATTGCTTTCGCGAGGTCAAAATATTTTTGTTTCAGCGCAGTTGAGGTCTGTGGATTACGGAAGATATGGGAAAGTTTCACCTTCTCCGGTATCACTCCGAGACTGTCCTTAAATTTGGTAAAAAACTCTTCAACCTCTCGTCTTGATGATTCAATCATGCCGAATTTTTTTTCCTGCATCCGGTTCACCAGAATTTCTTTGCGGACATTATCACGAATCTCACGCCTGATTTTTTCCATCGTCATACCATACATCTGCTCAACTTTTTCTTTGGAGCCGACCTGCGAAATAATGGTCTCAAGCTGATAATCAATCTGACGGCGGACTTCTTCCTCGCTCACAACAATTGAATCAAGCAGCGCTTGCGCGTAAAGGAGCTTTTCCTCGATCATTGCATTAAGCACCTGTGTACGGAGATTAGGGCTGGAGGGGTCAATCTTGCGCTGATTTGCAACCATATTCACCTGAAAATCAAGTTCGCTTTTCAGGATGATTTCATTATCAACAATCGCAACAATTTTGTCTATCACATCCTGCGCGGATGCAATAACAGTAAATAAGAAAAAGAGAAGGAACAGTATTTTTTTCATAAATATTTTATTTTATTTCAACTTCACCCGATGCATAAAGCTCATCCATCAGTTTTTTTAACAGGATTTTCTTTTGTGCATCTTTATATAATTCTTTAACTAATGATGTTATGACGCTCAGCGGCGGCACATCGTTCCTCCGGTACTTTTCTTTAAGCTGAAGGATGGTATATTCGCCCGGACGAACCGAAAAGATCATGCTGATTTCACCGGGAGAAAAATTTTCAAGAAATTTTTTGATCTGATAATCTGAGGTCTCAAAATCATATTCAAAAACACCAACCTCAGAGGAAAGTATTGACGCCGGTTTAGGAAAAGTTTTAACCACCCGTTCCCATTGTTCAGTAAATAACCTTTCTCTGAACATCACAGCGCCGTCTTCGCTGCTGAGAGTAGCTCTGTTAAACAGGAAGCCGGTGCTGCTCAGCCGGAATGCGTCTTTCATGGAACTGTAAAAAAGAGTCAGATCTTCTTCTGTGGGCTCCTGAAATGAGTCAGAGAAATACTTTTCCAGAAACATTGAAATAGCCATCTGCCTTTTGGCCCGGGTAAGTTTCAATGAAAATTCCTCATCACCGGTGATACCTGATTTTTCCGCCTTCTGATACAGCAGTTCCTGATCAACCCAGGAGCGTATATACTCATCACGACCGGATTTTCCGGCTGACGAGGTATCAATCACGGCTGAAAGCTCAGCTTCAGTCAGCCGTGAATTATTAACTCTGGCAATATATTCTGTTTCAACCTCTTTCTTTTCACATCCTGTGAAGGAAAGAAAAGCAAGAGAAACAAAAAATACCTTAGTTAGCGCTGCCTTTGAACGCTGATTCAAGTGTATCGTAGAATTTAACCGGTTTAAAATCTTTTTCAAGTGACTCAATATACACTTTTTCAAGACGCTTGCTTTCTTCCTCCTGGAATGCACCACTCACCTCAGCGCGTGCCTCCTCAAAGTTTTTTTCGCGCGCCGGGTCTTTCCTGATGAGTTTCACGATTGAATACCCCGCGGTCACCTGAAACGGCGAACTGAAATCTCCGTCGTTAGAAAGTTTCCACGCCTCGGTGGACTGTTGTGAGGAGTTCACATTAAGCACCTGGAACTTACCAGCTTTTTCCTTATAGCCGGGGCGTTCAGTGAATCTGGCTGCCAGTGAATCAAAGTTCTCACCGCCGCGCAGCATCTGATGATAGAGGTTAATTAACGAGTCAGATTTCGAGAAAATTTCAGCAAACTCAACCCTGTTTTCAAAGCGGTATTTTTCACGTGATTTCTCCCAGAAGGCATGAAGCCGTGTGCTGTCAAGCTCAATTTTGCTCCAGACTTCGTCATCCTGCAGTTTGAAGATATATATACCGTTTTTGTAATCTGCCATCAGATCAGAAAAATCAGCATTATTCTTTTCGAGGTTAACTGCATCAATTTCAACAACCTTATCGTTACTGACCTTTTTGAGACCATCTTCAATCATCGCACGATTAATAAAGCGGTTTGTGAATTCATTCAGAGGAATAAGGATCTCCATAAATTCATTCACGGAAACCTGAGTGCTGCCGAAACTCATAATCGGCTTGGATTTCAGTTCAGGCCAGTCTGCGCCGCGGAATTCATCATTCGCGCGGGTACTGTCTGCTTTTGTTGCCAGTTCAATAACGGTTGCTTCGTTTACGGCATACTGATATTTAACTTTAAGGTCCGCGGTAAGTTTATTATAATCACGCTCGTAACGGGTGTTCTTATATATACGCTTCAGATTTTCCTTATCCTCTTCAAATGACGGATAAGGTTTGCGTTCGGTAACTTTAATGATATGATAGCCATAACCGGTTTTAATCACGCCTGAAACCTGACCGGGGAGGAGGTTAAATGCAGTTTCATCAAACTCTTTAACCATCATTCTTCTCTCAAAAAATCCGAGGTCGCCGCCATTGCGCGCGGTTCCCTGATCTTCTGAATGCTGCACAGCCAGCTCGGCAAAATCCGCACCATTCATTACCGCCTGATAAAGACTGTCTATTTTGGCTTTAGCCGCGGCTGAATCAGCATTTCCGTCTGCATCAAAAAAGTCAACCATAATGTGGCTTGCTTTTACCTGCGGAATTCTTTCGCGAATTTCAGTTACTTTTATAACATGGAAGCCATATTTCGTTTTTACCGGTACAGGGTATATATCACCTGCTTTTAATTCATAAACCGGGTCTTCAAACTCAGGGATGATGGTTCCCGCTGTGATGTAATATATATCACCCCCCTGCTTTTTGGAGTAGGTGTCTTCAGAATATTCATCCGCCAGCGCTTCAAAAGACTGACCGGCGCGGTACTTTGCAATCACCTCTTCGGCTTTTTTCCTGGCGTTTTCTTCGCCTGATGAGTCAGGTCTAATCATAATATGACTTACTTTATACTCGGTCTTTCTCATATTCCAGAGTTCAAGAATTTTTGGTTCTATGAGAAGTTTTTCCTGTATATAAGTAACGCCTACTTTTTTCTTATAGTCAAGCAGTTCCGCCTGCATTTCCTTATCTGCATCATATCCTCTCCTGGCTGCATCCTTCAGTTTCATGCTGAAGTTGACATAGAGATCGAGGAAGTTTTTGTACGCAGCAAGGGAGTCATCCTTCGCTTTATCAGTTCCGCCAGAATTTTTGGCGTAAGCTTTTTCGAATTCAGCCATGGTTATCTGAGAATCACCGTATGTCGCAACGACAATCTTCGCGTGTTCAGGTGAGCAGCCGTAGATGAAAATTCCTGACAAAACGAGGAAAATGAATCTTTTTAACTTGGGCATCGTATGTTTCTCCAAATTTCGTGAATCTTAAAAAAATACAAACTCAAATATGGCTCAAAAAGGGGTATTAAAACAATGCAAAAGAATTATGAAATTTGAATTATCAGGTGTGAATTAGCGGGGAGGAAATTATGGAGTAAAAGTGCATTTTTGGCTCAAAAACAGGGTTTTTGGGAGCAGATTTGATCTCCCGTTATGAATTTGACTGAACCACCCTTACTTATTGCCCCATGGAAGGATTCCAGGATTTCAATACAAGGTTTTTTATGAGTCTGCCCGGAAAATCCTATTCTATGGGAGATAAACCTTGACCATGAAGGTATTTAAGGCAGTCAAAAAAAATTTACCTTACTATGACCCGGTGATAAAGTGAATGTAGCTTCTCAGCCAGGAAGAGAATATTGAAATAGTTTCAGACTATTGTATGCCCTGCTTAGACTATTACTTCGTTTTTTGGCTCTGCTGATGTCCCAATAATCCAGTACAAACTCCATCAATCTCCCGTTATAATACGGTCCTATTGAGGCATTATCATTTAGCGGAATAATATCCTGACGAAGCCCTCTTTTTCCGGATCTCTTAATAATTGTAATCAGCGTTCGCTTCGGATCTGGTTCAAGTTCAGGTTTATCAGGAAAATTAGATTTTGAAACCCCGGTAAATTCAGAAAATCCTTCAATATCCGCCAGAAGCCATGCCTCCACCTCTCTCACGGCAATTCTGAAAATCATGTTTTTCTGAGAGGGTTTATCAAACCAACTATTCAGGATTTCAAGAGGACAGTCATACTTATCAAGGTCAGTCAAAACTACAAAGGGAGTTATAATGCTTGCCTGATTAAATGCGTTGATCTTTGACTTTATATATCCCGAGCCCCTGCCATGATAACGATGAATTATCTGATATTTATTACCGAAACTTCCCAAAAGTGATGAAAGCACATACTCGCTTAACTCATCCTCAAATACCAAATTTACAGGAATCTTCATGAATCAGAATATGGCGAGCTGATTAATATTTTCAGGTTTGGTTCTTGGCAGAATTGCTTCACCGGGTGTTAAACCACCCTTAAGCAGAGATTGTATATCTGAGGAAGATGATGCCGGCTTCACGGATGTTCCCTCTGCTGAAGGTTCAAGCATCAGAATCTCATCGGAAGAAATACCCTTATCACTTAGTAAATCAATGCTATGTGTTGACAGGAGAATTTGTCTTTTTTTCGGTTTTTGCAGTTTATAAATAAGAGAAGGTATCTTTTCGACTATTGCACTGTTTAACGAAAGTTCCGGTTCCTCCAGTAAAAGAAGTCCATCTCCCTCCTGCAGAGACCAAAGTAAGGCAATCAACCTGAGAGTCCCGTCCGAGAACTGATCTTCTCTTTGCTTCCCTGCATTTGGTCGCCAATGTTCATACAAAGCTTCAAGATGCGGGCGTCCATTTTCATCCACATAATTAAATTCTTTAAACTGGGGGACGGCTATTTTTAGGGCAGTCTCAATTCTCTTAAGCCATGCTTTTCTTGTTTTTTCATTTACTTTGGAAATTCTCTCAAGAAAACCCTTTCCGAAAGGATCACCTGGTAAATCAGGTCCTGTAAAAGACTGCGGATGCTTTAACAGTTGGGGTAACAGATGTAAATATACAATGCTGTCTAAGAATTTATTAATTTCACGAAACCTTTTATTTGCATTTATCTGCTCAAGGTGAGTCTGAGTAAGTCTGTCTTTATCATTCTCATCCTCTTTCTCGGGTCTGTTGAGAATTAACTTATCACCTTCCCAGACTTTTTCGTGCGTAAGATATGGAAGTCTGAACCCACGGGTCTCTTGCTTAATCGCAATGGAATATTTCCAAATGGGCTTTGACTCACCAAATTCTGAAAGGTGAATTTCAATCTCAACTTCAGGGTAGGCACGTGCGGAAAGACTCCTGATCTCAGAAATTCCGCCACGGTCGGTTACTGCTTTTTGCAAACCCCCGCCGGCTTTTGATATATCACGAAGGAACCGTAACGCATCCAGAAAATTTGATTTACCGGAAGCGTTAGGACCGACAATAAACATTCTGTTAGTAAGTGGAACATCCACTTCCTTAAAATTCTTCCAGTTCTTAAGGATCAGTCTGGAGATAATCATCCGGGTTATCTCAGATACGTCATTTTAAGTGTCTGGCTGACGGATTTACCCGACACTCCCTGAAATACCGCTCTTGCAAGGTAGATGCCTGCAGGAAGGTCTGAGGGGGTGAAATCAGCAGAGAATTGCCCAGGGGTAACTGCTCCGTTAAAGAGAACCATTGCACGTTCACCGGTTATGTTATATATCTCAATATTCAGGTTGCCTGCCTCCGGAATATCTGCTGTCATGCGGGTGGACGGGTTAAACGGATTCGGATAATTCTGGAGCAGAGCAAACTCAGCCGGAAGAATATTATCAATCTCTATTTCGTTCATGTAGCGGAATGAGCCGCCAAAATCTATCTGCTTTATTCTTACAAAGATTTTCGGTGATGTTGTGTTCAGCGAAATGGTATAGTTATATACTCTGGTCTGAATGCTTGTACCTGAACCTTCAACAAATCCTGCTGACTGCCAATGCAGCTTGTCAAATGAGTATTCCGGCTCAAAACCGTAATTATTGTTCTCGGAAGTTGTCTGCCACTCAAGATTAAGCGTCCCGGATATATATGAAGCGCGCATAGACCAGCCCTCAACAGGCGTAACAAAATAAGAGACAGCAGTCAGTGCATTCAAAATACCCCATCCCATCTCGCGGTTCGGGCTTGCTGCGTTGCTTGCAGTGTTTCTCAGTGCATCCCTCACCTGCATTGGTGTAAGAGTAGGATTAACCGAGAGTACCAGTGCAGCAACACCGGCAGCGAGCGGGCAGCTAAAGGAAGTTCCGCTTGAGGTTGAATATCCTGTATTTGAGGATGTTGAGGCAACAGTAACTGAACTGCCTCTTGCCATAATATCCGGTTTGGTGCGTCCGTCAACGGTATTACCCACACTGCTAAAGGAGGATCTTGAACCTGTACTGGAAACTGCACCCACAGCAATTACACTATCACCGTCAGAAGGTGCGCCGAGTGTATTTTGCGTTGAGTGAAAACCTTCATTACCGGCACTGTTAAGCACAACAATACCCTTTTTAACCGCCAGGTCAGCGGCTTTGGTAATGCGTGCGGTATTGCCATCCATTGTCTGCCAGGTGTAAGACGGATAAGGAGAATCAAAACCGATATAGCCAAGAGAAGTGGAGAACACATCCGCACCGATACTATCTGCCCATTCAGCAGCAGCTATCCAGTTATCTTCTTCAATAGGAGTTTCTGAATTAGTATTCTCCGTTTTGGCAAGTATATATGCTGAAGAAAATGCCGGTCCTATCAACTGCCCCTCTTTAAAACCGCCGATGGTGGACAAAGTCTGTGTGCCGTGCGAACCGGAACCCATATCGCTGGAGTCCCCCACGCCCGGATCGTTATTTACGAAATCCCACTTTGCTATAATATTCATAGTAGAAAAAGACTCGTGCGAAAGTCGGTTAAACCCGGCATCCATCACTGCAACAGTTACCCCCTGCCCCGTGAAGCCAAGATTATGCACCTCCGGAACTTTTATCTGGCTCAACTGGCTAAATGAATTACCATAGTTAAAAACATACACATTCTCCGGTTGTTTTGAGAATGAGAGAGGTGCATCCTCTTCAATGCGGGTTATCTTCTTCAAAAGTACAACCGGATCAACTGATTTCACAAATGAAAGATTCTGAATATACTGAAGCTGTGCAGCAGTAGCATAAACAGAGGCAGCATTAAACCATCGGCTGAGATGTTTTATCTGAATACCGGATTGTTCCAGACGGCCGATATATACCCTGCTCACAGGCATATCCGAATCATCATAAGGGAGCAGACCGTTCGAAGTAACTTTTCTTCTGCGTTCGATAGATTTCTGTGATACCGGTTTATAGGAACTCTGCTTATAAAGGGAGAGGTCTCCTTTGTCTGAAAAATATATCCAGACAAGATGTCTTGCGTCATGGCTTTCATCAGCAATGCGGGCTTTCATCCGGGGGGTAAGTTTATCACTCCCCTGCTGTGCAGTAACGAGTGAAGTCAAAAAAATGACTGAAAGAACAACAAAGAAACTGTTCTTCATTTCTGAATCCTTTATTTTACAATAGTTCCTGATTTAACATTTTTGGCTGTTTCAACTACATCGAGTTTACCCTCCTCAGTTTCAACAGCAAGTATCATACCCCGTGATTCGAGCCCCATCAGCTTTGCCGGTTTCAGATTAGCAACAATCACCACAACCCTGCCTATCAGTTCTTCGGGCTTATAGTATTTTGCTATACCTGAAACAATCTGACGTTTAACGCCGCCGACATCAACCTGCAATTTAAGCAGTTTTTCGCTTTTAGGAACGTTCTCTGCTTCAATTACCTTTGCCGTTCTAAGCTTCACTTTGCTAAAATCATCAATCGTGATTTCCGCATCTTCCTGCCGGACCGGAATTTCATCCTTTGGTGATAACTGGTTCAGATATTTTTCCAACTGCAGGTCCTCGATTTTCTTAAATAAAATTTCAGGTGTTTTTAATTCCATACCGCTCTTCAGGGGGAAGTCTCCGCAATCTGACCAGGCAACTGGTTTTGCGTGGTAAAACGCGAATATCCTCTCAGCGATGACCGGAATAACCGGACTGAAAATTTCAGCGATGGTTAGAATCAGTTTTGAGCTGATATATAATGTAGTCCCACAAGCAGATTTATCTGACTTGAGGGTTTTCCATGGCTCAGAGTCGTTAAAATATTTATTTGTTATCCGGGCGAGATTCATCATCTCGAGTGTAGCATCCTTCAGACGGTACCGCTCAATAAGATCTGCAATTTTCTCAGGATACCCCGCGGCAACAGCCAGAATTTCTTTGTCGCGCTCATTCAATTCTCCCGGTTCGGGCAGCTTCCCGTCAAAGTTTTTATGAATAAAGGTCAGAGTTCTGTTTACCAGATTACCGAGTATATCCGAGAGTTCGTTATTATGTCGTGCCTGAAAATCTTTCCAGAGGAAATCAGTATCACGTGCCTCAGGGAGTGAAAGAGCAAGCGCATAGCGAAGAGAGTCAGGGCTGAAATCCGCGAGGAACTCTTCCAGTTCAACTCCCCAGCCCCGGCTCTTAGAAAACTTCTTTGATTCGTAATTCAAAAATTCATTTGCCGGAACATTAGCAGGAAGTATATACTTATCGGGATGTGTATCATTCCAGGCCATAAGCATCGCCGGGAAAATTATAGTGTGGAAAACGACATTATCCTTGCCAATAAAAGCAGTGTACTTCGTATCCGGATTCTGCCAGAATTCTTTCCAAAGATCAGGGGTTCCACGGTCTTCAGAAAGCTGCATGGCTGCCGATATATATCCGAGCACTGCCTCAAACCAGACATAAAGCACCTTACCCTGCGAGTTTTCAAGCGGAACCGCCACACCCCAGTCCAGATCGCGTGTATATGCCCTTTCTTTCAGCCCCCCTTTAAGCCAGCCGCGGCAGTATTGCAGTACGTTTTCCTTCCAGCCGTATTTCTCATCCGCCTGCTTTATATATGACTCAAGGCGTTCCTGAAATTTATCAAGCGGAAAATACCAATGTGAAGTTTCCTTCAGAACGGGGCGCTGACCTGATATTTTTGAAACAGGATTAATAAGAGTATTAGGATCATAAAGCGCGCCGCAGTTTTCACATTCATCACTCCGCGCGCTTTCAAATCCACAGTTGGGGCAGACCCCCTCCACATAACGGTCAGGGAGAAACATACCTGCTTTTTCATCAAAGAACTGCATGGTTTTGCGTTCGCTCAGCAGACCGCTCTTATGGTATTCAAGAAAAAATTCTTTTGCTACCTGATGATGTTTTTCGATGCTCGTGCGGGAATAAATGTCAAAACTCATCCCGAATTTTTCAAATGCTGCCTTATTTGCATTGTGAAAACGGTCAATAATTACTTTCGGTTTTACTCCCTCCTTGTCTGCGGTTATCGTTATCGGAACGCCATGCTCATCCGAACCGCAAATGAATAAAACATCTGCGCCGGTTAAACGCTTATAGCGGACAAATATATCAGCAGGAAGGTAAGCTCCGCCCAGGTGACCAAGGTGTATTTTTCCATTGGCATAAGGGAGTGCAGCGGTTACCAGTATTTTTTCACCGTTCAAGTGTAATTCCGTAATTTTCGAATTCCAAATTTTAAATATAACCAGAAAACAGCACAGGATTTTCCTTCACATTATGACATTACGCCCTGCAAACTTCCTCAGATGCTCTCTCCTTTTAATAATTGCCCTGAGTGTACCACAAACGGAGGCACAAACCCAAAAAAAGGGGTGGGAATGGCTCCCTGATGGACTGAATTTCTTCCCTTTGCGCGCGAACGCTCAGGAAGCAAAATTAGGGGTACTTTACTACACGGCAACCTCGAACCTGAAAGTTGACATGGGCAATTCCATTGACCTTCTGGGGTTTCATCAGCCCTTTGACGCTCCCGGATTCATCTCTGGCGGGGTTGAATTCATGGCTTATGCCTACTCAACCAGTTATAAAGGTTACCGGCTTCAGATTGATGCTATTGACGGATTTTTCGGGGGGAATGTTACCTACCGGATTCCAGATGGCAAGGATAGTCAATTCTGGCGGTTTCGGTACATTCACAATAGCGCCCATCTGGTTGATGGCGCTTTTGACACTGGAACTCTCTGGTGGAAGGATAACCGGCTGCCAATCCCCTACACACGGGATTTTGCGGAACTGCTCTATGCTTTGGTGAAAGACTACCAGCCATCATCCGTACGCTATTACGGTGGGGCGAGTTACTCTGTTCTGAGAAGACCGGATGAACTGAAACGAGCTTCATTTATAGCAGGCGCCGAATATCATCACCCGGAACTGTTTGGCACATTTATGAATCACCCGGTTAATTTTTTCCTCATATTGAATTCAAACATTACCGGATTACCTAAATACACGGTTTCAACCCATGCTCAGGCGGGGGTGAAATTCGGCGAATGGACAAAAAAAGGTGTGCTGTTGTACCTATCCTATTTTTCCGGTAATGATGTTTTCAGCGAATACTATTCCCGGCGCGTAAACCGGTTTGGAATCGGATTTGCAGTTGATTTTCCCGGATAAATTCTGAACTTATCAGCCGTTTGTCCGGTTTACCTAAGCAATAAGGCAAGAATTGAACTTGGATAACGAAAAAATAATTGAAGTAAACGGACTCTCAAAGGTCTTTAAAGAGCTGACCGCTGTTAATAATCTGACGCTTAACGTATATAAAGGTGACGTCTTTGGATTCCTCGGTCCCAACGGAGCCGGTAAAAGCACCACTATCCGGATGCTTCTCTCACTTATCAGACCCACAAGCGGATCTATTAAGATGTTCGGACTTCCGCTACTTACACACCGCAATGAAATTCTCAAAAGGATTGGTGCAATTGTCGAAAAGCCCGATTTCTATGGCTATCTTTCTGCATACAGGAATCTTGAAATACTCGGCAGTATCTCAGGATGCGACACCTCAAAAAAGCGAATCATGGAAATACTTGAACTGGTCGGGCTTGAAAAAAGATATAAAAGCAAAGTAAAAACCTACTCACACGGGATGAAGCAGCGTCTTGGAATCGCCCAGGCACTCCTGCACGACCCCGATCTAATCATCCTTGATGAACCGACAACCGGTCTTGACCCACAGGGTATGAAAGAGATTCGTGATTTAATCTTTCATCTCAGTAACGACAAAAAGAAAACCATTTTTCTTTCCTCCCATATTTTATATGAGGTGGAATTAGTTGCCAACAGAATGGTAATTCTCAATAAAGGAACAACCGTAGTTGAAGGAACTGTGCAGGAGCTTCTTGATGCAACCCATCTGCACGTAACGTTTGAAGTAAATGATACGGAAAAAGCTGTTGCGGTTTTAAAAACACATTTCCATGATATCCCCATTGATTCGGTAACATCAAGTAAACTTCTGCTGCGAAGCAACAAAAATGAAATCGCTGAATTGAATAAAGCATTTATAGAAAACGGTATCTCTGTGTCAGAAATAAGCCCTAAAAAATCACTTGAAGAGTATTTCCTGAAACTTACGGAGGCATCAGAAAAATGATTACGCTTCTCAGGATAGAATTATTTAAGATCTTCAGCAAATGGCGCTCATATATAGGGTTTATTGCCATTGGCGCTCTGGTTCCCATCATCCAGATTGATTTGATGTTCAGAGGACAGCAGTATCTTGATTTCCTCACACAAAATCTCCAGCAGAATTTTGTTTTTGTAGGCAACTTTCTGAACGGCTACCTGGTGGGTAATATCGTGCTCAATGCTCTGATATTACAAATACCATTTCTTATTACACTCGTAGCAGGTGACCTCCTTGCCGGCGAAGCAACAGCAGGAACGTACAGGATGATTCTGACACGACCTGTTTCACGGACGAAAGTTGTCGTCTCAAAATTTTTAGCGGGTATCATATATACAAACCTCATCCTCGTCTGGCTTGCGCTTATTAGTCTCGGGCTGAGTATTTTGCTTTTTGGCACAGGCGAACTGATTGTTATCAACGAAAACATCACCATTTTTGCGAAAGATGATATCGTCTGGCGGTTTGTTTTAGCTTATGGTTATGCAGCGTTGAGTATGAGTGTAGTAACAGCACTCGGCTTCATGTTTTCATCACTTGTCGAAAATGCAATCGGACCAATCGTGGCTACATTGGCTATAATTATTGTATTTCTTATTCTGCAAAGCATCAATCTTGAGTTCTTTGCATTTATCAGGCCATATCTTTTTACCGCGTATCTGCACAAATGGCGGATTTTCTTTACCGAACCTGTTGACTATTCTGAACTCGGCACGGCTATTGCAGTTCTTACCGGTCATATTGCCGTCTTCTTTTCTGTTACCTTATATTTCTTTAAAAAGAAGGATATACAAAGCTGATGTTTACACGTACTAATGTTTTATCTCTGATCGCTATCTTCTTTTTTACTGTTTCCTTTCATGCGCAGGATGCAAAGAGCATACTTGAGAAAGTTAAAGACCGCTATAATAAAATTCAGGATTACTCGGCCGACATAACTGTTGACATTGACATTGATTTTCTTAAAACCCCCAAAGTAACCGGTAAACTTTTTTTCAAGCAGCCAAACAAGATGAAGATAAAGTCTGACGGATTTGCACTGCTTCCTAAGGAGGGATTCAACATATCGCCCGCCTCACTCTTAAAAGATAATTATACTTCGATCTATGAAAAAGAAGAAATCATTGATGGCGTTAAGCTCGCCCGGCTCAAGGTAATTCCCTTGGGTGATTCATCGAATGTTATTCTTTCTACAGTATGGGTTGATAATGCTCATGCAGTTATCAGAAAAATTGAATCAACCACTAAGAATTCAGGCACCTTTACAATCACGCTATCCTATAATCAGGGATTTCTGAGCAAATTTCCTCTCCCCTCATCAATGGAATTCAATTTTGATGTTTCCAGTCTGAATATCCCGCGCGGCTTTACCAGTGAGCCCCCGAAACCGGATGATAAGAAAAAAGATGATAAAGATAAACTGACCAAAGGAAGCGTCTTAGTCACATACAAAAATTATAAAGTAAACAGCGGTTTGAGTGACTCGGTATTTCAGGATGAAGATAAAAAGCAAAAGCAGTAATTATCTCAGTTATTATCAAACTGCACTTATTGAAGATACCTTTTCAGGGCTGACGTTACCTTTACAATGATTTATCCCGACTTTTGCCAATTAGTATGACGTATTTTATTTAAGAAATGACAATTTCGGCTTAGAATCCTGGCTTGTTCCAGAATGTTTGCAGAAAG
>BTUV01000074.1:0-15139 GCA_045863035.1 Ignavibacteriales bacterium | reverse complement strand
AATTCATAATTCACCCTTGTTATCCTGTAATTCTTAAACCCGGTATATATTTCGATAATAAACGTTCTCAGAACTGTAACTGCAGGAACTGCCAGCAGCATGCCGAATACCCCGCCGGTGAGACCTCCGGCCACAATTAAGGCGATAATGACCACAGGGTGCATATTCACGCTTTTTGAGAATACATACGGCTGAACAAATCCGTTATCAATAACATATATTATAGCGAGCACGAGCAGGATTTGCGGGGCATGAGAGAGATCACCAAACTGCAATAGCGAAATAAACAGGGCGGGTACTCCGCCGATAATTGGTCCAAAATACGGAACCAGATGCCCCAGACCGGCAATGATGCCAAGCGTTACGTAGTTATTAATTCCCAGAAAGTAAAAACCCAACCCGCAGGCAAACCCGACAAAAAGTGCATCCAATAACCATCCTCTCACGTACCTGCTTAGCTGTGAGGATACTTTCCGGCTGATGTAGAATGACATCTCAAAATATTTATTCGGCATCATATCTAAAATATTTTTGATGATCAGGTCTTTATCTTTAAGGAAAAAGAATGTGGTGAATGGAAGGATTACGAGAACTGCAAAGACAGAAAAAACATTGGTGAGAATTCCCGCAAACTGATTAAAGATATTTTCGATTGACCCGCTGATGATTGTTTCAAGCCGGTTGGCAATGAAATCACGTTCAAGAAAGGGGAAAATCTGGTGAATAGTTGCTTCAAGTTTTGAAATCTCTGTTTGAACCGAAATTCCTTTTAGCGTAGTGATGAGCGCGCCGGATTGTTCTACTAACGCCGGAAGGAGCAGAGTAAGTCCGGTATATATTAAAACAGAAAGCCCGGTAAAGACTATAAACACACCGCTCAGGCGTGTCATCCGCTGCTTCTCGAATATTGTCACAATAGGGTCAAGTACCAGCGCTATGAGCAGTGATATCGCAAGCAGCAGAAAAAGCTGGGAGTAGAGATATATAAAGCCGGCAATTAAAATACCACCGGCAGCAAATAAAACCGTTTTTCTATATTGCATCAACAATGGTATGGCACATTCTTTCCGGTGATTACTTAAACTGCTTCAACCCGGCGGATACCAGGGACTTCGCGAATTAACGCGCGTTCAACACCTGCACGCAAAGTCATCTGAGACATGGGGCATGAGCTGCATGCCCCGGTCAGTTTAACCTTTACGATTCCGTCAGGGGTAATGTTTATCAGCTCTACATCGCCGCCGTCCGCATTAAGATACGGTCTTACGGTTTCGAGCGCTTTCAATACCCGTTCTTCTAAACTCATTCTTCTATCACGATTTCCATCTTTGGCTTTAATGCAGCATCGATGTTTTTGATGCTGATTTGCGCCGCAAGATTTTGTGCTATTTCAATAATGACTTTTGCATTTTCCGAATCAGGATGTTCAACAACAATGGGCTTTCCGCTATCTCCTCCCATTCGGATTCTCGGGTCAATTGGTATTCCGCCCAGGAACGCAGAACCGCTTTCGGCCGCCAGTTTACTTCCGCCATCTGAACCGAATATATCATATTTCTTTCCTGTGTCCGGAGCAATGAAGTAACTCATGTTTTCAATCACACCCATAATCGGTACGTTTACGCGCTCAAACATTTTTAATGCTTTACGGGCATCAGCCAGTGACACATCCTGTGGTGTGGTTACAATAACCGCACCGGTGAGCGGAATTGTCTGACAAAGTGTCAGTTGTATATCACCTGTACCGGGAGGCATATCAAATATGAGATAATCAAGCTCATCCCATTCAACATCAGACATAAACTGCTTTACAGCGCCGCTTGCCATCGGTCCGCGCCAGATAACCGGCGCATTATCTTCAATCAAAAAGCCGATGGACATTAGTTTTACGCCGAAATTTTCAATCGGGATCATCTTCATGGTGTCCTTATCCTGATATACGCGCGGCTTTTCTTTAATGCCGAGCATCAGAGGGATGCTGGGTCCGTATATATCAGCATCAATCAGCCCCACGGAAGCGCCAAGCCGGGCAAGGGATGCGGCCAGATTAACCGCAACGGTGCTTTTACCCACGCCACCTTTTCCGCTGGCAACTGCAATGGTATTTTTTACTCCCGGAATTATAGAAGCCCCCCCGGCCGGAGCTTTTCCGATAACACGTGAGCTCATTTTAATTTCAATGCCGTCTGCATCGGGATGGTCTTTCCGGATTTCATTTTTACAGTCTGCTTCAATTTTATCCTTTAACGGGCAGGCAGGAGTTGTTAATTCGATTTCAACGTGGATGACATTGCGGACAATTTTAATATCTTTCACCATATTAAGGGTGACAAGGTCTTTTCTCAGATCCGGATCATCTACTCTTCTTAATGAATTTCTTACGCTATCAATAGTCATGGTTCTTTGTATTTTTTTGGAAATAAACCTTAAAAATAAGCAATATTGAATTATGAATTGTGTGGTCGGGGATACGAAATGACAAGGGTACAGGGTAATTCGGTGGCTACCAGGATTCGACTCCTCTGGAGTCCGGGGAGGTATTGTGGTAAATTTGCCCCTACCAATCTACGACTCCTCTGGAGTCGGGGGGGGGATTGTGGTAAATTTGCCCCAACCAATCTACGACTCCTCTGGAGTCGAAAATTCACAATTCACCATTCAAAATTCACAATTTCTTTCTCCCAACCTTCGACTCCTCTGGAGTCGAAAATTCACAATTCACCATTCAAAATTCACAATTTCTTTCTACCAACCTTCGGTTCCTCTGGAGTCGAAAATTCACAATTCACCATTCAAAATTCACAATTCATACTTCATAATTCATAATTCATAATTCATACTTCATATTTGTGATCACTTTTTTTTCTTCCGTTTTGCGCTTTTTCTCATGCTTTCGTTCATGAGCCATTCCTGCGAGTCTAATGGTTTTTCGTCCCCTTTGGGTTTCAGCCGGGTATAGTTCATATCTTTGTCGAGCAGCCGGGCTTTCACGTTATCATTAAGCATGACGAAAAGCACTTTGCTCTTAATGTATTTCTTTATGGATGCATCTTCAATGGGGAAAGCCAGCTCAACTCTTCCGTCCAGATTTCTCTGCATCAGATCAGCGCTGCTCAGGTAAATCATCTCTTCACCGTTGTTGTGGATGTAGTATATCCGGTGATGCTCCAGGAATCTTCCTACAACACTTATTACACGGATATTTTCAGACAAGCCGGGTACGCCCGGAACCAGACAGCAGATACCGCGTATGATGAGGTCAATTTTTACTCCCGCGCCGGATGCTTCATACAAAGCACAGATAATGGCAGGGTCAACCAGTGCATTTGCCTTAAAGATAATCCGGGCATCCCTTCCTTTGGAAGCATGATCTATTTCAGTATATATCAGGTCAAGCAGTTTATCGCGCAAGCTGAAAGGGGCAACAAAAAGCTTCCTGAACTGAGTCTGCTTTGAGTAACCGGTAAGAAAGTTAAATACCTCCGTAACATCAGAGCAAATATCTTTATCCGTAGTGAAATAGCCCATATCAGTGTACATACGTGACGTGGTTGCGTTATAGTTTCCGGTTGCAAGGTGAACATACCGTTTGATACCCGACTGCTCGCGCCGGACAACCAGGGTCATCTTTGCGTGTGTTTTAAGACCGAGGAGTCCGTAAACCACATGCGCGCCCACCTGCTCAAGTTCGCGCGCCCATTTGATGTTATTCTCTTCATCGAACCGGGCTTTCAGTTCAACCAGAACCGCCACCTGTTTACCTGCTTCGGCTGCCTCAATCAGCGCTCTGACTACGGGGGAGTTCGACCCCACCCGATAGAGCGTCTGTTTTATGGCAAGCACATCCGGGTCAGCCGCTGCCTGTTTAATAAAATCTACAACCGGAGAAAATGACTGATACGGGTGATGCAGCAGTACTTCAGTTTTTCTGATAACTGCAAAAAGATCACTCTCATCCTCAAAATGCTTATGCTTCTGGCTGAAAAACGGCTTATTCTTCAGGTGAGGAAACGGGAGATCATACAAGCTCATAATGTCGCTCAGAGCCATAGCGCCGGGGAGCAGATGCACGCTTTCGCGCCCGATCTCCAGATTTTCAACAAGGAGGTCGAGCATATCCGGCGGTATCTTTGACTCAACCTCAAGACGCACCACCTGACCAAACTTTCGCTGTTTGATATTTTTTTCAACCAGATTAAGCAGATCATCGGCCTCATCTTCCAGTATTTCAATATCGGTATCTCTGGTTACTCTGAAACGGTATGCTCCTTCAACCGTCATACCGGGGAAGAGTTTGTGAAGATTGCACTTGATGAGATCGCCCAGCCATAAAAACCTTGCCGGTCCCGTTCTGGCTGCGCCGCCGTAGAGCTTCTTAGTGAGGATTTCATCAATGCGATATAACCGATTCAGCCCCTTTCCTGCAGGTACTTTGACCCGTGCGAAATGTTCCTCGCCTTTGGGTGACATTACTTTAATCGCAAAACTGAGACTCAGATTTGAAATATGCGGGAAAGGCCTGCCCGGATCAGTTGCGAGTGGGGTGAGTATCGGATAGATATATTTATCAAAATGATCGTCGATGATATCAATTTCTTCCTGCGAAAAACCCTCCGGCTGTCTCTGTTCGTGGTTGAAGGTATGTATGATGATGCCTTCCTCGGCAAGCCGGTGCCTGATTACATCGTTCCAGAGATTATTGGCCTGATTGAGGATTGGTTCAAGATTCCGCTCGATGGCCTCAATCTGCTGCAGAGTATCCATACCGTCAATGGTTTCCTTCTGACGTTTTTCCAGAATCTGTTCCTTAAGTCCTGAAACCCGGATCATGTAAAACTCATCCAGATTGCTGAAGAAGATGGAGAGGAATTTCACCTTTTCCAGCAGCGGAGCATCCGGGTTAAGTGCCTCCTCCAGCACCCGCCGGTTGAATTCCAGCCAGCTTAATTCACGGTTAAAGAAATTTGCCGGGGAGTTGTATTTCGCTATAAGTTCCTGAGTTTTCACGGTATTTGATAAATTTTAATCAGGTAAAATACAACAAAAGGGAATGATAAATTATGAAGTATGCGGGATGATTGGGGAAGGGTCAAGGTCAGAAAATTCGGGTAATTGTGCTTATAAACAGCATCTTGTGCAAAGGTCTGAAATGTTTTTGTTACCGGTCTATGTAATCAGAAATGAAGTTACACCCCTTAAAACTCCAACCACGTTTTAGACCATCAAACAACCCAACCCGCCCGGCGGGCATTGGATTAACCACTTCAGATATTTCAATGAATAATTCCTGCCTCTTACCTCAATAATTTTTTGTATGTTTGAAATACTCAATATTCTCAGGGTGAGCACTCCCAGGCAGTCAGACCCAAAAGAATAAACCAAAACCAGTCGAAAGGAAAACAGAACAGCAGAGTATGTTCTGAGCTTTTAGGGCACAATGCAAGTTGGATAAAAAAAGTCTGTCCGAAAGAGATATTTGCACCAAGTTTATCACCCCCGCACTTGAAAGAAGCGGGTGGGATAAACTTACTCAGATCAGGGAAGAAGTTACTTTCACTGACGGGAAAATTATTGTCCGCGGCGTTCTTACCTCGCGCGGAACCCAGAAGCGCGCTGACTATATCCTTTACTACAAGCCGAATATCCCCTTAGCCATAATTGAAGCTAAAAGAAACACTCACTCAATTGGTGATGGCATTCAGCAGGTGCTTGACTACGCTGCCGTGCTGGATGTTCCTTTTGCCTTCAGCAGCAATGGTGATGGATTCCTTTTTCACGACAAAACCGCCTCCGGGAGCAATATCGAAAAAGTTATCGGGATGGATGAGTTCCCCTCACCGGCCGAACTCTGGAAAAAATACAAGATATATAAAGGAATAACTACTCCTGAATCAGAAAAAATCATCGAGCAGGATTACTTCTTTGACGGAAGCGGAAGACAGCCCCGCTACTATCAGCAGATTGCCATCAACCGCACGGTTGAGGCCATTGCAAAAGGGCAGAACCGCATCCTTCTGGTTATGGCAACCGGCACAGGCAAAACATATACAGCGTTTCAGATTATACACCGCCTCTGGAAAGCCGGAATAAAAAAACGCATCCTCTTTCTTGCAGACCGGAACGCACTTATTGACCAGACCCGCAGGGGGGACTTTAAACATTTTCGCGATAAGATGACTGTGGTTAAAAACCGGAAGGTTGACAAAAGTTACGAGATATACCTTGCTCTCTATCAGGGGCTCAGTGGTAATGAGGAGGAAAGCAATATATATAAACAATTCAGCCGGGAGTTTTTTGACCTGATAGTGGTGGATGAGTGCCACCGGGGCAGCGCAAGAGCTGACAGCGCGTGGAGGGAAATTCTTAATTACTTTACCAATGCAACACAAATCGGCTTAACTGCCACCCCGCGCGAAACTAAATCTGTTTCTAATATCGAATATTTCGGCGACCCCGTATATATATACTCCCTCAGGCAAGGCATTGATGACGGATTTCTTGCCCCGTATAAAGTCCTGAGAATTGGTATCAACGTTGATGTGTACGGCTGGGAACCCGAAAAGGGGAAACTTGACAAAGACGGCAACCCGGTACCTGAACGCAAATATAACAGCAAAGATTTTGAACGCGTCCTCATTATTGAAGAACGCACTGAACTTGCAGCTAAAATGATTACCGACTACCTTAAAGGCAATAACCGCTTTGCAAAAACCATTGTATTCTGCACTGATATTGACCACGCCTCACGGATGAGGCATGAACTGGTTAAGCTGAATAGCGACCTGGTGGCGGAAAATCCCAAATATATTATGCAGATAACCGGAGACAATGAAGAAGGCAAACGGGAGCTTGATAACTTTATTAACCCGGAAGAAGGTTATCCGGTAATTGCAACCACTTCAGAACTCATGACCACCGGCATTGACGCACAAACCTGCCGGGTTATTGTGCTTGAGTGCAACATCCAAAGCATGACCAAGTTCAAACAAATCATCGGGCGCGGAACCAGAATCAATGAGGACTTTAATAAAAAATATTTTACCATAATTGATTTCAGAAACGCTACCAATCTTTTTGCTGATAAAGAGTTTGACGGTCCGCCAATAAGAATTAAAACGGTTGACCCGGATGCACCTCTCAAAGATTTTGAAACAGAAGGTGGAGAGGGAACTGCTGATACATGGGATGACCCGACCATGCCTCCGGCAGACGAAGGGATTAATGATGAATCTGAGCAAACTTATGAGCCCGGTATTGATGAACCCCGTGAAAAAAGACTCAAAACAATTGTAAACGGTGTTGATGTTCGCCCTTTATATATCAGAAAACAATACTTTGATAAGGACGGCAAACCCATTACCGTATCACTCTCTGACCATACCAGAGAGATTATAAAAGGGAAGTTTGCTTCACTTGATGACTTCCTTAATAAATGGAACGCTGCCGAAAGAAAAGAAGCAATAATAGCAGAACTCGAACAGCAGGGTGTTCTGGTACAATCACTGATTGATGCGCTTGAAAGTAAGTTTGACCTGTTTGACCTCATCTGCCACATAGCTTTTGATATGCCGCCTCTCACCAGAAAAGAACGCGCTAATAATGTGAAGAAGCGTAACTACTTTACCAAATACGGTGATCAGGCGCGCAAAGTGCTTGAAGCATTGGTTGATAAATATGCAGATGAAGGCATTAAAAATGTTGAAGATATAACAATTCTGCAGGTAAACCCCTTTACGCAATTTGGTTCGGCTTATGAAATTTTACACGATTTTGGCGGAGCGGATAACTATCTTAAAGCAGTTAAAGAACTTGAAAACGAATTATACAGAACAGCATGAGTAATATATCAGGAATTCTTAAAAGCATACGCGATATCATGTGGCAGGATACCGGCCTTAATGGAGATGCGCAGCGCATTGAACAGCTCGGCTGGATGCTTTTCCTCAAAATCTTTTCTGATAAAGACCTTGAACTTGAGATGATGAACCGGAAATATAAATCCCCCATCCCCGCGGAGTTCCACTGGGTTAAGAAGAAAGGGAACTGGGCGGGGGATGATGAAGGTATGACCGGGGACGAGCTTCTTGAGTTTGTTGACCGGAAATTGTTTCCCGCTTTGCGCAATATTAATATTTCCACAGGCAGCCGGCGCGCACTTATCGTGCGTGAAGTGTTTGAGGGAAACAATAACTATATGAAAAGCGGAATCAATATCCGCAAAGTGCTGAACAAACTGAATGAGATTGATTTCAATATCGCAAAAGACCGCCACGCTTTCGGTGAGCTTTATGAAACCATTCTGAAAGAACTGCAGAGCGCGGGCAAAAGCGGGGAGTTCTATACACCGCGCGCCATCACGCAGTTTATTACTGATATTGTTGACCCGAAGCAGGGAGAAAAAATCCTTGACCCCGCCTGCGGTACCGGCGGTTTCCTCACCTGTGCAATTGAACATCTTAAGAAAAAAGCCAACAATGTTGAAGCCCGCAAAGCCCTGCAGGATAACACTGCCGGGTGGGAGTATAAACCGCTCCCCTATCTTCTTGCTACAACAAATCTTATCCTGCATGATATAGAAGTTCCCAATATTACATTCCGTGACGCACTCGACCAGCCCCTTACCAATTACACCGAAAAACACCGGGTGGATGTAATCATAGCCAAGCCTCCCTTCGGCGGCATTGTGGCGAACAATAACGAAAACAACTTTCCCCTTTCTTACCGCACTAAAGAAAGCGCCGACCTTTTTCTTATACTGATGATTCACCTCCTTAAAGCAGGAGGCAGGGCAGGTATTGTTTTACCCGATGGCAGTCTTACCGGTGACGGCATAAAACAGCGCGTGAGGCAGCGGCTGCTTGAGGAGTGCAATCTGCATACCATCATCCGGCTGCCTAACTCTGTCTTTCAGCCCTACGCAACCGTGGCAACCAATCTTCTCTTTTTTGAAAAGGGGAAGCCGACTAAGGATATCTGGTACTATGAACACCGTATGCCGGAAGGAATGAAAGCATACAGCAAAACGAAACCTATCCGCCTGGAAGAATTTGACCCTATAAAAAAATGGTGGAAGAAACGCGCCGAAAGTGAAATCTGCTGGAAAGTACCCGTCAGCACCATTAAAGAACGGGGCTCTGACCTTGATATAAAGAACCCCAACAAACAGGAAGAAACCCACGACTTCACCAGTAAAGAACTGATGAAAATGCTGGAGGAGAGTTTTACCAAAAGTAATACCCTGTTAAAACAACTAAAACAGGCGGTTAAGTGAGCGTAGGTTATAGTTTTGTTAAAACTCTCAGCAGTGCTGAGAGAATTAAGTTTATCAAATCCGTGGGAATATATCAGAGATGACTTGGAAAAATTTTAGGTTGGGCGAACTGCTTCAAAACAGGGATGACAGATTTAAACCAAAAGACAAAAAAATACAAAATCTTAAAAGGATTGAGAAAATAGATTTTTCAGGGAAACTATATATTTCTGACAAAATATCAAATACGGATATGATTCTTATTAAACCGGGTGATCTGGTCATATCAGGAATTAATGTTGAAAAGGGAGCTATGGCGGTTTATGACGGTAAAGAAGAGATAACCGCAACAATTCATTACTCATCTTACAGCTATAATCCTGATAAAATTGATATTGATTTTCTAAAGTTGTTCCTGAAAAGTCCTGAATTCAAATCCGCATTAAAAGAACAGGTTCCGGGCGGTATCAAAACTGAAATTAAACCAAAACATTTGTTGCCATTACTTATCAATATTCCGGCGACAGTAAGTGATCAAAAAAAAGTTGTTAAGCAATTTACTGATGTTAATTATCGTCAGAATGACATAGAGAACGAACTCGCTAACCAGCTCAGCGTAGTCAAAAAACTGCGCCAGTCATTTTTGCAGGAGGCAATGCAGGGCAAACTTACTGAGCAGAAAAAAGAGGACGGCAATGCACACGACCTGCTCGAAAAAATAAAAGAAGAAAAAGCCAAATCAGCTAAAAAAGAAAAACCACTCCCCCCGATAAAGGATGAAGAAATCCCCTTCGAAATCCCCAAAAACTGGGTCTGGTGCAGGTTGGGGGAGATAATCAATTTTATATCTGGTAATAATTTTAACAGTACTGATTTTACGAAGGGTGAAGGAGTGAGATGTATAAAAATTACAAATGCGGGTGTAGGAGAACTAATTGAAACAGATGATGTATTACCTTTTGCATTCTTAGAGAAATACAAATCCTTTGTGGTTTACGAGAACGATCTTGTTTTAGCTTTAACTCGTCCATATATTTCGGAGGGGTTAAAGATTAGTAAATGTTCAAAAACATATAATAATTCGCTATTAAACCAAAGAGTGGCAGTTATTAGGGTGAGATTAAATATTTCCTCAGATTATATTTATCAGTTCTTACGATCTGATTATATCTTAAATATTTATAAGGCAAAATTCAAAGGCAAAGGTCAACAACCCAACTTAAAAAAGGAAGATGTTACAGAGTTGTTGATACCTCTTCCTCCACTTCCCGAACAAGCCCGCATCGTAAAAAAGTTAGACGAATTAATGCACCTGTGCGATGAGCTTGAGGCGGGCATCAAACAAAGCCAGGAGCAAAACCAGATGCTCCTGCAGCAAGTGCTCAGAGAAGCATTGGCGGGGTGAAAAGAAAAGCACCAAACAAGCACTATCTAAATCACACAAAGCAAAGTAGTAAAATAACAATCTATTTAAAAAACTTACGTAATAAAAAATCTACAAAGACAAGCGAATTAATTGTTAATTCAATGATTCATTAAAAGGAAATAGAATTATGAATTCCTCAGATTTAACTAAACTGGATGAACTATATTCTTTATATGGTTACGAAAGCAAAGAGATAAAAGGCATAAAAACTTATGTGTTTACAAAAGGAATTTACAATGGGGTAGACATAATAAAGCGTGGAAATGAAAAAGCTGAAGATGAGCTTAGAGAAGAGTTTACGAAAGGTGAATATGCTGTCAAAATGAGAAACTTTAAAAGTTTGGAAGAAGCTGAGGATTCGTTGTTTAGGGATTTTTTTAAGTCAGAAGGAGTCACTTCAAACCTTAAAAAAAGATACAACAATTTCATAAAAAAAATGATGACAAATCTACCTGAGGACGCTAACTATGAATACATAAATTGTTCTTTTAATTTTTCTGAATTTGACAATAATTTAAGCAACCTTGAACAATTAGAGTATCTTGCTGATGATAATGATAATTCGTTAGTCTCCAAAGTTGCAAAGGAAATTTTATCTCATAATGGACCATTATTAATTATTATTGAGGCCGCTGCAGGGTACGGAAAGACTTGCACAGCGTATGAAATCCTGAAAAGGCTATTGTTAAATTCTGGTATAAAACTACCGTTTTTTACTGAATTATCTAGAGATCGCAGTGCAAGAATATTTAAACATATATTACAGTTTGAGATAGAAGATCAATTCGCCAATAGTGTTGATTCAAAATTAGTTATTCACCAAATTAGAAAAGGAAGAATACCTCTAATAATAGATGGTTTTGATGAACTGATCTCAAAAGATTTTTCGTTTACTTCGAGTCAATTCGAACAAGTAGAAAGTATGTTGTCAACCATCATAGACCTTTTACAAGAAAATGCAAAAATAGTTATAACTTCACGAAAAACAGCCATTTTTAATGGTGAAGAATTTCACAATTACATGACTGAAAGAAATATCGAATATACTTTTCAAAGGTTTTCCATATCGGAGCCTAAAATTGATAATTGGCTTTCAAAAGATAAGATTTCATTTCTCGAAAACAAGAGTTTTCCAATTAATCAAATTGCAAATCCAGTACTGTTAACCTACCTTCGTTACATTTCTTCTGAAGAACTTGAGATGATAATTGAAGGTGATGAGTCTATTGTAGATAGATACTTTGACTTTCTGTTAAAAAGAGAACAAATAAGACAGCAACTGCCTATTGATCCCGAAACTCAAAAGAGAATATTTAGAAAAATGGTTCGTTTGTTTACAGAATGGGATATTAAATCTGAAACAAAACAATTCATAAAAGATCTTCTTTTAGATTATAATCGAAAGATTATTGAGGAAACCCGTCAAAAATACACGCCAGATAAGCGACCAAGGGTCGATCAGTTGGCGGATATTTTATCAAATCATGCATTTCTAGATAGGAAGGAGTCGGGAAATATCGGGATTGTGAATGAATTTGTTCTTGGCACACTTATTGGTGAAAATATGATTCTTGGAAAATATGATCAATATAACACGGATTATTATAAAGATTTTAATCAGATGTTTGCTATTCTTGCAGTACAATCATTCCAAGTACAAACGCAGGCAAACAAAGAAAAATTATGGAATGAATTTGACAAACGAGACTTCAACTATGATCCCAACTTTTATTTTTTGATTGATACAAGTTTTGCAAAAAGAATCGCACGATCATATCAAAACACGACGTTAAAAGACTACAAATTATCTAATTTTTCCTTTATTATCAATAAGACTTTTGATTCTGTAGTATTTATGGAGTGTGTTTTCAGGAATTGTTTGTTCTCACCTGAGTCCTTCGTAAGATCTTCATTTGTAAATTGCAAATTTTATGGTTGTGAGTTTGTTGAAGGGGTTAATGGAATTAAAGCAAGCGGATTAAGTGTTTATGGTTGCACGGATGATAATGGATTTTTGTCCCATGTTTATGAACATGATTTAGAAATTAAGGAAGAAACTATTAGTATTGAAAAAGAGATACTTGAGTTATACTTTAAGAAAGGTAGCTTCAAACCACGGTATAGGCAGTTATCGAAGATAAAAGCCGAGCTTTCCATTTTTGACAACAAAATTATTACTAAAACGATATTGAGACTCGAGAAACTTGGATATATAGTATTAAATGGGGATTTGAGTTTTCTGACCAAAGATGGAATTACATTTTATATTGAAAATTATCGGAATAACAATGCATGAAATATCGTTAAACTTAATTGAGAACGGTTTAAGGTCAAACCTTAATTCTGAATTATCGCGTACTGCATTACTTTGCCGATTGCACTCAAGAATAAAAGAAAAATATTCTATTGATGAGAAAATTGAAAGAAAGCAATACGCTAAAAGCGGTAAGCTAATTCAAGATTTAATTGGATTCAGGATAACAACCTTTTTTTATGAAGATCTTTTAATTATTGCCGAACTTTGCAAGAAGAATTTTAATGTTATTGATTTTGTAAATGATAAACCCACAGATGATCAGTTTTGTCCGCAACGAAGAAACATGATCTGTGAATTGCCTCATGATCTAAAGCAAACGTACTTAGACTTTAAGAGATCTACAACGGGATACGAGTTAACGGACGGTACTTTCGAGATTCAATTTAGAACTACCTTGTCTGAGGGTTGGCATGAAGTTGATCATATGTTACGATACAAGTGTAAGCCGGATTGGAATTATTTACAAGATGAAAGCCGCGTTCTTAATGGAATATATGCAACGCTGGAAACAAGTGATCATGCATTAAAATCTCTGTTTAAGGATATTGCTTATCATCATTATAAAAAGAGAAACTGGGAGGCTATGTTAAGGAACAAAATGTTAATTAAATTCGGAACTTCAAGACTCTCTACTACTATATGCGATTACTTTAATGAAAATCCGGAGATGGCAAAAAGATTTTTCCGAATTAATCGAAAAAAGACTTTGGTTAACTATATCGATTCAACCAAAAGCTTTTCTTCTACATTTGACCATTGGATTTACTATATTAATTTGACTGAAATTGAGGATCGGTTTTTGAATGATATTACTCCTGAATATTTCATTCGTTTGTTAGAATAGAGAAAATCTTGATAATTATTGTGACATTCACAATCTTGTTGCTATTTCTTCTTTTCGTTGATATTTGTAACTTTGCACCATGACTAATAGAATAGCAGTAAACCCGGATATCATTCTCTGGTCTATTAACCGGGCCGGATTGAATTTACCTGAGCTTTTGGAGAAAAACGCCAGCATTAAGCTGTGGCTTGAGGGGAAAAAGCACCCTACAGTTAAACAGCTTCAGGATTTTTCCAAAAAGGTTTTCCTGCCGTTTGGTTATTTTTTTCTCCCTGCCCCTCCGGAAGAAAAACTTCCGATACCATATTACCGTACGGGCGGCAGTTCCGCTGACAGGATTCACATAAACGTTTATGATACCATACTGATTTTACAACAGAGACAGGAGTGGCTTAAAAATTATCTGAATGAAAATGGATTTGACCCCTCCCATTCGTCGGAAAATTCAAATTAGGGGAGGATATTAAAACTATTGCCTCGGATATTCGCTCTGCACTCGGGCTGAAAGAAAACTGGGCTTCTGATTTCCCAACCTGCCGGGAGGCCTTGGCGCATTTAGACCACTGCATTGAAGAGATTGGTATAATAACAGTAATTAATGGTGTGGTTGAGAATAACACACATCGCCCTGTTCCGGTGGATGAATGCCGGGGATTTGTTCTCACGGATAATTTTGCCCCCTTTATGTTCGTCAATAATTCTGACTGGAAATCCGCGCAGATGTTTACTATGGCACACGAACTGGCACACATCTGGACAGGTCATAGCGCGGGATTTGATTTTAGAAAACTGCAGCCATCTGACGATCCGGTTGAAATTTTTTGCGATAAAATAGCCGCGGAATTTCTGGTCCCTGAGGATGCGTTCAATAAAATGTGGAATAATAGCACCGGCATAACAGGGTGCGCCAGACATTTTAAGGTTAGTTAAATAGTTATAGCACGCCGTGCGCTTGATACCGGTAAGATAACAAAGAAAGAGTTCTTTGCTTTTTGGGATGACTATTCTCAGAAAGAATTTATAAAAAAAGAGAATCAGGGCTCCGGCGGAAACTTTTATAACACATCAAACAAACGAATCAGTGTTACCTTTGCAGGTCATGTTAATCACGCACTAAAATCAGGGCAGCTCCTCGACCGTGATGCATGCAATTTAACAGGGTTGCATGGTGATACATTTGCAAAATTCATGTAAGGGGTGAGGTAGTTTGTTTTAATATGGTGCTCCCGCTCTGTTTCCCGAAAATTATAATATCACCACTTCGTGGTTTGGGGTGAGGGTGTATATATCATCTGCTACAAA
>BTUV01000073.1:0-15216 GCA_045863035.1 Ignavibacteriales bacterium | reverse complement strand
GCGTATATATTATGCTTTTTAATCGTACATTGTAAATTATACATTGTACATTGATATTACCGACAAGGTTGGCGGGTTGTTAATTATATGCTTGTTAACAACTCCGGGCTGAAGCCCGGAGTTATTGAGAATAGTTATTGATGATAATGCGTATATATTATGCTTTTTAATCGTACATTGTAAATTATACATTGTACATTGATTTAACTCCATCCCATCAGGTTTGGCGGTATCAGCAGCAGCAGGCCGAGCAGCATAAGAATGATCTGCAGCGGCAGTACCCACTTCGCCCATTTCTGCCAAGGGACTTTTGCCATTGCCAGGGCGCCCATGGTTACCGCGGAGGTGGGGATGATAATGTTTGTATATTCACCAAACTGGAAAGCAAGTATCGCGGTCTGGCGTGAGACTCCGGCAAGATCAGCCAGCGGCGCCATGATTGGCATGGTAAGAGCTGCCTGTCCGCTGCCTGAGTGAACAAAGAAGTTGATAATCGCCTGTACGATGAACATCTTCTGCGAGGCAAAGATTGGAGAAGAGGATTCGATAAACGGGGCCAGTCCGTAAAGCACGGTATCAATTATCTGTCCGTCACGTGAAATGACCAGCGTTGCGCGGGCAAGGGCTACGATGAGAGCGGTGCCGACTAAATCTTTTGCGCCGTCAATAAATGCTTTGATGAGTGAATCACTGTTCAGTCCGCCGATGATGCCGGTTGCAATACCCATAATGAAGAACATCGCAGCGATTTCTTCTATATACCAATCGAACTTAACAACCCCAATCACCAGCATTATAAGAGAAACGACAAAGGTGGTAAGAACCAGTTTATGTTTTCCGGTGAGTTCAATCTGATTCTCGTATATATTGTCAATGTGTCCGCTCTTGCGCAGCTCAGTATCTTCGGCATACATCGGGCTGGATTCCGGATTTTTTGAGAGCTTTTTAACATAATAGAGAAGAAAGAATACTGCAACAGCGGTTGATATAGCCCAGCAGATGACGCGGTAGCCGATACCGGAGAAAAGGGGGACATCAGCAATACCCTGCGCGATGCCAACGTTGAACGGATTCAGAAACGCGCTTGCAAAGCCGATATGAGCGCCAACAAGGGGAATTGCCACTCCGGTAATGGAATCATATCCGAGCGCAAGACAGATGGGAACGGTAATCAGCACGAATGGAATAATCTCCTCATTCATGCCAAACGTTGCGCCTCCGAGAGAGAACATAAGCAACAGAACAGGAATAAAAAATGTTTGCAGTGTTCTTGAGTGTTTGTGTGCCCGCGCAAGTTTGGTAATAAAAGCAGTTATAGCGTTTGTGGCCGCAAGAACGTTAAATGCACCGCCGACAATAAGTATGAAGCCGATAATCATAGCAGCTTCAACAAATCCTTTCAAAGGAGAAGTGAAAAGGGCAACCACTCCCTGTGGTTCATTGTCAACATACTTAAATGAGTTTTGAACCACCACCATTCTTCCGTTTACCTCCTGCCGTTCATACTCCCCGCCGGGTATAACCCTGGTAAGCGCTGCGATAAAAACCAGCAGAAGAAAAATGAGAAGATAGGTGTTTGGCACCTTCAGTCTGAATGCTTTGGTACTGCTCATACGGCAAACATGCTTTCGTTAGTTGAGTAATATATATACTGTTTCTCTGCGTATCCGGTCCTGCCCCCTTATTCCGCCGGTTCCACTCCCCCCGGCGGGAAAGCGCCTCTGCCCGGTCGGGTGCAACATAGCAAAAAATCGGAAATTTTCCTTCCGGACGGAGGGCACCTGCCTACCCCCTGAACTCCATCGAAGAAAAAGTGTAAAAATAGTAACGATTTTCCTTGACAAAGGTAATAATATTTACAATTTTAAGGTAAAGAATTTTCACTTTCATCCAAAACGGTAAAGAAGGTTACACTGTGGAACCCCGGACAGTTGAGTTGTTCCTTGATTTGATCAGGATAGATGCGCTTTCGTGCAATGAAAAAGCAGTGGCTGACTATATCCGGTCGGTTCTTGAGCCGCTCGGCATGAGCATAACCGAGGATGATACTGCCGGGCTCACCGGCAGCAATACCGGCAATCTGATAGCCCGGTATAAGGACGGGGGGAGGAAAATTCTTCTTTCACACATGGATACAGCAAGACCCACACTGGATCTTGTCCCGCAAATTACAGACGGAAAAATCCACGGATCAGGAGGAACCATACTCGGGGCGGATAACCGCGCCGGATGTGCCATTCTTCTTGCCTCCGCTGAACAAATCATAAAACATCAGCCCGGTGCACCCGGATTCACGCTTGCCTTCACGGTCTGTGAGGAAACCACACTCGGCGGCTCAAAAAACCTGAAACCTGACCCGGCTATAGCGGGAGGGTTTGTGTTTGATTCATCCCATCTTCCCGGCAAGTATATTTATTCTGCCTGCGGAGCAAAAATGATTCGCATTGAGATAGTCGGACGTGCTTCTCACTCAGGTATTGAGCCGGAAAAAGGAATAAACGCCATTGCTATTGCTGCCAGAGCGCTTGCGCAGATTAAGCAGGGGCGGCTTGATGAGCAGACCACCATGAATTTTGGTCTTATTAAAGGCGGAAGCGCGGTGAATGTGGTTCCCGACCGGGTTGTGCTGCATGGCGAAGTCCGCTCCTTTGACACCAGACGCGTTGAAGAGGAAGTCTCACGGCTGAAAGATATCTTTGAAACAGAAACTCTGAATTCGGGCGGCTCGCTCATCTTTGCTGATGAGTGGGATTTCACCCCGTACACGGTTGACCGGAATGTATATACAATACCGGCCATTGAAGCAGCCATCACCGCCGCGGGTATGAAGCCGGAACCGGTTATATCACTCGGCGGAAGCGATGCTAACTCGCTGAACGCAAACGGTATTCCATCGGTGAATATCGGTATCGGTGCTAAAAATCCGCACGCGGATGATGAGTATATCATGGTTGCTGATCTGATGAAGGCAACGGATATAGCTCTGGCACTGCTGCAACAGCCGTAAAAAGCTGCCGCGCCGGAGACCTGCCTTTTGGGCGGGATGCATTCTGTGGATAAAGTTTTTTCGTCATTTTCTTTTTACAAATGTATTCTTTGATATGAAACATCTTATCACTATTGTTCTGCTATTTGCCTCACTGGTTTCAGCGCAAACCAAGGGAAGTCTTGTTATCATCGGCGGAGGAGACAGACCTGGTTATGTAATGCATAAGATTATGGAACTTGCCGGCGGAAAGAGTGCAAAACTGGTTATCATTCCGAACGCAAGCGGAGAGCCGATTGAAACAGCCGAATATCAGATGAAAGGGCTGAATGAGCTCGGTTACCGGAACATTTCATATATATACGGCAAAAAAGAAGAGCTTGACAAGCCGGAAAATCTCACAAAGCTTGATGGCGTTACCGGCATCTTTTTTTCAGGCGGTGACCAGAGCGTGTTAACACGCGATCTGCTCGGCACAAAATTTCTTGCCCGGATAAAAGAGATATATAAAAATGGCGGAGTGATTTCGGGTACCAGCGCGGGCGCGGCGGTAATGAGCAAAATAATGCTTACCGGTGATGAACTGAAGAACAAAGATTCAAACAGCGCTTTCATAACAATTGAAAAAGGAAACGTTGATACAAAAGAAGGGTTTGGCTTTTTTGAAAATGTGATTGTTGACCAGCACTTCATAAAGCGGAAACGCCACAACCGGCTTATGTCCCTTATGTATGAAAACCCCAAACTGCTGGGCATCGCCATAGACGAGGCAACGGCAATTATTGTAACCGGCGGCGACAGGTTTGAGGTGCTCGGCGAAAGCCAGGTGATGGTCATGAATGCAACAAAGGCAAAAAATATCCGTACTGACAAACACGGCAACTTTGCCGCCGAAGGTATGGTGATTGACCTGCTGATAAGCGGTGACAAATACAGCATCAGTAAAAAACAGAGAATAAAATAAAAGACCAAACGTTCAAAAAATTCAGCCGATATACATAAGATTAAAAACAAATATTCATCAACTATATATAAAGGAATATCTCCATGAAGAAATTTTACCTCTTCACATTAGCTCTCCTGCTTGCTTTTCCGGCAGGAATTCAGGCACAGGAATTTGCCACCGGTGCACTGCATGTAGTTCTCGGTACGTACGGTCGCGTTCGGGTAAGCGCTCCGGATGTATCAGTCAGACAGGTTGACCGTCTGTCATTTCTTCTTGCAAAATCACGCACGGAAGTATTTGACTATCAGGAAGACGCGGAAGGAATTGTAGCTCCGGCAACCGTCAGCCCTGCTACCTGGGGGGATTTTGAAATAAATGTTGGCATAGATAACTCTTACTCAAACAAACCTCCGGTTGTTTCAGCCGTGGTGAGCAATTACGGCTGGACAAATGCATCATTTACCATATCTAAGTTTTCTGTGACTAATAACGGTACGGAAGCATTTAATGCAATTCCCGGCTTTGAAATGATACCTATTAACGAGGGAACATACGGAAATGAAGTCCTGAAATATGATGCAGACAACTCACTCTTTTACTCATATAAAGGAGCATCGTATGTTGGCTTCAAATCACTTTCACATCCGCTTACATCGGTAACGTTGTTTGACTGGTATGATTTGTTTTACACCGATACACTGTTTTATGATTACATGACCACCGGTACGTTTTCTGATTCAGTTGCGACCGGCGGAGATGGCGGAGTAGCAGTAGCAGGCGCGGCGCCGGTTTCATTTGCGGTTGGTGCAACTCTTAATATGTATGTTGCTATTGCCTATGGTCCGACCAAAGCCGCAATGATTGAGCAGATGGGAGACGCAGTGCTCGTATATAGTGCATTGGTTGGAGTGAAAGAAGAAATGACCGCGGCTAATACTTTTGCTCTGCAGCAGAACTATCCGAATCCGTTTAACCCATCAACCAGAATTTCTTTCTATCTTGAAAAAGATGCTGAAACCTCACTCCGTATTTATGATGTTCTCGGAAACGAAGTTGCCGTTCTGGTAAACGGTCAGATGGAAAAAGGATATCATGAAGCTGAGTTTGATGCTTCTAAGCTCTCTTCCGGAATGTATGTATATCGCCTGGTATCCGGACAGAATGTAGCGGTTAAAAAAATGTCTTTACTGAAATAATATTATATCAGTTCCGCGCCGTCTGTTTCTGCAGTCAAAGCAGGCGGCGTGAGGACTGGTATGCCACGCAATATGAACGCAGACATTTCAGTAAAAGACCTGATAACAACCGGATACGCTGATCTTCCCAAGAGTCAGAAGAAGATAGCTGATTATATACTGGAAAACTTTGACAAGATACCATTTCACAATGTGAATGAGCTCTCACGTCTTACCTCATCCAGCGTTGCTTCTATCACCCGTTTCGCGCAAAGAATAGGTATGGACGGCTATATTGAAATGCGGGAAAAGATATCGCTTTCGCTTCAGCACAAAATTAAAAACAAATCCATCTTCCCCCTCTTTGACGCGAAAAATCTGAAAGATGATACACTTACCGCCGTTGCAAATCTGGATATAAAAAATATCGGTGATACACTCGCGCGCATTGACCGCGATCATTTTAACCGGACGATAAGCCGCCTGCTCAAGGCAAGAAAGGTATATACAGCGGGGTTGGGCATTTCTTATCTCCTGGCGGAGATACTTGCATATCAGCTTAATCAGGTGGGGATTGACGCGGCGGTAATGAATCATACCTGGAACAGCTTTCCGGAATCGCTGGTCTATAAAGGAGCAGAAGACTATATGATTCTCATTTCCTTTCCGCCCTATTCTAAAGAAACCATCGAAACCGCAAAATGCGCCGGGGAGCAGGGCATCGGCTTTACTGCCATAACTGATAAACACTCAGCCCCGTTCACCTTTTATACTGATACTGTTCTGACTGTCAACTCTGAAAATATGCTTTATACAAATTCGTTTTCTGCTATATCAGTGCTGATTAACGCAATTGCGACCGAATGTGCACTGAAGAATAAGAAAAAAAGCAGCCAGATACTTGAAAAGCTCGATAAATTTTCTAAAACACTTGACCTCGTTCTTGAATAAAGAGGAATCACGGAGAAAAGCAGATGATAAAAAAGATATTTGCATTACTGATCGTACTCACGCTCTCCTTGTCTGCCGGAGTGACCGGAAAACTATCCGGTAAAATTACGGATAAGCAGACAGGCGAACCGCTTCCGGGAGCCAATGTGCTGATTGAAAAAAATTCACTCGGCGCGGCGGCTGACTATAAGGGGGAGTACACCCTGCTGAATATCCCCCCCGGTATATATACCGTACGGGTGAGTTTTCTGGGTTATAAAACCATTACCATCGAAAACGTTAAAATACAGGTTGACCAGACCACAACGTTAAATACCGCGCTGAGTACGGAATCAATAACCGTTGATGAGGTTGTGGTAACGGCAAAAGCGCCGCTGATTCAGAAAGATTTAACCAGCACCATCAGTACTATTACAAGAGAGAAGATTGAAAACCTTCCGGTTGCATCGTTTACTGAACTCCTTTCACTTCAGGCCGGTGTTGTAGGTGACGGAAGCAATTTGCATATACGGGGCGGAAGGTCAAATGAAGTAGCGTATCTGATTGATGGTATGTATGTTAAAGACCCTTTGTTAGGGGGTCTTGCTGCATCCATCAATAATGATGCAATACAGGAAATGTCACTTCTGAGCGGCACTTTTAACGCGGAGTATGGCAATGCACTCAGCGGCGTGGTAAATATCGTAACAAGAGATGGCTCGGATAAATATCAGGGAAAGATTGAACTGCGCTCAAGTGAATTCGGCATTGAACGTTACAGCAAACTGCGTGAGCTGCGGATGAACGGTAGCTTTGAAGGACCACTCTGGAGTAATCAGTCCCGGTTTTTTTTCTCTGCCGAACAGGACAAACGGGGCAGTTATCTTCCGTTTGGTTACAACCGTTCGCAAACCGGATTTCTGAAAATTTCCACCAGTGAAATTAGCAGGTTGAAAATTTCACTTTCAAGCAGGGGAAACCAGGGGGAACGTCAGAGCTACAGTCATTCCTACAAATATATACCGGATCAGTATCTCCGCCGCAAAACAGACAGTTGGCAGAACACCCTGACCCTGACGCACACCGTAGCTAATAATTTCTTCTATGATCTGCGGGTCTCTTATTTCAATCAGGGGTACTATTCCGGCATTAATAAAGACACTGCCAATTATCTTTCTATTAATCAGCGCGTGTATTTTGAAGATATCGGAAACGGATTTGAGTTTTACGCAATATCTGACCCGGAGGAGGTAACTGACAGCCGCACCGCCACCTTAGACGTAAAGGCGGACGCGCTCTGGCAGATAGGTCAGAGCAATGAAATGAAAGCAGGCATTCAATTTCAGCAGCATAAGCTCCGTCTTTTTTATGTATATGACCCGAAGCGCAACTTTCCTTATAAGAATGACTACAACACTTCCCCGTTTGAAGCAGCCGCATATATACAGGACAAAATCGAGCTTCCGTATCTGATTATCAATCTGGGGCTTCGCTTTGATTATGTTAACGCAAATGTGAGTTATCGCGAAAACCCTCTTAATCCCCTTACGTATATAACCGCCAGGCCCCGTTATCAGCTTAGCCCGAGAGTGGGTATCGCCCACCCGATTACGGACAGAACCAAGCTCCATTTTGCTTACGGGCATTTTTTCCAGAATCCTGACTTTCAGTATTTATTTGAAAACAATCAGTATGATATGAACGTGCGCGAACCACTCCTGGGGCAGGCCAGTCTTGACGCACAGAGAACCATTGCTTATGAAGTGGGCATTTCGCATCAGTTTAATGAACAGACAGCGCTGCATGCAACCGCGTATTATAAAGACGTGACCGGACTGATCGGCACCCGTTACTACTTTCCGTTTGTTGAGGGGAGATACGTAGGTTATACAGTATATATAAATGAAGACTATGCAAACATCAAAGGATTTGAAATAAATCTTGATATCCGTCCGGATAAAAATCTTTCCGGCGGACTGACTTATACCTACTCGGTGGCAAAGGGAAGCGCATCCTCTGAGACCGAACAGTATCCGGGCACACAGGAGTCAACCCAGCTTTACTATCTGGATTTTGATAAGCCGCACGTTCTTAATGCTTCTCTGGCATTTCAGCTCGGAAAGGATGAAGGACCTGTTCTCTTTGGAAGCAAGCTGCTTGAAGAAACAGATTACAGCATCATCTTTAAGGCATCATCCGGATACCCTTATACGCCAGGCGGAAGAGATATCGGATTTGTAACCCGTAACTCACTGCGTCAGCCGGCGAGTTATGAGATGGACATAATGATTGGCAAGGAAATCAGCATCTATAATAATATGAAGCTGCGCGTCTTCGCGGAAATCCTGAATGTAACTGACAGAAGAAACATCCTGTATGTTTATAGTGATACCGGAGAGCCGGATTTCACAAATGAGGGGAATGCCTCCGATGAATATATGAAGAACCCGGCCTTTTTCGGACCGCCCAGAAGCATCCGTCTTGGCGCATCAGTAAAATTTTAGCAAGGAGCAGAAAAGCAATGATATATAAGAAACTTCTACTGGTATTTCTCATGCTCCCCATTCTGGCGCTTGCTCAGGAACGCGAAAAGGACAGAGACTACCGCGAGGATGCATTCGAAAAACTATTTGGTATTATTGACCGTGCCGGCGGTTCTCATAACGCAAGCAACATAGGTCTCTTTTTTGAAAACCGGGGTAAGCTCTACCCGCGCCGCCTTTCGCAGGGTCCCTCCGGTGAGTACCCCATCAACAGCGGAAAGCACTATATATACCGCATTAATCCGATGGTCGGAGTTCCCGGTAATGTGATTCAGGGAAGATACACGACGAACGAGGAGTGGGAAGCAGTTGCGGGATATAACAATACCGAACTTGCAAAGATTGCCTTTAGTGATGCTCCGGCTACGTGGCATCCGGTTAGCGGATGGCCGTTTAAGGATGCTGACGGAAATCCTGTTATTAAATCAGATCAGGATAGTTATTGTAAATATGATGATGCAAAAAACACGACTGAAGTTCTCGGCGTTTCAGTTGGGCAGACAGGATATACCTATGGTGTTAAATTCGCGCAGAATCTTATCTTTTATACGTTTGTTGTTAAGAATGAAGGAAACAAACTTCTTGACAGTGTGTATTTTGGTTTATATACTGACATAGACGTTGGGAACGTTTCGGGGGGAACGCCGGAGTATCTGGATGATAAAGTCGGGTATAACCGTGAAAAAAACTTTGTGTATTACTATGACGCAAAGGGATTTTCCTCTGAGTGGCCGGGCGGACAGTCAGGGTACTTCGGTATTGCATTCCTGAAAACACCGCTCATTAACGGAGTGATGGCAGGTGTGACCGATATGCACTATAATCTGTATGATGATGATCGCGATATAGATTCTGTTCAGTATGGTATTTTAGCGAGTACACCCGGACTGTTTAACTCATCGCTTGGGAGCAAGTATTTCCATCTGGGTTCTCAAAGCTCACTCCGCTTTGATGACACTGCTACTATTCCGGCGGGTGGTTTAGACCTGGTTGTAACACTCTCCTCAGGTCCATATACACTGAACCCCGGCGATTCATTGGTATTTGTAACCGCCATAATAGCCGGTGATACATACAATGACGCAATGGCAACACTTACGCAGGCAGAAAAAATTCTGGCATTTGACTTTGAAATAAGTAAGCCGCCGGCCACCCCAAAACTTGCAGGATACGCATCCGATAAACAGAACTTTCTTTATTGGGATAACGCGGCAGAAAAATCGCGGGATAACTTCTCTGGCGAGTTTGATTTTGAGGGATACCGTATATATAGAAGCGTGGACAAAGGAGTAAACTGGTCTTTGCTGGCTGATTATGACATGCTTAATCAGCGCGGTCTTGACCGGGGGCTGCAATACAGCTACCGCGATACAACAGTTGATAACGGATTTGAGTACTGGTACACGGTTACAGCTTATGACCGGGGCGACTCACTTATAGAATCTCTTGAAAGTCCGCTTGGTAAAAACCTTACCAGTGTTAATACTATTGCTCTTATACCCGTGACCAATGCAGCGGGGAGAACTCCGGTCAGTGTTAACACGGTAACACATACCGGAACGGGTTTATCAAATTACGAAGTTAAAGTAACTCCGCGGGATGATGATCAGCTAAAGGACAATACGTATGAAATCGGGTTCTCTTTTCAGCAGGCAACCATTCAGGGCAAGCTGAATACTATAGCGCGCATTGAGGTGACAGACTCAGCGCGTAATACCCCCGTGCGTCTTGGCATCCAGTTTAAATCTCCCACCGTGTTTAATCTGATTGACCTGAACACGGGAGACTTTCTGCGTGAAAACCAGAGTTATCTGGCCGGACCAAATGCAACCTTTACCATAGCCGGGCAGGGAATGCGCTTGCGACTGATAGAGCCAGACCCCGCTGCTCCGGCTGAGTTTAAACCAAAAGCGGGTGATTATATACAAATTAACTTTTCGGTTCATGCTATCAAAAACGGTGTTGACACAGTAGCTCCCCCGCGACCGTTGATTTTTGACCGTCCGCAGTCAACATCGGACGGGTTAGTTTTTACTGTTTCAAAACCCGACATCATCCGCGATGTTTCGCGTGTGGGGGGTACAGATAAAATTGATATGAGTTTCAGTGTGGAAGATGAAACCCTGCTTAAAACCGTGCAGTATCTGGTTCGCGTAACCGGAAGCGGATATACCCAGTCGGGCAATCCGTTTGTATCAATATATATTGACTCGGTCAATGCGGCTGATGCAACGCCGGTTCTGCGCGTTGACACCCTTGAAAACCTGGCAAGTTTCATCTTTGACGGAATAAGAGGAAGAGTAGATTTCAGAAGCACTACCGCCCCGGCTGTCGGGAACTCATTCTCGGTTGATGTGCTCAAACCGGCGCTGCCGAATCTGCGTGACCGATACCAGATAACACTGACCGGATCATCTTACAGCAAAGAAACCGCCGGCGCGGCAATGAGTATAATAAAAGTAGTGCCAAACCCCTACATTGTTTCATCACTGTTTGAACCTGAATTCGGCGAACTGCGGCGCGAACCGCTGCGGCAGATTCAGTTTATCAATCTGCCACCTGAGGCAACGATATATATATTTACCCTTGATGCTGATCTGGTTAAAACCATTTATCATACCGGAACTTCGGGAACCGCCGTATGGGATTTGCGCGCGGAGGGAGGGCGGGAGATAGCCCCCGGCATGTATATATATATGGTCAAATCTGACGCGGGGGAGTATATTCACCGTTTTGCAGTTATAAAGTAAGGAGAGGATAATGAAAAAGATTTTTGTATTAATTGTTGTTCTCTTTCAGTATGGGCTTCTGCCGCAATACTCAAACCTCGGTGCTTCGGGCGCGCAGTTTCTTGAAATTCCCCTGAGCGCCGCGACCGCCGGTATGGGTGGTGTGGCTGCCGGTGTGGTGAAAGATGCTTCTTCCATGTTTTATAACCCCGCGGGGCTTGCCTCGGTTAAGGGGTATGATATTCACTTTTCCTATCTCAAGATGTTTGATATGTTTGAGATTAACGGCGCCGGGGTTGGTTACTCCCTTGGTGAGAGCGGAGTGATAGGCGCGAGTCTTATTTCGGTTTCATCGGGCAAGGTTGAGATTACCACAGAGAAAGAACCCAACGGAACAGGGCGGTTTTATGATGCGCAGGATTTGGCAATGGGACTTACCTACTCCAGATTTCTTACCGACCGATTTAGCGCCGGTATCAGCGTGAAGTATATATATCAAAGAATCTGGAATGAGGCGGCAGACGGTATTGCCTTTGATATTGGCACACAGTACCGCCTTGATTTTAACAATCTAATCATAGCAATGGCGATGACGAATTTTGGTCCGGACCTCCGTTTTGACGGACCTGACCTTAATGTGATTTTCAGCCGTGATGAGAATTATCCGTTAAGCCGATTGGCTCCGGCATCACTCAAAACTGACCCGTACGCACTTCCGCTGCATTTCAGGGTTGGCGTAGCAATGGATTTGTATCAGCATGATTTTTTTAAGGTGCGGGGCGGCATTGATGCAACACACCCTAACGACAATAGTGAACGGCTGCACGCCGGCGCTGAGTTCAGTTTTTATGACCGGCTTTATCTGAGAGGTGGTTATAAGTATAATTATGATGATGAACTGGCTGCCTTTGGAGCAGGGTTTTCTTTCTTTCTGGGTGATGCGCTTCTGCGGTTTGATTACGGATATTCAGTTTTTGACATTTTGCCTGATATTCAGCGAATTTCGCTCAATATGGAGTTCTAAGCTCCGCGCAGTAAAAGTTTTTCCGGCTTGAATTATGGGATGGGGATGAAATCGGAGAAAATCACTCATGGTGACATTCTCAGATTCTTATCCCCGTGCTTTCTTTCTGTTTGACCGGGGGCGGTCGGCAGGGTATCTCTATACAGAAGTGCGGCATTTAGTGAGTGTGGGAGTCCGGTATAACCTGAAAAATGGTGTGATTTAGAGCAGTCCGTCCGATTTATCACCAATTAAAAGCAGGGTATTATGTAAATTAAAAAATTAAAAATTGCTTACCTTTAAATCAAATTCCAGATTCCTGAATGAAAACCTCAGAACTTAAAAATCTGTTTGGAAAAGAGGAAGAACTAACCGGCGGTTATTCGAGGGTTTATCTTTCTCTGCTGTTCGCGGGGATACTGGGTTTGCCGCTTTTCGGTTATCTTTACAAAGCCGCTAACCAGGCAGCGCAGGATAATCTCTGGGAACGATTTGTGCTTTCCGGGCTTGGGTTAATTCTGATTGCAATATATAAAGCTCCCTCGCAAATCAGCCGGCACTTCAACCTGGCCATGCAGGTAATGTTTTATGTAATCAGCATCTGGTCGCTTCGTATAACTATACAGAACAACTTCAGTCTTGAATATGCAGCGGGGCATATTTCCATTGTTTCAGCCATCGTTCTTGGCTACCACGAACCGCTGCTCAGGCGTATATATATGGGGGTGATGGTTGCGGCAACCATGCTCTGGTTTCTTTTTGTTGACGCGCCCGGAGTGCGGGGAGATATTTTTATCTGGAATAACCTTCTGCTCTTTCTGATTTTTGAACTGGTGCTTCATAACCTCCGCGCTATCTTCCTGGCGCTTCGATTCAGAAATAAAACGATGCGTGCGCTTTTTGAAGAGTCAACAGACGCGCTCCTCATATTTTCACCTAAAACCGGGCTCGTTGAAAACTGCAACCGGTATGCACTTACTATCTTCGAGGCAAAAACCTCATCAGAAATGAATACTCTTAAAGTTGTGCAATATATACCGAAAGAAATGTTTGAGACGCCAAGAAGCGTGACCATTGAACGGGAGCGGATTGCCGTGGAAGTAAAAATGCGAAAATCCGGCGGAGATGAATTCTGGGCCTCTGTTGCAGTGAGGGAAATCTATTCAGATGAAGTCAGTTTTATCCTTATACGCATTACGGATATAACCGCGCGAAAGCAGAAGGAAGATGCAGTTAAGGCGAGCGAGGCCTGGCTGAAAAAACTGATTGAAAACAGCAGCGATGTAATTATGCTGCTTGACTCGGGCATGAGAATTATTTTTAACTCAGCAGCATTTGCCGGTATTACCGGATTCAGAGAAAATCAGTTTATCACAGCTTCGTTTTTGGAAATTATCGCGCCGGAAGATCTACAGCGTGTCAGGGAAATTCTTGATCGGGTTGAGCGCGGCGAAGAGATCAGGGACGAAGAATTTCGCGTAATTACCGCCTCGGGCGAGTATATATGGATTGAGTGTTCGTTTGCAAACCGGCTGAAAGACCCGGTTGTTAAGAGCATTATCCTTAATTATCGAGACATCACCGAACGCCGTAATACCAGGGCGATAATTGAGGAAAGTGAAATCAGGTACAGGAGTCTCTTTAACAGCTCCCCGGTCGGTATCCTGCTCTTTGATAAAAACCTAAAGGTTGTTTCAGCTAATAAGAGATTCTGCGAAATACTTAAAATCAGCCAGGAGGTAATTAACAGATTTTCAATTCACTCAATTCAGCATAAAGAAGTATTCCAAATTCTTTCAAACACTCTTAACGGTGTAAGCGGAGAGTTCGAAGGTGAATATACAACTGTTACCAGCGGAATTAGTTTTGTTATGCGACTTAGGACAACACCCCTTCGTGATTCGGATGGTACGGTTACCGCAGGTATGTCTATCATTGATGATATTTCTGATAAGATTGAGAAAGAAAAAGAGCTCATCAAAGCAAAATCTTATGCTGAACAGAGCAGTCAGCTTAAATCTGCTTTACTCAAAAACATGAGTCACGAACTTCGGACCCCGATGAATGGCATTCTTGGGTTTGCGCAAATTATGCATGATGAAGCGCTTACAGAGGAGCAGAGAAAAATATCGGGGAGTATCCTGAAATCCGGCAACCGGCTCATGGGTACGCTTCACGCAATAATGAGTCTCTCTGCTCTTGAGTCCGGCGAGATTAAACCGAGGAAAAAAACTGTTCCAGCTCAGCGACTGCTTGAAACAGTTGCGGCAAAATACCTCCCTGAGGCAGACAGACTTGGTCTTAGTTTTACACTACTGCCCGATCCTGAGCAGATTTCTTTATATACCGATGAAGAGCTGCTTCGTCAGGTTCTGGACAATCTGGTTGATAATGCAGTAAAGTTTACCAAGACCGGAGGTGTTGAACTTCAGGTAAAACAGCTTCCTGAAAGAAAAGCAGCGATATATATTAAAGATACCGGTATCGGCATCCCGCAGGAACATCTTGAATTAATTTTTCAGGATTTCAGGCAGGTGAGTGAGGGGTATAGCCGGCAGTTTGAAGGCACGGGGCTGGGGCTTTCTATTGTTCAGCGAATGCTTGACCTGTTAGATGCACAAATTGAGGCGGAAAGTACAGTGGGGCGGGGAACAAAGTTTATCATAAAGCTGCCGATGTTGAGCGCGGAGTAAGGGGGATCAATGTGTAATGAATAATTATGGCGGAGACTACCCCTCCTTTTTTGACAGTTGATTGCGTGCGAGTTGCAAAAAAGCGATAAAGGAAAGCAAGGACAGCAACGACAAAAAAAGACATCAACCACCTGACTTCTGCCAATTAGTATGACATATTTTATTTCAGAAATGACAATTTCGGCTTAGACCCCTGGCTTGTTCCAGAATG
>BTUV01000072.1:0-15420 GCA_045863035.1 Ignavibacteriales bacterium | reverse complement strand
ATATACTGGGAAAGAGTTAAGTTTGTCAGGAGAGAGGGGGTTTGGGGGTGAGTCAAAAAGAGCCAAACAAACGTACCAATTCAAAGATTCTCACGTGTTCTTAAATATATTTTTTACTCCTTACCTTAAATCATTAATTGCCTCTGACGATATTCGGCAATAGACAACACTATAATACTCTGCTTCGTAAACATCATTTACTCTTTTGATGAGAAAATTTACAAATTATAAGACAAAACTATTCTTTAAGATTTCGCCCGATCGGAAATTTAGATAACACCAATAGTCAGCCGCCTGTTCGCGATAACAAGACTCACCCCCAAACCCCCTCTCTCCCGACAGAGTAAGTTTTAACTGAATATAATTTCTTGCGGAAATTGATTTTTGTGTTTCTTAGAATCCGTGTTGGAAAGAGGGGGCTTAAAAATTATATACTGTACATTGGAAAGAGGGGGCTTAAAAATTATATGCCAACATTGGAAATGGGGGCTTAAAAATTATATGCCAACATTGGAAATGGGGGCTTAAAAATTATACACTGTACATTGTACATTGGAAATGGCGGCTTTGCTATTGTAACATTGCTCGTATATCTGAAATTATTTTATCTTACCTTTCAAGGTTATTGAAAAGGTGTCAATTCAAATTATGTTTTCCACAAATTATCACGGAAATTAGTTTGACAACTTAAGAGAAAACCAGAGATTTTATCTCGTATTGCAGATTTTTATGATTTGGTCAAATTCCGGCAGAAGTCAGGAAAAATCAATTACCCGCCAATTTTCAGAAAGAAGCCGGCCGTAAACCGCGAAATCTTTGGAAAAACAAACTCCCTGGAATTCTTGGACGGAATTCTTCAATTCATCAGTCAGACTGAATAGAGAAAAGAGAGTATGAGAAAAGTATTAAAGTGTTAATTCAACTGCAGGATACCCCGCCACAAGGTATCCTGCATTGTACGTGATAAATTGCACATTAATTTCAGAACCGGGAAACTAATCCTATTGACATTTGCGGACCGCTGGTCAGGCGGACTCCGGTCTCATCAAACACATTGCCGCCGGCAAGATACATCATGCCGAAGTGAAGCTGTGCTCTTACATTAAAAAGCAGCGTTTCCGAAATTGAATAAAGCATTTCTCCGCCCGCGCTCAGTGACCCGTATGACCCGGAGAGATCACGGTCTCCGCTCACCCATCCTATGGACATCTCAATAACCGGCCGGAGTTCCGGTCCCCTCAGCGTCCCTTCGGTTAACGGTTCCATCCCAAGTATGAAATTATACAATCCCACCTTATTCTTTTTACCGACAAAATACTTATCCTCCATTTCGGTTGAGCCGTAACTAAACGAAAACAAAATGGATGCTCCAAAACCTACTTTAAACCCGGTGAAATTTCCTTTCTGCTCCAGCTTTTTGTCAGAAAAGCCGGTTGAGTTAACATGGGTAAACTCACCTCCTGCTTTTAGCAAATAATACCCCTGCGGCATCGCGGAGCCGGTAATCACCAAAAACATTAAGACACACAATCCTGTACGAATCACCACAGCCCTCGCTTTTCTAAATCTAAGAGAATTATGAATTATTTTTTACGGTTCGTGAATTTATCAATCAGATTCATAAAATAAAAGAGCATCAGAAATTTAATCCTGTCCTTCAGAGAGAGAGAGAAAGGGGGGTGTGCTCTCTTTGAACGCACCAAATCCGGCATGCCCGCATTCCGGCTGAAAACCATAATGAGAGGGCAACAACATCTACTGTTCATCAAAATCATCAGATTTTCCGCGCAACCCGGTGTGGCGCCAAGCTCAGAACCCTGCTCAAAAAGCAGCATCCTCCCTCTGCTTTCGCGTTGTTTGAGGTCTGATAATTCGACTTCATAATTACCCTATAATTTAATATCTTTAATTACAGGTCTTTTGCAGATTTTATAGCACACCCTCTCGCTTATAAAAGCGGCGGGGCGGGTTATGGCTTCTGCCTGCGCCGGCATTGTTTTAGTGGTCTTGTCCGGTGTTCATTAAGTATTATTTCATGGGCGCAAAAGAATATAAGCTGTTTTCCGTTATAAAGCCGAACCGACTCTTTGATAACATCCCGGAGTCCCAGCTCAGCTTCAAAATTTCTCAGAAGGACTTCGTCAACTTCGAGGAGGGGGATATTATTTTCCAGAGCGGTGATCAGGCCGAGGTTATTTACCTGATTGTGGAAGGACGCGTTAAAATTAAATATAACGCCAACGTTGACGGGCAGCGCTACTTTGAGAAAAGCGATCAGGAGTTCTTTGGTGAGCGGGAGTTTATTCAGGGGATTACTCGTACATCCTCTGCCGTAGCCGAAACCCCCGTTAAAGCTTTTATTTTCACAAAGGATGTGATAAACCAGCTTATTGAAAAAAACCCCGCCCTGCTTCACAATCTCCAGGCCATCGATCCCCTCAAGGATGTAGCCCGGTTCGGTATGACCACTCATTTTCAGTCGGATGAGTTTGATGCTCTCATGCGTTCAGTGCGCCAGTCTGCCGGAGGTGACCCTTACAGCACCACTGAGAGCATGGGTATCATGCCTGATTCAGCTTCCGATACTTCTGTTGATTACCCTGTGGAAAATGAAAGAGGAGCTGAAACTGTTGAAATTTCAGGGCAGCCGGATGACGACCCTTCATCCTTCAACTCACATTTCACTATGGAGATACTTGACCCCTCAGAGGGTTCTTCATACACGGTAACTGATAATACTTTCAGTAACAATGATGATTTTGCTTTCCCGGGCAAAATGGCCGGCGAGGACGATGTATTCACTGTCAATCCTGATTTATTTAAGACAGGGGTAGAAAGCAGTTTTGTTTTCTCCGGCTCAGAAACTCCCGCGCCAAATGATGAAACCAACGAAACCTTTGATTTTGAACTGCTCCATTCTCTCCCTGATGACGCGCTCCCTCTTCCTGAGAATAATATCTACGATGATATATACGGAGATAAGCCGTTCGGTAATGAGTCATCTTCTCTTCCGTCAGAATCAGGCGGCTTAAATTTTCCAATTGATTTTTCAGCGTTGCCCGATGATGACGAAATAAAAAAGGAAGGTTCACTGGATGAGTATCTTGCCGAACATCCGGAGGAAGCAGATATCATATCCGGCAGCAGGGAAGACTCCGCGGAACTGAAAGATGTTCAGCAATTATTTCAGCAGGAGGGTTTTAACCTGCCGGATAATTTCGCTCAGTCATTGCTTGATTCTGATTTGCTATCAAAAACACCGGAAGAACTTGAGCAGATAATCCGTTCAGGTGGTCAGATGCCGCGGCAGAAAAACCCCGCCGATGGTGATGAACCCTCGTCAGATTTTTCGTGGGATATTATTTCCCCGGATGATGCTGCTCAGGATGAAACTTCTGAAACTCCGCTTCCGCCCGGTGTGCCATTTTTAGATATGGATGCGATTAACTCCGATGAAGCAACTCGCGTTACTGAAGCTCAGAGAGCGGCCGGTGAAGAAATTCCGCCCCAACCCGATTTTTCATCATTGGAAAGTTTTCATCTGCCCGATTTTACCTCGCTGCCAGAAGCTGATACTCTTCCTTCCGGTGAATCAGGAGAGTTTAACCGGTTTGATGAGGCATCAATAACCGTACCTCCGTTTCATCTTTCACTCCCCGGTGACGATGAGGCGATACCAGATACCTCCGGTGACGCGTCTGAGGGCAGCAGCAGTGAGAATATATACGGGAGTCAGGAGTTTGCATCAACAGCAGAAAATGAAGACCCTTTCGCGCCGTTTCACGTGAAGATAACGGGAGAGAATACCACACCGGAGCAAACCGGAGAACCACTCCCGGCTGAAGATGATTCGGAAAGTGAAATTTCAGACGGACAGAGCGAAGCTATATCCAACGATCAGGGGGAATTACATGATTGGTCCGAGTGGAGTTTTGATGAAAGCGCGTCTGATTCGGCCGATCATGAGGAGCAGCTTCCTCATGAGGAAACAGCATTAACCGAAGATCATACAGAACCAACTGATTCATTTGACTCATGGGAAACAGAAAGCGATGATGGTAAGATTCCGGATCAGCTAAATGAGCCGCCTAAACAGGAACGAGGTTCGCTCTTAAACACTCTGTTTGGCAAGAGCACATCGGAAAAAGAAAAAAATGATTACCGGGATCATCTTTCTGAGGATGAGCAGTCCGGGGAGTATATATGGGACTTTGAAAAAAATGAATTCGTCCGTCTTCAGCCCGGCAGGATTGAAGAGGCAATTCCGGAAAAAAATCCTGAACAGCCGGAAAGAGATTTTACCCAAACACTTGCTGATGAACCGCTCCCGCGGCAAACCAACCCGGCTCTCACGGGTGAATTTATTACATCCGATTTCGTCTGGGACCCGGTTGCTGAGGAGTTTGTAAGAGTTGCTGATGAATCAGAAAACAATACCGGCAAATCAGTTTACCATACAAGCGAAGAAGAAGATTTATCCGCTGAACCGGAAGGCGATATATATAATTTTACCTCACCCGTTACAACAGGAGAAGTTGTAACTTCCGATTTTGTCTGGAATCCGGAAAAGGAGGAGTTTGTATCTGCTTCTGAGTTTGAACCTGTCACGCCTGAGGGAGAAGAATCTGCTCCGGATTCTGCTTCCACTGAATCAGATGAGCCGTCAGTTACCTTTGACTCTTTCGGAGCGGATCAACCGGACAGTAAAGCCGATCTGCCTGCTGAAGGAGTGAATACTGCTTTTGAGGATTTTAGCGGCACCGATGAAGATGACCTCTTTCAGCTTCCGAAAGATTTCGCCTCAGGTAATTTCAGCTTTAATAATGATATATCATCAGTAACTACTGAAGATATACCGGAGTTAACAACGGAAAATAATTCCTCCGATGATGAATCAGCAGAAGAGCCGGAAACAGAAGGTGGTCTGTGGGATTTCTCGGATGAAGAAGACTCTGCTCAAACCAATTCTCTGCCGGAAGAGCAGATAAATCCTCCTGCTGCTCCTGAGTTAAAGCTCCCCACATTTAATTTTTTAGATGATGCACCCGCGTCTGATATCCCCCCGGCAACAGGTGAGATTACTCCTGACGCATTAGATCAGGTAAAGAACTGGATTGATAAAGCCAGCGATCATGATTTAATGAATCTGCTGAGCAATATGGGTAAAACATTTGAAACCATTGAAGGTCAGACCACAGAACAAAATTCCGCCGTTATAGCTGATCCCGCGTTGGAATCAGATAATATATACAATGATAATGAACATATTTTAAGAAACGACATGGAAAACAATTCTAACCAGGAAAATAAAAAATCATTACGATCACTTTTTAAGGTCGTCTCAGAAAAACCACAGACGCCTCCTTCATCTGAGCCGGAAAATGTTTTTGACGCAGCGGATGCCTTCTGGGGTACGCCTGAGGACACCACCGAAAAAGAGAGTTTCCTTGCAGAGGACAGTCACAACATGCATGAGCTCTCATCTGAGAATGATGGCAGCAATGAGCTTGGTAATAATTTTTCCGATTCTGATTCCCCCGCGGCTTTTGTAAAACTAAACCAACCGGATATAAAATCCTCCCTCAAAAAAACCGCTGCTCTTGATTCTGTGCAAATGTCTTCAGACCGTGAGGCGGGTCTTTCTGTTGAACAGCTCCGTATGATTATTGAGGCGGCCAAGACAGTTAATTCAAATGTAAAACTTGATGAAGCGCTTACCGGCATTGTGGTTACGGCCTCTAACCTGACCAAAGCCGACCGCGGAACCTTATATATAATTGACCGCGAAACCGATGAGCTCTGGTCAAAGGTGATGAAAGGAGAACAGATTGAAGAAATACGGCTGAAAATAGGACAAGGCATCTCCGGCTGGGTTGCAAGAAGCGGCGAGATATTAAATCTGAAAAACGCCTATGATGACCCACGTTTTGACGCATCATTTGACGGCATAACCGGATATAAAACCACTTCAATGCTTTGTTACCCTATTAAGGATAAACACAACGCAGTTATTGCAGTGTTACAGCTTCTTAACTCACGGCAGGGCATCTTCACCAAACTTGATGAAGAAATGATCAGCGCGCTTTCATCATTCATTGGCATCACAATTCAAAATGCTGATCTGATTGATGGCCTGGTGCAGGTTGACCGGCTGAATAGTCTTGGTAAAGTTGCTAATTTTATTATCTCTGACATAAAAAAACCGATTCTCACGATCAAACATCTTGCGGAACATCTCCGCACCAAGAAAGATCTTCCGCGCGATGTCCGCTCAGTTTTAAAAATGATTCTTGACCAGTCTATCATTGTCGGTGACCTGATACTCACCACACTTAACTATTCTCAGGGTAAAGTAATTCTCAACAAAAAGCTGGTTAAGATCAACTCAGTGCTTGATGAAATACTCGGAATGCTGCAGGATGCAATTGAGCATAAGAAGGTGCAGATTTTCAAGAAATATGATCGCGATGTTTTAGTAATGGTTGACCGCAAAGAGCTTTATCAGGCGTTCTTCCAGATAACCAAAAACGCCTGCGATGCAATGCCGGGCGGAGGAAAACTTCAGGTTACAACAAAAGTAATTGATGAAGACGGCACTATTGAAATTTCTTTTAAAGATTCCGGCATGGGAATACCCGAGTCCGTAAAAGAGAAACTATTTGAGCCATTCTTCTCACAAGGCAAGAAAAACGGCATCGGCCTGGGGCTTCCTATCACTGAGAAAATTATCCGCGAGCATGGCGGCACCATAACAGTAGAAAGTCAGCTTGGGGACGGAGCAAATTTTGTTATAACCATCCCTCAGGTAACCCGGATAGGTTAACAAATTAGCACTCAAAGGACTGTTTCCGGCAACAGACGGGGGAACAGTCCTTTTTTTTATTTCAGCCGGACTCCATAAAACCGCGCTTAACCCCTCCCCGCTATTTTCCTCAAAGAACAGACCGCGCGCTATCCGGCGCTACCCATCGTAAAAACTCATTTTTGTATATAACCGCGATTTTTTCGTTCTATATCACATACTTAAAGAAAGAAATTTTATAATTTTCGTGAGTGATTTTTTTGAATTACTGAAAGAATATACTTTATGTATCTGAAAAATAAGCCGGTATGCACCATCGTAGGCGCAGGTCCGGGTGTAGGGTTATCGGTCGCAAAGAGGTTTGCAAAAGGCGGTTTCCGCATCGCTCTTATTGCAAGGCGTATGGATATGCTTGATGAATACAAAACGGAGCTCACCCGCCAGGGGGCAGACGTCCATGTTTTTAACGGGGATGCAGGTGACTTTGAATCACTCATTCAGTCGTTCAAAAATATACAGGGAAGTCTGGGTGATACGCACGTTCTGGTCTATAACGCAGCAGTAAAACGTTCATCACTCCCCTCAGAATGCTCCCCCGCCCGGCTTTTGGATGACTTTAAGGTTAATGTCGGCGGTGCGTTGCAGTCTGCCCAGCTTGTTATCCCCGCGATGAAGGAAGCCAAAAAAGGAACGATACTTTTCACCGGCGGCGGACTTGCCCTTGAGCCACTACCCCAATTTGCTTCAACTGCAATCGGTAAGGCAGGTATCCGGAGTCTGGCTCACACACTGTTCGGTGAATTCCTTACGCAGGGTATTCACGTTGCAACAGTAACCATTTGCGGAATTGTAACTCCCGGCACAAAGTTCGACCCCGATCTCATCGCCGAAGAATACTGGAAACTTCACATCCAGCCCCAGGGCAAATGGGAGAAGGAAAAAATAATACGATAAGAAGTATGAAGTATGAATTATGAAATATGAATTTAATTAGGGGGGGGTAGATGGTTTCAAGCAGGTATGTTCTACCATACGCTCGAATGATTATTATCAAAAAGGATTGTTTATCGATAGAAATAATTATACCATCGGAACTCTAAGATGAGTTAAATTTTATTGTAATTGATATGTTAGATCATCAAATCATATAAATTTTTACTATCCAATAATTTCAGCGAAACAATCCATCATAAATTGATTTTGATTTCAAATGCTTTCCAACCCCATTCGTTTTTATTCTTGTTAAACGATAATATTGCCTTCCCAGCGACCCTATGGCCATCTTGCAAGTTGTTTGACAGAATTAGTTTTGAATCAATAAAAATGTTTTCTACGAATCCAATATTTTTCTGAGCAATTATCTTAATTTTTCCAGAAAAATCCTTTATCAAATCAGAATCGTTATTAATGGTTGTTTTTTCAGCAAAAATAACTCGAAAGAATGATTCTTTTCCCTCTCCATCAAATCTCACCTTAAATTGCTCTCCAATCCTTGGATTTTGAATAACTCCAGCATATTTAAAATATCCATGCTTCTCCCTGTCCTTAATAAAACTAGCAACTTTCTTCTCAGTATTTACAAACTCTATCACAATTATTTCTTCAGGTATGTCTGAATATAGAACCTCCTCGGCTCTTTTAAGATGCTTACTGTAAAATTGTACATTATTCTCTGGAAGTGAAGCTGTTTCGTACCAATCTTGTACCACCCACCCTGCGAGGTTACCCTGGATTTTCCAGCCATTTTTAGTTCTTGTATGAATAATATTATTAACCTCCCACTTAGCTTCATTATAAAATTTATCATGAATCAATATTTGAGCAAATTCTTCTCTAACTTTTATCAAAAACTCATCGCCAGCATTTAAGCTTAAAGCTTTACAATAACAACTGAATTGCAATTCCTTATCATTTTGAAATAACTCGCTGAACAGATGCCACACCCAAAAATCATTCTTTTTCTGCCTTGCAAAAGGTAATAACGCGTTAAAACTCTGATCACCTTCGCCCAGAGCAATAAGTAATTTTGCTTTATAATATGGAGGGTAGGTATATTCCGGATGATCTTTAATTAGATTATCTAACAATGAAAGAAAAACCCTAATCTCTTCCTTCCTATTTATGGCATATTGATCACGATAGTCATCATTATCAAGAAGCTTTTTAGAATAGGCAATATACCCCTGTTCCGCGACAGACATGATTAATTTTTCATTATAACTAGTCTTTAAATAATCTTCTGGCAAAAGGTTTTCAATATTCCACCACTTTACAAAATCAAACCATTGCTTCCAATCACGATTCATTTTCAAAAAGGACTTAAACAGAAAGGAATAGGATTCAGATGGTTTTGAAAAGTGGAAAAATTTAATTGATAGATAGATATCTGAGATCTTAGAATAGTCAGGAGGTTGTTCGCTAGCCACGGAAAAAACAAACTTCCCGATTTGCCAAGCACATTGATCAAAAAACATTGTTTCTTCTTCAGGTAAGTTCAAATCATGAATTTTCTTTAGAATTATCTTGAAATCTGTAAAATTACCTTCGGCGCAATATTTTTTTAGATAATCATAATAAACCCAAGCAATCCCTCTTTTTATCCAAATGTCGCCTGGATTTTTCTGCAGTTCCTGAAAACCCAATACCAGAGCCTCTTCTAATTTACCAGATACTCTAAGTTCTTTTATTTCCTTGAAAGTCATTCAATTTTCCTTGATTTTACTCACAACTTTTCTGATTCTTTCAATCAAACTATTACCCCGACTCTTTGATTCCAAAGGGAAAACCCGTCCAAAAAAGCCATTATCATCATACTCAAAATCAACCACGCAATGCTCACTCCCAAAAGTAAAATGATAACGTTCTCGATATTCAAAATGCTCAATTTGGGATATTCTGCATTCTGGTAGATTAAAAATTAGCTTTTCAAACAATAATCTAAGAAAAGGTTTCGATTCAGCAATATCTCCATCTATTGTCTGGCTCAGACCCTCCCTTGCTCTTTGATTATCAATAACTATGATTTCTTTCATCTCTGATAAAACTTTCATAACTTCTCCGGAAAACTCTTCTGAATTAGTTTTCTTAGGTACTACTTGAAAATTATTGCTGAAATGATTGCTTTTGTTTATCCAGTATTTTATCCCTGCAACTTTTTCATCTCTACTAAATTGATAGAATATTTCGTACCCGCGAAGTAACCAGTTATCAATTTCAATACCCATCTTTTTGAGATGATACCATCGCTGGATAAAATGTATGTACACATTTTCATTTTGAGAATCCACTCCAAATCTGGATAATAGATTTTTGAGTTCATCATTCAATTCAACTTCCACAGGTGTGAACCCATTATTAGAGAGTTTATCATATTCTTTCTGAACCTTACTCTCTATGAATTGCATTTTTGAAAACGGAGTAAAGTATGGCGGATTGATACAGATAAGCTTTGAAGTCGCTCTGGTTACAGCTGTATAGGCCCAACGATAAAAAATGCTGTTATCTCTTCCTTTATAATCTCTATTTGCATTTTGAATGTTATCATCCCGCCTAGTACCATAGTCCCAGAATACAAATACCTCATCCCATTCACCTCCCTGAGCTTTATGACAAGTAACCGCGTAGCCGAACCTCAGCATAATACAATTAAAGAATTCATCATCTTGTATCCCCTCAATAAAAGCGGCAGTACCTGATTTTAATTTAGAATTTCTTATTTTGAAGTCAATATAGAGAGCTATTCTGACTTCCTCGGCTAGCTCCCCTGGATTGTACAATTGATTCTCAAGCATATACCCACTAACACTTTGGGGTGTATTAAAACTGGTAGTTAGTAACATCTCAATCTTCCTCCATCGAAGCACCACTTCAATTTTCTTTTTGAATCTGTCTTTAACCACCACCCTTCTTTCGACGAAGTTTTCATCCACATGAGTTATAATGGCAAAATCGCCATTAAAAATATTATACTTAGCACTATTTCTTGTAATGACAACTGAGTCCGATTCTCGTATGGGAAAATCCCCACCATACCTCAAAACACGTATTTCCCTATTCAACCTAAACACCGTGTCGTTTTTATAACAAATCACTATATTTAGGGATTCTGACTTAAAATAACTATCCAGGAAACCAGAATAATCCAAAAGCGAAACATCTGTCTGGTTTGGATTAATGTCAAAATAATTAAAATACCCTGAAGTGATCCCCCGTCTTATTGTCTTAGACATAGAACTAATCCCACTATCAACATCCTGTCTTTTAACCTCTTTTAACTCGGCTAATTGTGGTTTTATTTTATAGTTGTCGAATATGTAGTTAGAATCCAAAGCGGGCGATGTGTTCATACCCATCGGGGGCAGTTGAGCAGGGTCTCCAACGAAAAGTATCTTGTTAAACGAGTTCTTTGTCAAGACGTTACTATAAGATATAAGATCATTAAGAAGAAATCCGCTTCCAAATCGAATGAATTCGTTTTCTGCATACACATTTGAAATCATGGAAGATTCATCAACAATAAAAAGTGTGCACTGAATATTCTCATTGTTTCTTAACTTAAATTCATACAGATAGCTCACATCATTATCATTATCATTATCATTATCATTATCATAAATTTTAATTTCTTGCAAATCCTTAAAATTATAAATACCAGAATGAATTGTAGATGCTGATGAATTTGTTTTAACACTTAATATTTTTGCCGCTCTTCCCGTTGAGGCCATTAATAGATATTTCTTATCACATCCCAAAAGGAATTCGACAAGTCTGCGTAATAATGTGGTTTTGCCGCTGCCCGCATATCCCCGAAGAATATAAATTCTTTCTTCGCTAACTAAAAAAGACTGTATCGCATCAAAAGCTAATTTTTGTTCGGGAGTTAATTCGATTTCGTTAAAAGCTTGTGTTGTTTCCATTTTAATAATCTTTTCTTTAAATAAAGCTATTCTTTATCTCTACTACAAATCGGTTCAAGAATCCATAAAATTTTAAATAATAACTTGACTCATTATTCTGAATTCTCTCTACTATCTTTCGCTGGAATTCTGTTTGTTCACCTCCCCTGTGATTCATATTTCGAATTTGATAAACCTCATCAAAATTAAAAGATAGATCAGTTATGGAATAGTAGTTTTTGGGTTGCATGTCTTCTTTATAAACAACAAAATACAAAATCGCTACGAATTTTTTATTTGGATACCAGAATTTGTCTCCACTGTTACGAAAAATCAGACTATTTAAGGTTTGTTGCTTTTTATCGTTTATTATTTTATTCTGATTTTTTTCATAAAGTACTTGAATATCTTTTCCCAAGAATAAATGCTGTGTAATATTTTCAATCTGTTGATACAGACATAAACCAAAATTATAAAAGTCGTCCCTTCTCCTTTCGTGCTCCATTTTTTTAAAATCAATTATGAGAGAATTTTTTATTTTTTCCATTGGAAAATCCTTGTAAAAATCCTTAGCCTGGTTTTCAGTTACTTGTTCAATACAATGCTCATGAATTTCTCTTATTATTGAGTTTTTAGCTAATTCATTTACCTTGAAATTTTTTTCTATCATTCTCAGCAGGTCATCAACCAGCCATTCATTCTCTTTAATTTTTAGTATCTCATCAAATATTTCTACTAACTTTTTGAGCTTTATTTTATCCGTCATGTGAAAGCCTTTTAATATTACTGTAGAAATCAATTCCTTCCAAAACTCCCTTATTAAGTATTTTTTCAATTACCAATTCTAGTTCGGATATTGCACCCAAACTTGAAGTGGTAGCATTAAGTTTTTCCAGACGTTCAAATCTTCTTTTAAGCTTTCGATATAGAATATCTCCATCTCCTCTAACCATTCTTAGAAACTCTAGTTTGCCTCGTAGTGCCTCACTAAATTTTGGAGTTTTTTCCATAAGATGTCCCTTGTTTTTTTTGTAATCTCGCAAAAATATTTTTCTAGCATTATGATAGCCATATTTTTCCCAATAACTTAACCACATACGAAGTTGCTTCACATAACGCCTGCGGACATTTACTTTTTCATTTACAATTAGCCCTGTTGCTTCCTGTCGGTACGAGTTGTTTTGCAGTCTGGTTTTTCTTGGATTTACAACAAGTTTTTGATCCTGCTCAATGATTCTTCGTAATTCTGTTAGAAAATCCTCTTTATTGAACACGTTATAATCTGCTGAAAATGTAATATCATCTGCATACCGAGAGTAGGTCAAGCCAAAACGGTTGGCCAAGCCGGTTAATCTCCGGTCAAGTTTTTTACAAAGTATATTTGTCAAAGTTGGTGATGTTGGGCTACCCTGAGGTAAAACAGTCTTAATTTCACTATTTATTTCCAGTGGATGGGTACACAAACATGCCAATAGGAACGCTAATGGTTCTCTTTCTCCATGAAGGTTAAACGGCTCATACATAAAAGCCAGTTTTACCTGATTTCGGTCAAAGGAGTGAAAAAAGTCACTCAGATCAATGTTGTAAACGTATTTGCGCCCCACATGCAACTTTGCATTATCCACGATAGATTTACTGGTAACAAAACCAAACGCAGCTTTATGAGGAACACTAATTTCCTGGAGCACAAAATTTAATGCTTTTAATAAGGAATTTAATCCCTTCACCGGGGTATTTATAGTTCTTTTTCCGCCTGATTTTTTGGTTATGCTAAAAGTCCGATATCTTTTTCTGCAAATTTCAGGGTTTGCATAGTAAGTTAAAACTTTCAGTTCAAATGGCTCACAGGTTTTCCCGTACAATTGATTCCGCGCAGCAGTCAAAAGGTTGAGCAGATCTTTTTTATCCCTCATTCCCTCAAACTGTTGTTGTATCTGTGTTTTTATTTTTGGTTCTGCTTTCATTGTCTTGTTATATTACTTTGAAATCACCCGCCCAATATTCTGTAAGTATTTGATATTGAATTAGTTAAGAACAATATCTGCTCTACTCTGCTTTATTCAATATTTACATCTCTATTCTTATTATAAATCTACTCTTATAATACTTGAACAGAAATGATTGCCTAACCATTCATCTCGACCAAATGCCGAGAAAAGACGCCGATCAAATTCCGGGTAAACCGGACAGCGCCCACGAATCAATATTATTAACGGGTGTTTCAAAGAACTGTTGCAATATAGGCTAAATTAGTGTACTCAATTTGCACTCTAAAGTTAGAAAAATATCCGGAAAATCCAATAATACTTTGAATTTGCCGATAAGTTCGTTTAATTTCTGATAGGTAATCTACATAATTGTTATGCAATCTAACTACACAGAACCGTCGAAATATGTCAATCAACAAAAACGCTTTTATTCGGTACAAAACTCTAGATAAATGTTTTCGGAATCCCGGAAGAATGTATTTTTGGGAAGATTTGCTCAGAGAATGCAATGAATCCTTATCCGTCCTAGACCCTGAAAATAGTGGGATCCAACGCAGGCAGCTTTTTGAAGATATTCGGTTTATGGAAAGTGAGCAGGGGTGGGCTATTCTACTAGAGCGGAACCGTTACGGGCGCAGGGTGTTTTACCGTTATAGTGACATTTCTTACTCAATCAACAATCACCCCTTAAGTCATACTGAAGCTCAGCAAATTCGTTCTGCTTTGCAGATTTTTTCTCGGCTAAGCGGAGCGCCCCAATTTGAATGGATCAATGAATTAATACCACGGCTTGAGTCTAGATTTGGTCTTATTGATCAAAAAGGAGAACTCATTCGTTTTGATAGCAATTTGGACTTAAAAGGTATTAATTTCCTGCCAATTCTTTTCAATACTATTCTTAATGAGCGTGTCCTTAAAATCCTGTATAGGGATTTTAAGAGTGAATTACCGTATGAGGTCACTATTCATCCTCATTTTTTGAGGCAATACAACAACCGATGGTTTCTTTTGGGCTTAAATGAAGAGAATAATATTCCCAATTGGACCCTTGCATTAGACAGGATTGAATCACTAGAAGAGACAATATCAATTTTTAATCCTTCTGATATTGATTGGGATGAATATTTTTATGATCTAATTGGGGTAACTCGTCCCAAAGGTGTTTCTCTTCAGGAAATTATTCTAAACTTCTCTCCAGAAGTTGCCCCGTACATATTGACTAAACCTCTTCATCCGACACAAAAACATAAATATTCGCCTGAGGGTATTGAGGTAAAAATCAAGGTAATTCCAAATTACGAGTTGGAGGTTCTAATCTTGTCATTTGGTGAAAATGTTAAGGTGGTATTTCCCGAAGACCTAAAATTAAGAATAGTTAAAAGGCTAAATAGCGCATCCAACCTTTATAAGTAATTCTCTACTATAGTTGTTCTGATTCATAATATTTGTGATTAAGACTATTTAATAATAGTTTAAATTAATTTTGAGTTTAAAAGCTATCTCCACGGTTTTACAATCTCAAAATGGCATGAGACCCCTGTATTTACAACACTTTATGAGGTGCAAGACTGTTCATTAATCAACTTTTCTTCGTTATCCCTGAGACGAAGCAATTTTTACTAAAAACAAAAAATCCCCCCGACCAGCATAGTGCCGATCCGGGGGGGGCTACTTAAAGAAAAAGATTGTTATGCCGTTCGGGCTTTCTTGTTATAATACAGCTTCAAAATAACAA
>BTUV01000071.1:0-15745 GCA_045863035.1 Ignavibacteriales bacterium | reverse complement strand
GCTTTATCGGCGGAGGCGATTGCTCTGATGCCTAACCGGTGAGCAACTGCCAAAAATATCGAATCATTTGTCATGAGGCCATGCAGTCGTTGCAATCTAAGCGCATAATGAAGGTCTTCACCATTAACAGATGCAATTGTGATTCCGGTATCTAAGATATTACTCATAATGTTATTATACTCCCACATGGATTTTATCATTTCGGTTTTTTCACTAAGTTGTCTTGCCGGATTGCTTCCGGAAATAAAACCAGCTTTTCTTGCCTCACCAAGCATAATCACATGCATTACTTCAGACATAATATGACTTGGGACAAAACCGGTATAGATGGTCTCTGCACACAAATCTAAAAATTCAAAACATTCTTCTGAAGACCGATTATGGGTATAAAGGAAAATGTTCGCATCAATTAGAACACTTTCCTCTTTGGGAATTTCATGTAAATTCATTGTTCGTAATAATCCAATGCCATTAATTCTTCGAGATCTTGCCTCGTTAGATCAAAAGGATTAGAAGAAAACCGTCTTAGTGCCTTCTTTCTTGCCTCTATATCAATCACCGGCTTTGCATTATAAGCAACAATGGCTTCTTGTATAACATCACTTATGGTGCGCCCTTCTTTTACTGCACGTTTTTTGAGCTGCTGATAAATCTGCTCGTCAAGCACTGTCCCGACCTTAAGTTTCTTTCCTTTGTTTTTTAAATCACCTGGCATCACATTACTCCAATAATTTTAAACTACATTTTTCATTAAAATAAAACCATCACTCTTTAGAATTTGCTGGAACCATTATTGGTCGTAATAATCCATATCCAGAATTTCTTCAAGTTCTTTTCTTGATATCTTAATTGGATTGGATAAAAATGATTCCACAGCCCGCTTCCTTGCTTCAAGGTCTATCACCGGCTTGGCATTGTAAGCGACTATCGCCTCCTGAATAACATCACTTATAGTGCGCCCTTCTTTTACGGCGCGCTCTTTTAGCTGCTGATAGATCTGCTCATCAAGCACAGTACCGACCTTTAGCTTTTTGCCGGAGGTTTTCATCTTTCCGGGCATGGCTCTTTTCCTTTTCTCTATTATAATGGATTTTTACCTGACCAAAAGTAATTAAATTTTTGCTATTTTTCAAGACACTTTCAAGAAATCTTGACACTTTCTTGACAGTTATATTTTTTGACAAATTACCGGTTACCCTTCTCGGATTTAGTTTTTCCCTATATTTGGCAGATAAATTTTTCCTTTAATTCTATTCGAGAAGTAGAGAAGGCAACCATGAAAAATACCCTCCCCTGTGCCTCCATGAAGCATCGTCTTCAGAAAGTTGAGGATTTCCCCCATGCAGATTAAAGCAACCATTCTGGATGAGATTGCAATTCAGCGCATTATCACCCGGCTCTCCCATGAGATTCTTGAGCACAACAACGGCTCGGATAATATCATTCTTATGGGCATGAGAACCCGGGGTGAATTCGTTGCAAAGCGGATTGCCGCAAAAATCCATGAGATTGAAAAAAAGGATGTTCCCCTTGCAATTCTTGATGTAACCCTTTACCGGGATGATTTCCGCACTAACCTCAAACAGCCGACAGTTTCAGTTTCTAACATCACCGCCGACATTACCGGAAAAGATGTCATTCTGATTGATGATGTTCTTTACACCGGACGAACAGTACGCTCAGCCCTCTGCGCGATAATGGAGTTTGGCAGGCCTTCAACTATACAGCTCTGCTGCCTTGTTGACCGCGGGCACCGTGAGCTTCCTATACGCGCTGATTATATCGGTAAAAACATCCCAACTTCTTTTGACGAAGAAATAAAACTGAAGATGAACGAAATTGATAATGAGGATGCTGTATATCTGGTTGACAGCAGCAGTTTGAAAGGAGGAGATTAACAGATGGCGCTTAGCATAAAACATCTGCTTGGTCTTGAGGGGGTTTCACAACAGGATATACAGGAGATACTGGATACTGCGGTAACATTCCGCGAAGTTATTGAACGTCCGATTAAAAAAGTACCGACACTTCAGGGGAAAACCGTTGTAAATCTTTTCTATGAAAACTCTACCCGCACACGTATCTCATTTGAACTCGCGGAAAGGCGGCTATCGGCTGACAGTCTGAACTTTTCTGTTTCGACAAGCAGTGTAACCAAAGGAGAATCTTTTAAGGATACCGTCCGCAACATCGAAGCGATGAAAGTTGATATGATTGTAGTGCGCCATGGCTCAGCCGGTGTTCCGCAATATCTCACCCGTATTTCCGGCTCTAAGATCATTAATGCGGGCGACGGCACGCATGAACACCCCACACAGGCGCTGCTTGATATGTATTCCATCCGCGAAAAGCTCGGCCGGCTTGAAGGGGTTAAGGTCTGCATCGTGGGGGATATATCACACAGCCGCGTTGCTCTGTCTAATATATATGGTCTCATTACCATGGGGGCAAAAGTATCCGTCTGCGGTCCGGCCACCATGATTCCGCCGTATATTAAAGAGCTCGGTGTGGAGGTTTTTTATAATATAGATGAGGCGATTCAGGCAAATGATGTGCTTAACGTGCTCCGGATACAGCTTGAGCGCAAGGCGCGCGAATATTTCCCCTCAATCCGTGAGTATCAGAAGTTTTACGGAATAGACACACAAAGAATTGAAAAGAATAAGAAAGACATCCTGATACTTCATCCGGGACCCATTAACCGTGGTGTTGAACTTTCCGCTGAGGTTGCCGATGGAAAGCATCAGGTGATACTCGAACAGGTAACAAACGGAGTTGCCGTAAGAATGGCGGTGCTCTTTTTATTAGGAACTCAGAATTAAGAACTTATCTGGAAAGCATTTCATGAATATATATATTAAAAACGCGCGCCTGCTTGACCCGGTTACCGGCATTGACAAAACTGATGGACTGTTAATTAAAAACGGAATTATCACTGAAATAGGGCAGCTCCCTGATACCGAAAAAGACATTGAGGTATGGGATGTTCAGGGGGCTCTGGTTACACCCGGTCTGATGGATATGCACATTCATCTGCGCGAGCCCGGGCGCGAAGATGAAGAAACTATCACCACCGGCTCTGATGCCGCGGCAGCAGGAGGTTTCACCGCGGTTGCCTGTATGCCTAACACCGAACCGGCTATCGATTCGGCTGAGGTGGTTGAGTATATACGCAAACGCGCTGAAGGACACATCGTGGATGTTTATGCTATCGGGGCTGCTACAACTGAACGAAAAGGTGAACTTATTGCTCCTATCGGAGAACTTGTTGAAGCCGGTGCGGTTGCATTTTCTGATGATGGTGTTGCTATTAAAACAGCTAAGATATTACGCAGGGTTATGGAATACGCAAAGATGTATGACAAACCTGTTATCGAACACTGTGAAGATGAAACATTGGCAGGAGGTGCAATGCACGAAGGCATTACCTCAACCAGACTTGGTCTTCCCGGCATCCCGGCCATTGCGGAAGAACTAACCGTGGTTCGTGATATTATGATGGCTGAGCTGACCGGTGCCAGAGTTCATATTGCTCACATCAGCACCGCTAAGGCAGTTCAGCTCGTCAGAGAAGGTAAGGCGAAAGGAATAAACGTAACAGCAGAAGTAGCACCGCATCATTTTACCATGACCGATGAAGCAGTTACCGAATATGACACGAACGCAAAAATGAATCCGCCTCTCAGAACAAAAGCCGATGTTGAAGCAATGATTGCCGGGCTTAAAGATGGCACCATTGACGTAATCGCCACTGACCATGCGCCTCACTCCCCGGAAGAAAAGGAGATGGAATTTGAATATGCTCCAAACGGAATACTCGGGCTCGAAACTGCAATCGGTCTTACCTGCACGGAACTGGTTCACAAAGGACATCTGACACTTTCCGATATGGTTACAAAACTGGCAATAAACCCCCGGCGGATTCTGAATCTGAAAGTCCCGGCTATAAAAACAGGCGAGGAAGCAAATCTGACCATTTTTAACCCTGATCATCAGTGGACAGTTGATGTTAAGAAATTCAAATCAAAGAGCAGAAACTCCCCCTTTGACGGTTTTACCTTAAAAGGCAAAGCTCTCGGTGTGATCAATAAAAACCAGATATACCGCGGCAATTTGCAGTAGAACCATAAGTGGGTATTAAATAGTACACAAAATGTGACTATTTTATTAGACAAGCGCTAAAATAATAGCTTAAAGCAGAGCAAAACAGGGGTTTTTCTCTGGCATCCTAATTGTATCCTATGAACCAAAGTACATCAGGAAAGGATACAACAATGACACGGAACATAGTTTTTTCGCTACTTCTTTTAGCAGGAAGTTTACTTTTCACCGGCTGTGATGAGTATGGATACGAGGCAGATTACACTCCCCCTGCTGCTCCGACTAATTTACTCATTATGAACGGTGATGGTCTTATTGAGCTCTTTTGGGACGAAAGCCGCTCCTCAGATGTTTCCGGTTATAATGTTTACGTAAGTTCATCCTATAACGGAAGATATGAGCTGATTGGCTCGACCCGCAGGAATTATTTCCTTGATGACGGAGTAATCAACGGAAATACGTATTTTTACGCTGTTGCAGCATTTGATTATTCGGGCAACGAAAGCTCGCTCAGTTCTGATTACAGTTACGTAATACCAAGACCTGAGGGTTATGATCAGGCGATTTTTGACTATCGCAGATTCCCGAATAACTCCGGTTACAACCTGACAACTGAAAGAATTGTTGCCTATGATGACAATCTTTCCGATTTCTTCTTTGAAAACTATAATGGTCAGTTCTATCTGAATGTATGGGACGACACCGACATTAAGGATATGGGTCCAACCATTGACCTGTATGAAATAACCCGTGCGCCTGAAAGCGGATGGTCAAACACCAAAGATGCAGTTGCAAGAGTCGGACACACATACATCATCTGGACCTGGAACAACCATTTCGCGAAGATCAGAATCAACCGTATCACCGGCGAAAGAGTTGTCTTTGACTGGGCTTATCAGGAAGTTGAAGGAAGCAGAATGCTGAAACCGGTTTCGCAGGAAAGAAATATCTTAACAAGAAGTTTTACACGGTAAATAACCCGTAATGAATTTTACAAACGATAATAAAATGAATGTTGTGAATACCGGAGAGAGACCCTCTCCGGTTTCTCTGTTTAAACATCTGTCACTTAAACTGATGCTGCTTGCATCAATTCTGATGTTTACCACGGTTACCGCAGGGCAACGGTCAAACGAGAGTGATGACGTCCGTAATATTTTTACATCAATCAGCCGCGGACTTGCCACAGGGAACGTTTCAGCGTTCTCGAAATACATAACCGGGCAGACGTATCTCAGTCTTGCATCAACCGCTTCGGGTTATTACAGTCCGAATCAGGCATTTTATATATTGCAGGATTTCCTCAAGTCACTCAATCCCTCAAGTTTCCGGTTTAGTATCCTTGAGCCCGGAGGCAGCCCTTACGCAACCGGAGTGCTTCAGTTTGAAACTAAAAACCGGAAATCTTCTGCTCAGGTATATATATCACTGAACAAAGCAGGTAATAACTGGTATATCTCCCAACTAACCATTAAATAGTGATTGAAAGACTCCTCTCCCGGTTCAGCGGCACAAGAAAGTATTTTCTTGTAACAATTATCCTCACACTGGGGATCATTCTGCTCGGTATTCTCACTCCCTACCTTATCCGCGAACAAATCGAATCATTTCCTGAAGAGCGCGACAGTCTTACTAAAGAACTTTCATTAAGAACCGCGGAGATTTTTTCATCAACCGATGAAAAACTCAAAACCGATTTCTTCATGCTCAAAAACGATGTTTCGCGGCTGCTGCTCAGAGACAGAGTTGAGTATGATTCCCTTTTTCTGCTCCTTGAGAACGATACGCTCAGTAATTATATAATTGAAATTTATGACAGAGGAGGCAGTCTCCTTGCATATAATAACAGTTATCCTCTCTCTGTTTCATCAGCAGAACAGGGGTCAATTAAACCGGGGAATGCTTTTTTTATAAGCGGTGCAATTTTTACATCCTATAACAGATTCGATACTTTGCGCGTTGGACCGCAGGTTTTTTCGCTCTATATGGGAATACCCGTGCATTCAGAGAGTGAACTTTACCCTGATTACGAGAACCTCTTATTTACTCGTCTTCAGAACTCAGATAAGTATGGCTTTCAACTGGTCTTCTCAGAATCCGATACCCTTCCGGAAGGTTCAGATACACTTAGCGTTCCCCTGATAAACTCGACCGGCAGCACAACAGGATATATACACTATAAACTTCCATCTGCTCCGGAGTCTCAGGATTCCTTTGTGGACAGGATAAGTTTTGTTCAGTCATTGCTGCTTATAAGCATTCTCATTAGTATATTGCTTGGTATCAGAAAGGACTACCAGAGAATCCCGTATGTAAGCATCCGGCTGCTGTTATTACTGTTTTTTCTCGTCTTGTTCAGGTGGATAGTTTATTCCCTGGATATTGTTACCATAATTTTACCTGCTGAGCTTACCAATCCGGCCTATTTTTCTTCGGCATTTGGCGGAGGTATAGTCAAATCTCCGGCAGAATTTCTGGTAACCGCGCTTTTTTTCTTCATCCTTGCCGCATTCAGTTGCGCTTATTCTGTGCAGTCAGAAAAATTAAATATAGAACCATCCGGCTACAGTAAGGCAATATATATATTTTCTGTCCTGTTCTACGGGGCACTCGTCTCACTCTTTTTACGCGGCTACGCTGCTTCAATGAGAAGTGTAATTTTTGATTCGTCTCTCAGTTATTTTAAGGATCCTTCACTCATTCCTTCCGTACCGGCGCTTTCCATGAATCTTGGCGTATTTCTCTCCGGCGGAGGGGTGTTTCTACTGCTGCTGAGCGGTGCAGTTCTGCTCATAAAAAATTTCCGCCTTACCGGATTTCCTTCCGGCAGGTTGTCTTATGCTGTTATTTTTGGTCCATCGCTTCTTTTTATTGTTTTTCTTCTTTATTTTACTGCAAATCCGCTGGTAACACTCCCGCTTGCCGGTGTATTTACCGCTCTTATGGGAGTACTGATAGCATATTATATCCACAATGAAAAACCTGCGGGAGGATTTCAGATTCCTGCGCTGCTTTTGGCTTCGGTGATTTCTGTTTCATTCATGAACTATTTTAATTCTGAGCTGACCAAAGAAGAACTTAAAACTGCAGCTTTTGAATATAACCGGAAAAACCCGGGCTTGTATCAGTTTTTGATGACAGATGCTCTTGAAACCATTCCGGAACTACTGCGCACAAAAGGCGCGGAGAAGCGGGGTATCCTGCATCCGGAAACAGAGGCCTATTCACTTTGGACAAAATTCACTTTTTCGCGCGAGCTGCGCTCATCCGGTATATATTTTCTTGATAGAAACAAAAAAGTAACCGGCGGATTCGGCTATAATCTTGAGGGCGTCGATATTGTTCCCCCGCTTCTTTCGTATCTGAAGATCAGCTCCCCCGCGGTTTTCAGTTTCACCCCCTTCACCGGTGATAAAAACCATATTCAATTAGTCGGAATAATACCATTTACCACTTCCGATCAATCAGCGTACTATATCGCTATATGCTTCTTATATCACACTGAAAAGATTCATGAGAAATCTGACTTCCCGCTGCTTAATTCTGCTGATACCAGATGGAGGAGCACGCTTGAGAATGAAAATCTAACCATGCTCAATTTTCAGAATAAGGAGCTTATATATACCGAAGGAGAGTTTTATCCTGATAAAAAGCTCATGACGCTGCTGCTCGACTCCACATTCAGCGAGTCAGGTGAAAAATGGATCACCTACAAACCCGGCACTGAAGAGTATCTGTTTTATGCTGCTCTTAATGAAATTACCGGCAGCAGCACTATAACAGCAACAGGCATCAGGATACGAACCTTCGCCTGGAATCTCTTCAACTTTTTTAAACTCTTTATCATTCATTCATTACTGTCGCTTATCTGGTACGGAGTATCTTTCATTATCTCACTCAAAAGGAATGCCCTGCCGCAATACACATTCAGAATGCAGCTTCTTATCGCATTTCTTTTTATCGCCATCATTCCCATGGTTGTACTGGCAGTTTACAACCGGGTTAATATTACACAGAAATCAGAGGAGGGGCTGCGTAATTTACTACATGAAAAATCCTCGGTTGTAACAAACTATTTATCGCGCGAAGCAGGAAAAAACAGTAACGTTAAAACTGCTGAAGTTTTCCGGAATACCTTTCATAATCTTGGCATTCATTTTAGCATATACCAAAACAATCTGCTTCATTACACCACGATCAAACAGCTCGAAGCAGCAGAACTTTTGCCGCCACGCTCCGAACCCGGCACACTCCATATTCTCTACCGGGAAGGAATGCGCGATGATTTCAGGACGGTTTCTTACGGAGGGGTTACTTCAGTTTCTCAGTTCAGAAAAATTACATTCCGGAATCAGGAATATATCCTTGAAGTCAACAGTCTTCTTAACAAAGTACGCCCCATTATCCTTCCGGTTGAAATCGATATTATATTATTTGGCGTTTACTCCCTTGCCATTCTGCTTGTGATCATAATCAGCAGTTTTATGGCCAATAAAATATCTCTTCCCATAAAAAAGCTCACTAAAGCAACTCATTCAGTCGCCGGGGGTGATTATTCGTATGATATACCGGGCAACGTAAAAGGCGAACTGAAAGAGCTTATGAAGGGTTTTGAAAACATGACCGGCGAACTTCAGAGAAATCAAAAAGATTTAAGCTCTCTTGAACGGGAAGCCGCCTGGAAAGAGATGGCACGTCAGGTTGCACATGAAATAAAGAATCCGCTAACACCGATGAAACTGACCATGCAGCATCTTATCCATGCTTACAAGTCGGGAGCTAAAAACTTTGATGTGATTTTTGACAAAGTTTCAGGCACAATCATAAACCAGATTGAAGTGCTTAATCAGATCGCATCAGAATTTTCCCGTTTTGCAAGGATGCCTGGTATCAATGCTGCTCTTATGAGACCGGCAGAAGTTATTGATGACACCGCTGCTCTTTATAATGATGAAAGTATCTCTATCCGTGTAGAACATCAGGAGCCCCGGCTGATGATCGTAATGGACAAATCACAGTTCAGAAGAATGCTGGTAAATCTCATAAGAAATGCTATTCAGGCCAAAGCAACCGAGATAACCATTTCAACCGGGAAGGATTATAATTCATTCCGGATGCATATCACTGATAACGGCACGGGTATTCCTGAAGATATACGTGAAGTGATATTCAGAGAAGGATTTACAACTAAAACCGGTGGGATGGGTCTTGGTCTTTCAATGACCAAACGGCTTATTGAAAATGCCGGCGGCTCAATTACTCTGCAGGCAACAGATGAGACCGGAACTCATTTTACGATTCTGCTGCCCGTTAATACTGTCCACTCAGAGAAAGGGGAAAAACAAAATGGCTGACCAACTTACTTCCTCACAAAAAGCGGCTCTTAATACCGAAATTCATATTTCACTTGCGGCAAACGCAGGTTCAGGTAAAACTCACGTTCTGAAAAAACGGTATGCGGAGCTTCTGACAAAAGAAGATATATTCCCTCAGAATATTGCAGCAATAACCTTTACTGAAAAGGCAGCCGCGGAGCTTTATACCAAAATCCGTCAGGAGATTGAAGAATATATCACCAACAAAGAACTGCCCCTGGAAATTCGCCGGCTCTTGAAGAAAAAAAAGCGGTTGCTCAGCTCAGCACGCATTTCAACTATACACTCTTTCTGCAGTGAAATTCTCAGGGAGTTTGCTATTGATGCCGGAATTGACCCCGGGTTTACCCCCGTTGATTCTGTCATTTCAGATGAGATTCTAAACAAGGCGGCAGAAAAAGCACTGCAAAAATCTTACGACGATTCTGAGCTTCTGGAAGTTCAATTATCGTTACAAATGACGCTCGGCGGATACGCAAATCTGAAAAGCGCTCTTATAAGTTCAGTCAGGAAAAGAGGAAAACTCATCCCCCTGTTCCGCTCATTTCAACAGATGAGTGAAGATACGTATATAAACAGAGCGGATAATTACCTCCAAAAGTTTACATCGGAGATTTTATCAGATGATTCTTCAGCAGTTCAATCTGAAGAAGAAAAACTTTCCGATTCAACAGCGGTGGTAGTTTACGAAAATGCAGCCAAATTAATTGACAGTGGTAAATCAGATAAAGCTTCTGAAACTCCTTTTGACTTATATACCATAAAAAACCGGCACAAGGAGCTATATAATTTTAATCAGCTTTTCATTAAACTTTTTAATCTTGTAATCGTTTATTACGAAACAGGTAAAAGTGAAATGAATTTTCTTGACCATGACGACCTTATCCTCAAAGCCAGAGATATTGTGATGAATCGTGAATCAGAAGTTTCGGCTCATCTTAACAACAAATACCGTTATATAATGATAGATGAGTACCAGGATACCGATGATGCTCAATTTGAAATTTTTGTCTCGAAACTTAAAGAGATGACCGCGCCTGTGCCAAATCTTTTCATCGTAGGTGATGAAAAGCAGAGTATTTACATGTTCAGAAATGCTGAACCGCAAATTTTCCGGCAAACCCGGGAAATGATTGGGCAAAAGAACCGTGAAGGTGTAATAACGCTGGCTGAGTCTTTCAGAATGAGCCGGGAGCTTTGTGCTTTCAATAATGCACTTTTCACACAGGTTTTTGCCGATCAGAAAAAAGCGTTTAACAGTGTGGCTCCTGAAGAATTGATATATGCACGAAAGGAAGAAGGAATAGCTCCCCCGCCTCACATTGAACTGCTTCTTTCAGGCCCTGACGGAGAAAAGAAATCAAGTATATCCCGGCAAAAAACTAAACAAGCATCGCTAATTGCACAGCGGATTCTGCGCCTCATGCAGAAAAAAGCAGTTTCTAATTGGGAAGAAATCGGAATTTTGTTGTATGAAAACAATGATGCTCTTTTTCTGCAAAAAGCTTTTGCTCAATACCGCATTCCCCATATTTTTTCAGGCAGAACAACACAATTTCAGGATCAGGTAACATCGGATGTCATTAATCTCTTCAGGTTTTTGGCTGATATTAAGAACGATACTGCGCTTACGGGTCTGCTGAGAAGTCCGTTTTTTATGTTATCTGATGAAGAAATATATGGAATTTCCGCTGAGACCGGTTTCTCACTCTTGGAAAAATTTAGAAAAACTGAAACAGATTCTGCCAAAATTCTTCGAGCGAAGAAATATCTCACGGAATTCCTGCTTGCTTCAAAGGAAATGAACCCTTCTGAGCTGCTGAGAAAAATTTTGTCGGAAACACGATATATAGAAATCAGTTCTTCCATTAATCCCCCTGAAGCGCTCTCGGCTCAAATTCGCTCACTCGCTGACAAAATAAGGATATTCGAAGAAGAGCAAAATTTCACTCTTTATGAATTAATCGTTTATCTGGAGGAGTTACGCGAAAAGAAAGGGAAAGAAGACCCCGTTTTTTCTCAAAAAGGCGCGGGGGCAGTTAATATAATGACTATACATGCGTCAAAAGGACTTGAGTTTAAAGCAGTCTTTTTGTTTAATGCAGCCAGAATTAAGAAGAGAGGCAGCAATGAGTCATTTGTCATATCACCTTCGTTCGGATATATACCTAAGTTTTCTGACAGTACTAAAGATGCACTGCCTCTTATAGGCGCGTTTGAACAATATCTCAGACGCATGCGCGAACTGGAAGAAACAAAACGGCTTTACTATGTCGCCTGTACCCGTGCAACTGACCAATTATTCTTTACGGCTGACAGTTCCGATAAAACAGATACCCATAGTCTTTATGCGTATGTAATAAAGACATTTGCTCTTGAGCCGGCGGACGGAAAAAAATCTTTCTGTAATAAGATTAAAACTCTTTCACGCCCTGAAATGAAGCATATTTCCGAAGATCAAAATTTTTCTATTGATACGATAACTGACTTGGAAATCCCGGCATATCAGCCGGACAACCAAGAGGGTGCTTCCTTTGCCGCTGAGATAAAACTGGCAAAGGTCAGCAGATTAAGTTCTTTCAGAAATATGTCAACCCGCATGATTCCCGTATCCGGAATACTCACCTATCAGGAGTGCCCGCATAAATACCGGTTGATTCATGAACTCAGGTTAACGAATTTAACTTCACTGCTTGATGAGTCACACGATGCACAAAATTCTGTATCTGATGTGAATACCTCAGGGCAAAGCATACAAGGAGCCTTATATGGCAGCATCATCCACAAAGCAATAGAACTTTACAATCCTGACACTGAGCAGGAGGAGTTTACAAAGTTAGTGACGGAGCAGTTCTTTCAGCTCAGGCATGCAGACCGGTCAGTCAGAGAGGAAATCTATGCTGATATTAAAAAAATTACCGGCTCTAAAGAATTTAATGAGCTTTACTCCCCGAATGGCGTTTCAGAATATGAAATACAGGCGATTATCGGAAAATATTATCTGACAGCCCGTGTTGACTATTTCCTTCTGAACAATAACAGGATAACCATAGCTGATTACAAGACCAATAAGCTGAATAATCTGAGTACGGAAACTCTTGAACGTTATGATTTTCAGCTCGCTATTTATGCGCTTCTTGCCAAAAAACTGTTCCCGGAAGTTTCATCAGTGAAAACAGTACTTTACATCACGCGGGACCCCGCCCGTTCTGTCAGAAAAGTGCATACGCCTGAGGATTTTTCTCGCACTGAAAAGCAGGTTTCCATTATATTGCAGAATATATTTTCTTCAGAAGAGCAGATCACCTTTACTGTCTGCTCTGATTGTATTCTTAAAAGAGAAGGACTTGATTGTGAACAATTTCTTAATGCAAAAAACAGGTAAATTATTACTGTTTGGGTTGCTAACATTTATTGTGACCGGGTGTACACCTCCGGTATATTTCGATACTCCTCTGGAGTTCAGGAATAAAGAAAAATATACATCATTTATACAAACATACTCCCCATATCTTTCAGGCAAGAAGTTCTATCTTGACCCGGGACATGGCGGAAAGGACAGGAATAATAAAGGACCAGCCGGTGAAGCTGTTGAAGCTGACCTCAATTTAAAAGTAGGGCTGTTTTTACGGGATTTTCTGCTTGAAGCAGGCGCCCATGTTTATATGTCGCGGACAACTGACACAACGGTAAATCTGAAAGACCGCTCAACTCTCGCTAATCAAAGCGGAGCAGATTTTTTCATTTCCATACATCACAATGCACCCGGCTCAGGTGCTGACAGATTTATCAATTACACTTCTACTTATTACCACGCTAAAGAAACCGATTACGAGTATGAACCGATGGAGCGGGATATGGCAAAGTATATACAGAGAGATCTTGCATACTCCATGCGAAACTCCGGCGGACTTGGCTCTTTTGATGGTACATATTCGGACTATTGGATATATCCAGGCGCCGGGTTCTCTGTTTTAAGACACACAACCATCCCTTCTGTGCTTATTGAATGTTCGTTCCACACTCATGAATATGAAGAAAAGCGCCTTATTCAGGAGGAGTTTAATAAAATACAGGCCTGGGGGATTTTCAGAGGTATTGCGCGTTATGTCAGCCAAAGCATACCGGAAGTTTCATTTAGCAATAAGCAGGTAAAGAATGGCGTATATACAGCCGTTTTTCAGATTTCAGATACCGTTAAAATAGATCCGAAATCAATAAGAGTATTTTCCGACTCGATTGAGACTTCTGATTTTAACTTCAATCCCGATAAAAATGAACTAAGTATCTCATTCAAATCTTCAGGCGAACGTCTCATTAAAATTATTGCCGCGAATAAACGCGGGAATCATGCTTTCCCCTATGAAGAAAAAATATTTTTCACGAAGGACTAACTATGCTCAATTATGTCTGGTATGCTCTTATCATTCTCGGTCTTTCAGCAGCAATATACACTGATGTTGCCGACCTTGGCTCTGATGCATGGAATAATGATAAATCGCTGAATGTAACAGTCCAATCAGCCGTTTTGCCTGATTCGCTGCTTAAACATGCCTCTGATGTTACACTGGTAATCAGCCCCGCTTCGTTTAAAGCATGGAGCGGAAAAGAAATCGGAGATACATTAAGAATCAGTGCAAAGTCTTCTCCCTCAAAAGACGGTGCGAGTGTTTCTTTATATATGACGCCTGATAAGTCAGGCAATTCACTTCTGAGTAAAATGGCCTCAATCAATGGCAAGGAGAATGATTTACTTGCAACGTTTACTCTCAATAAAAATGCTGATGCGCTTTCCGGTTCGGTTACGTTTGAACGGATTTCTTTTGTTAAGATGAAGGAAGTTACCGGTTCAGTTTTAAGTTATGCTGAAACCGCGGTGACGATTGCACTAGGACTGATCGGCATCATGGCTCTCTGGCTGGGCGTGATGAAAGTAGCTGAAGAAGGCGGTCTGATAGCAATAATTGCAAAAGCCGTTAAACCAATTACTAAATTTTTGTACCCTGATGTCCCTTCAGACCATCCGGCTATGGGTGCTATGATAATGAATTTTTCAGCAAACTTTCTTGGTCTTGGTAATGCGGCAACTCCTTTCGGCTTAAAAGCAATGGAGGAGTTAGACAAACTTAATCCGGAAAAAGGCACAGCCACCAACGCAATGTGCACCTTTCTTGCGATTAACACAGCCGGAATGACACTCATCCCTGCTACTGCTATTGCAATCAGAGCATCGGTAGGAAGCAGCGACCCGGCTATTATCATCGGCACTTCACTCTTTGGTTCAACCTGTGCAACCACTGTAGCTATACTTTCCGCAAAACTTTTTGAAAATTTTCCAATGACCCCGACAACATTTTTTGAGAGGGCAAAAAAGAATTTGAAGGGTTTTGCAATCTTTTTTGCAGTAATTTTTATGCTCTTTGCCGGAATAATGAGCGGTGCGTTTTCGTACCTTTTTAGCTGGGTAAGCGTTGATTTCGTGCGCAATTTTATTCAGCTATTCTCAATTGCGGCAATACCGATGCTGATTCTTATATTCCTCAGTTTCGGATTTATTAAAAAAGTTAAAGTATATGAAACCTTTGTGGAAGGAGCTAAAGAGGGCTTTAACATTGCTGTCAGAATAATCCCCTACCTTGTGGCTATGCTTGCAGCAATCGGCATCTTCAGAGCAGGGGGTGCAATGGAGTGGCTTATATACGGACTTGCGTTTATAACCGACCCGATAGGAATGCCCGCTGAAGCTCTCCCCATGGCACTGATGAGGCCTCTTTCAGGAAGCGGCTCTCTCGGTATTATGACAGAAATCATTACTATTCACGGTCCCGATACATTTTTAGGAATTTTAGTTTCAACATTTTTTGGCAGTTCAGAAACTACATTTTATGTGCTTGCAGTCTATTTTGGTTCAGTAGGCATTAAAAAAACACGTCACGCACTCCCGGCCGGTCTGCTTGCTGATGTTGCAGGTTTCCTTGGCGCACTGTTCATCGTCAAACTGTTGTTTGGATAAAAAAAGAGCTGAATAATAGATAATCGACAATGGATAATTGTTAAGCATGATCCGCCGTCGCGTAATGAAATATGAATTGGTTTTAATTTTTAATCTTAATTTATAATTAAATAAGCCCTGGTTTGCAGCCGGGGCTTTTTTCCCTGACTTCTGTTAATTAGTATGACATCTTCTCCAGACTTCTGCCAATTAGTATGACGCATTTTATTTCAGAAGTGACAATATCGGCTTAGACCCCTGGCTTGTTCCAGAATGT
>BTUV01000070.1:0-15976 GCA_045863035.1 Ignavibacteriales bacterium | reverse complement strand
GGCGTGTATGTACGCGGAGGGATAGTCTAATAATATGGTTTTATAATGTATTCGAATTGTCAGAGAGACACGCAGCAGCGTGTCCCTGTATAAAATTAATGAACTTCTTTTATCGAATTGTTTTTAAAGGTGGGAACAACATTGGTGATGTCAACCTGCGCGCAATATTCAATATCAGCTTCAAACCCGTTTTCAATCAATATCTGACCATGTTCGGTATTGCGCATCACTCCGGATATATCTTTCTTCTTCATCTCGAAGAGACTCAGCGCTGCCGCGGCTGAATCCGTCAGTTGAAATGTATTTTTTAGTTTGAGTATCTGGCTGACTAATTTTCCCGCACAGACGGTATCCTCCAGACTGAATTCATTATTTCTGCCTGAACAAATAATTTCGATATCCCCGCCTGTTTCAATCAGCTTTTTTGCTGATGCTTTAACATTAAGAAACGCGGTGATAAACAGATTTGATGAAAACTTGGCCTTTACAATGGCTTTTGTTCCATTAGTGGTATATAACACAACGGTTTTTCCGCCGATAACTTCTGAGGTAAACTCTGCGGGAGAGTTACCCAGATTAAAGCCATCAACTTTCTTCGTGTTCTTTTCACCGCAAAGCAGTGTCTGACCGCCAAACATACCTCCTGAAACCTTCACCGCAAATTCAATGCTTCCTACCGGAATTATTTCCTTTGCACCATTCATCACAGCAGTAACGATGGTTGATGATGCTCTCAGAACATCTATTACAGCAGCAGTCTTCGAACTAAAATATAATTCATCAACTCCAACGGGCGAAAACAGTACATTAATCCTGGACATTTTTCCCTCAAGAAATAATACAACTTAAAAAAAAATTACTACGATCTGCCGGAGACTATTTTTGTATAAACGGCAATTTGACAACTTTGACAGGAACTTCTTTTCCTCTGACCAGAAAATTCAGTTCGTTACCTTCTTTTGCATATTCACTGTCAATATATGCAAGCGCGATACCCATTTCAAGAACGGGACTAACCGTACCGCTGGTTATATATCCAATATTTTTTCCGTTTAACACAACCTCGTAACCATGTCTCGGAAATGCCTTTTCCTCACAAAGAAGCGGAGTGAGTTTTCTTTTCGATCTGTCGGCTTTAATATCCAATATCGCATCACGACCGATAAAAGAGGGCTTCTTGAGCTTGGTAATCCACGCGAGTCCGGCATCAAGCGGATTGGTGGTCTGATCAATATCATTGCCATAGAGGCAGTATCCCATCTCAAGACGGAGTGAGTCACGGCTGCCCAGACCACAGGGGATAATGCCAAACTCTTCGCCGGCTCTGAAAAGTGAATTCCAGAATTTTTCCGCCAGTGCCTGATCACCCTGAAAATAGAGCTCATATCCAAGCTCTCCTGTATATCCTGTTCGCGAGAGTAGTACCTCTGTGCCGGAGTATGTGCTTATCTTAAAATGATAGTATTCAAGATCAACTTCTTCACCAAAAACCTTTTCAATCACCTTACGTGAGTTCGGACCCTGAACCGCAAGAAGTGAATAGGATTCACTCAGGTCTGTTATCTGAACTCCATGTTTGTTATTCTGCTTCATCCAGGCAACATCTTTTTCAAGATTAGAAGCATTAACCACCAGCATATACTTCGTCTCGGATATTTTATAAACGAGCAGATCATCCACTATACCACCGTCTTCGTAGCACATGGCTGAATACTGCACCCTCCCCGGATAAAGCACCGAAGCATCATTGGTGGTGATATACTGAATGAAATCCAACGCTTTTTCACCTTCAATAAATACTTCGCCCATGTGGCTTACATCAAACACGCCCACGCTGCTGCGTACAGCTTTATGCTCTGCAATAATAGAACTATACTGCACCGGCATCTTATAACCGGCGAAGTCAACTATCTTTCCGCCGTGTTTTTCATGCAGGTCATAAAACATTGTCTTTTTCAAAAACGGATTCCTTATTTTTTATTTGCTTTATTCCAGTCAGCAAGAAACTTCTCCAGACCAATATCGGTCAGAGGATGCGCGTACAACCGGTCAATTACGCTGAACGGCATAGTACAGACATCCGCACCGATAAGGCAGGCCTCCACAAAATGAAGCGGGTGGCGTACGCTTGCTACCAGAACCTCTGTCTCAAAATTATAATTACGGTATATACTAACGATCTGATTAATAAGTTCCATACCGTTTGTGCTTACATCATCAAGACGGCCTACAAACGGAGAAATATATGTAGCGCCCACTTTTGCGGCCATTACCGCCTGTGACGGCGAAAAGCAAAGAGTAACGTTGGTTCGTATCCCCTCCTCTGAGAAGGTTTTAACCGCCTTGATTCCCTCTTTAATAAGCGGAACTTTCACTACAATATTGTGATGAATTTTGGCAAGTTCTCTTCCCTCTTTTACAATGCTATCGTAATCAGTGGAAATAACTTCCGCGCTCACCGGTCCGTCAACAATGGCAAGTATCTCATCGAGCAGTTTTCTGAAATCTCTTCCTTCTTTTGCGACAAGTGAAGGATTTGTTGTGACGCCGTCAAGGATTCCCAGAGCGGCCGCCTCGCGGATTTCTTCAATACTTGCGGTATCTATAAATATTTTCATAGTGAGCTCCTTTTGTTTGGTTAATCTCTGCTGAATTGATCTTCAGTTATTTCTTTTTTGGTTGACTTTATATAAAACCTGAACTGATCCATATTCAGTACAGTATCTTCCTGAATTTTTAACAGACAGAAGTATTTCAACTGTAGTTTTGTCAAAATACTCACATACCCTTCTTTCAATTTTAATGCCACATTCGGATGACACCTCAGGATGAATGATCGTTCCTTAAAGTTTTCTCTTATTTTTTTAAGTATTTTCTCAATATCGTAAAGAATATGAGACTGTTTTGTGAGCAAACCGGTTCCGGAACAATAAGGACACAAATCATTAGTTACCTGACGGATATTCTGACGGATTCTCTGCCGTGTAATCTGTATAAGTCCAAAGTCCGACATGGGAAGGATACTTACTTTTGCCCTGTCTCTGCGGAATTCCTTTTTTAACTCCTCATAGATTTTTCTGCGGTTCTTTTCATCCTCAAGATCAATAAAATCTATGACAATAAGCCCTCCGATATCACGCAGCCGGAGCTGACGGGCAATTTCGCGCGCGGCTTCAAGATCAGTCTTGAGCGAATTAAGCTCCTGTTCTTTACTTGCAGCATACTTTCCGCTGTTTACGTCAATAACCACCATTGCTTCGGTGTGTTCAATAATAATATAACCGCCGTTTTTGAGGGCTACTTTTCGGCTAAAAAGGGAGTTAATCTGTTCGTCAATTCTGAATGCATCAAAAACGCTCTCCTTGTCGCGGTAGAGCTCAACTTTTTCCGCCAGTTCCGGGTGAACTGTGGATATATAATCCTTGATGTGTTTGTACTGCTTTTTGTTGTCAATATAAACGCGGGTGATATCTTCGGTAAAAAGATCGCGGATTACGCTTGAAGTCGTGTTCAAATCCTGATGAATCAGTGATGGCGGTTCTTCAGTCTTCGCCTTTGATTCAATATCTTCCCAGGTTTTTTTCAGATTTTTCAGATCTTCCAAAAGACCTTCTTCCGCCTGATTTCTCGCGACTGTTCTGATGATAAGCCCGTAGTTTTTAGGGAGTATGCTTCTGGCTATAGAGCGGAGGCGGCGGCGTTCCTTAAAATCGGTAATTTTTTTTGATATACCAATCTTGTTGTCAAAGGGAAGCAGCACGCAAAACCGGCCGGCAATGGAAATAGATGATGAAACCCGCACTCCCTTATTACTGACCGGCTCTTTAGTAATCTGAATAAGAATCGGTTCCCCCTTTTTTAGCACCGGCACACCGTTAATGGTCTGCACCTGCTTAATCAGCCGTTCTTTTTGTTCCGGACGGTTTTGATTTTCTTCTTCTTCATCGTCATCCTCGAGCATGGACTGGAATTCTTTTGTGCGCTCACCAATATCAGAGAAATGAAGGAATGCATCATGCTTCATACCTATGTCAATAAAAGCAGCTTTGATACCCGGAAGCACGCGTGCCACTTTTCCGAGATATATATCCCCCACCATTCTCCTGTTTTCAGGATAATCTACGAAGAAATCAACAAGGGAGCCGTCTTCGGTGATGGCTACCCGGGTCTGTTCTCCGGAAGAATTGATAATAATTTCTTTTAACATTTTGATTAAAACTTTTTTTTACGTTAACGTAAATATCATCAGCGAAACACAGGTCTGATAAAGCGAAAGTGCATAGAGCTCCTCTGAGCGGTAATGGCTCCGGAGCGAAAAACAATATATATAATGCCTGAAACAGTATCACTGATGAATGTGTTTAAATTTCACGAAACAATGAATAAAAAAAAGGGAAACGGACATCCCGGCAGTACGGCACTCAGCCCCGCGGCCGTGGTTCCGTCTGTTTTCCTGAAGATGTTCGCTTCCCTTCATACTAACGTTATGCCTGATGTATAACCGGCTGTTTCCTGATAATTCCGGCGCTTATTCCTGCCCGGAATTTTCACCGCTGCCTTCAGCAGAGTGTTCAGGTTTTCTTGGCTCTTTTTTAATGAGCTGTTTTCTGCTCAAGCTATATTTGCCCCCCTCCATCTTTGTAAGGATTACGCGTACTTTATCGCCTTCCTTAAAGAAGTCTCCTACTTTTTCCACTCTCTTGTGGTCAATTTCGGATATATGGAGGAGTCCGGTTTTACCCGGAAGGAATTCAACTATTGCGCCGAAATCCATGAGACGTGCAACAACGCCATCATAGACCTCACCGACTTCTGCTGTCTGCATCATTCTCTTGATATGATCTTTGCACTCCTGCACCCACATATTATTAGGTGATGCAATACTAACGGTTCCGTCATCCTCAACGCTGATTTCGCAATTGAAATCTCTCTGCATTTTCTGGATGGTTTTTCCGCCCGGACCGATAAGCGCGCCAATCTGGTCAGTTGGTATCTTGATGCTTACAATTCTCGGAGCATAATCAGAAAGGTCAGCTCTTGGTGCATCAATCGCCTGATTCATGATGCCAAGGATGTGCAGTCTTCCTTCTTTTGCCTGATGAATTGCTTCTTCCATAATCTTGAAAGAAATTCCCTCAATCTTAATATCCATCTGGAAACCGGTAATTCCCTTTGATGTGCCGGCTACCTTGAAATCCATATCACCCAGGTGATCTTCATTTCCGAGTATATCAGAAAGAACCGCATAACGGTCACCTTCTTTAACCAGACCCATTGCTATACCGGCAATGCCTTCGCGAACCGGAACACCGCCATCCATCATAGCCAGCGAGCCGGAGCATACTGAAGCCATTGATGATGAACCGTTTGATTCGAGAATATCACTGGTAAGACGCATAGTGTAGGTGAATACATCCTCACCCGGAAGCAGTGCTTTAAGTGAACGCTCAGCAAGGTTGCCGTGTCCTATTTCTCTTCTGCCTACTCCGGTCATTCTTCCTACCTCGCCAACGCTGAACGGAGGGAAGTTGTAATGAAGAATAAACTTCTTTGTATATTCCTCACCAAGACCGTCAATAAGCTGTTCGTCATTCTTTGTTCCGAGGGTAAGTGAGCATAAGCTCTGTGTTTCACCGCGGGTAAAGAGCGCTGAACCGTGTGCTCTGGGGAGCACACCTAACTCAATGGTTATCGGACGAATTTGTTTTGTGTTTCTTCCGTCAAGACGCAGACCGTCTTTCAGGATTCTTTCGCGCATTTCTTCTTTTTCGATATCATGAAGCAGCGTTGCGATTGTTTTTTCCTGATCAGGAAATTTTTCAGCGAGTGCTTCTTTAACACCGGTGTTAAGAGTTTTGTTTGCCGCAGCACGTTCTTCTTTGGTAAGCACCTGTGCAACAATCTCGCGATACTTCGCTCTTGCGAGCGCGTTAACTTCCTGAATCAGTTCAGCAGCAATCTCTTTTGCTTTCACTTCCATTTTCGGGACACCTGCTTCAGCCATCAGTTCTTTCTGTATGAGCACCAGTTTCTGGATAGCTTCGTGCGCAACGCGCAGTGCAGTAAGCATTTCTTCTTCAGATACTTCTTTTGCTTCTCCTTCAACCATCATGATTGAGTCGTACGTACCGGCAACAATCAGTTCCATATCACCGGAAGCAATTTCAGCAAATGTAGGGTTAACAATATATTTACCTTCAACACGTGCTACTCTCACCTCACCGATAGGTCCGATAAAAGGAATACTGGAAATTGAAAGTGCAGCAGATGCGCCGAAAGCAGCCAGTACATCAGGATCATTTTCGCCGTCGTATGAAAAAACAGTTGCTACAATCTGAGTTTCGTTTCTGTATGCATCCGAAAAGAGTGGGCGGATAGGCCTGTCAATCAGGCGTGCGCTTAATACTTCTTTTTCAGTGGGTTTACCTTCGCGTTTAAAAAATCCGCCCGGAAATTTTCCGGCGGCAGAATGTTTTTCGCGGTATTCAACCTGCAGGGGGAAAAAATCAATATCTTCCCTTGCTTCCTGAGCAGCAACCGCGGTTACCAGCACCATGGTATCGCCAGAGCGCACCATAACTGAGCCATTTGCCTGACGGGCGTAACGGCCTGTTTCAATGCTTATTTTCTTGCCGTCAATTTCTACTTCTTTGACTACTATCATTTAAAAACCTTTTTACTTTCTTATATTCAACGCTTTAATAATGGTTCTGTAACGCTCGATATCGCGTGAGGCCAGATAGTCAAGAAGTCGTCTTCTTTTTCCCACCAGCATCATCAGACCGCGTCTTGAGTGATGATCTTTTTTGTGCTCGCCGAAGTGAGAAGTCAGATCGTTAATACGCTTGGTAATAAGCGCAATCTGCACCTCAGCTCTGCCTGAGTCCTGATCGTTTGTTCCGTATTTCTTGATTATCTCAAGTTTTTCTTCTTTGGTCATTGGTATTTCTCCTTTATGATTCGATACTACCCCAGCCGGAGCCGGAGTATATTAGTTAAAATGATAAATTCTTCAGCATCTGCGTTGCAGTCTGCCTGTCTGATTCAATCTGCAGTTTCAGTTCGTCAACTGAAGTAAACTTCTTTTCATCGCGTATTTTGACAAAAGGATATATACAAAGCTGCTCCCCGTATATATCAGCATCAAAATCAATCAGGTGCACTTCAGCCAGCACCACCGGTTCTTCGTTAAAGGTTGGCCGCACCCCGATATTCATCACGCCGCCGCGGCTGATATTTTTCCCTTCCACCTTAACCGCATATACCCCGTTGCCGGGTATGAGTTTTTGTTTATCTGAAACATCGATATTAGCCGTGGGAAAGCCGAGGGTTCTGCCCCTCTTGTTTCCTTCAACCACCTTTCCGCAAAAGGAAAATCGGTAGCCCAGATATTCATTCGCCAGGTCTGCCCTTCCCTGAGTAAGAAACCCGCGAATCAGTGATGAACTGACCGTAACATCATCCTTCTTAAACTCAGGTACTGAAGTAAATGAAAACCCTTCGCTTTGCGCAAAGTCTTTGAGCATCGCTGCATCGCCTCTTCTGCCTCTGCCGAACCGGAAGTCATAACCAACCACCAGAGACCGGAGCCCTATGCTCTTTAGAAGATAGTCCTTCAGGAAATCTTCAGAGCTGACATTTGCGAATTCTTGCGTGAATTTAATAACCAGAACAGCATCAATACCCGCCTGCTCAAATAGACGGAGCTTCTCATCTGTAGTCGTCAAAACCGGCAGTTGGTTATGGGGTAACAAAACTGCACGGGGGTGAGGGTCAAACGTTATAACAAATGTCCTCAGATTGTCTTTTGCTGCCTGCTGCTTAAGCAAGCTGAAAAGCTGCCTGTGGCCGAGATGCACTCCGTCAAAGGTTCCGAGTGTCAGGGCAGTATTAATGTCGTATTTTGTTTCAGAAATATCTCTGTAAACCCGCATCCTGCCAAAAATCAAATTACAAAGATAGGTATTATTCCCATAATATAAAAGAAGAGAGTTTTGGCGGCGGCTCCGGGAGAGACACCTTACAACTCATTGATTTATAAGGAGTTATGAACAAACAGAGGTTTGCCTAACCTTGGACAAAAGGACAACAGAGGCCAGAATGACACCAGATACTTAAAGGATAGGATGATTGATAATGACCCTGCAGGATTGGATTTATTTATCCATGCCAGCGCCATATCCTATTTCTCAAACAACTTCAAATACTCTGCAAATACATACATCCGGTTCCTTTTATTCCCTGAGACTTCTTTAATGATGTTTAGTCTTATAAAGTCTTTGACGATCGTATTTGCAGTAGGAATACTTATCCCCAATTCTTCTGCAAGATAGTTTACGGTAAACACCGGATACCGGTAAAGGTAATTGAGCGCTGATTTTGCATTGGTGATCTTTCTGCCGAGCGTGATAATTTTCTTTTCTTCAATTTCCTTACGTAGTTCAAGTATTTTTTGGAAAACAGTAATGCCGTTAGATGCTGTATCAATCACTCCGGCTAAGAAAAATTTAATCCACTGGGTAAGATCATTATGCGTTCTGACTAAAGTCAGATTGTCATAATATAACTGCCGGTTTTTCTCAAAAAAATCAGAGAGATACAAAGTTGGTTTTGAAAGCAGCCGGTTTGCCACCAGATAAAGGGTAATTAGCAGCCGCCCCACTCTGCCATTACCATCAAGAAAAGGATGAATAGTTTCAAACTGATAATGGGCAATGGCTATTTTTATCAGATGCGGAACATGAATTTCCGTATTATTCATAAACTGTTCCAGATCACTCATCAATGCTGATAATTCATCATGGTGCGGAGGAATAAAAACAGCATCTCTCAGCGTTGCTCCGCCTATCCAGTTCTGGCTTCTTCTGTATTCCCCGGGAAGTTTCTCAGCCCCGCGTGCTCCCTGAAGCAGTAATTCATGAGCTTTCTGAATCAGGCGCGAAGATACTGGCAGATTTGCCAATTCATCCAATGCGCTGTTCATGGCTTGAATGTAATTCTGTACTTCTTTCCAGTCATCTCTTTTTTCAGGATTGATGTCGTCTTCTCTCAAAACCGCTTCATCAATGTGAGTCTGAGTTCCTTCTATGCGGGAAGATGTTGTGGCTTCTTTTACCACATGCATTCTGATAAAAAGATCCACATCAGGTACAATCATGGAGAAAGCATTCAGTTCCCCAAGCCGGAGATTCGCCTCCTCAAGCAGTTTGTTAACTGCCGGGTCGCTCACTACCCACTCTTGGTTCACCTTTTCCGGGAGGAAGCTCTTATACTGAAACTGAGGCACATATTTGCCTGATTTGAAGTTCCGGATATCCATTTCAATCATATTTTTTTACCCAAATTTAACTAAAAACTTCCACTAATTAAAGAAAACCCGTTTTCCTTTAATAAGAATTTCTGTTAGTTAAAGAAAAGCCGTTTTCTTTAACTAAGAATTCTGGTAAATGGGGGTTTTCGAAGTGGTTTTAAGGACAGAAGGAACTAAAAGGACATCAACGACAGCGACGTATAACAAAAATTTATTTTCAATTTTCCCTTTTCAATTCTCAACTATCAATTCAATTTTTTCCATTGCCCGCAGTTCATGTATGGTAAAAGCATCCTCCACCCGATGCTCCCCGATGGCAGTGCGGCGCAGTTCGGAAAGGTAACCCCCGCAGCCAAGCCGGGCTCCAAGGTCGTGGGCCAGTACCCTGATATAAGTCCCTTTAGAACACTCTACTTCAAATTTTACTTCGGGGAGGTTAATTCCGGTTATCTCAAATCGGGTTACGGTAACCTTCCGCGGCTCGCGGTGGACAGTCTTACCCTTGCGGGCAATTTCATAAAGCTTCTTTCCGGCGTAGTTCACAGCGCTATACATGGGCGGTACCTGTTCAATCTCTCCGGTGAACTCAGGAAGCAGCGCGCGGATTTTTTCCTCCGTGATACCTTCCGCACCAAGCTCAGTATCCGGCTGTGACTCTGCATCCATAGTGGGGGTACTCTTGCCGAGGGTGATGGTGCCGGTATATATCTTGGGGAGGTTCTGAAATGTGTCTATCTGCTTGGTCATTTTTCCGGTGCAGACGATTAGCAGCCCTGTTGCGAGGGGGTCAAGTGTGCCGGCGTGCCCCATTTTGCGCACGCCTGCAACCTTGCGGAACTCATGTATTACCTTAAAGGATGACCAGCGATAGTCTTTGTCAATCAGAATTGCTTCACCGCGCGCAAAGGCGTTTTGGTCAAGCTTCTGAGTTGTCTTGCGGTTTATCATCCTTGTGAATCTGCTTGATCAGTGAATCAATCTTTTCAACATAGTCGAGGGTATCGTCTATAAAGAATTTCAGTTCAGGCACGTAACGGAGTGATACCCGGTGGGCTAGTTCACTCCGGATGAAGCCGGTTCTGATTTTTATCTTCTCAAGAACATACTCCCGCTTTGCTTTATCAAAAACGGATATATATATCCTTGCCTGCTTTATATCCGGCGAAACTTTTACGTTTGTAATGGTTATAAAGCCAAGCTCAGGATCATTCATCCTTGTTAAAAAGATCAAGCTGATCTCTTCTTTTATAAGGTTTTCAACCTTTTCAATTCTATGTGATGGCATAGCTTTCCTTCTACGGCAAAGAAGTCAGAGAGCGGACTGTGTGCTTATTTAGTCCAGTTTCTTCTTTGTCTCTATCAGTTTATATGCTTCAATGATATCACCTATTTTGATATCATTATAGTTTGCGATGCCCATACCGCACTCAAAGCCGGCATCAACTTCTTTAACGTCATCCTTAAAGCGCTTAAGCGAAGTAAGTTCTCCGTTAAAGATTACGATACCATCGCGAATGAGGCGTACCTTGTTGCTGCGCTGAATTTTTCCTTCAAGCACGTAACAGCCGGCAACGGTTCCCACTTTTGGCACCTTAAAGGTCTCGCGCACCTCTACAGTTGAAGTCACTTCTTCACTGACGATTGGCGAAAGCATTCCCTCGAGTGCTGAGCGGATTTCGTTAATAGCATCGTAGATTACATTATATATTTTAATTTCAACGCCTTCGGCTTCTGCGCTCTTGCGTGCATTCAGATTCGGACGCACGTTAAAGCCGATGATAATTGCGTTTGAAGCTGCTGCAAGAATAACGTCACCCTCAGAAATTGCACCAACACCGCGGTGGATAACACGCACCACAACTTCTTCGGTGGAAATCTTCATCAGTGAGTCAGCAACTGCTTCAACGGAACCATCCACGTCACCTTTAACAATAACCGGAAGTTCTTTAACGCCGCCGATGCTAATCTGGCGGGAGATTTCATCAAGAGTAATATGACGAACCTGCCGGTTGTCCTGCTCGCGTTTTAGCTGCTGGCGTTTGATGGCAACATCGCGTGCTGAACGTTCAGATTCAACCACGATAAACTGATCACCCGCCTGCGGGGATGATTCAAGACCGAGTACCAGCACCGGAGTTGACGGACCCGCCCTAAGAACTTTGTTTCCGCGTTCGTCAAACATGGCGCGAACTCTTCCGTTATATATACCGGCAACAAACGGGTCTCCTATTTTAAGAGTTCCCTTCTGCACCAGTACTGTTGCGGTTACTCCTCGTCCTTTGTCTAACTTGGCTTCAACCACAACCCCGCGTGCCATACGGTCAGGGTTTGCTTTAAGGTCGAGCACATCCGCCTCAAGAAGTATCTTCTCAAGAAGAAGATCAACATTAAGGCCGGTCTTTGCTGAAAGTTCAACGCTCTGATATTTACCGCCCCACTCCTCAAGCAAAACATTTCTTTCGGCAAGCTGTTGTTTTATTCTTTCGAGGTTAATGCCCGGTTTATCAATTTTATTTATTGCAACAATAATCGGCACGTTTGCTGCTTTGGCATGGTTAATTGCTTCAACCGTCTGAGGCATTACTGCATCATCCGCGGCAACAACAAGAACAACAATATCAGTTACCTGAGCTCCTCTTGCGCGCATCGCGGTGAACGCTTCGTGACCAGGGGTATCAAGGAATGCAATGGTTTTGTCATCGCCCACTTCAACTTTATATGCGCCTATGTGCTGCGTAATACCGCCTGCTTCACCGGCTACAACATTCGCGCGGCGTATATAATCCAGCAATGATGTTTTTCCGTGATCAACGTGACCCATAATGGTTACAATAGGGCTGCGGTTGAGAAGTGTTTCATCTTCATCAACGGTATCTTCAAGCTCACTTGCTGAATATTCTTTTTCAAAATCAACCTGAAATCCGAATTCATCAGCTACCAGAGTAATGGTTTCCATTTCAAGACGCTGATTGATTGATACCATAAGCCCGAGCCCCATACATTTTGCAATTACTTCTCCAACCTGCACACCCATCAGGTTTGCAAGTTCGCTTACTGCAATAAACTCAGTTACGGTTATTCTGTTTCCTTCAGCTAATTTAATTTCCTCACGGCGCTCTTCTTCCTCAATACGCTCTTTTTTCTTTTTCTTGCGCATCTGTGCACGGTTGCCCAGAGCTGAGTCATCCATATTGAGAAGTGTTTTACGGATATTATCCTTTACTTCCTTCTCATCAATTTCCGTTTTCTTTGCTTTCTGACGTTTTCTGCCGGGATGTTCTTCTTTTTCTTTTTCCTTGGCAGGAGATACCGGAACATCTTCAAACGGTTTGCTCTTAACTTTAATCTTCTTTTTCTTTGGCTTGCCGTCAGCATCCAGAGCCGGAGCGGGAGAAACACTAACCGTTGACTTAACCCCGACTCCCTTATCCTGCCTTGGTGTCTGTTTAGGAGGCGTCAGATCAATTGTGCCTTTTACCACCAGTCCGCGCGCTGCGCCTTGTCTTCTGGTGCGTTCCAGCGGATCTTCAACGGGCTTACCTTTCGGTTTAACTTCTTCTTCGGTTTTGACCGTCTCAGAAGGTTTTGGCTGCTCCGCTTTTTTGTCATCCGCTTTGCCCTTAGGGGTTTCTTTCCCCTTATGCTTTTTGTCAGTTTTTGACTTTTGCTTTTCTTCTTCCCTCTGCTCGCGGGTCTTGGGTGCAGTGGTTATTTTTTTATCATCAGAAGTTTCTGAACTTACATCTGTCTGAACCACCGGAGTTTCTTCAACCGGCTGCTCTTCCTGACGGGGAATAGACTCCTCAGCGGGGGCCTCTGTTACAGGGACTTCCACCTGAGGTTCCGGCTCGGATTCGGCTTCAGCAGCAGCAACGGCTTCAAGTTCTGCCTGTCTGGCTGCTTCTTCCTCTTCAGCTTTTTTTGCTTCTTCAGCTAAGCGGGCTTCCTCTGCCTTTTTTTGCTCTTCAGCTTTTTTGGCTTCTTCGGCCGCAGGGTCAATGTTACCGCGTTGCTCATCCAGCTTCCGCATTTTTTCGCGGTGCTCTTCAAGCTTCTTACGGTCTTTCATATATTGAGCATACGCAGTGTCAATCATCTCATCGGTTACCGGCGAGTTGATAGTCTTTACTTCAAATCCCTTATCTTTAAGAAACTTGAGCATGGCGTCAGAGGGCTGATTGCACTCCTTAGAGAGCTCGGAAACTCTTTTTTTCTTTTCTTTTACTTCAGACATATATAGTCTTGCTTATCCTTCACTTTCGGTTAGTTGTTCGGTAAGGATTCTGAAAAGTTCGTCAATTGAGTCAGGATCAATACCTTCAATCTGCGCAATTTTTTCCTTGGTGGCGCGCAGAACGTCTAAAGCTGTGTCATATCTGTTTTCGATAAGCAGATTAACAAGCTCTTCTCCCAGTTCATCGCGAAGTTCCGGAAGCTCGATATCCTCATCAAGCTCCAGGATAGATTTTTTCTCCCTGATCAGTTCTATTTCATAACCGGTCACACGGGAGGCCAGATTGATATTTACGGCGCGGAGCCCTACTATGGTTCCGGCCTGTTTTTCTTCCGCGTATATAATCGCTTTTTTGTGCTGGGTATCCAGTTCAATATTTTTAATCTTGCCCGGGTTTAGCGCGCGGATGATGAGCGTCTTTATGTCATCCGACCAGCTAAACACGTCAATGTTTTCGCCGTTCAACTCTTTTACGATTGAGGTGATACGCACTCCCTTCATTCCGATACAAGCCCCGACAGCATCAACGCGCTTGTCAGTGCTTTCCACGGCTACTTTCGCGCGCATACCCGGCTGGCGGGCAATGGCTTTAATTTCAATTACTCCGTCAAAGATTTCCGGTATTTCAATTTCAAACAGTCTTCTGAGAAATTCATTGTCAGCACGGCTGATAATCACCTGCGGATTCCCCTTGTCACGCCTGATTTCCTTAATTACTGCACGGAGGATTCTTCCCTTTATATACTTTTCACCCGGTATCTGTTCGTTCTTGGGCAGTACCAGCTCATTCTTGTTGTGGTTAACCAATATATCATGTTTACGGTTCTGATATATCTCACCGATAACAATATCTCCGATTTTTTTCTTATAGTCACCAAAGATGACTTCTTTTTCTATATCACGGATTTTCTGATTGAGCGTGTTCTTTGCAAGAAGCACAAGACGGCGGCCAAATGAGCTGAGGGGGAGTATCTCAATATAATCATCACCGATATCAAGTTCGTCTTCATTGCCGCGCTGGTTTACCTCATCAAGCGAAATTTCAAGATCAGCGTTCCCAACTTTGTCAACAATGGTTCTTGAGAGCTGACACTCAATATCACCGCGGTCCATATTTACAATAACTTCAAAACGTGCTTCTTCACCGAAGCGTTTTTGTAAAATGGTTTTGAATACTTCTTCAACTACGCCTATAAGGTAGTCGCGGTCAATGCCTTTTTCTTTGGCAATCAGCGAGAAGGATTCAATAATTTCAGAATTCATGATTATAACTCCTGTTTCACTTAAAACTTATTTTAACAACTGCTTTACGGATGCGGCTGAACTCAAGCTCGAGTTCGCTTTTGTCCTTCAGTTCAAAAATCAATGTTGTATCTCCGGTGCTTTTCAGACGTGCGGCAACGGAAAGCGCCTCATTATCTAATCCGGCGTAATCAATCTGAAGCGTACGGCCGGTGTGCTTTTTAAATTGTCTGATATCTGTCAGCGGGTTTTCTGCTCCGGGGGAAGAAACATCAAGCCGGTACGAAAAAGCCGGATCAAGTTTCTGTTCAAACTCCTCTGTTATGGCGGAACTTATAAGTGCGCAGTCTTCAATAGTAAGAGAAGTTTCAGCATCAGCATAGACTTCAATAACCCTGGAACTTTTGTTTCCGCGGAACTTAACATCAATAAAGATGAATCCGGCGGAGAGCACTGCCTGCCGGCAGATAGTATGTATGGTAGTTTCTAAATCTGTCATAAAACAAAAAACGCCCTTTTTAGGGCGAACTGAGAGTCCAAAAATACCAATATTCTCTTAAAATAGCAAATTCTTTAAATAATTAGTAATTAGGAAGTAGTAATTAGTAAAAAGGGGTGCAATCAGCAGAAAAAGAATAAGGGGGGGGGTAATGTACAATTTACAATGAGCAATGTACCGAGAGGGGAATCCTTTGCCTCTTGGCGTCTTTGCGCCAGGTTTCCGGGTAAATTTTCAAGGACAATAAGGACAGAAAGGACAGAAAGGACAATAAGGACAATAAGGACACCAAGGACAATAGGACAATAAGGACTCCAAGGACAATAAGGACTCCAAGGACATTAAGGACACCAAGGATAATAAGGACACCAAGGACAATAAGGACAATAAGGACAGAAAGGACAATAAGGACAATAAGGACAATAAGGACACCAAGGATAATAAGGACACCAAGGAAATTAAGGACAATAAGGACACCAAGGAAATTAAGGACAATAAGGACAGCAAGGACAATAAGGACACCAAGGACAATTGAGACATCGGGGTTCAAAACTTTGCGGAACTTAGCGCTTTACTTTGCTACCTTTGCGCAAAAACAAATCCCGGATATAAACAGAACCCGCTAAAATCAGACAATTCATAATTCATGTAGAGTAGAACGAGAGCGCAATACTGTGCAGATGTTGTGAGC
>BTUV01000069.1:0-16122 GCA_045863035.1 Ignavibacteriales bacterium | reverse complement strand
ATCAGCAATGAACAATTCCGAAGCCCCCGGGAATCAATGAAGAATTAAGAATTAAGAATTAAAAATTAAGAATGTGCAATTAACAATTCCGGAAGCCCCCGGGAATCAATGAAGAATTAAGAATTAAGAATTAAAAATTAAGAATTCGCAATGAACAATTCCGGAAGCCCCCTCTTTCCAACACGGATTTAAGTAAACGAATAATCATATTGGGTTGAAGTATATACCGGGAAAAAGTTAAGTTTGTCAGGAGAGAGGGGGTTTGGGTGTGAGTCAAAAAAAGCCAAATAAACGTACCAATTCAAATATTCTCACTTGTTCTTTAATTTATTTTTTACTCCGTTCCTTGAATTATTAATTACCACTGAATATATTCGGCAATAAGCAACACCAAAATACTCTGCTTCATAAGCATCACTTACTCTTTTGATGAGAAAGTTTACAAATTTCAAAACAAAACTATCTTTTAAGGTTTCGCCTGATCGGAAGTTTAGTTAAAACCAACAGTCAGCCGCATGTTCGCGATAACAAGACTCACCCCCAAACCCCCTCTCTCCTGACAGTGTAATTTTTAACTGAATATTTATTACATCAGAACCAAAATTTGTGTTTGCCGGGTTCTGTATTGGAAAGAGGGGGCTTAAAAATTATATATTGTTCATTGTACATCGGAAGCGGGGGTTTTGCTACTGAAGCATCGCCACTGTATCCGGAATTTCCTTTTTCCAAATTGCATCGTCAGCGATAAGGGTCTGACTCAATTTATTATTTTCACAATTTATCACTGAAATCAGTATGACAAATTATGAAAAAATCAGTGTTTTTAAATCGTATTCGAAGATTTTTACGATTCGGTCAGATTTTGGCAGAAGTCAGGACAAAAATAGTATGACAAATCACCGGAAAACCATTATTTATAGCGGATATACACAGATTTGTTGATTTCAGTCAAAACTTGGAAGAAGTCAGGAAATAAATTCAACTTCCCGGATAAATATGATTACAACTTTTATAACTTATTCTAATTCAGGATTCAGGATTCAGGGATATTTTTTCGCCTCTGCACTCCTTCCTAAACTTTAAAACAAAAAAAGCTGTATCAGTAGGAACTGATACAGCTTTTTTTTAGTAAGAAATTCTATTTACCTAAGACTTTAAATTCAATTCGTCTGTTCAGGTATCTTCCCATGGAAGTCTGGTTATCCGCGATTGGTTTTTCAGCACCAAAGCCGGAAGTTGAAAGACGGTTTGCAGCAACTCCTTTAGAAACTAAATACTGCTTAACCAGTTCAGCCCTCTGCTGAGAAAGTTTGCGGTTTACTTCACTGCTTCCAATATTGTCAGTGTGACCCTGAATCTCAATACGCAGACTTTGGTTTGCCATTAAAATCTGGAATGCATTAAGCAAGAGCGGATATGACTCTGGCGTAAAACGTGTTGAATTAAATTCAAAGTTAATACCCATCAGAACCCAGTTCGGTGCATATCCATCATTGGTGTTGTTGTTATCACTGCTGGGCATACCGTCAAAGTTGATTGTCGGCTTATTACGTTTAACAATATCTTCTATGCGGTTATAGTCTATATTGGCCGGTTCTTTAACATAGCGCTTAATGATATCTTCAATCCGATTATAATCAACCAAACCATTTGTAGTAACATTATCAGATGGTGTGTTTGGGTCAGAATCTTTATTATCCGGGTTTGAGGTATTTATGCTGTTAATCGTCAGAACTCCGTCATAGATATCGCAGTACCGGTATTTTTTGCCGTCGGTTATTTTATAGATAAGTCCGGCCTTAAAAGTCATGTAGGTATCCAGAGAACCACCAAGCAAACCGCCAATCGAACCTCCGGCTCCGTCATATCCGTCACTGGCTACAGTGTGATAAGCAATTTCTGTATTATAAGAAAAACCTTCTCCTAAAATATCTACCAGATACTCATCAACGATTCCCCAATTTACACCTAAAATAAAATTGGCCTGATAATCCAGATAATTTCCATTTTTTACGCTTTTCCCTTTTTCCAATGAGTAATACAATCCGGATACACCGATACCAAAATATGGGTCCAGAATATCACAAGGAGCCATGTGAAAAATGTAATCAAGATTGAGAGATAAAGTGTTATTCTTCACCGGCTGACCTAAAGCCCGGATCATGGCATAATGCGCCCCCCATCTGAAGTCAGAATGTTCGGAAAAATTATACTGCGCGCTCGCAAAAAGCCCAAAGTTAATTTCTGTGCCGCTCACCTCGCTTCCAATGTAACGGGGAATTAACGTCCCGAAAGTGGTAGTCCACTGATTTGCTTTAACCTGAGCAAACGTAACCTGCTGGAAGAGCAGTAAAAACGCAAAAAACGATACGATTCTTTTCATGACATGACCCATGAATAATTTATTGAATTTAGGCGGCTACAGCTAAGAAAGTAATTTAAGTAAATTAGTGTAACCTGTTCTTCTAAAATATGTTATAAATATTAAAAAGCAAATTTATTTGAAATTTTTCTATACTATCCTAAAATATAGGCATTTTTCCCTATATTTGCACACTGGTTTTCGGGGTGTAGCGCAGCCCGGTTAGCGCGCTTCGTTCGGGACGAAGAGGTCGGGAGTTCGAATCTCCCCACCCCGACACAGTTTTTAGTTTTCTACAAGGTATTCTTTCCCCATCTTTAGACAAAGAAATAGTTATTATGGCATCAAATCATTCATTCGATATCGTTTCAGACATTGATTTTCAGGAAGTTGATAATGCGGTTAACCAGGCACTCAAGGAAATCCAGCAGCGCTACGACCTGAAAGACTCAAAAACATCACTTGAACTAAACAAAAAGGACAAACTCCTTACTCTCCATTCCAAAGATGACTACTCAAGAAAGGCAGCGATTGATATCCTCCAGACCAAGTTCATCAAAAGGGGGCTTTCTATTAAGGTAATGAAGTTCGGTGAACCGGAAGCAGCTTCTCATGAGTCTGTCAGGCAGAAAATTACTCTCCAATCCGGTATTTCAAAGGAAAACGGCAAAATTATCACTAAACTGATAAAAGACTCCAAACTCAAAGTGAATGCTCAGATTCAGGATGAACAAGTCAGGGTTACGGCCTCCAAAATTGATGACCTTCAGGCAATCCAGAAACTCGTTAGGGAAACTGAGCTGGACTTTCCGGTGCAGTTTGTTAATTATAAATAGCCCTTTTGCTGAAGCGTAAATTTGGACGAACCGGAATAACCGTCTCCCCGCTCGGTTTTGGAGCCGGTCAGATTGGTGATGATTCTCTTACTGAGCGTGAGGTTGAATCACTTCTGCACTCAGTACTTGATATGGGCATCAATTTTATTGATACGGCAGTAGGATACGGTCTATCAGAGGAACGAATCGGTAAATATCTTGCTCATCGCCGGCAGGAGTATATTCTCTCAACCAAAGTGGGCTATGGTATTGAGGGTGTCCAGGACTGGACCTACGAATGCATCATAAAGGGTGTTGATGCCGCCCGCAAGCAGCTCCGCACCGGCGTAATTGATATTGTTCATCTCCACTCCTGTTCTGAATATATACTCCGTAATAACGGCGTTATTGATGCTCTGCTTGATTGCCGCGAGCGGGGATGGCTAACCGTGGCTGCCTATTCAGGCGAAAATGAAGCCCTTGCTTTTGCCCTGAACTCAGGCATGATTCAGTCATTGCAAACCTCAGTCAATTTGTTTGATCAGAAGAGTCTTAACCAGTATATACCGAAAGCAAAGGAACTGGGTCTTGGCACGATCGGAAAACGAAGTCTTGCTAACGTTTGCTGGCAGCACAGGTCACAACCCTATGGTCACTACTGCGAGCAGTACTGGCTGAGGATGCAGGAACTTCAATTTAAAACTGATCTCCCCATTCATGAACTTGTTCTCAGGTTTGCCGTTTATTCCGGCGGGACTGATACTGCATTAGTCGGAGGTAAAAATACAGATAACATCCGTCAAAACATTGCGATTGTTGAAAAGGGTCAACTTCCTGAGGAATTGGTGCAGATGATCAAAATGCGTTATAATGAAATAGGCAGCCGCTGGGAGGGACTTATTTAACTGTCTTCCCTTTCCCCCATTCAAGCACCTCAATTTTTACATCAGCAACACCCTCTTTCAGCATCTCAAGTTCAACTGCCGTCTGATAAGAAAGATCAATAATCCGTCCTTTAAAATCAGGCATCCTGTCATTAATGCGAAGTATCACTGATTTCTGGTTTTTTACGTTTATAACCCGGACGATTGTTTCCAAGGGATATTTGGGATGAGCCGCCGAAACTTTATACATATCAAAAACCTCACCATTAGCCGTTAATTTCCCATGGAACTGCTCAGCGTAAAACGAGGCCTTGCCCAAGACCGATTCCAAAACTTCAGCATCGGCGTATTCAGCCGGGTTGAAGACCTTAGAATTAACTACAGTCGGTATTTTTGGCGGAGCTGAAGCATACCTGACTGCGGATGAACAGCCCGTCATGATGACACTAAAAAAAATCAGGGCAAAGTAGCGCCCTCTATTACAACGGAGTGACCAAATTGACAGGGATTTTTCCTCTAATTTCTTTAAATTGCGCACTAAATATTACTCACAAATACCGGCTAACTAACTCAGCAAAGATATGAAAATTCTTACGCTTCTTCTTCTCTTGTCATTCGCTCTCTTCCCGCAGAGCAGCAACCAGGAATTTCGCTCAACTTGGGTCATCACGTGGGAGTATATCAGCTCCTCAAGCAGTGTAGAGACCAACAAAGCACGAATCAGACGTATTCTGGATGATCACAAGGCGGCTAACATGACCTCAGTACTCTGGCAGGTCAGACAGGCAGGCACCGCGTATTATAATTCATCCTTTGAACCGTGGGGCTCCTACGCAGGGGGCAGTTATCCCGGTTTTGATCCGTTAGCGTATGCAATTGAGGAAGCCCATAAACGAGGTCTTGAGCTGCATGCCTGGTTTAACGTATTTGCCTCCGGCAGCACTGCACCCGGTGCTCCGGCTCAGCAGCACCCGGAATGGATTTGCCGTGATCAAAGCGGAAACCCGATGACTTCAAATATTGCGCTTTCTCCGGGACTTCCTGCCGTGCGTGAGTATCTCGCAAAAGTTGCCATGGAGGTCGTACGAAATTATGATATAGACGGTTTTCATTACGATTATATTCGGTGGAATGAATATAGCAGCACCATTTCCCGTCCGGAGCCAAAAACCGAAGAAGAAAAACAGCTTGCACTGCTTGATGGAATGATAACTGAAGAGGAGGCACGTTCAATCGAAGAAAATCAGGCGGGCAGATACCTCTATGACACACAGCACCCTTATTCAGCAGGCGTGCCATCTGGCTATTCCAGTTGGGAAGAATTTTGGAGAGGTTCTGTAACAACATTCGTTCAGATGATGAACGACTCAATCAAAGCAGTAAAGCCGTGGGTTAGAATTTCGGCAGCAGCAATCGGAAAGTATAACTGGTCCGGCTGGCAGGGTTACAGTATTGTATATCAGGACGCCGCTCTTTGGTTTAATATGGGATATATTGATCAGCTTACCCCGATGCACTATCATTGGACAACAGCAACCGGGTTTACAGGAATGCTAAACGGACAGTGCCCTCAGTGCTGGGGTCAGTTCATCCAAACCGGTACTGCCGCAGGAAGATTATTCAGCGTCGGGCCGGGTTCATATATCCTTGAGGAGAATAATGTCTGGCAAAATCATCCTGATATTATTAACGCGACCAGAAACGTCCCCTTTGTTGACGGCTTCCAGTTCTTCAGTTACGGCTCCTGGCGTGACCGGAACTATTTTATTGAAGCAGGCAATACCTTCTTCAAAAGGAAAACTAAAATCCGCGATACGAAAACGGTTAAAGACACCACTCCTGAGTCACCGGCGCTAAGTATTACAAAAATTGATTCATTTAACTATCGTGTTAAAATAACGCCTCACGGCACTTCACCGCAGAAGATGTGGTATATACTTTACAGAAACGCCGACGCAAAAATCAATTTAGACCAGACCGAAATAGTTGATGTATCATTTGCAAGTGACACATTCTCAGTGATGCAGACTTTCACGGGCTTGCAGGATTTTAACGGTATTTATCACTATGGTGTAACTGCCGCTGACCGTTTCTGGAATGAGTCATTTCTCTCAAATCTGGTTACAACAGATTCAATCCCCTCTCTTGCCCCGGTCGTTCTGTCATCAGTCCCCGCGATGAATGACACAGTTGGTGTTTCATCTCAGATTAAACTGACATTTTCTAAAACCATGAACCGCAGCAGCGTTATCAGTGCGATTGAAACAGATCCGCAGATCATTTTTACCACTGCGCAGTGGTCAGCCGACAGCAGGTCACTCACACTGCTCAGACAGGGCAATCTCAGTTTTGCAACCAATTACCGCTTTTCAATTCTCCCGACTGCAGTTGATGTTAACGGAAAGAGCATAGACGGTGATGCAAACGGAGTTCCGGGTGATACTTTTCATCTTTATTTCAGAACAGAAGATATTGATCTGAGCGGTCCTGCGTTGCTTTCTGTATATCCGGACACTTCTGTCGCCGGTTCAATTGATGCAGAGGAAGTTATTTCACTTTTATTTGATGAGCTTGTTGCACCAGCAACCATAAACCATACTAATATACAACTTACAAAAAATGGTACGGCAGTCACAAAAGATATGCGCCTAACCACTGAAGATGGGAAATCACGGCTTTCCTTAAAGCCGCAACAAAGATTTACTATCAGTTCCAATTACGAATTAAAAATCACCTCTGGTGTTACAGACTTAGCAGGTAATGGTGTTTCACCCGAAATTATCATTCCATTTGCAATAAACAATATGCAGTATTCGTCTGCACTGACTATTGACAATTATAACGGAGACGGACTCTGGTGGAATCCTCAACAAAGCGGTTCAACTATTGGTATTGTTGACAGCGGGACGGGGTTTGATTACTCAACAGAAATTTTCCTTCCCGCTACCTCACCCCAGCAGGCAGGTTTTCTCCGCTATCAGTGGGATCAGGCAGCCGGCACAAAACTGCTGAGAAACTATCTTTCAGGCGGTGCACCTCGCGATGTAACTTTTGATACATCATATATACTTCAAATGTATATCTACGGTGACGCTGGAGGAAGCAGATTCCGTATTGCTCTTGATGAAGGGAACGGCGGAACCTCATGGCCAAATCATGAAGTATCTGTCTGGCACAAAATTAACTGGCGCGGCTGGAAACTTTTTGAGTGGCAGTTAAATGACCCTTCAAAAGTTGGCAACTGGCTTGGCAATGGGCAATTGGACTTACCACTTTACCGGATTGACAGTTTCCAGATGACAGATGATGCTGGAGCAGTTCCTGCCGGCAGGTTATATCTGGACAACCTGAGAGTAGTGAAGAAAACAGAAGTGATTGTTACTGATGTTCGGAATGATGATATTACTCCGTCAGAGTTTTCGGTCAGGCAGAATTATCCTAATCCTTTTAATCCGGTAACAACTATTACCTTTTCTCTCCCCGGATCATCCTCGGTAACAGTTGAAGTGTATAACTCACTCGGTGAACTTTCCTCAGTCTTACTTGAAGCAGAGTCACTTGCAGCAGGAAACCACACAACGGTATTTCATGCCGGCTCACTCCCGTCCGGCACCTATTTCGTCAGAGTTACAACAGGATTCGGCGTAAAAACTATCAAAGCAATTTTAATGAAGTAAGTCACTGAGAAATGCGGCTTAACGGAGAATATATATAATGAAGCAAATCTTAATAGCCCTGATGCTTGCAGCAGCAACAGTATCAGGTCAGTCATTCACGGGAAAAAAATTCTGCCTCGATCCTGGTCATGGGTTCATCCCCGGACAGGCCTCTGCCTGTAACGATGCGGAAACAAAGAGGTTCGAAAGCCGTATTAATCACATTGTTGTTCCTTATCTTAAAAGATATCTTCAGGCAGAAGGAGCAACTGTTATTACCACACGTGCCGATTATGACTCAATCGGACCATGCATTACCCTCACGCAGAGGAAAACCATTGCGAACAATAATAATGTCCACTATTTTCATTCTGTGCATCACAATGCTTTTGACGGGTCATCAAATTACTCACTCTCTCTTTTCAAACAGAATAATTCAACAGTCTGCCCGAACGGAAACCCTGCCTGGCCGGGCGTAACTGATGTTGCGGCTAATATACAGGCAACACGGCTTTTTAATGCGCTGCAGACCACAAGTGGAACTCACCGCGGCGATCTTTGCTTCCTTGGTTTTAATCTTGGTGTGCTGAGCACACTGAATATGCCGGGTACGCTTAGTGAAGGTTCATTCTTTGATAACCCGAAGGAAAAAATTCGTCTTGCGGATACTTCCTATCTTAAAACAGAAGCTGAAGCACTGTATCATTCGTTTTTGCAGTTATATAATGCACCGTTCCCCTCACATGGAAGTCTTACCGGCGTAGTAACAAATATGGCAACCGGACAGCCGGCAACTGATATAACTGTCTCGATTGATTCGCTTGGGCTTATATATAACATCGGTAATAACGGAAGCGGTGTTTATCGCTTTGATGTGGTTCCCCCCGGACTTTACCGCGTAACACTTCGCTCAATTCTCGATACCGTGCACACGAACGTAACAGTGCAGGCAGGTGCTATTAATAAGAGAAATCTTTCACTTACCCAGACTGAGTATGTAGGTGATGTTCGCCTGAAAGCAGTTCTTTCCTCTAACACCAGTCTTTCACTTCAGTGGGAGAAACCGACAGGCACTATTGATGTATATCATGTATATCTTTCTCAGGATGGCGTAATATGGGATTCTACTCCGGCAGCTACACCGGGCGGCGGTTCACTCTCAGCATCAATCGGCGGACTTCAAACAGGACGCCAGTATTATGTTAAAATTAAAGCGAAAAACTCAGTAAGTGAAAGTCCGAATTTTTCGAGAGTATATGGCGCATATACAACCACATCGCAGGAAAAAGTATTAATAGTTGACGGATTCAATCGTACGACCGGCTCCTCAGCTAATCTTGCGCACAATTATGCTGCTATCTATGGTGATGCGCTGAGTGCAATGAATTTTAAGTTCGAAACCGTCAGTAATTTTACCATAACCAGTTCAGCGCAATTACTATCCTATAAATATGTTTTCTGGTTCCTCGGCGATGAGTCCGTTGCCGATGAAACCTTTACCGGGCTTGAGCAAACTTATATACGTGACTTCCTGCGTCAGGGAGGTAAATTTTTTGTCACCGGTTCTGAAGTTGCCTGGGACCTTGACCAAGGCGGCACAACAACTGATAAGGATTTCTTTAATACATATTTGAAAGCCAGATACATTGCGGATGCACCTACGCCCAACACTCCCGCGGCTACGGTTGTTACAGGCACTCTTTTTGAAGGTGTTCCCAACTTCACATTCGGACAGGTTTATCCGGAAGACTGGCCTGACGTAATTGACACCCTTGGAGGAAGTTATCCTGTAATGAAATATAATTCTACACAGAATGCGGCAATTGCATTTCAGGGGCTTGTGTCCGGTGGATTTATCGAGAGTAAGTTAGTCTATCTGGCTTTTGCACTCGAAACAATGGGCAATGTAAGTCACAGAAGACAAATTATAAACAAAATAACATCTTTTTTTACAGGGACAACTGATTTGAAAGAAAATGATCTTTCATACGTTCCTGAAAATTTCTCCGTTTCAGCATATCCAAACCCCTTTAACCCCTCGACAACACTTGAGGTAACACTGCCCCTGAGAGGTGATTATGAAATCTCAGTTACAGATATACTGGGCAAGGAATTGCAATCACTGAGCAGAGGAACAATGGAGGCAGGGGTTCACCGAATTCCGGTTGACCTTTCATCAAACTCTTCCGGCATTTATTTTGCCGTGATTCGCGGGAACGGAATATTCAAATCATTTAAACTGATGTTACTGAAGTAAAAGGAATCAGCAAGACATGAATAAATCTTTATATATACTATTTATCATCTTTACTCTGACGCTTTCCGCGCAGGATGCAGTGCGGCTCAGTCTGAAAGAAGGCGAGCAGTTCCTCATCCCTAAAGTATCAGCAGACGGAAAATACCTGGCACTGAGCAGCGCAGATTATAATAAACTGTTCGTATATGATGTAATTTCAGATGCGCTGATAGCCGAGGTCACCGGCGCCGGAATCGGGTGGGGTTTTAACTGGTCAGGAAGTGCAAATCTGATTGCTATGCGTGAAAACATTTTCACCGGCGAGAACCGCACCACCAGGATTAAAGTAGTTAATCCGTTCGGAGAAACAGTATCAGAAAGCCGGCAATATCCTGATGCTTCGCTCCCCTTCTGGAGCTCTGACGGTCGTGTTTTAAACTTCAAACCATCAAAATTAGAGGCAAAATCAGTATCACTGGCTGAGGGAGGACGTGACGCCGGTTTCCTTATTGATGAAGACATGCTTATTGTTAACTATCCTGAGTTAACTTTCCCCCCGTCCTTTGTTCAATCCATGGTTTACGGCAGAGCGCTCTCTTTCAGCTACTCCCCGGATGGGACAAAGATTGCGGTTGAATATCTTGGAACCGGGATTCGTATATATGACCTGAGAAACGGTATCATCTATGATCTCGGCGAAGGTGAAGCCCCCGTGTGGACTGACTCTGACCATATTATATATATGGTTGTGGAAGATGATGGCAGAGAAATCACCTCAGGAGAATTATTCATCAGAAAATATGACGGTGCAGACAGAAGACTCATCACCGATCGTGTTGATGTACCTGCGTTTTACCCCTCGGCGGCAGGCAGTGTTGTTTACTTCACTGATCTGCAAGGCAACATTTATAAGCTGATGCTTAACTAATCCGCCAGCAGCAAAAGCAGCTCGCGGTACCAACCGTCAACTTCTGACGAGCGACCGGTATAATTATTAACAATGAAGGAGAACGCAAGCAGTTCTCCTTTTTTGTTATGTATATATCCTGAAAATGAGCGTACTCCGTTAATGGTGCCTGATTTTATCCGCGCATTCCTGGCAATTGGAGTCCCAAGACCAAATCTTTTGAACCCGCCTGAGTCCAGCGTATCGCCTGCTACAGGAAATGAAGCGTAATAATCCGGAAATGATTGCCCCTTAACAGCCATAAAATTCAGAAGCTCCGCGATGGTTTTTGCGCTTATCATATTACTGCGGGAAAGCCCTGAACCATCCTGCAGCCGCAAAGATTCAGTAAAAACCGAATTTGCTTTAAGGAATGAATCAACAACCGCTATACCCTCCTCTGTACCTGCTTTACCGGTTCTTGCTCCGAGTGAGGCCAGCACTTGTTCCGTATAAAGATTGTTGCTCCGCTTATTGATAATTCTCACAATATCTCGCAGAGGTGGCGAATAAAAATCAGCAAGACGGATAAGTTTTCCGTAGTCGTTAACAACAGAATCATAACTGACCTTTCCGCTAATCGTGATACCACTTTTGCTTAGTTCCTTTTGGAAAAGATCAATAAATGCAGCCGCGGGGTCAGGCACGCTTCCTTTTATATCAAACTCAGCAACACCGGCCGGAATAGTCCCCTGCAAAAGATATTCAGCTCTTCCAGGCAGCGGGTAAATATACCCATTGTCACCTGAACCCTCCCTCCCTGTTTTCATCCGGTTGATAAATCGCAGATCGCTGTATGCTGGCTCCGTGCGCAAAACTTCTGCCGCATCACCGGCTTTTCCACCGGGTTTGAAAAAAAGGAAATATAAATTATCATGCACCGTAAATTTATGTACACCCGTTCCGTAATAGTTTCCGATGTCTATATATGACCAGTAATCCGGAATCTGCTGAATCGTAAATCCGGAAAGATCAATTCGTATTCCACCACTAATCTTTTTTATTCCGAAGCGTTTGATACTACTTAAAACTGAGTCCAAAATTTGCTGCAGACTCATAACACCGTCTATAAAAACTGAGCCAAAGGCAGGGTCACCGGAGGGCTCGATAATCAAATCTCCCTTTAGTTCACCTGATAATGTAACGTCACCGGAAAGAGAAAAAACTGTTCGAAATCTGAAATCGCTTCCAAGCAGCTCAAGCCCCGCTGCTGAGGTAACAACTTTAAGGTTGGATGCCGGGGCAAGAACCCGGTTCCCTGTTTTATTTAACAGTATTTTACCGTTAGAAGTATTCAGAGCGTAGATACTGACAGAAGCATTCCTCAAAAGACGTGATGTATCAGCATATTGCAGACTATTTTCAAACGATGACTGAGCAGATACACCTCCGCAAAAGAACAGCAGAATAAACAGTAATAGGAACATTAAATTTTCTTTCAATTTCTCATAAATTGTCAATATGTTTCAGCAGACAAAATTAAACTAAATTTATCTCTGCTAAAATACAATGGCTGACACAACTGACAGCAGGAGAGCAAATTCTCTTGATGCATTAAGAGGATTTGCCATTCTGACAATGATCCTCTCCGGTCGGGTACCTTGGGGAGTTCTGCCGGGATGGATGTATCATGTACAGGTTCCGCCCCCTGCCCACAAGTTTGACCCATCTATCCCCGGAATAAGCTGGGTAGATCTGGTCTTTCCGTTTTTTCTTTTTTCCATGGGTGCAGCTTTCCCCTTTGCACTTTCAAAAAAACTGGAGAAAGCTGGCTCTGCCTGGAAGCTGATTCCGGATATTCTCTGGCGGGGAGCTTTGCTCATGTTTTTCGCTCTGGTCATTTTTCATATCCGACCACATCTGCTTCATAAAACTGAAACCACCGCGACATATTTTCTTGCCATTTCACTATTTACCCTGCTTTTTCTCATATTCTTACGTTATCCCACCGGCTGGTCAAAAAATGTAGTCTATAGTATAAAGGGGGTTTCAACTTCAATTCTGATATTGTTTCTTTCCGTCTTTACCTTCTCAAATGGTGAAGGATTCAGTTTCAGACGATTTGATATAATTATCCTTGTATTATCAAATGTCGCCATTGCAGGGTCAATAATCTGGATATTCACCCGTTCCAATCTGATGATCAAACTCCTCATTTTGGCACTCTTATTTGGTATCCGGCTCAGTTTCTCAGTTGAAGGAAACTGGATTGCGTTGGCAGGCAAAGAGTGGCCGGGTAATCTTCTTTTCCAGTTAACCTTTTTAAAGTATCTGTTTATTATCATTCCAGGTATGATAGCCGGAGATATCTTATATACTCAAAACAAACAAAAACAGGATGATGCTACTGACGCTCCGGTAGCTTCTGTCATCATGATTGCAGTATCAGCATTTGGTCTGATTCTCATCTCACTTGTCGGTCTCTACATCCGTGAAATATTTATTACTTTTCTTGTTTCATTATCGGTTCTTGCACTCATGTATATACTTATGAAGAGATCCGGGACTAATCTTTTCATTAAATTCAGAGAGCTTTTCTTATGGGGCGCGGTCTGGATAATTCTGGGGCTTTTATTTGAACCTTTTGAAGGCGGAATTAAAAAAGACCCTTCAACTATGAGTTATTATTTTCTTACCTCAGGTCTCGCAATCATGATGCTGATTGGATTCTCACTTCTTTTTACTAATCTCCATCTCACAAGGTATTTTTCACTGTTGATTGACTCCGGAAAAAATCCGATGCTTGCTTACGCTGCCGGCACAAATCTTCTGACCCCTTTGGTTATGCTGACCGGAATTCAGCCGCTTTTAATTGAGCTGCTTCCCGGTATGTGGCCGGGGGTAGTGCGGGGTATCATTCTTACCCTCATTCTCGCTATTATGGTGATGTTTTTCACCAGAAAAAATTTATTCTGGAGAACCTGATAATGCAAATTTTCAAATTCATGTAAGGAGACCCCATGCCCCTTTTAAAGGATTTTCATACAATCCCTGATATGTTCCGCTATCTCACTGATGAATACGGAAGCAGCTCATCAAAACCATTAATGTATCATAAAGCAGACGGTAAGTGGGTTTCAATTTCTTATCCGGAATTCAAACAGGATACACATCATTTCAGTGCAGGTCTGGCTTCACTCGGAGTTAAGCGAAAGAATAAAATAGCACTTATTGCGGAAAACGGACCGAAATGGGTATTCTCCGATCTGGCAATACTTTCCCTCGGCGCGGTGAATGTCCCTCTCTATCCTTCACTCACGGCTGACAATATTGAATATATACTGAATAATTCTGAAGCAGTCGGCATTATTGTCTCTAATAAGTTTCAGCTTACAAAAGTTCTCAAGATCAAGGAGAAATGCAAAAATCTACGTTTCATTATAGTAATGACAGATCAGGATGCCATTACAGGTGACCCGAAGATTTTCAGCTTCACTAATGTTCAGAAAAGGGGTGAAAAATTCCTTCGTGAAAATCCAAAAATGATTTATGATGCAATAAGTATTTGCAAACCGGATGATCTTTGCACAATTATCTATACATCAGGCACAACCGGAGAACCCAAAGGAGTGATGCTCACTCATAAAAATATCATTTCCAATGTGAATGCTGCATTAAAGATATTTCCGATAGGAGAATCAGATACATTCCTTTCGTTCCTTCCGCTTTGCCATATATTTGAAAGAATGGCGGGATACTATACGGTATTTGCATCAGGAAGCACTGTATATTTTGCTCAGAGCATTGAAAGCGTTGCTTCAGACCTTATGGAAGTAAAACCAACTATTATGACTGCTGTTCCGCGTCTGTTTGAACGAATTTACTCAAAGGTACTGAAAAATATACAATCCCAGCCGGAAAAGAAGCAGCGCATTTTTGAATGGGCAGTGGAAACCGGTAAAAAATATTGTGAACGAAGACGTATCGGCTCAATTTCCCCTTACCTGATTGTTAAGCAGAAACTTGCTGATATACTGGTGCTCAGTAAAATCAGGGCGCGCACCGGTGGAAACCTGAGATTTTTTATATCAGGTGGCGCTGCTTTGCCAAGGGATTTAGGAGAATTTTTTGAGGCGCTTGGCGTTATTATTATTGAAGGTTACGGACTTACTGAGTCCTCCCCGGTCATTGCAGCCAACCGGCTTGATGGATATAAATTTGGCACAGTGGGTAAGCCATTCCCCGGAGTTGACATTATGATTGCGAAAGACGGTGAAATACTTGCACGCGGACCTAATATCATGCCCGGTTATTATAAAAACAAAACTGAAACCGAAGAAACCATTAAGGACGGATGGCTTCATACCGGAGATATTGGCGTATTCGATGCTGAGGGATATCTGATCATTACGGACAGAAAAAAACACCTCTTTAAAACATCCGCGGGGAAATATATAGCGCCTACACCGATTGAAAATATGTTTCTTTCAAGCAGATTTATTGATCAGTTCGTCCTCATCGGAGACCGGAGAATGTTTCTGAGCGCGCTTATTGTTCCCGACTTCGAATCATTGCGCGAGTATGCTGACTCTCACAGCATCAGCTATAAGGACAATACTGACTTAATTAAAAATAAAGATATATATGACATGATGGAGCGTGAATTAATAACCTTCTCACGCAATCTTGCAAATTTTGAAAGAGTCAGGAAGTTTGCATTACTCGAAAAGCCATTTGCCCTTGAAACCGGAGAGATGACCCCATCGTTGAAACTAAAAAGGAAGGTAATAGAAGAACGCTACAGACATCTGATTGAAGAAATGTATCTGGAAATGCAGTAAGAATAAGTATGAAGTATGAAGTATGAAGTATGAAGTATGAATTGATTGGTGTTTTGACTTCTGCCAAAATTTAACTAAGTCGTAAAAATATGAGAATATGTGGTAAAACGATGATTTTCTCATAATTTGTCATACTAAATTTAGTGATAAATTATAGAAAATTCAGATATATGGCTAATGCTACAATAGCAAAGTACCCGCTCTAATGTACAATGAACAATATATAATTTTTTAAGCCCCCTCTTTCCAATACAGATCCCGGCAAACACAAATTTTGGTTCTGCAAGAGAATATATTTAGTTAAAACATACACTGTAAGGAGAGAGGGGGTTTGGGGGTGAGTCTTGTTATTGCGAACATGTGGCTGACTGGTGGTTTTATCTAAAATTCTGAACAGGCGAAATCTTAAAAGATAGTTTTGTCTTGTAATTTGTAAACTTTC
>BTUV01000068.1:0-16170 GCA_045863035.1 Ignavibacteriales bacterium | reverse complement strand
TTAGATCGTATTCGAAGATTTTTACGATTTGGTCAGATTTTGGCAGAAGTAAGGATATTTACTTCTTTGCACCTTTGCGTCTTTGCGCGAACTTAAAACTTTACGTAAACTTTTTCGACTTTGCGTTTAAAGACTGACTGCCGCTAAAACCAGTACCGCCACAATTGCCCCCGCAACCCAATACTCACACTCATTGTTCTTTACTACTGTAACACGCACGGTATCAACCCGGTAAACTTCCCGCTGCTGTACCAGGACTTCAAACCCGGCGATCATTGTGTCCGAAACTTCAGCAAGAGATATTACCGCCGTATAACTCTCCGTAACAATCGTATCTGCTTCGGCCGCTCCGGATGATTTCTTTTTCCGGAGGGTGTGGTGATATTTCCTGACTGATATACTTGTGTCCGCCCTGCCTTTTGTATATACAGTATCAGCAGGGGCGGGGGTATATATACTGCTTTTATCATCTGAGCGGTTTTGGAACTGTATGACACCCCAAATCGCCCCTGCCGTAAGAGCAAGCAGCAGCAGGTCAATCAGGATTTTTCTCACTGCCTGAAGCTCCTTTCTTTGCGTAATGCACCAACACGTTGCTCCCGAAAAAGAGCCCGCAAATGATGCCATAAGCTGACGCAAGTTGAAACACAAACGATGGCAAAACAGAAGACTCCATCTCACTGCGAAAAAGCGCAAGTATGGCAACAGCAGAAAAGCTGAGCAATGTGAGCAGGAATCCGGTAAATTTCCTCGAGCCGGGTTTCATCAGATTTATTTCCTTTCTTGTTATATATACTTCCCCCGCCCGCGCCGTAAGGAGTAAAACCGGCGCGGGCAGAGGTGGAGGAACGGGGTGTTATGAGGCGGGTAAATTATCAGGAGATGATGATTCCTTCAAGACGGGCAGCGGCTTTACTGTTAGCCAAAGCTAACGCAGTATCGAACTCAACACTGTGGATGTAGTGAACGCCTTGTCTGCCAAGGTCTCTCACTTCAACGCCAACGTTACTCGGCAGGGTCAGGTTGTTCCGTTCACCAAACCGCATTGCGTATATACTCGTGCAGTTTGATGCTGAACCGGTTGTTTCATTATGCGGCAGAATTTTATTTCCGCTGCGGTCAAAACCGGCAGGAAGAATCGGTATTCCGTTAAAACGGCTGAGAGGTTTACCAAACTCATCTGCGTCAATGGTAATCATATCGGCAGCTATTGAGCTGAGGCGGCTCAGGGTTTTTGCGTCCATTAGAACCAGCTCGGCGCCGCCATCAACGCGGGAGATGAGGTCATCCAGCAGCTCAAGAAATGCCTGCTGCTTCTTTTTGGCGGCATCGGTATTGCCCAGATCAACAGCAAGACCATTTGCATCAGCAGTAATTTTCTGAGAACCGGTCACCAGTACTTTCAGACCGTCAAAGGCATTTCCATCCTGCGCGGAGCTTCCGTTCACAAAGTAGTTCTGAAACTGTTTGCCGAGGTTGGCGGCAAAGTTCAGGAGTTCAGAGGCGCGGATACTCGCGACATCAATACCGCGGCGTTCGTGCGCGGCATCAACCATAACTTTATCGCCCAGAATTTTGAGCGCGGGGGTTATATATTGCGGCGTGACTGTGTTGTCCGGATAGTCATTATCAAGCGCGCGGAAACGTCCGCCTGTGGCGGTTGCAGTGCGGCGCAGATAATCAGCATTACCGGACATCCGGTAGAATTCAGCGAATCCGAGCAGTGTGCCATAGAGCGACATCTGCCGGATAACCTGCTGGGTCAGCGGGTCGGATGATGAGATTTCTCGTAATTTCAAATAGATAGTCCTTTCTTAGGTTGTTTGTATATATACGTTACTGTTATTAATGAGCGGCGGGAGTTTTTCTGCGGATTTCTTCTGCCATGATATCAGAAGCGGAGCGCGGCTGCCGCGGCTTTACGGCAATTTCGTTGAGCGTAATCTGTTTGGGCAGCGCTGAGACGAATTCCATCAGCTTTGATACGCCATCCTTTTCAAAGAGCAGAACGCCGAGTCTGTACAGCTCCTCTTTCTGTCCCGGAGTGATAACCCCCTCATCAATTTTGCCGTTAAGAAAAGTATCAAGCTCAGCAAAGGTGAAGTCTTCTTTCAGTTTGTTTAGCTCTGCTTCTAATTGAGCTTTGAGAGTGTTTTCGTCTTTGAGCATCTGCTCAAGTTTCTCATTGATTGCCTGTGTTTCTTCAAGTTGTTTGAGAAGATCATCAGCTCCGGTTAACTCCTGATACTCATATATATGCGGCTCCGGAGTTGTCTGGTTGAACTCGGGGTCAGCGAGTCCTTTAACGGCAGGAGAGGCGGCGCCCAGAAACCCGACGTGACGGAGAGAGCCGTCGGGGTTAAGAGCAACGGAGCGTTTTTTGAAGAGTCCGTTTTTAACCGCCTCAGTGAACAGAGGAAGGAGTCGGGAGGGGAGGGCGAGAAGACGGTCCCCGCTGCGTTTGAGGGCGTGAATCCATCCGTAAGCCGGAGCGTCATCCTTAGGATGGCCTATAACGATGGGGGCTTCATGCTGAGCGGGATTGTAGGAGGAGACAATATTGTCCAGATCTTGCTCAGTCCACTCTTTGGTTCTGCCGGCGGAGTCGGTGTGTTTACCCGTCCGGAAAATTTCAAACCATTTGTGCATACGTGTGTTACCTTTCATAATTATTATAAATACGAAGGCAAAAGTAATTTTTCAGAAAAGCGGAGTCAGGTGCCGGAGGAGGTTGACTTTGTTAATTAGTAATGAGTAAGTAGTAATTAGTAATGGGGAGGGAATTGTGAATTAAAAATTAAAAATTAAGAATTAAGAATTAAAATTTGAATTTGAACTTGAGTTGGCGGGTGAGGATGGCGGGGCTTTGCGGCTTGGTTGCTTAATTTTGTGTGGCTTATAACTTTACGATACTCTGCGTAAAAACTTTCTGGGTAGGGGCTTGGGGTTTTTAAAGGACAGGAACGACATTAAGGACAGCAGGGACATTAATATCAGCAAGGGCCACAGCAGCAGCTTGCCCACTCTTTGCGGATTGGTGGCTTTGCGCAAGGATGGGGGCTCTCCCGCTTTCCAAAAATAACCGGAAAATCAGCAATCCCCTTTAGTTCATAATTCATACCTCATAATTCTAACTGAAACTTCATTTTTTTCTTCCCTTTTTATGCAGTAAGTTAGAAGGATATGTTCTTTTAAAACCAGATGAAAGACTCAAAACTTATGGAACACACATCAACCGGTAAAGGACTGCCGGAAAATGCTTATACTGAACTAAAACCGGGGGAAAGTTATCAGCCGATTATGCCGGCGGGGTCAAATCCACCCGAAGTGGGTCCCTATTCAATCGCGACCGGACTTCTTATGGCGGTGCTTTTTTCTGCCGCGGCTGCCTATCTGGGGCTAAAGATTGGGCAGGTATTTGAAGCCGCCATCCCCATTGCTATTATGGCTGTGGGACTCTCGGCCCTGCTGAAACGTAAAAACGCGCTGGGTGAAAACGTGATTATCCAGTCAGTCGGCGCTACTTCCGGACTGGTTGTTGCCGGCGCAATCTTCACCATCCCGGCTCTGTATATACTCGGTCTGGATATCCCTTATTACCAGATCTTCCTTGCTTCACTGCTGGGGGGGTTCCTGGGTATCCTTTTCCTCATCCCTTTCCGTAAATACTTCGTGCAGGAAATGCATGGCAAGTTCCCCTTTCCAGAGGCAACCGCAACAACAGAGGTTCTTGTGGCAGGTGAAAAAGGGGGCGGCGGTGCAAAGGTGCTGGTGATGAGCGGCTTGATTGGCGGTATATATGATTTTATTATTGCATCGTTCGGATGGTGGAGTGAAGTTTTTTCCACGCGGGTTTTTGCTTTCGGGCAGGAACTTGCTGATAAGATGCGTATTGTTTTTAAAATTAATGTTGGCGCCGCGGTGCTCGGTCTTGGATATATAGTCGGGTTAAAATACTCTGCTATAATTGTTGCCGGTTCCGCGCTATCGTGGTATGTGCTGATTCCTGTTGTTGCATATATAGGAGAGCAGATGAGCACACCGCTCGGCGCGAATGTTACCAAGCTGATTTCAGAAATGAGCGCGGAAGAAATTTTCCGTAATTATGTTCGTCATATCGGCATCGGTGGTATTGCAATGGCCGGTGTTATCGGTATTATCCGTTCATCTAAAATTATCAAGAGTGCATTTGCTCTTGCGGTTAAGGAAATTGGCGGAGGCAAATCAGCAAACGGAACAAAACTGCGCACCGAGCGTGATTTAAGCATGGCTACTGTTGTCTCGTTAATTATTCTTGTGCTCATCCTGACTTTTCTTTTCTTCTTCGGAGGCATCGGGCTATCGCTCACACATTCATTCCTTGGTCTGCTTATCGTTGGTGTGATTGCATTCCTCTTTACCACCGTTGCGGCAAATGCTATTGCTATTGTGGGAACCAATCCCGTATCAGGAATGACGCTGATGACGCTCATTCTTTCTTCCATTATACTTGTATCAGCAGGATTAACCGGACAAGCCGGAATGGCAGCAGCGCTTATCATTGGAGGTGTTGTCTGCACATCACTGAGCATGGCGGGCGGATTTATCACTGACTTAAAAATCGGATACTGGCTTGGCTCGTCACCTTATAAACAACAGAGCTGGAAGTTTCTGGGGACACTCATCTCCGCTGCTACAGTCGGATATGTTGTTCTTATTCTCAATGATACGTATGGTTTCTCAGGCGAAGGCGCGCTTGCAGCACCTCAGGCAAATGCTATGGCAGCAGTTATACAACCTCTCATGGATAACCAGCCCGCACCGTGGATGCTTTATCTTGCCGGGGCATGTATGTCACTCATACTTGTTTCGTTAAACGTATCTCCGCTTGCTTTTGCACTGGGTATGTATATACCGCTTGAACTGAACACACCGCTTCTTGCAGGCGGCTTGATTGCGCATTTTGTTTCAACAAGAAGCAAGGATGAAAAAATTAACAACGCACGCCGTGAGCGCGGCACTCTTATTGCGTCCGGATTTATTGCCGGCGGTGCATTGATGGGTGTGGTCTCCGCGTTCCTGCGTTATCTCGGTTATAACTGGGTGAATGCTGAATGGTTTGAAAGCCATGCTGCTGAGCTTGTTGCCATTATGATGCTCGGTCTTCTGGCTGCGTATATGATTTGGGATTCACTCCGCGGAAAACCAGACAATGAATAAAACACTTTAACAAAGGATATATATATTATGTTTGATCAGAATTATAAATTTACCTGTGTTGACCGGTTTCTTAAATATGTAACCATAGATACACAGTCAGATGAAAACTCAACTTCATTCCCCTCAACTGAAAAGCAGAAAGACCTTTCGCGTCTTCTGGTGGAAGAGCTTCTTGCGCTTGGCGTAAAGGATGCCGCTATGGATGAGTGGGGTTATGTTACCGGAACAGTTCCGGGCAACACCGCAAAAAAAGTTCCGGCAATCGGGTTTATTTCACACGTTGATACCTCTCCTGCGGTATCAGGCGCAAATGTAAAACCGATGATACACAAAAACTATCAGGGTGGTGATATATCACTTCCGATGGATGGTCAGGTTATCCGCGCGGTTGATAATGAAGACCTTGCGACAATGATCGGCTTTGATATCATCACCTCAGACGGCTCAACGCTTCTCGGCGCTGATAACAAAGCCGGCGTGGCTGAAATCATGGATGCAGTGCAGTATCTTTTAGCTCACCCGGAAGTAAAACATGGTGACATTAAAATCTGTTTTACTCCGGATGAGGAAATCGGCAAAGGTACATTCAAGTTCGACGTGCAGAAGTTCGGCGCAAAGTATGCATATACGGTTGACGGACAGACCCGCGGAGAAGTTGAATCAGAAACCTTTTCGGCTGATATGGTTACGCTTAAATTTATCGGGCGCAACATTCATCCCGGTTATGCAAAAGGAAAGATGATTAACTCCATCAAAATTGCATCGCGCTTTATTGAGTCGCTCCCAAAAGATCGTCTCTCTCCTGAAACCACCGAAGGGCGCGAAGGATATGTGCACTGTGTTACATTTGAGGGCACAGAAGAGGAAACCACCTTGCGCATTATCATCCGTGATTTCATTGATGAAAAGCTGAAGGAGTATGAAGATTTCCTGAAAGACCTTGCAGAAAAAACCATTGCTCAGTACCCCGGCGCCCGGATGGATTTTAAGGTGCATGAGCAGTACCGCAATATGCGATATATACTCAAAGATCATCCGCAGGTTACCGACTACGCGGTTGATGCAATGAAGGCGCTTAACATTGAGCCCCGCATGATGCCTATCCGCGGCGGTACAGATGGTTCACGGCTTTCATTCATGGGGCTTCCCACACCTAATATTTTTGCCGGTGAACACAGCTTCCACTCCAAAACCGAATGGGTCGCCATTCAGGATATGGAGATGGCAGTGCGTGTTATCGTGAAGATCGCCGAGATCTGGGAACAGAAGTCGTAGTATATATATAGCAGAGCTATTAAACCGGCGCGGAGCAAGCGAGCTTTGCGCCGGTTTTTTTTATTCTAAAGGGTTTGTTGCAGTTTTAGTTTGCAGCAGTGTTTAGGGACAGCACCCTCTAAGGACAGAAAGGACTGGAAGGACGGGAAAGACAATAAGGACTACAGGGACAATAAGGGCAGGAAGAACAAAAGCAGATAAGCACTCAACTAAAAATTGGAAGTTTTCGTATTCTAATTTTATCAGATGAAACGATAAGAAGACTTCCTTCTAATATTTCATTTGCAAAATTAGCAATCACTCTTGTTAAATAGTTGATCTGTGTCTCAGGCACAGATGATAGAGTTCTAAATATAATGACCGAGGGTTTGCTTTTTTTCCAAGAAGAGAGAATAAAGCCAAAATCAGTATCAGCAGATACAATTGTGAAATTATTTTCATAGGCATAATTAAAGATTTCTTCATCGGTTGATGCACTCATCCCTATTGAATTTACATAAACCGCTACAAACCCGCTAATTTCGAGAGAACTTGCAATTCGGGGGGAAATATTATTATCTATTAGAAATTTTATCAAACCGCAAGGGGAAATTCTTTTGTTCTGAGCGTATCCGAGGCAAATTTCAGAGCCGCTCTTATATCTTCAGGTTCAAGTTCATTGAATTCTAAAATTATCTTGTCTTCATCATACCCCTCAGCAAGCATAGATAATATGGTGGCAACTGGCATACGCAAATTCCGGATGCATGGCACCCCATTCATGATCTTGGGGTTTATTGTTATTCGTTCTCGAAGTTCCATAACTGCTTTGGTTTTCCTGGAAATTAATCCTGACTAAAATACAAAAATAGCCGAAGATGTTCATAGTTAAAACCCCTGCCGGCCCGGGTCGCATTTGGGGACACTGGTTTCAATTTATTCTGCGTTAATCTGCGAAATCTGCGGGAAATTTTGTGACACTGTTTAGATTGTGACGCTGGAGGTGATGGGCTAAACTTGGTTACATTATTTTCCGTATTTTTGTTCATCATTCACACATTTCCGGAACACATCTCACAAAGCTGATGTTATATGGCAAATAAGATTATCATTAAAAACATTCGTTACGCGCCGCTCACCCCTGAAACGCTGGGGGATTTTGAAACGTTATTCGGCAGAAACGGTGCCTGCGGCGGATGCTGGTGCATGAACTGGCTGTTAGATAAAAAAGACTTTAACCAGGGCAAGGGCACTACAAATCGCAACCGGATGCGGCGGTTGGTGCGCTCCGGCAAAGAGCCGGGTTTGCTCGCATTTTATAACGATGAGCCGGTTGGCTGGGTAGCCGCTGCACCTCGTGAGGATTACGTGTATCTAAGCCGATCTCGTGTGCTTAAGCCAATTGACCAAAAGCCGGTCTGGTCAGTTAGCTGTCTCTTTATCAGAAAAGATTACCGAGAGCAGGGATTGAGCGTCCAAATGCTTAAACAGATAAAGCGGTTTGTAAAAGAACGCGGCGGAAAGATTGTAGAGGGCTATCCTTATGAGCCCGGTCAGAAGCTCCCCGGAGCATTTGTGTGGACGGGGCTGAGCGGTGCCTACATCAAAGCCGGATATAAAGAAGCCGCCCGGTTCTCGGAGGCGCGACCGATTTTTAGGGGGCGGGTGTGAGTGCTGTGAGTATATATACGCTTAGCGGGCTGCTGTGTTAACAAAGGACATGAAGGACAAAAAGGACTGTAAGGACTTTAAGAACAACAAAGAATCGAAAGTACGGCAAGGACCTTAAGGACAAAAAGGACAAAGCAGGACACAGCAACTACGGCAAGCACAAATAGTGCAGCAAAGAACCCTCTTTCTTAAGCTGGGATATTGAAGGAGCGGTGTTGCATCCCAACAAAATATCTTACAATTCATCTTATGTTAATTATGCAAATTTTTCAGAAATTCTTTTTCATCTTTCTCATCCTCCTCCTGAGCTCGTGCTCTAATGAGGCCAAGAAGAGTAATTTATCATCACAAGGAGATAGTATGTCTGATTCATTACAAACTGCTACGTTCGGAGGCGGGTGCTTCTGGTGCGTAGAAGCAGTGTTCGAAGAGCTTAATGGTGTTCATTCTGTGCTCTCCGGTTATGCCGGCGGTCATAAGGAAAATCCTACCTATACAGAGGTCTGCGATGGCACAACCGGTCACGCTGAGGTCTGCCAGATTCAATATGACCCGGCAGTGGTTAGTTATGCAGAGTTGCTTGAGGTATTCTGGAAAACGCACGACCCCACTACTCTTAACCGTCAAGGCAATGATGTCGGCACGCAATACCGCTCAGTTATATATTATCACAATGATGAGCAAAAGCAATTAGCCGAAGGATATAAAAAGAAACTTGATGATGAAAAAATCTGGTCGAACCCTATTGTAACGCAGATTGAACCTCTCACTAAGTTTTATCCGGCTGAGGACTATCATCAGGACTACTACAGTGAAAACGGAATGCAGCCCTACTGCGCTTTTGTGATTACACCCAAGCTGGAAAAATTCAGAAAAGTGTTTAAGGAAAAACTGAAGTAGTCCCTCAGTGCTCGTGTTCTCTGCTTTGCAGCAGCTTTGCTATCAGACCGGTCCACCCGGTCTGATGTGAAGCGCCAAGCCCCTCTCCGGTATCTCCGTTAAAGTATTCATAGAACAATATATAATCTCTGAAGTGGGGGTCATTCTGCAGCTTTTCGCAATTGCCATAAACAGCACGCTTACCGTTTTTGTCTTTGAGGAAAATACTGCTTAATCGTTTTGAAAGCTCTTCCGCGGCTACCTGAATGGTTATCATTTTACCTGAGCCGGATGGATATTCTATCTTAAATTCATCACCGAAATAATGATGAAACCGCTGCAGCGATTCGATTATCAAAAAATTAACCGGAAACCAGACAGGTCCGCGCCAGTTTGAGTTACCGCCAAAGAGCCCGGTATCTGACTCCGCCGGTATATACTTTACCGAAAATGTCGCGCCTCCCGCGCGCAGTATATACGGATTTTCTTCATGGTGTTTTGAAAGCGCACGTACGCCATAGTCAGACAGAAACTCTGTTTCATCCAGCATGCGGTTCAGCAGTTTTTTAAGCCGGTGTCCGCGCAGCAATGAAAACAACCGCCGCTCTCCTTTACCTTCAACCGACCACCTGCTAACAAGACCGGCTAAATCCTTCCGGTAATTCAGGAACCACTCCATCCGTGAAGCAAAACCCGGTGCGTGGTTTATAATCTCCGGCTCAATTACCTCCACAGCAAAGAGCGGTATAAGCCCTACCATCGAACGGAGTTTAAGCGGAACCACTTTATCATCAGGCATGTGCAGCACATCATAAAAGAATGCATCGTCATCATCCCACAAACTGATGCCTTCTCCTCCGATGTTGGTCATAGCACCCGCTATATATAAAAAGTGCTCAAGAAACTTTGAAGCAATATCTTCATAAACCGGATTTTTTCGCGCAAGTTCTAATGATATACGCAGCAGATTAAGTGAAAACATTGCCATCCAGCTTGTGCCGTCCGCCTGTTCAAGATGTCCGCCTGTAGGAAGGTCTGAACTGCGGTCAAACACGCCAATGTTATCAAGACCAAGGAACCCTCCCTGAAAAACGTTTCTGTTGTTTTCATCCTTGCGGTTCACCCACCAGGTAAAGTTCAACAACATTTTATGCAAAACACTTTCAAGAAAATCAGTATCCCCTTTTCCGTTATTCATCTTCTGATCAATCTTATATACACGCCACGCGGCCCAAGCGTGCACCGGCGGATTTACATCAGAAAAATTCCATTCGTAAGCCGGAAGCTGTCCGTTCGGGTGCATATACCACTCACGCGTGAGGAGCTTCAACTGCTCTTTTGCAAATTGGGGGTCAATCACCGCCAGTGGAATGCAGTGGAACGCAAGATCCCAGGCAGCATACCAAGGGTACTCCCACTTGTCAGGCATTGAAATAATATCCGCGTTATTCAGATTAAACCAGGTATTATTGCGTCCGTTAACGCGGGCGGAGGGGGGAGGCGGCTGACCGGGGTCTCCCTTTAACCATTGCGGAACGTCATAATAATAAAACTGTTTGGTCCAGAGCATACCAGCCCATGCCTGTCGTTGTATATTACGCGCGTCTTTATTTTTCAGGTTATGCTGCAGCTCTTCATAAAATTCATCTGCTTCTTTCAGCCGTTCAGAAAAGATTGCATTAAACTTAGCAAAAGGTTTGGTTTGACTGCCTGAACTTAATCTCAACCGGAATTCTTTTTTCCCACCGGCAGGAATTTCAGCCATATATATCAGGCCTGCTTTGGTCCCCCGGTGCTCAGGGTTCAGTGTGTCATTGTCACCGGTAATCAGATAATCATTAATGCCATCCTTAAAATATCCCTCACGCGCGCCACCATAGAGGCGCGGTATGTTTGTTTCGTTTTCGCAGAAAGCCGGTTCGGCTTCCCCTTCATAATACAAATGTTTTTCACCCATGGAGCGCTGGTGAATATATATATCACCGTCATTCTGAAGCTGCATCTCCGGTTTATAGTCATCATTACCCCATGACCAGCGGTTGCGAAACCATATCTGCGGAATGATATATACCGGTGCTGTTTTTTTTGCGCGGTTTTCCGCAGTTACGCGGATTAGCATATCAGTAGTGTCTGCTTTTGCATATTCAATAAACACATCAAAATATTCATCTTTGTCAAATATTCCGGTATCCATCAGCTCATATTCGCGCTCGCTCCGGTTTCTCATCCGGTTGGTGTTTACCAGGTCTTCGTAGGGAAAGCGGTTCTGCGGATATTTGTAAAGCATCTTCATATATGCGTGCGAGGGGAGAGAGTCTAAGTAGTAGTACATCTCCTTCACATCTTCGCCGTGGTTCCCCTCCGGACCCGCCAGACCAAAAAGCCGTTCTTTTATGAGGGGGTCTTTGCCGTTCCATAGCGCAACTGAAAAACAAAGCCGCTGCTTATAGTCAGATATTCCTCCGATTCCCTCCTCGCCCCAACGGTAGGCCTTGCTGCGGGCGTGATCATGGGTGCAATATGACCAGGCATCGCCCCCCTGGCTATAGTCTTCGCGAACTGTTCCCCATTGCCTTTCAGAAAGATAGGGACCCCACAGAAGCCATTTTTTTCTGTTCTCTGGTTGCAGACGTTTTTTTTCTTCACTCATGTAGCACACTGCTTTGGTTGTTTGCGGAATAGTAAAAGAGAGATATGCCTGCAGTCACAAATCAGAGCAACTGCACTAATGCAAGATACTCAAAATTCTTAATTTTCAATCAGAGGAAATCATTGCGGCGGCAGCAATGCTCCGCTTTTCACAATTTTGCGAAGATGAGCAGAATCATCCCCGTCCTCATTAACATAAAACAGCCGGAGCAAAGATGCTCCGGCTGCAAATCGGTTAACGGGTATATATCTATTGATTTACCATCATACCCGGGAGCTGTTTGCTTCCGTCCCAGCGGTTTATTTTATTTACAACCGGCTTACGTGTCTGAAGATATTCATAAATAGCTCCCAAATCACGCTCAGTCATTCCGGCGTACATGGTCCAGGGCATTACAGAATTAAAGTCATATATATCAGCAACCGGAATGTTTTTGCCGCTGTCAGAGTCGAAAGTTTTAAACCGTGTGATAAACTGTTCTTTTGTCCAACTTCCGATTCCTGTTTCTTTATCGGGAGTAATATTAGATGAAGATAAAAGTCCTCCCGGCATTTGGAAGGTAAACCCCCCGGCGAAATCCATTCCCGGAATCGGTGTGCCTTTTTCAGCAGGAGTGTGGCAGTCACCGCAGGCAGCAATGGTGGTCAGATATTTTCCGTATGCAAGAAAATTATTGGTGTCAGGTTCCGGGGAAGGATTAAAGCTCTCCAGCGGTATGGTTTTTACAATAAGATTCATGGGAAAGTTCAGCTCTGAAACCGGAACACTATTCTTAATTGGTTCTAACGAGCGTATATATGCAACAATCGCCTCAGCATCTGTCATAGAAAGTTTATTATAGGCGGGATACGGCATCAGCGGAAAAAGTGCACGATGCGAAGCAGTAACTCCCTGCGTAAACGCCCGCAAAAGTTCACCATCCGTATAATCGCCTATTCCGGCCGGAGTAATATTTGAAGAAAAGATAATACCGGGAACCCCGCCAAGCTCTTCGGTAAATTTATCTCCGCCTCTTCCCTCCGTGCCTGGAACCATGGGGCCGGAGAACTTTGTCCAGTCACGCGATGAGTGACAGTCCATACAAACAGTTACATGATTAGCAAGATATTTTCCTCTTGCAATGTGCTCCGCTGTCATCTCCACTTTCAACTTACCCGGTTCACCCACCTTTGGAAAAGTTGCATTAAACCAAAACAGGAAAACCCCGCCGAGAATAAGTAAAACGAGAATGCTTATACCGAATGCTTTCAGTACTTTCATGCTTGTGTCCTTTGATGTGATAATAGTTTCTGTTTACGGTACAAACGAGAATCGTGTTCGGGTAAAGAAAAAAAAGATGTTCAGGCAGAGAGAAAAATTACAAAACCCCGGAAACCTAATAATGAAATTTAACGATTTCCCTGATTCACCGCAAACTCACTATGAAAAACAGACGATTTTATACAATTTTCGGCATGTTTTGAGGATAAACGGCCGGTGAATTCCGGAGAAAATCATTCTCCTCCGGGTAATTATCCCCTTACCCGTGTGGGTTCTGAACTCGTTGAAAGTCTTCCGGGATTAAACCGCTTGCTTATACACGTCAACAATTTTGCCGGAATTTGTTTGATTCTGAAAGACGCTGATTTTTTTTATTAACCCCCGGCTAAACAACTGTGTAATTATTCAACAGTTTATAAACTTTTTCTACAATATATACTACCGGCAGATATTTCGCGTTTTTCGTGTTTGTTTTTCTTTCGGTTTTCCTTGAACGTTCATCGGGCATTTCATATATTTATAAACGATAATAAATGAATTTATATACATCACATTTTTTTCGGGGTTCAAGATGATGCTTTTAGACAGTTTAATGGCTAACAGAAAAACTGCGTTATTGCGAGCGGGGAATTTATATACTGTTTCCACCCATGATTCATCCGAAAGCGCGGTTGTTATATGCTCGTTGTTAAATCACTGCCCTTTGGAAGATGTCCCCACGCTAAATATCTATATCATTTATCCGCACAAACTTTCATTCACAACTTTTCAGGAGCAACCCCATGCTGCTACGGCTATGCACATTCGTACTCATCATTTTTTCTCTTCATTATTCTCAAAGCATTAATGATCTCATTCCGAAGGGAGTGCCTTTTTTCATTCAGTCAGCGCTGAATGAAGGACGCCCTGGCGGATACTGGGATATTAGCGGCGGAGAGGACAAAATAAAGGAAGGGGCAAATATTCAGGTTTACAGTCTTGATAAAAATGAAAAGGACCGCAGATATACCATTCAGAATTCGGAAACTCCGGGATATATAAAAATAAACATCCACAATGTTGCAGGATATATAGCTGTTAAAGGTAACTCATCAAAAAACGGCACAAAGATTGAACTTGATCAGCCAAAAAATTCTCCTGCACAAAACTTTACTTTCAGGTATGTCGGCAATAACAGATTCAAGATATTCAACCAAAACGGCCGGCTGATAACACTGCCTAACCGAAAATCAGATAACGGCAATGATTTGCAGATTTGGGATGATCACGAAGGCACATTTACTGAATGGATTCTGATCAATGTGCAAACCGGCAAACCGCTTAATCTGGATGCAGAAATTAATAAACTGGCCGGAAGCACCGGCGATAAAATTGAAGACTGCGGAACAGTTTATCTGCAGTCCGCGCTTTGCTACGGTAAAAACCTTTTTGGTTACTTTGACGTACCAGGCGTTGCACAACCGGCAAGCGGAAACAATCTGCAGCTTTATCAGTTGAGTGATTTTAACGATGACAGAAAATTTCAGATTATCCCTTCAAACTCAAATATGCAGTACTATAGCATAAGCGTTGCCGATGATAACACTCTTTTGGTTGATGCCGGAGCTTCAAACTCACCGGCAGGAAGCAATATCGGTATTCGTGAGATAAATAACACTGAGGGGCAGAATTTTTCATTCAGACATCAGGGAAACGGCCGTTTTAAGATATATACACAGGGAGGAAAAGTTGTAACCGTTGCCAATCGCTCTCCGGAAAACCATGCCAATATTCAGACGGGAGAGGATGAAGCAGGCGCCTGGACTGAGTGGTATCTGATTGATGTAAATACCAATCAACCGTATCTCCCAAAACAACAAAAGGGCGGCGATCCTGATATATCATCGGTTTCGCTTCCTCCCGGAATTGATCCTGATGCAGTCTCTCTTGCGGCGGAGATAGATAATATATACCGTGAAATCAGCGTGGTTGAAGGAAAATCATCTTCGGTGGTAACAAACCTTCTCAAGTCAGGAAATGCACTCAGTGACGCGCGAAATGTTTCGGTAAAAGTAAGTTCACTAAATTCAAAAGTAAACGATATTAATGATGCGATAGTTGTGTTTGAGCGGCTCCCGTTTATCGGACCAGCGGTTAAGGTTATGTCAACTTCCCTTGATTATTCCGGAAAGCAGCTTGGAAGGATTGATGCTACTCTCGGAGCCATAAAAGATAACGTAATTGAGCCATCAGTTACAAATATGCAGATCGCAATGAAGCAGAATATACTTCTGAATTCACAGCTTCGGTATCTGAAGCAGTATCTCTTTAAGGTAAAACAGCAGATTTCCGGCCTGTCAAAAGACGGTGCGTCTTACTCAAAGAATGATTTCTCTGTAATGAAGCAAAAAATTTCAGAATTAACTCTCTCATTTTCCGCGCTTAATAAAAGTCTTTCTGAAACTGAGAAGAACTGCAAACTCATTAACAAGATTGATAACCCTGCCGAAAAAATCGTAAAAGGTGTTAAAGGATTTGATAAGTCAATTAAGCAGGTTGACAAGATCGCTGATGAGATTAACAAAGTGCTTGATAAGCGTTTCAAGAAAGAAATCGCGAAAGTGAAAATTAATATCAGCGTGAGAGACGTCTTGGAAGGCGGTAAAGTCGGTAAAATAGCTGAAAAATATGTCGGGGATTTTGTTGAAGATGCACTAAAGCCGGTACTGAAGAAATTGAAAATAAAAATGCCGGAGTTACCAGGCGCTGATGAATTCAAAAATCTTCTTACTGAAAGTGTTGAAGTAACAAAGAAAATTAAGGGGGAAAGCGCATCGCTTGATGAATACAGCGCAAAGATCAATGCTCTGATCAATTACAAACAAGTTTCATTAGCCAACTGACAATCCAACAGGATACCTTAACCCCGCTCCGGCGGGGTTTTTTTTTGGAGTAAATCAACATTTAATCAAAGTCGTAAATATTCCAAATGAGAGTACAGACGTTGCAATCGCCGGGAAGAATACAAATCGCCACCAAACCCCTGCGATTGCAGCGTCTCACGGAGCAAGAGCAGAATCAAAATCAGCAAAACGATTATCCAAACCCGAAGGGTTGACATTATTGTAGAAATCGTAAAACCAACCACAATAAACCCGAAGGGTTGACATTATAAAAGGTGTAGCATAATATATACCGCAACAATTTCACGAAATTTCCCTTACTTCGATGAGACGTTGCAAATGCAAAAACCCGTAGTAGGGTAAAACTTCTTCGCA
>BTUV01000067.1:3853-16266 GCA_045863035.1 Ignavibacteriales bacterium | reverse complement strand
ATCTGCAATGAACAATTCCGAAGCCCCCTCTTTCCAATACGGATTTAAATAAACGAAGGATCATATTCTGGTTGAAGTATATACTTGGGAAAAGTAAAGTTTGTCAGGAGAGAGGGGGTTTGGGGGTGAGTTAAAAAAGCCAAATAAACGTACCAATTCAAAGATTCTCAAGTGTTCTTAAATTTATTTTTTACTCCTTATCTTAAATCATTAATTGCCTTTGATTATACACTGTAATAAACAAGATTATAATACTTTACTTTGTGAGCATTACTTACTCTTTTAATGGAAAGTTTACAAATTACAAGACAAAACTATCTTTTAGGATTTCGCCCGATCGGAAGTTTAGATATAACCAACAATCAGCCACATGTTCGCAATAACAAGACTCACCCCCAAACCCCCTCTCTCTCGACAGAGTAAATTTTAACTGAATTTAGTTTTCTGCGGAATTTAAATTTTGGTGTTTCTTGGGATCTGTATTGGAAAGAGGGAGCTTAAAAAATTATACTTTGTTCATTATATATTGTACAATGGAAGCGGGGGCTTTGCTATTGTAACATCGTCCTTATATCAGAAATTTCTTTTTTTTTGAAATTGCATTGTAAGTGATAAGAATATGACTATAATTTCTTTCCGGTAAATCGTCACTAAAGTTAGTATGACAAATTATGAGAAAATCTTCGTTTTTACCACGTACTTTCATGCTTTTACGACCTGGTCAGATTTTGGCAGAAGCCGGGAAGTAATCCATTAAGGGGAATCCAAGATGCATTGCCGTGCATTCGTTTTTAATGTAATCTCCTGACTTCTGCCGATTAGTATGCCGCATTTTATTTCAGAAGTGACAATATCGGCTTAGAATCCTGGCTTGTTCCGGAATGTTTGCGGAAAGTTTGCCCGGTTGCGGTATCCTCAACAATGATCTTCTAAATTTCCTCACTTGTATTTGTTATACTTCTGAGATAAACAAGGTACAATGAGAATTCCGGAAGCCCCCGGGAATCAATTAAGAATTAAAAATTAAAAATTAAGAATCTACAATGAACAGTTCCGGAAGTCCCCGGGGATCAATGAAAAATTAAAAATCTGCAATAAACAATTCCGAAACCCCCGGGAATCAATGAAGAATTAAAAATTAATAAACTGCAATGAACAATTCCGAAGCCCCCTCTTTCCAATACGGATTTAAATAAACGATAAATTATTTTAGGTTGAAGTATATACTTGGGAAAAGTAAAGTTTGTCAGGAGAGAGGGGGTTTGGGGGTGAGTTAAAAAAGCCAAATAAACGTACCAATTCAAATATCCTCACTTGTTCTATAATATATTTTCTGATTTCTTCCTTAAATCATTAATTGGCTTTGATTATACACTGTAATAAACAAGATTATAATACTTTACTTCGTGAGCATCACTTGCTCTTTTGATGAGAAAGTTTACAAATTACAAGACAAAACTATCTTTTAGGACTTCGCCCGATCGAAAGTTTAGATATAACCAACGATCAGCCACATGTTCGCAATAACAAGACTCACCCCCAAACCCCCTCTCTCCCGGCAGAGTAAATTTTAACTGAATTTAGTTTTCTGCGGAATTTAAATTTTGGTGTTTCTTGGGATCTGTATTGGAAAGAGGGAGCTTAAAAAATTATACTTTGTTCATTATATATTGTACAATGGAAGCGGGGGCTTTGCTATTGTAACATCGTCCTTATATCAGAAATTTCTTTTTTTTTGAAATTGCATTGTAAGTGATAAGAATATGACTATAATTTCTTTCCGGTAAATCGTCACTAAAGTTAGTATGACAAATTATGAGAAAATCTTCGTTTTTACCACGTACTTTCATGCTTTTACGACCTGGTCAGATTTTGGCAGAAGCCGGGAAGTAATCCATTAAGGGGAATCCAAGATGCATTGCCGTGCATTCGTTTTTAATGTACTCTCCGCCGCCGGATATATCCAAAAAAAACAATAGAAGTATGAAGTATGAATTATGAAGTATGAATTATGAAATTTGTAATTCACTCAATTTTCTACCTTCAACTCTCAACTTTTAATTTTTAATTTTTAATTTTTTTAGTTCTTTTTCTCAATTCGCATAATCGGATATACCAGGTACTGCTTATCAAAATAGGGGGAGCGTTCGTAGAACCAGTTGAGCCGGGCGTTTTTGTCTTCACGGAATTTTGCATCTTCACGCAGCCGTTTGTTGAATTCCTCAGCTAAATTTTTATCCTGATAATACATTTCAAGAGCCACCCGCTCCATTACGTAGTCTTCAAAATACTCTTTCCGTTCAAATATGTTGTTCATAAAACCCCACCGCAGGTAAGAGTCGCCTGACTTTGGCTCAAGCGCGGTGAGTATTACTCTTATGGTGCGCTGATTTGTGTAAACGATGTAGCTTCCCGCCGGAACTTTTGTGGCTTCAGTAAACTCTTTATACTTGGTTGTTACCGTCTGCCGTCCTTCGTAGGAATTAGTACTGAATTTATAATCATAAAATTTATATCTGGTAACAGTCATCTCTTTATCTTCAAGAACCGATTGTACTTCTATCCCGTGAAGTTTCAGACGTTCTGTAATGAATGACCATTCTTTTGGGATGATATATGCGTGTGGCGCTGTAACAGAATCAGAGGGGACTGAGTTATTAAAAAAAGGAATTTCTACGGTGTAGGGCTCCCCGGTATATACATTCTTTGACGCGCCGGAAATGATGCTTTCTTCTTCCTTCACCTCAATACCTTTATAAGTAAACATAACGGAATCATTTGTGTTCCGGAATGCAACAGGAAAGTATCTTCCTTTGACGGTGAAATCCTGAACCGAGCTCTCGTCAGCGGTTTTATTCAGTGCTTTTAGTTTTTTACCGTTTGCCAAAAGCCAGGTCATAGCTGCCTCCATGACTGACTTTGTCGAATAGACCCGGTCTTTATATGGCTTCATCATGTGAGTTTCAACCAACAGCCCTATACGGTTTTGGATTGCTGTATAACCGGTTGAGAAACGGGGGGTGCCTGCCCAGTCAACCAACCCTGTTTCAGGAGTATCACCGCGGAATCCAACATAAGGGGCAATAAGAAAACCCTGCTCCTCTACATATTTTTGCATATAGGGGATGAATGATTTTGTAACGGAGTGAGCTAAAGAGTCATGCAGGTTTTTGAATTTTTCGAGACCGTAAGTAACCGTGTATTGGTAATCAGCGCCGTTTGTGGTGTGGTTGTCAATAAGGAAATCAGGAGTCAGTGATGAAAGCAGCCGCAGCATTGCCTGCATCTCAGGGGCATCGGCTTTCATCCAGTCGCGGTTCAGATTATAATTTTGGGCTGTTGTTCGCCACCCCATTTCTTCCGGTCCGTTTTGATTGATGCGGTTATATTTTGATTTTCTTTCGTGACCGTCAACGCTGAAAACCGGTATTAAAACAAGGTTAAACCCCTCCAGCCAGCCGCTTTTTTCACCTGTAATCAGAATTTCACGAAGCAGCAGCATAGAAGCATCTTTCCCCTCAATTTCCCCGGAATGAATGCCATTAAGCACAAAAAGGAGTGGTTTTGAGGAGTTTTTCAGCTTTTCAGGGGTGAAGTCACCTGAGGAGGAAACCACCAGATACCACAGCTTCCTTCCTTGAGGAGAGATACCGAATTCAGTCATTTTCGCGAATTTGCTGCTCTGAGTGAATTTTTTGAAATATTCAATTGATTCCTGGTAGGAGGGGGTGGCTAAACCTCCTGATTTCTCAAAACGGGTTATCCACTCATCCGGGATATTGTTCTGCGCCCGGGTTGTGACGCTGCAAATCACAAAAATGATGAGGGGTAAAAAAAGTGTGCCGAATGTCTTCTTTTTCATGAAGTCTTTTTATTATGTTTGATTAATGTAATTACTAAAATCAGTTATTTGTTTATCGCAAACCGAAAAAATAGATAACTGCTCAAAATACCATTTTTAATCAAGAAAATATACTTTCTTAAAAGAGGAGGATTGATGTTTTCAGTTCTTGACCGGAGCACATACCTCAAGGGGCTGCTCGTCCTGGCAAAAAAAGACAATAAGCTGGTTGAAACCGAAAAAGATATTATCAGGGATATCGCTCAGAGGTTTGGGTTCAGCAAAGATTTTTATGAGGAAACCATGAGGGGGTTAATGGCAAATAAGTATATCGGGGAGGATCCTGTAACTTTTTCAGATTCCGGAATAGCAAGAATGTTTTTGCAGGATGGTCTGAAACTGGCGTTTGCAGATGATGATTTTGACTTAAAAGAGCTTGAATGGCTCAGAAAGACCGCTGAAGCAAACAAACTGGAAAAAGATTTATTTGAGTCTTTTCTGGAAGAATTTAAAGCGGAAAGAATAAAGCAGGGGAAAAAGATTTCTGCTTAGGTTTTAGTGTAACTTCCCCCCTGCAACAGAAAGAGGCGGGGAGGCACTTCCGGGATGCGGCTAAGAGAGGCGGCTGTCTAAGTTTTTGCGGACAACGGTCAGCAGATCTTTACGATAGAACGGCTTTGCCATATAATCATCACATCCGGCCTGGATAAACTGCTCCCGCTGCTCTAACGCAGCAAAGGCAGTTATTGCTATTACCAATATATCTTTTGTCTGCTCTGATGCCCGGATGAGTTTAAGCAGACCCAGACCGCCCACACCATCCCCCAGATGTATATCAAGCAGAATGAGGTCATAGGTATTCACTGATAACAACTGATTTGCCTCTTTTGCGTTTCTGGCAACATCAAAGTCATATTGTTTGTGCAGATATTTTGAGATGACATCTATATTCAGACTGTCATTTTCAACCAGAAGAATCCGTTCCGGGTGTTTGATTAATATATCTTCCATGTTTCCTCTTTTTTATCCGTTAGTTTTGTTGCGGTTTAGCAGGGAGAATTACTTTGAATTCAGACCCCTTACCTGCCTGGCTATCAACCTGAATGTGACCGCCGAGAATTTGTATATATTTGTTGGCAAGGGTAAGACCTAACCCCGACCCTTCGTAGTGGCGGCTAAGCCCTTCACTGACCTGCCGGAACTCTTCAAATATCAGATGCAGTTTTTCTTCCGGGATGCCGATGCCGGTATCGCGGATGATAAAAGTGACTGTGTCAGAGGAATTTACCACTGAGAACGAAATGGTTCCTTCTTGGGTGAACCGGACTGAATTTTCAAGTATATATCCAAGCGAATCGATAAGGAGCGCCTTATCGGTTATGATTTTTGCGGTGTCGCTGCAGTGGTGAACAAAAGCTATCCCTTTGGCTGCTGATTTTTCTTTATAGTTCTGTATAAGCCCGAGGCAAATATCAGAGACGCTAAACTCAGCCATCGTAAGCACCAGACCGGATTTCTGAAGATTGGAGAAATGAAGCAGCGCGTTAACTGTATGAAGCAGCCGCTCTCCGCCGGAGTATATACTTTTCAGAAAATCCAGTTTTTCAACATCGGGTTCAGATTCCAAAAGCAGTTCTGAGAACCCCAGAATAGCAATAAGCGGAGTGCGCAGCTCGTGGCTCATATTTGCCAGAAAATTTGTTTTTAATTTGTCTGACTCTTCAGCCCGGTCTCGTGCTTCAATGAGTTCTGCAATCAGATTCTTCTGTTCTGAAATATCCTCCTTCACAGCAAGGAAATAAACAATCTCTCCTTTTTCATTTCTTAAAGGGCTGATTGAGGCAGTTTCCCAGATTTTTTCGCCGTTCTTCTTTTTTGTGTGAAACTCGCCATGCCACTCATTTCCGCTGAGAACAGAAGCCATGAGCGCATCATAACGCGCATTTTCTTCCGGCCGCTGATCGCTGAAGATACGGAAATTATTTCCGGTCAGTTCTTCCGCTTCATATCCGGTTACTTCAGAGACTTTTTTGTTTGTATATATAATTGTGCCGTCATCTTTTGTAATAATAATTGAGGCAGGGCTTTGCTCAACGGCACGTGAGAGATTATTAATTTTTTGATGGTCTTCCAGTTTTTCAGTAATGTTCTGCGCCAGTGCCATCAGCCCCAGTTGCCCTCCGTTGCTGTCGTAATAGGGGGATATGAGCACCTCAGCAGTAAATGAGGAGCTGTCCTTTCTCATCAGAACAAGCTGACCATTCCATGATTTACCCAATGCAGCACTTCTGATAATCTGTCTGAGATCAGGTCTGGCAGTGGCCGGCACTAACGTATCAAGCAGGTTCTTTCCTCTTACCTCTTCCGGTGTCCATCCAAGTTCTAACTCAGCTTTTTTGTTCCAGAAAACAATCTTGCCGCGTGTTGAAACCGCTGCTGTAATCTGCCCGGATTGTTCAAGCATTTTGGCCTGCAGGAGGAGCTGATAATCTGCCTCTTTTTGTTTATGGATATCGGTATGAGTGCCGAGCATCCTCACGGGCTTACCGCTGTTGTCCCATTCAATAACTTTGCCCATCGAAAGCAGCCACTTCCAATTTCCATCCGCTGTTTTTGAACGGTATTCAATCCGGTATTCCGGAATCAGCCCGTGCAAATAACCATTTAAAGTATTTACGCAGTTTTCTTTATCCTCAGGGTGAAGCCGATCAATAGCTGTATCCTTTGTTTCGCGGAAAGTGTGATAATCATAACCGAGCATTGAAGCATATTGTTCGTTAACTACTGTTTCGCCTGTCTGGAGATTCAGGTCGAAGATTCCCTGATTGGCTGCTTCAAGTGAGAGACGGAGGCGTTCTTCACTCTCGCGCAGCTTTTCTTCCTGTTTTTTTCGTGAAGTAATGTCACGCAGGATAACATGAATTGCTAACTCATTACTAATTTTGTAAGGTGCTGCAACCACTTCAACTTGCGCGATGCTGCCGTCAAAGCAGACTATTTCAGCTTCTGAGGGTTCAACCGGAAGCCCTGAATCTCTCATATGTCGAATTTGCTGAGCTACTGATTTACGGAATTTTTCGGAAAATAAGATCAGGGGAGATTTACCTTCAATCTCTGACTGACCTTTTGCCTTAAAGAGTTTTACCGCGGCTTTGTTGGCAAGAACAATTTTATTCCGGTGATTAATAAGAATTGAATCAGGGGAGTTTTCAATAAGATTTCTGTACCTCAGTTCAGTATCTTTAATGATTTGTTCGGACTGCTGAATTTTCTCACGCTCTTGAATGCTGTGCAGTCCGAATGAAACGTCTGATGCAAGTTCTTCGAGCAGCGCGGTTTCCTGTTCGCTAAACTGATCAGCTCGTTCAGAAAATAAATAAATATCGCCGCGATAAACCCCGCCCGGGGTAAGTGGAAATACCGCAAGAGACGCGATATTGTTTGATTGAATAACAAGAAGAGCGCTTTCAGAGAAGCCGCCATCAGAAAGGCGATTGATGATGTTTGATTTCTGACGCGATAGCTGAGCTGAGTTTACCGCGTCAATCAAATCGTAAATCATCGGCTCTCTGCTGGGGAGCACCGGATTCCGCCCGCAGTAACTGGTCAGAAGCGGGCTGGTGGCTTCTTCTTCAGAAAGCGTGATTGCAGCAAATATATACCCCCCTTTGTCAACTGAAATGCCGGTTATAGATTTAAGCAGATCTTTACGGCTGGTATCTCTTGCGATTGCAGTGTTCACCAGACTTATCAGTTCGTATATACGGTTAAGCTGCGCGACCGCGAGACCTGACTCTGCCTGATACTGAAGCGAGCGGAGGTTTTGCCGCTTAATGTAATAGTATAACAGACCGCCGCCCATAAGCAGCAGCGTTGATAACAGTGAAAACAGAAGAATAGAAGTTCCGCGAATACCGGCATATACCTCATCAAGGTCAATTTTGGTCATGACCATCCAGTTAAGATTCGGAACCGCTTCACCGTAAAACAAAACTTCAGCCCCGCGATAATCAAGCCCGCGGGTGAAAGAGGGAAGTCTGTTCAATACTTTAACACCGGCAATAAGGGTATCTTGAATATTTGTAGTGAGTTCAAGAGGGTTGCCGGCGTAAAAGCGAAGAGGACTTATATACAAAACCGAATCTTTATCAGCACGGGTCAGAATGGTTTCTCCGGTTCTGGTGGGAAGCGGGGATTCTGAAATCATCGGGTAAAAGAATACAAACGGGTCGATTGTAAAAATTACCGCGCCAATTATATCTGTTGACCTGCTGCCTCCGTAATAAACGGGAACAAAGGTGTGCATGTGTATATATTGCTGATCTTTGTTAAGGTGCAGGTCTATAAAGCCCGGACCTTCTTTCCACTCAAGCGAATGATTTTTTGGTATCGGAATCTCATGAGATAACCCCCCGCGCAGTCCTGTGGCAAAGACGACATCCTTACCGGTGTTTATCAGTTGAATGACTTTATAATTATGATTTTTTTGAAGCTGATCAAGCCAGGTGTGCATATTTTTATTTTCCTGCTCACCTGAGGGGTTGCGTAAAAATTGATTTACGGCAGAAGAAAACCCGGCGTTTTTATACAGATACCGCGCATCGGAGAGCCGCTCGGCATGATAGTTTTGTATCTGTCTTACTTTAAGCCGTGTGATTGAGGTGAGAGTATTACCGTGACTGGTTTCAACTTCAGTTCGGATAGAAAAATAATAGTAAAACGCGGCAAAGGTGATTGACAGAGCAAAAACCACAAAAATACCCACGGGGATAATCAGCGGGAACCTGCGGATTGGTACAGTATTTTCTGCTCTATTCATATACTCAGTCAAAAACCTGCATAAATGCTTAAATAATAATTACTCGCAATGAAAACTATAGAAAAACGAGGGGATTTTCAACTATGAAAACAGAAAACCAGGGCAGATTTCTCCGTAGTTAAACGAGAGTGACCTGACCTCACCCGGGAGGGCAGGGTCAAAGGTTCCGGTTTCCGCCCAAAGTGGGACCAGATTCAATAAAAACCATGAATACGAGCTAAAAACGCTGATTTTCTTATAATTTGTCTTCTGATTTTAGTGATAATTTGTACAAAAACATAATTTGAGTCAGACCTTTATCACTGATTTGAATTGATGTCCTGGTTGGGCTTTTTTTGACTCATACCCACACCCCCTCTCTCCTGACAGAGTATGTTTTAACTGAATATTTTTTACGCAGAAGATAAATTTGTGTTTACCGGGATCTGTATTGGAAGGAGGGGGCTTCCGGAACTGTTCATTGCAGATTCTTAATTCTTCATTGATTCCCGAGGGCTTCCGGAACTGTTCATTGTACATTGTACATTGTTCATTGTACATTGTACATTGTACATTGAAATCGGGTTTTTGTGATGTTATGGTATATAAAAAAACCTCTGCGGGAGACACAGCCACCCGCAGAGGTTGATAATTTTGAATGAGCTTACACGGTTATTTCATCAGAATCATCTTGCCGGTGCCGCGGAAAGAGCTGTAGCCCTTGTCTGACGGGTCGGCCGTTAAAGTATATATAAACAATCCGGATGCACTGCGTGGCGTGAAAACGGCCTGATGATTACCTGCTGAAAGAGCGCCGTTTATCAGTTCCGCAACCTGCTCTCCGAGTGCATTGAACACTGTAAGACGTACCTGAGAGGCAGCCGGCAGTGAGAACCTGATAACGGTTGATGGGTTAAACGGATTCGGGTAGTTTTGTTCAAGGCGGAAATCTGAAGGAGTTTCAGATGATGACGGTCCCAGGTTGCTGACGGGTGTGTAAGTCATCCAATTACTGATGATATAGTCATAGTTAAGCGCTGAGATAGCGTTGTCATACCGGTATGGTCTTCCTGCGATATATATAAATGAACCGGCGCTGTCCTTTTTAATTCTGAAACCGGCAGACCAGGCGGATGAAAGATCATTCTTAAAAAGAGGAATCGCGCCGGCAGTGGTATCAACCAACACGAGCTGGTTACGGGTATTAGTCGGAAGTACCGGCATATCCTGCAGCCCGTCAGCCACAGAGAGGATGGTTGATGTGAAATCAGTTAATCCTGATATAGACTGTACGCCGGAATACTGCATCAGCTCAGATGAAAAGAAATCCTGCCCCTGCCTGGTTGCAAGCAGGAAGTTTCCGCCTGACTTAACATAAGAGAGCACCTGAGCCGCACTGTAAAACACCAGATCACCGCCGTAGTTGTTGCCAAGCCAGATAACACGCGGGTACTTCATCAGTATATCATTCGGAATTGCACGATTAAAATAATGCACCGTCTGAACCTGTTCATTCTGCGTATAATCAAAATCCTGATTTCCAAACAAATCCCATACATCAACATCAAACCCGCCGAATGGTCCGGAGTTAAGATAGAAGTTGGCGAACTCTGTTGGATAGGTTGCTCTTTCTATTCCGTTAACTACTAAAATATCAGCGCTCGTCTGAACTGTTGTAACAGCGTTGTTAATTACTCTGGTATGTGATACTGTTCCGTCAGAAACTTTTAATGAAACCGAGTAAGCTCCTGATTCTTCAAAAATATGCGTGGGTGCCGGTACGGTTGCATCAATCGTGCCGTTGTTATCGAAATCCCACTCCCAAGAGGTAATAGGTGAAGTTCCGGGTGTGGAGTAATCAGAAAAAGAAACCTCAAAGGGAATAGCGCCAAGATTTTTATCTAAAGCAAAAGCGGAATTAAGGTGACTTGCCGGTCTGAGGTCATCATAAGCAGATTGATAGACAACTTTTGTTGAGGGGTTTTGAATGAATGCAACTACCCGGATGCTGTCCGGATTGACCTTTGAAAGAAACTCATCAGTTGGTATATACATCAGTTCGGAAGTAACTGATTGGCCGGGCTCGGGAATTTCAAATGATGAACCTTTTGCGTCAGGGAGCATTTTACGGGTAACATTGTAAAAAATTCTTTCGCCGTTAGAACCCGGGGCGGAAGCATACTCAACAACCCGTTCAGTAAGCGCAAGAAACAGGCGGGTGTTAGTAAATGTGGTAACATCAGCACTGTCGCGGGTTATTTTAATACTTACGCTCAAAACATTATTGGAAAATTTTTCGGCGGTAATCTCAATTTTAAATGGAGAAAAAGCCGCATTACCGGAAGAAACGGCTGACTCCACCGCTGCCTGAGTTGTGCTGGTGTTAACGCCGTTAATCTGAATCCAGGGAACTGAATTAACGCCGTAGAGACCGCGGCGGGCGTTGTTATTACCGGAGTTAAGAAGAAACATCGGGTCAGTGGCAGAAGGCCAGTCCACATTATAAATGACATGTGCTATAGTACCATCGGCAACCATCTGCCTGGTAAGGGTATTATACCATGAGTTGTTGATGGAGGCGCAGGGTCCGCATCCGACATTGGTAAAGCGTTCGAGCAGGGAAAGTTTCGGAAATGCTGATCCGGTTATAAGGAATCCGGAAAGAAGGAAAGCGAGAACTAATTTGTTCATAACTAATGACCAATAATTTTTATAATAACGTGAAGTATAAGAGTAAAAACTCAACTATGCAAAGGAAAGTTAATGAGAAAATAAACAGAAGACCGGTTCAGAACCGTAAAGTCATAAGACGGCGCTTGTGTTCTTTGAACCCGTGCCTCCGGTAAAGAGCAAGGGCTTTGTCGTTAGTGAGCTCTACCTCCAGATGCAGGGCTTTCACGCCGTGATTTGGCGCCTCAGAAATGACAAACTTAACCGCAAGAGAACCCGCCCCCTGCCCGCGGTATTTCTCTCTGATAAAAAGTTCATCCAGAAAAGCATTCCGCCCCCCGAATTCAAACGAAAAACCAAAGCAGAGCAGAAGGTAGCCGATGACCGACCCCCCGCTGAGAATTATCCAGCCACGGCCAAGATGCTCTTTCTCAATGAACTCAAGGAAGTTCTTCCGGGCGAGGGTGGAGTCAAAAGGGTAGCCGTCAATTTTGTAGAAATCCTCCATCATTTCCAGAAGAAGCGGGATGTGACCGTGAGAAATCGGGGAAAAAGTAAAGTTATTCAAAGCGCAAATTATTTAAGTGATGCCGCAAAAATAGGGAAAGAAGAAGAATATCCGATTGGGCAGTGGTTTTGATCAGGCAAGAGTAGAATTGGGATGCGTTTGGGGATGTTCTCTTGCCACAAAAATACGATTCTTCCGGAATTGCATTTTTCAAAATTGCTGAATCGGGTTTGATATATATAAATGAGGAGGATTCATATCTTGGTAGAAAACAAAGATCCCACGACACCGGTGAGGTTACGCCATGAAGACACTGAATTTTTTTGGTGCTCGTTTTCCTGCCAATATGTGATTCCTCCGGAATCAGCGGCGGTGTTTTTGTGTGGTTTACTTTTTCTACCGATATGTGATTCCTCCGGAATCGGTTGCGGTGTTTTTGTGTGATTCGTTTCCTGCCAATATTTGATTCCTCCGGAATCAGCGGCGGGGGTTTTTGTGTGATGCGTTTTCCTACCAATATTCGATTCCTCCGGAATCGGTTGCGGTGTTTTTGTGTGATTTACTTTTTCTACCGATATGCGATTTCTCCGGGATTG
>BTUV01000067.1:0-3753 GCA_045863035.1 Ignavibacteriales bacterium | reverse complement strand
GCGGTGTTTTTGTGTGATTTACTTTTTCTACCGATATGCGATTTCTCCGGGATTGATGATTTTAGCAATTCGAAATACATATTTCAAGCCGGATGACCTTGAAAATTTGAGGTCAGAACCAAAAAAAACCGTAACTTTAGCTTTTTAATGTAAATTAGGATTTTCCGGATGCGTTCTCTTTCTACCTTCGTTTTCCTTTTCTTGCTGAGTCTTTTGCTCCATGCCCAGCCGCGTTTGTACGTCCCGGGTGAGCTGTTGGTCCAGTTTAAGCCGGGCAAAACACCCGAATCTCTGACTCAGCAAAACCTGGCCGCCGGTCTGAGCATCAAGGAACTGGTCGCCGGAGAAATGAACGTCTGGCTTATCGGCTTTGATGAGAAGAAAATCAGTGATGCGGCTGCGCTTTCACTGGTCAAAGGCAGCATGGATGTATATACTGCCCAGTTTAATCACTATATATCACACCGTCCGGGTGTGCCTGATATCGGAACCGCATCGCCGGGCGGGTCACCCTCCTCCCTGATGCCAAATGACACCCGCTTTGGCGAGCAGTGGGGGCTGCATAACACAGGGCAGAGCAGCGGTACTCCGGATGCTGATATTGACGCTCCGGAAGCGTGGGACTTCAGCACAGGCGGACTTTCAGCGCTCGGTGATACGGTTGTGGTGGCTGTGGTTGACGGAGGTTTTGACCTTAATCATCAGGATCTTAACTACTATAAAAACTGGCGTGATATACCCGGTAACAATATTGATGACGACCTTAACGGATATGTTGATGATTATAACGGCTGGAATGCATACGACCAGAACGGTTCCATCCCTTCCGATAACCATGGCACTCACGTCGCCGGTATTGTAGGCGCACGTGGTAATAATGCCCTTGGTGTGGCAGGTGTTAACTGGAATGTAAAAGTGATGCCGATTGCAGGTTCTTCCGGTCAGGAAGCAATTGTGCTGCGCGCGTATAATTATATACTCAAGATGCGGAAGCTCTACAATCAGACTAACGGTCAGCAGGGCGCGTTTATCGTTTCAACTAATGCTTCATTCGGAGTGGATTATGGGCAGCCGTCCAATTATCCCCTCTGGTGCGCTGTGTATGACTCACTGGGTGTGCAGGGTGTTCTCAGTTGCGGGGCTACTGCTAACGCAAACGTAAACGTTGATCTTCAGGGAGATATACCAACTGCTTGCGCAAGCGATTTTCTTGTTTCGGTCACAAACACAACCCGGACTGATACAAAAAACTCAGGTGCAGCGTACGGACTTACCACTATTGATCTCGGTGCGCCGGGTTCTTCAGTTCTCTCAACTGTTCCGGGAAACAGCTACTCAAGTATGACCGGTACTTCAATGGCAACCCCGATGGTCTCCGGCGCGATCGGGCTGATGTTCGCTGCGGCCAATCCGGCGCTGATGACGTTCTATAAATTAAATCCGGCAATGGGAGCGTTACAGTTTAAGGAGTATTTGCTTTCATCAACAGACCCGATACCTGCCCTGGCTAACATAACTGTTTCAGGCGGCCGTCTTAATATATATAAAGCACTTCTTGCTATTGCAGTTCCGCCGGATACAGTTCCCCCGACACAGGTAACAGATCTTGCTGCTGCCGAGGTTACTTCAAGCTCTGTACGTCTGCAATGGTCAACACCGCTTGATACCACGCGAAACGGTATAGCCGGATATGATATCCGCTATTCAACCGCTCCGATTACCGATTCAGCATCATTCAGTGCCGCGCTGCCGGTAAGCTACAGTCATACCCCTGATACAACAGGTGCACCGGTCAGTGTAACTGCGAACGGACTTTCACCAAATACCACTTTTTACTTTGCGCTCCGCGCTTACGATCTTTGGGCTAACCGGTCGGATATATCAAACGTAGTTTCTGCGGCAACCTGGCAGGCCCCCGTTACCGGTGTAACACCGGACAGTATGTTTCACTATCTTAACCTGAATGCATCAGTTACTGATTCCGTGGTGATCAGCAATATATCAGTGCATCAGTCAACTCTGGATTGGTCGGTTATGTTTGAGAACAACACCTTCCCATCAGGGTCGGTTAAAGCTGCAATTGTTTCATCTGTACCACACACAGAGGATGGCCGGTTTAATAAAAAGGAAAACCCGCTGCAGTTTTTTGGCGCGACAGGACGAGGCAGCGGAGGTCCGGATGCATTCGGTTATACCTGGATTGACAGTGATGACCCTTCAGGACCCGCATATATATGGAATGATATATCAACTACCGGAACTGAACTGACCGCCTGGACCTCAACCGGCACCTTCGGAGCAAAGGATGAAGGATACTCCGGACCGGTTGCACTTCCTTTTAGTTTTAAGTTTTACGGAGAAAATCAAAATGCGGTATATGTATCCAGCAACGGAATGATACTTTTCACCGCGCCGACCGCGAATAATTTTACAAACGCTAATATGCCGGCCGGTACAGCTCCGAACGGGATAATCGCTCCCTTCTGGGATGATCTTGACGGCACTAACGGCGGCAACGTATATACAAAACAGGAGGGTAATAGATTTATCATACAGTATAATAACTGGCCTAAATACAGTTCATCCGGTTCGGCTTTAACCTTTCAGGTAGTGCTGCATCAGAACGGAAAGATTGTGATTTATTATAAAACGATGACTGCCTCAGCGTTAAACTCAGCCACTGTGGGGATTGAGAATCAGAGCGGTACAATAGGGCTGCCGGTAGCATATAATGCAACGTATGTGAAGAATAATCACGCACTCTCCTTCCAGGCAGAACCTGACTGGCTTCAGGCGCAGAATTTTGCCGGAATGCTTTACAACGGAAATTCGGCCTCTGTGCAGCTTACCTTCAACGCGAGTGACTTTCCGGAAGGTCTTTATTCTATGGATATGAAAATCCAGACGAGCGATCCTGCCAGTCCGGTTATTACCGTACCGGTTGTGATGTGGGCAAGCGGTGTAATTCCGGTTGAACTTACGGCTTTCCGTTTGAGTGAAGAAAAGGGAAGTGTGAGTATATATTGGTCAACCGCAACAGAAACAAACAATGAGTCATTTACGATAGAAAGAAAGCGCAAAGACGGAGAGTGGAGCGCGGCGGGAACAGTGCGTGGCAGCGGAACCACAACAGAATCGCGAGAGTATTTATTTACTGACAGACCGGATGCAGCCGGACTATTTTATTACCGGCTTAAACAGACCGATTATGACGGAACCGGCAAAATAAGCGCCGAGGGAGAAGTGACGGTTGGAGTTCCTTCAGTGTTTGCCTTAGATCAGAATTACCCGAATCCGTTTAATCCTTCAACAAAGATAAGCTATCAGGTACCGGTTGATGCAAAAGTAGCCATTGAGCTTTATGATATGACCGGACAGATGGTTGCATCGTTGTTAAATGCTGAGGTCACCGCGGGATATTATTCGCTTGATGTCTCAGCGGGTGAATTCGGACTTTCATCCGGTATATATCTTTACAAAATGACCGCGGTTGAAGCAGGGGGCTCTCATACTGTAACGCTCAGCAGGAAGATGGTTCTGCTCAAATAAAAATTCGAATCAGACACCTGAGTAATTGCATGATCAGGAAAAGCAAAAAAATTACAAAAAGACCCGCCTTGGCGGGTCTTTTTGTATATACTGTGTGGTCATATTCCCTCTCCTGACCTCTGCCAAAATCTGACTAAATCGTAAAAATCTACGAATACGATCTAAAAACACTGATTTTTTCATAATTTGTCATACTAATTTTAG
>BTUV01000066.1:0-16519 GCA_045863035.1 Ignavibacteriales bacterium | reverse complement strand
CAGGGCAAACTTTCTGCAAACATTCTGGAACAAGCCAAGATTCTAAGCCGAAATTTTCATTTCTGAAATAAAATGCGTCATACTAATTGGCAGAAGTCAGGTGCGAAGTTTATTGATGGTGCAGGTGGGATCAATGAAAATAGAAAATGCGAGAGAAGTCAGCTAAAGTTGCCCGGAGAGTAAGAGTTCGCGCAAAGCCGCTAAGTTTTAAAAGATCAGGTGTGAATCAATTCATAATTCATAATTCATAATTCATACTTCATAATTCATAATTCATACTTCATAATTCTAAAGACTGATTCCCGATATCTTCCTGTACGTTTCAACCGCGTAGCTGTCAGTCATGCCGCCGACGTACATGGTTATGTTTAAAATTAATTTATACTGATATTCCGGGTCATCACGGTCAACCTGCAGATAGCGCTGTGGGATAAGCCGCCTTGTCTTTTTACCGTAATTCCCCTTTCCATTATCGAATGCTGCATGAAGAAACGCATCAAGCAGTCCGGAAAGCACCACATAGCCCGCGGTCTCAATTTCGATTACCGGCTTGCTGTTATATATCTTATCAACGCTGGTTTTTCTTATCTGCTCAAGTTCGTTGTGTGATATCGTCTCGCCGAACAAATGTTTGTCATATTCTCCCTTTAGTATATCCTCGCTGTTTCTCAGGAACGCCTCAGAAACATCTTTCACCAGCGCGCCAATGGCACGCGAGCGGAGATAACCGATTTTCTCATCGTGGTTTCTTATTTTGTCCAGCTCCCTGCGGTGAGAGTCCGTATAGCGCGAAACTATGCCATCCAGCAGTGTATATATTTCCTCAAAAGAAACCAGCTTCAGTTTATAACCGTCTTCAAAATCAACCAGGATGTAGCTTATATCATCCGCTGCTTCAACCAGGAACGCGAGGGGATGACGCCGGTATATACGGCTCCCGTCTTTTTGATCATATTCCAGCCCCAGATAGCCGGCGGTTTTTTCAAAGACCTCTTTATCCGCCTGAAAGTAGCCGAATTTTTTTTGAGAAACCCGGCCGCTGTTTCGCGATTCCGGCAAGGACTCCTTCGGATATTTGGTAAACACACCAAGAGTAGAATACGTGAGCGAGAGCCCGCCTTTCCTGTCGGTATCATGCTGATAGGAATGGGTAAGCAGACGAAAGCCCGCCGCGTTTCCTTCAAATTGCTGCAGATCATGCTTTTGCTTGTCATTCAGCCCGATGATGAATGACTCCGCTTTACTGCCGCGGAAGTATTCCGATATAGCATCTTCGCCGGAGTGACCGAATGGCGGGTTGCCTATATCGTGCGAAAGACAAGCGGCAGCCACAAGCGCTTCAATATCATAGCTTGAAACCTCGCGTAATTCTTCTTTATATATATTCTTCAGTTCAACACCGCAGAGATGCCCCAGCGACCGCCCCACGCAGGAGGATTCAATACTGTGAGTAAGCCGTGTGTGAATAAAATCCGTTTCAGGCAGCGGAATCACCTGCGTTTTGTTCTGCAGGCGGCGGAATGCTTCTGAAAAAACAATACGGTCAAAATCTTTCTGATATTCATTTCTTCCGTCAAAGGGAGTGTGAACCGCTGCATCCTTTCCACAGCGCATCGGGGTAATTAGTTTCTGCCAGTTCATTTTTTTATTCCGAAAAATTGTAAAAGAGGAAGATGAAACCGCTCTGACCATGCCTGCTCGTTGTGAACTGCATCCGGGAATTTCCTCCAGATAAGCCGCTCCCCTTCAATGTAACCCTGTTTTTCAAGAGCCACAAGCATTTCATCAATACCCGGCTGAAGTTTTTCTTCAATGCCCAAACCGCCGTTGTCAATATAGAGGGAAAGGTCCGGCGGCGGCTCTGTGGCAATATATACCGGAGTTACATAGTCAATGTTATATATCTTAAGCGCCGGTGAAAGAGCCGCAACCATGGAATAGACATCATCATACTCCCATCCCAGCCGGAAAGAAATCAGCCCTCCGGCAGAACTTCCCGCGATTGCAGTATTTTCCCGACCGGGGAGTGTGCGGTAATTTTCATCAATAAACTTTTTCAGCACGCGCGCGCAAAACTCCATATATGTACCGGTAGTATCCCCCCGTGTATATTCGGCATACCTATGGCTTGTGTTGTTAATGGCTACAATAATAATTTTTTTCATCACTCCGGCACGTATCAGACTATCCGCCAGGTCATCAGCCCGCCAGTCATAGCCCATAGTTGATGTTGCCGGGTCAAATACATTCTGCCCGTCGTGCATATATAAAACCGGATAACGCGCGTCTTCTTCATCATAGCCCGGCGGCAGCCATACATGCACGTCCCGCGGAAGCAGTTTCGGATATTCCATCTTCTTGTGCGTGATAACCTTTCCTACAACACTGCCATGATTAGTTCTCGGCCGGTCACCATCTCCCCTCCAGAAGGGAACAAATATCTCAAGCGTGGTATCCTTGTTTATGCGTAAAGCAAAATTTTTCGGAACGCTCCCCTGCTCATAAATTGCTTCACGCTCCCATGCCCCGCCGGTAATCTTAAATTCAACCGACTCTCCCGCGTTAAAAACAATCTCTTTCACCCAATGTAAATCACCAATCCTGCTCAGTTCAACTTTAGCCGGATTCCACCCGCCGGTGTTTTCGGTATTGCCCGCTATATATACCCTCCCCCCTTCCGGCGGAGTGCCGGCTTTAACCGAAACCCTGAGTGTAACCTCCTGCGCGTGAACGAACAGGGATATTACCAGTATATATAAAAATATTGCCTTTTTCAATTGGTCACCTGAGCAGAATCATTTTTTTAGTTTCGTTAATTCCTTCTCCCTGTATCCGGTAAAAATACTGACCCGAAGGCGCCGGTTCTGCTGCTTCATTCTCACCGTCCCATTGTCTCTTGTGCGTACCCGGCTCAAAATACCCTTCCGCCACGGTTCTGATAATCTCGCCCAGGTTATTATATATACGAAGGGTTATATACGCCGCCTTCTCCAGGCGAAACTCTATCATCGTAAGGGGGTTAAAAGGATTCGGATAATTATTGGAAAGTTCATAACCCGGTTCCTGTTCGGCCGTTTCGGTCTTTATTGATGTAAAAGGAGCCGTATATTTATATATAGAATCACCGAACGCATAAGCCAGATGACTGTTAATAATCCGGAAGCGATTAACCCTTCTGCCCAGCGTGAGTGGTGACCAGGTTTCACCGCCATTGGTGGTCTGCCACATCGGGTTTGCGCTGTTACCCCCCGCCCAGCCCAGAGATCCGTTTACAAATCCCATCCCCTGCACAAAGTAATAACTATTGCTGAAAAGTTTTTCTTCCCAGGTGTAGCCGGCATCGGTGGTTTTCAGAAAGTAAATAGGAGAAAGGGAGTTCCTCTGCAGTGATATATATCCGGTATCCGGCGCGGGGAACTGAATCTTCCAGCACCATTCCCCCTGTCGTGATGTTGTTATCTGCGTGCTCCAGGTTTCTCCGCCATCAGTGGTATATAGTACAATACCGCTCGAATTTGCATGAGTAATACTGGTCAGACCGATGATCCATCCCTTTTGCGGTGTAGTGAAGTATATATCAATCAGTCCCGGTGCAAGCGTGCTCAGGTCTTTTGCTGTCCAGGTCTGACCACGGTTAGTAGTTTTGTAAAACCATCCCGGTCCGCGCACCCTGCCCACCCCCACAATTACTGAGTCGTTTACTGCCTGCATTCCGCAAAAGCCCCTCTTAATAACCGAACTGCTCAACTGCGGCTCCGGCGCCCAGGTCGTGCCGCCATCGCTGGTTTTGTAGAGGATATTGGTATCTGTTGAGGCCGGATTATTTATCTCTCCGATTCCCAAAGCTCCCGCGTAGCCGTGCAGGGAGTCAAAAAATGAAACCGAGCGCCAGTGGGTTGAACTTCCTTTATCCAGAACCTTAACCCAGGAATCTCCCCCGTTGGTGGTCCGGTGAATCTGCCCGACACCGTTTACCGCCCAACCAAGCCGCTCATTCAGAAAAAAGCCGTCATTGTTCCGCGAGGAAGGGCTGGGGAGAAATGAGGTGTTTTCCCATACCCCCGGCGCCTGTGGCAGCAACGGGAGGCACAGAAAGAGTGATAAAAGAAAAGTTTTAGTAATAGACATTACGCTCCACCGGGGATATTTACGTGATTTATTCATAGCGAAATTTAAGGAAGAAATGAGAGTAAAGGGTAATGAAAAATGAAGAATTAAGAATGAGGCGGGGAATAAACCATGGCGCTCAAAAACCCAAAACTCCGCAGACCGGAATGAAATCCGGACCGCGGAGCTGAAAAACCATGATGGATATGTATAGTATCAAATGCTCTTTATGGTTCACTTTGCGTTCGTGCGAACCGCCAGACAGATACCTGATTTTCTTACTTCAGCAGCGTTAATTTCTGTCGCGCTGAAAACTCACCCGCCGTTAACCGGCAAATATATATACCGCTCGGCAGTTCTGAACCGTCAAACTGAACACGGTGAGTTCCCGCTTCCGCTGCACCGGAAACAATAACCGAGACCAGCTTTCCGGTGATGTCATACACCGCAAGCCGGATATCGCTCTTTTCCGGGAGTGAAAATTCTATCGTTGTTGCGGGGTTAAATGGATTCGGGTAATTCTGACTGAGACGGAATTCCGTTATTCCGATGAACTCTGACTCAACAATTTCTGAGTAGCTGAATGAGCCGTCCATATCAGTTTGTTTCAGACGGTAAAACGATACTCCGCTCAGGGGAGTTCTGTCCGTAAAAGTATAATGAGTCTGGCTGGTAGTTGTTCCCGCTCCCTCAAGTTCACCGATGGAGTTCCAGACCGTGCCGTCTGCAGATCGCTGGATAATAAATGCTCTGTTATTGGTTTCAGTCGCGGTAGTCCAGTTCAGATGAGCCGCTCCATTCTCCATTCTTACAGAAAACGAAGTCAGTTCAACCGGAATCTCGCCGCCGCCAATGCCTTCCCAGCAATGCACCTGGAATGCGGTTCCGCTTGTGCCGTCATTACCGCCGCCAAAAAACAGTTTTCTCGCGCCGGGTATATATGTTCCGACCGGAAGTCCGCGAACTGCCGGCAGATCACTGTCTATTGCCCAGGTGTTTGTTTCAGGATTATATACATACACTTTCATCAGAATCGAATAACCGCTGAACCCGCCGCCGCCGCCGACAACATAAACAAACGAGTCACTCGCGGCCACTGACCATTTGGTAAAATTAGCCGCCTCAGGGAACGGCGCTATTGCAGCCCAGGTATTTGTTGCGGTATCATATTTATAACAAAGTGTAAAGTCACCGCCGGTTTCACCCAGTCCGCCTACTCTGTATATATACCTGCCGAGTGTAGCCATGCCTGCGTAACGTCTTCCGATCGGAGGCGCTGCCATCTCTTCCCAGGCGTTTGTTGTAATGTTATAACGATGAAAGTAACCCACAGGAGGGCTTGAACTGTTGGCAGCGCTTGCGTAAATATAGTTGCCGCCGTCCCATACCATTGAGCCCTCAGGACCGCGCACTTGTGTTGGACCCGCGGTCAGAGTTGCCCAGGTTCCGGTACCGTCACCCGATGGGGTGAAAACTTCAAAGGTGGTATTTGTTGCAGTGCCTGATCCCCCCATTTTATAAAGTTTGCCGTTAGCAACTGTTGAGGAGATATTAAACCCCGGTGCAGTTGCAGGGGTTGAATTGAGCCATGTTTTTGTTGGGATGTGATAAGCTATTGCAAGCGATGTTGCATTCTGCGAACAGAATATATATACATAGTCACCAATAGCTCCGTAAGCCGAGCGGCCGAAGAATGATGGGGCATCGGTGGTCTGCTCCCAGGTATAAGCATCTGAAGGAGCCGGGTCTTCATCAAACCGGAAACCCTCGGGCGAACCGTGCTCTTCTTCATAAAAGAGACCAAGCTGTTGTGGTGTAAGAACAGAAACTGAGAAAATGAGAAAGCAAATGAGTAACCAGGTAAAGCGCATGGCAACCTCTCGTCTTTTTTTATCGGATGTGTATCTGAAGTTTAAACAATCACGGCCGGATATGCAAGTGTTCCCAACCTTAAAAAGTCACCGTTATTCTTCCATAACTATTGAGAGTATCTTTTCCGCGCTGTCTTCTCTTGTTCCGCTGTTTCGGTTGGTCAGAATTATCACGCTCAGCTTCTTTTCCGGAATCCGGTAAAGCACATTCCTGAAACCGATGGTACTGCCGGTGTGCCATACGGTTTCCATCCCCCGCCATGTTTTCAGATGCCAGCCGTATCCATAGTCAACCGCCGAGCCGTCGTTTAGCTGTTTGCGTGATGTCGCAAGCATCCATGATTTTTTTGTCAGCAGTTTTCCGTTATTGAGTGCCTGGCACCAGGCGGTAAGATCATCAATGTTTGAATATATACCGCCATCACCCAGCACGGACGAAGTAACAGACTGGTCGGTTCTTCTCGCGGTGTCAAGCCGGATGCTATAGCCATACGCCCTGTCAGGCACGGTATTATAGCCGTTTACAAAGGCAAGAGTGTTCTTCATTCCGGACGGAGTGAATATATACTTCTTCAGAAAATCAGGATATTTCATTCGCGAGTACTTCTCAACCGCAAGCGCGAGCAGTGCATAAGCAGTGTTACTATACTGATATTTTTCTCCCGGCTTAAAATACACTGAATCCACTCCCTTCATTATCCTCAGAACATCTGCATCAAGAACAGGAATAGTAACTGAATCCGGAATCAGTTCTTCATAGTCAACCAGCCCAGAGGTGTGGTTCAGCAGATGATGCACCGTAATAACCTCTCCACAGGAAGGAAATTCCGGGAAAATTTCGGTGAGCTTGGTCTGATACCCCAGCTTTTTCTTTTCAATCAGCAGAATGATTGAAGCAGCGGTAAACTGCTTTGAAACCGAGGCAAGGCGATAGTTTGTTTTTGAGGTGGCTTGCTTTCCTGTTTCCAGATCAGCCATTCCGTATGATTTTTTATAAACCACTTTATTACCCATCATCACCGCCAGAGAGGCCGAGGGGAGCGTATCAGAGTCATAAGCGGACATGAGCGAGTCAATCCGGCTTTTTTGTTCTTTTGTCAGGGATTGTGGCTGAAGTGTGGTCATGGCTGAAAATATAATAATGATAAGAAATGCAAGGAGGAAATCCGGAGCAGCCGGCCATCCCCACCGGGTTGATGCCCTAAAACAATCAGGGGTTTTGCTTTTCTGGGTAAAGATTGTTTCCATTTCGGTGTCCGGTTCTCCTTTAAAAATAACGTCTCAAATTTATCTCTTTTTTAATTATTTTAGGCACTTGTATCAGCCAATTATGGACTCTCCGGAAAAAATTCCCGGAATTGTACATTCTGGCTGAGGAGAAGAGGTAAATTCATCTTATTCACAAGATTAACGGAAAATGGAAAACCGGCCAGCCCCATCGGTCATAGTAATTTTCGGCGCTTCTGGCGATCTCACTAAAAGAAAGCTGATTCCCGCCTTATACGATCTTTTCTGTAAAAATGCCATGCCTGAGCGTTTTGCCGTTCTCGGTGCAGCACGCTCCCCCTTGGATGACGATGCTTTCCGCGGCAAGATGGCAGAGGATATTAAACGCTACTCTGAAAACAAAGAGCACCTGAGCGATGAGGTGATTACCAGATTTGTCACTAATCTCTATTACATTTCGCTCGAAACAGAAAGCCCGGATGACTACGCCCGTCTCAAAACCCGCCTTGATGAGCTGGATGAGAAGCTGAAAACCGGAGGCAATTATATATATTATCTTGCTTCTCCCCCTAAACTGTATGAAACTATCGCTCAGTCACTGCACAATCAGGGGCTCAGTTTAAGCAGTGAGGATGCTGTCACTAAAAAGCTGATTATCGAAAAACCCTTTGGCTATGATCTTAAAACTGCTCTTGCGTTAAATCAAAAACTCCATACGCTCTTTCGTGAAAACCAGCTTTACCGGATAGATCACTACCTTGGTAAGGAAACTGTTCAAAATGTATTAGTGCTCCGCTTTGCCAACGGCATCTTTGAGCCCCTCTGGAACCGCAACTATATTGACTATGTTGAAATAACCGCAGCCGAATCCATCGGGGTTGAAAACCGCGGCGGCTATTATGATACCGCCGGAACTTTGCGCGATATGGTTCAGAATCATCTGATGCAGATAGCAGGTCTGGTGGCAATGGAACCCCCCGCGTTTTTTGATTCAACATCGGTGCGCAATGAGACTATTAAAGTTTTTCAGTCACTCATCCCCATTCCGGTCAACAGGATTGACGAACATGTGGTGCGCGGTCAGTATATATCATCAAAAATAAAAGGGGAACCGGTTAAAGGTTACCGTGAAGAAAAAGATGTACATCCGGACTCCCGCACTGAAACTTACGTAGGGCTTAAATTTTTTATTGATAACTGGCGATGGGCAGGCGTTCCTTTTTATATGCGTGCCGGTAAACGGCTCCCCACCCGCGTTACTGAAGTTGTTATTCATTTTAAAAAGCCGCCTCAGCATCTTTTTCACCGCGACAACAAAGAACAGCCGGGCAATCGGCTTATCATCCGTGTTCAGCCGGATGAAGGTATCCTGATGAAGTTCGGTATGAAAACCCCCGGCGCCGGTTTTAAGACGCAGCAGGTAAATATGGATTTCCATTACTCAAATCTTGGTGATATCAATATATCCTCGGCTTATGAGCGTTTGCTGCTTGATTGTATGACCGGCGACTCAACTCTCTACGCCCGCGGTGATGCAGTTGAAGCATGCTGGCGCTTTGTTGATCCTATCCTTAAAGCTTGGGAGGCAAATCCGGAATTAAAACTCTTCGGTTATCCGGCAGGTACGTGGGGCCCGACTGAGGCAACCGGACTTTTCGGCGGGCAGGGGATGGACTGGCGATATCCTTGCAAAAACCTTTCAGATGATGGTAATTATTGTGAACTGTAGCAGAATATATATACGAGCATGAGCGGAAAAATTATTAAAGTGTTTGATGCGGTGGACTCTCTGATGGGTACTTTTGCCGAAGAGCTTTTTTATTTTTCTGCTAAATCGCCTGACCGGGCTAATATCGCGCTCTCCGGCGGGTCAACACCTAAAGCGCTCTTTAAAGAACTTTCTCTCCCCGCAAATCTTGACAAGATTCATTGGGCGGTTTTTAACTTTTTTTGGGGTGATGAACGTCTTGTTTCCTACGAAAATCCTGAAAGTAATTACGGCGAAGCAAACAGAATTCTTCTTTCGAACATTCGCGATACCCGGCAAGGTATATATCCCGTTCCTGTTGCCTCTACGCCAAAGGAAGCTGCTCTGCTCTATGAGGTTAAAATCCGTGAAATTGTAAAAAGCGTTAATAACGGCATCCCTGTTTTTGACTGGATCATTCTTGGCATTGGCGCTGATGGTCATACCGCATCAATCTTCCCCGGTGCTAAGTGGAATGAAGAGGAAAATCCTCTTACTTTTGTAGCAAAACACCCCCTGAACGGTCAGAAGCGTATCAGCTTTACCTACAACCTGATTAACCAGGCACAGCGAGTTACGTTTCTGGTGACCGGTAAAGAAAAAGCACAGGTGATTGAACAGATTCTCAGCCATAAACCTGAAGCTGAAAACTATCCGGCCGCAAAAGTTCTGCCTGAGCATGGTATTGTTGAATGGTATCTTGATTCAGAAGCAGCGGGGCTTTTAAAACTGTAACCTCCTTTTGGAAGCAATAAAGAGGTAACCAATGTATGGCTGCCCCGCAATTGTTTTTCTTCGGTAAACGCACAGAAATCATCTTGGAATAGTTCTTCTTTCCCTATATTCACAAAGTATTTTTTACAAAATTCTGAAAAATGGACTCTTTAAAGCATAACAAATCACTCTTTAACGAAATTGCTTCACTCACCACCGAACAGCAAAACGCAAGGTCTAAAAACATTGACTATGCTACAACCGCTGAGATTATCAGAATAATCAACGAAGAAGACAAACTGGTTCCACTTGCAGTAGAAAAAGAACTGCCGTATATAGAGAAAGCTGTGGAAGCCATAGTTCACGCGTTAAAAAACGGCGGACGGCTCCTTTACTTTGGCGCCGGAACAAGCGGACGGCTCGGTGTGGTTGATGCTTCTGAATGTCCCCCCACATTTGGCACTCCTTTCGGCATGATTGAAGGATATATAGCCGGCGGAAAAGAAGCAATGTTCCGCGCTCAGGAAGGAGCAGAAGACAAGGAAGAAAACGGAGCAAACGATATCCTGGCGGCAAAAGTAACCGATAAAGATGTTGTCTGCGGAATAGCAGCAAGCAGACGAACCCCCTATGTGGTCGGTGCTGTAAAAAAAGCAAAAGAACTTGGCGCAGTCACGCTTTACGTAACCACAAACCCGCGCGAAAATTTTGATATAAAAGAAGTAGATATACCCATCTGCCCCTATGTTGGACCGGAAGTAATCATGGGTTCGACCCGCATGAAAAGCGGAACCGCGCAGAAACTCGTATTGAATATGCTCACCACCGCCTCAATGGTGCGTCTCGGTAAAGTATATGAGAACATGATGATTGACCTGCAGATGACCAACAAAAAGCTGGTTGAGCGCTCAAGAAGAATCGTAATGAATATAACGGGAGTTAGTTATGAAGAAGCTGCGGACAATCTTGCCAAAGCAAAAAATCATGTGAAGTCCGCGCTCGTAATGATCAAGCGCGGCGTCAGTTACGAAAAAGCACAGGAACTCCTCGCCAGAACCGACGGCTTCGTCCGCAAAGCGATTGACCTTAATGATAATGGATAATTGAGAGTGGGTAATGGGGGAAACAGACATCTGCCGGAAACACTTTTCAGCGTTAATCTGCGGGAGAAATCCAATCATGCAAAAGTCCTCTGACTCCTATCCGTGCTCATCAGCTTTGCTTTAGCATCCATTTAAAATCCGCGCGCAATGACAGCCCTGAACCCCGCGCAAAGAGGTAAAGGCGCAAAGAACTTTAAAATCCGTTAAAATCCGCGTACCGTTGCGCGAGTATATATCTTCGCGGCACTGCGTCTTTGCGCGAATAAAAACCAAAAACACCTATTATCTGACTATTCCGCTTGTCATCAGTTTCCCTGTTAGATATCTGAAAAACGTTACAGGTACTATTCTCCGCATCACACTCACCATACGCGCCTGCGCTCCTGAGGGATAACGCAGCTTCCATGTGTTATCAGTCGCCGCTTTATATATCGTTCCGGCAACCACTTCCGGTCCGGGCGCTGTATCGTTTGCTTTCTTCATAAACGCCTCCACACGATTATCATAGTCACCATAACCTGATATATCCGGATTACTGAATGATACCATCGATCTTCCATGGAATTCAGTCTTTATTGCTCCCGGCTCAATTAATTTTAACCTGATATTAAACTGCCGCAGCTCAAACTGCAATCCTTCGGTGAAACCTTCCACCGCCCATTTTGAACTGTTATAAACACTGTACATCGGAAAGGTAACCAGTCCGGCTATTGATGAAAGATTAATGATCACCCCGCTCCGCTTTTCCTTAAAGTGAGGCAGCAACTCACGCGTCATCTGCATCAGCCCGAAAACATTCGTGTTAAACTGATTATATATATCATCCGGCGCTGATTTCTCAAATATCCCGATAGCTCCGTAACCTGCATTATTGACCAGCACATCCACTTCTCCCATTTCGGCTATAATCTCAGCAACAGAAGCTCTTACTGATTGGAAATCAGTTACATCAAGACGGAATAGCTTTATTGTTTTATACCCCCGCAGACCGGATTCCTTTTCCGGCGAGCGCATCGTTGCGGCCACGCTCCAGCCGCGTTCAGCGAAATATATCGCCGCCGCTTTCCCGATTCCTGATGAAGCTCCCGTGATCAGCACTGTTTTGTTCATGTCCTTGCTCCGTTAACGTAAGAGTATATATAAAAAAGCCGCTGAATTTTTTCATTCCAGCGGCTCAGAAAGTTTGTGATTACAAAAAGAGTTTAAATAATCAGCAACTGATTATCCATTCTCCATTATCAGCTATCAATTACTTTTTATAATTGATTGATTTTAGACCATAGAAACGTGCTGAGTCAGCCAGTTCTTCTTCGATTCTGAGAAGCTGATTGTATTTTGCGATACGGTCTGTTCTGCTGGCTGAACCGGTTTTAATCTGTCCGGCGTTTGTTGCAACAGCTATATCAGCAATGGTGGTATCTTCTGTTTCACCTGAGCGGTGGCTGATTACTGCGGTATATCCTGCATTCTTTGCCATCTCAATCGCATCAAGAGTTTCAGTCAGTGTTCCGATCTGATTAACTTTTACCAGAATTGAGTTAGCAACACCAAGATCAATTCCCTTTTTCAGGATTTTAGTGTTTGTTACAAAGATATCATCGCCAACCAACTGTACTTTTGAACCGAGTTTATCAGTTAAAAGTTTCCAGCCGTCCCAATCGTTTTCAGCAAGTCCGTCTTCAAGCGATACAATAGGATATTTACTAATCCAGTCAGCCCAGTAGTCAACCATCTTCTCTGATGAGATTTCTGATTTGTCTGATTTAAAGAACTGGTAAACACCTTTTTCTTTTATATACATCTCACTGGTTGCGGGATCAAGAGCAATATAGATATCTTTGCCCGGTGAATAACCGGCTTTGGTTATTGCTTCGAGAATTACCTCAATTGCTTCTTCGTTTGATTTAAGGTTCGGGGCAAATCCGCCTTCATCACCCACAGCAGTGTTGTATCCGCGTTTTTTGAGAACGGTTTTTAAGTTATGAAAAACCTCTGTTCCCATTCTGAGTGAATCCGCAAAAGTTTCAGCACCGACCGGCATGATCATAAATTCCTGGAAATCCACATTATTGTCAGCATGGCTTCCGCCGTTGATGATATTCATCATCGGTGTTGGCAGCACTTTTGCGTTGGTTCCGCCAATGTAGCGGTAGAGTGGTATATCAAGAGCTGAAGCAGCAGCTTTTGCCACGGCCAGTGATACACCAAGAATTGCATTAGCGCCGAATTTTGATTTGTTTGGTGTGCCGTCCAGGTCGCAGAGGAGGGTGTCAATTCCAGTCTGATCGAGTGCATCTTCATCGAGAAGATTGTCGGCTATGTCATTATTTACAAAATCAACCGCCTGCTGCACTCCCTTACCGAGGTAGCGTTTCGGGTCATTGTCGCGAAGCTCGGTAGCTTCATGTTCACCGGTGGAAGCTCCGCTCGGAACGGCAGCGCGTCCGATGGCACCGGATTCCAGGAAAACTTCTGCTTCAAGGGTCGGGTTTCCCCGTGAGTCTAATATTTCTCTTGCTTTTACATCTACTATCAGGGTCATGGTATCTCCTTTATTGGCTAAATTCTGATAAAGTTCAGATTTAAAATTACGAAAAAAGGGGGTCACATGGGGGAAAATCAGGGGAGGTAATAATTTGATAACGACACTAAGTTTACAGAAATAACTCTTACTTAAACAGCACCCTCAAACCCCGCAATCAAATGTCCGACATAACTTTTAAGGCGGGGCAGCAGATAAAAAGGAATATTGAGAAGTTTATAAGCTTTTCCGGTTTGAGTTGATGCCTCTTCAACTGAAAGTCCTCCCGAGTAAACCCTTACCGCGAACGGATGCTGACACATATCCATAAACAGGTGCAGGGAGCGAAGCCGGCCTGATTTACCCGACTTAACTTCAACAGGAATTATCAGTTCGTCATGCTGATAGATGTAATCCACTTCTGCTGAGGATTGTGTTTTTTCCCTCATCCAAAAAGCGGGCTGATGAAACCGCGAACCGCTTGCGGCAATGAGTTCCTGCCCCGTCAGATGTTCAGCTATAAGACCGGTATATACATCTTCAAGATTTTTCTGCATCGCAAACTCTTTTTGTATCCCGGCAAAATAATTCAGCAGACCGGTATCAAGCACCTGAAGTTTTGGCGCTCTGCCTTTGTTTTCTGTGATCGGTGGTCTGACCGAGCTTGAAGGATGCAAAAGCCGGATCAGCATTGCTTTTTCAAGTGTCTGAAGAGCTTCCTTCACTTCCCGTGATTTATACTGCGACTTCCCAAAGCCCTCATAGGTAATCCTCTTCCCCGCCTCAGCAAACGACGATGTGATAACATGCCTGAGCAGCGCTGCCCGATTCTGATGTGAAGCATATTTACCCGCGTCATCAAGGTATGAACTCAGCAGGGATTCATAGATACGCGCAAGCCCGTATATATCACCGGTCCGGGCAAACTCGCTGACCGCTTCAGGCATTCCGCCAACGAGCGCATAGGCAGAATATTCAGCAAACATCGTAACTGAAAGACCTGCCGGAAATGGATATATATCTAAGGCCTCAACCAGACCCGTCTCCCCTCGTGCCAGCAGAAACTCCTCAAAGGTGAATGGATGCAGATATTCATACTCAACTCTGCCAACCGGAAAACTTTCGTTAAAATTCATCAGAGATTCAAGCACTGATCCGGCAGCTACAACATGAAGCTGCGGCATCTCCTCATAAAAATAACGAAGCAGATTTATGGCAACGGGTGAGTTTTGAATTTCGTCAATAAACAGGAGGGTGTTTGGCGCATTCAGCGGCTTGGACTTCGCCAGAAAAATACCCCTGACAACCTGCTCAAAAGGAGTATTATCGGGGAACAGGTTTCTCTCCTCCGGGCGCTCAAGATTCAGGTAAAGGTAATGGTCAAATTCTCCGGCGAACATATTTACCAGAGTGGTCTTGCCAACCTGCCTTGCACCTCTCAGAATAAGCGGTTTCCTGCCGGGGCGGGTCTTCCACTCTAAAAGTGCTCTAAATTTCGTTCTTTTGACCATTTCCGACCATTTGTAAAATAACAAGGGTAATTTAGGGGCGATTTTGTAAAATTACAAGGGTTGTTTTGACCAAATTTTGTAAAATTACAAGGGACATCAAGGAAGTATGAATTATGATGTATGAATTATGAATTTTCCTAAAAAAAGGGCAGGGGGCAGTTTTGATAGGGGAATTACAAATTAAAAATTCATTTGAGTAAGTACAAATTGAAAACTCTCTTCTCATCCACTTTCCCTAATTTTAACTGAGGTAAATCAAACAATCATAATTTTTAGGTTATGATATCAAGTATTATATTAATCTGGAAATTTCAACTTTAAATTAGAATGAAAATAAAAAGTTAAAGGTATAATTTAGCATTAACATCCACGGATAATAATTGGAATCCTCCAGAAAACACAAAAACTATGAGATCCTGAATTTAATAGGATATGGATTAGCAAAATTTGACATGGGATTTGTAAGATGCTTTGGTTTTTCGACTAAAACAGATTTTTATAATTACGTTGTCAAAATTGATATTGCTGAAACCAACGGCACTGTCAAAAACAGACAAGATCTTTTCGATCCGTTTTTTGAGAATCCACGTAAGGGATGGTGGCAAAAGGGTAACACATATATCCACAGGAAAAATGCAATTGATAATTTATTCGGAAAGTTAGATTTACCCTCTTTTGCAAACATCGTAAAATTGTTTATGAAAGAAAAGTTCGGAATAAAAGAATTTAAGATTGAGCACCTAAGTCCAATTTTAAAATCAAGATTTAAGCAATTGCAATTAACAGGAATGGAAGCTGAGGAATATTTTCTTAATAATTATACAAGCATTGAGGCTTTTAAGACGGGAATAATCGAAGATGCCAGAATGTTTGGTGATGGTTATGATTTCCAAATTGATTTAAAAAGTGAATATAATTTGGTGGAAATCAAAGGTATAAAGAACGAATATGGGGGGTTTAGATTTACAGAGAAAGAATACTGTGCGGCAAGCGAATACAAAAACCAATACGCCCTAGTTGTTGTCAGTAATTTAATAGAGGCACCCCGGTTTAACATATTCTTTGATCCAACAGCCTTCTTTCAATTTGATAAAAAAACAACATCACAAATTCAAACAACGTATCATGTTAGTGCCATAAATTGGAAAGCCACATAGCAAACATCACAATTTTTCATAAAAATATTTTTCAATGGAAAAAAGACTAGAGATTGTCGGCGACATAATATTAAACCTGGACTTTTGGGATTGCGAATGTATTGAAAATTACATTCATTCTGTTTCAACCGATTCCTGCAAAATTTGTCATGCGCATAAAGACTGCGCTCCGAATAGCAGGGAGAATGAAGTATGTTCCTTAATATTGAAAACTTCACCTTGATGTATTTCTGAACAGTGTACATCGCATAATCTTACCATTGGAATCCGGAGGATTCGCATATTCTGGCTATATATATTATTCGTGTCTTTAATGCGACTCCGCTGGAGTCGGGGTGGGGTTATCGTTTGCTTATCTTTCTACCAATCTGCAATTCCTCCGGAATTGAATCCGGTGGATTCAAAAATTGGTAGAAAAATAATGCTGGGGTCGGGGTTATCGTCTGCTTATCTTTCTACCAATCTGCAATTGCGCTGGAATTGGAATGAATTACCCCACCGCCCGCATCATCTGCTTACGGTGACGTTCGGTATGGTGTAATATAAACTGCGCCCACTCAT
>BTUV01000065.1:8992-16690 GCA_045863035.1 Ignavibacteriales bacterium | reverse complement strand
TCAGCCAGAATAAAACTCCGGAGGCTTTATCCGTCAATTCAAGAGTGATGCGACAGTAGCTCTTTCTCTCTTTGAGCCCCCTGCATTATCGGTGTATTAAAAAAAAGAAAAAGCCCACGACACCGGGTCATGGGCTTTAAAAACAATTAACCTAAGATTGCATCTTTTGCGGCTTTAGCAATTCTGAACTTCAGAACTTTTTTTGCCGGAATTGTGATGGTCTCACCGGTTGCAGGATTTCTTCCTTTTCTTTTCTTTCTCTGCACGACAACTAATTTGCCGAGCCCTGGAAAGACGAAGCTTTTCTTGGCTTCTTTGTATGCCATTTGAACGAGTGTGTCAATGAATCCTGCACAATCTTTTTTGGTAAGGCCTGTTTTTGCGGCCAGATTTGTCAGCAGTTCTGACTTTGTCATTGGTTTTGCTTTTGCCATTTGGAACTCTCCAATTATGTTTATAAGTGTGACTGAAACATACTAATTATTTAACAAAACAAAAAAGATTTATATCATGTCACAAAAATATTTTACATCATTTCACCCTTATTTAATGGTGCTTTACGCCCTGCGGTTTGGACGCAATGGGCGGAACCATCAGGAATCCCCGGCACCCGGACCGCTGAATAACCCTGTAAAATAAGGGCAAAAGCGCTTTTATGAGCGGTAAACGCTCAAACGTAAAGCATAAACCGCCGGGTTTTGTCAGTTAAATCAGTTACGCCCAAACCGGCAGCCCGTTTTTGAGACGGTCAATCAATATAACTCTGAGAAAAAGAATTTTCCGGTAATGACAGATTCTGACCCCCAAAAGAAATGCACACCAATAGCGAAGGCATACTCATTTTTAGTTTCCAATCTTTTTTTGCAGTGCCAGGGAAAGCAGCCAGATTACTATTGAGGGATAAAGATAACCAGCTAAAAAATACAGTGGAAAGCTTTCCGTCCCGGCTGTCTCAATCGCGCGAAACATCCAGTACGTGGGAACCAACGCGGATATATGAAGCAGATCAGACGGAAAGAGATATATAAGACCCGGAGCAATCAGGAGCATGTTTACTATTTTCATCACGGCCATGCCCTCAATCCGGTTCCGTGAGAATACCGCAAGTATCACCGCTATCAGAGGCGCCGACAAGCTGAACTGAACCGCAAGAAGCAAAGCAGTAAGTAATTCTACTTTTATCAGTCCGCCGTAGTGTATCATGAGAAAGCTGACCGATGCAGATACCGTTATTCCGCTCAACAGCCGTCCTGTTATTACTGCCCGAAGACTTACCGGAAGAATTTTAAGAACTGCAAATAAATTCTCTTCTTTTTCCTCAAGCATTAAAAAACCATAGATAAAACCAAACATTATCCCTGACTGAAGAGATCCCCACATTACCACAAGAGCGTTGTACTCCTCACCCAGATCAAACCGACCAGATATGAAAGGATAACCCCACTTTATCACGGAGAAGGCAATCAGAGGGAAGAATAAAATAACTCTGAAGACCGGCTCGCGGAAGGTATTACGGAAATCATAACTGTTGACGGTAAAGATATTTTTCACGGCTGTATCACTTCCGGCTTTCTGACCAGTAAATACCAGGAGGCGGCAGAGCAGGCAGCCCCGTGAATGTAATATATAACCAGTTGAAGCAGAGGAACCCCCTCCAATGACGCGCGCACCACCCCGATTCCGCCCCAGACAGGAATACAGGCATATATATAATCATTTCCGATACCGGCAAACTGTAAAAATGGTATTGCGGTTATAATAAATAGCGGGACTGAATACATAAGAAACAGATTAAAGCTGCCCGCGGAGGATACTATCAGAAAACCCCACGAAGACAGCATGAACGCACTGATAAGCACACCCGCGGAAAGATGCAACACATTAAAGCGAAGTCCGTGCATAGCGATAATCATTACCAGAGAAAGCAGCAGAGCGTAAATCGAAAGCACAATTATCTTGGAGAGGTAATACATCTCAGGGCGTACCGGAAGCACTCTTATTACACTCATCGTATTCTGACTGTTATCATACAGCCACAACACTCCGGTAAACAAATATCCGGTCACCAGAGGATCGTTAAATAGCAGTATCACCAGAAGCCAGTTAAAATCATCCCTGCTCCCGCTTAACAGAAAGAACACTCCTATATATAACAGTGCGGCTATAAAACCCACGTAGAAAAGCCGGTTACGGTGAAGCAGCCGTATATCCATAAGTAAAAATGAGATGAGCGGCTTCACAAAAGAGTATCGCCGGTTAGTTTAATGAATACTTCTTCAAGAGTTGCTTCCTGTGAGTGTATGGTGCGAACTTTATTCTCCCGCAGCAGTTCAAGAAACTCACGGTTGCTCCCAATGCCTTCTAAAGGGTATATATAAGGATTCGCCGGATGTTCTTCTGTGGTTACTTCCACTTTTTTCTGACCGTGCTGAATCTTCAGGTTGGAGGGTTTGTCTATAGTTACAATTCTGCCCCGGTGCAAAAGAGCCACCCGGTCGCATAGCTGATCTGCGTCGAACATATTATGAGTAGTAATGAATATTGTTTTGCCCTCGTCCTTCAGTTGTCTGATGTGTTGCTTTATTCTGCCGGCACTGATCGGATCAAGCCCGGAAGTCGGCTCATCAAGAAAAAGCATATCAGGATTATGAAGCAGGGAACGGATAAAATTCAGGCGCATCTTCATCCCTTTGGAATAATCGGAAACCGGTTTGTGGCGGTCATCCTGAAGATCAACCAGAGCAAACAGTTTATCATAATCAGGATTACCGTGAGTATAAAATGATGCGATGAAGCGTAGATTTTCTTCTGCGGTCAGCTTGAGATAGTGGTTCGGCAACTCAAATGAAACCCCGATATATTCATAGAACTCACGCCCCCATTTGTTAAGCGGTTTTTGCAAAAAAGTAATATCCCCGGAGTACCCCGCCAGAAGCCGGTAAAGAATTTTTTGTGTGGTGCTCTTTCCGCTTCCGCTCGGACCAAGAAATCCGAATACCTCCCCCTGAGAAATTGAAAACGAATTTCCCTTTAGCGTTTCATCCGCTGAAGCCGGATAAGTAAAATGAAGATTTTCTACAGTTAACAAAACACACCACTAATTACTGACTGCTAATTACTTTTTTGAGTATATCGCTTAACTGCCCGGCTGCCTGTTTGCGGTCATATTTTTTAACTTTTTCTAAATCCGGTGTCATTCCCTTAACCTCGTCAAAATAATTGCGCCCGGTCTCTGTATATCCGAAGAGTTTTCCGGCGCCGGTTTCACTGAGGATGGCTTCAACCTCGGCATTGTCATCACCAAACGCGATAACCGGCCTCCCGCAGCGTATATATTCAAAGAGTTTTCCCGGCAGGTGACGCTTTTCAGTAACGCAGACCAGCAGAAAGTCGGCTCTGCTCATTTCAGTAATCACATCGGCGTATGGAAGAAAGCCGGTATATTCCGTTACAGCGTCAAGCCCGTGTTCGCTGATTGCGGTGCGTATGCCGGGGGAAACACTTCCGGTAAAGCGCAGACGTATATCAGCCCCTGCAGCTATTTCTTTTTGTATATACGCCCAGAAAAGGGGTATGTTCTGAAAATCGAATATATTACCTGAGTGAAGAACCGTAACAGCCCCGGCACTGCCGCTTGTGAAGGGCTTTAGCTCGGCAAAGTTTTCTTCGTTATAACCCCAGTAAAGCACTGAACTTTTTGACGCAACAGAAGGATATTTCCGTATATATTCTTCTTGCATCGAGGCAGTAACAAAAACCGAAGTAGCAGATTCCTGCAGCACTTTTTTCTCAAGATAATTATCCAGCATCAGGGTAAGCGCGCTTCGTTTCATTCCGCGATAATAGACGATATCAACCCAGGGGTCAATAAAAAGCGGAATAAATGGAATTCCCTTCTCGATGGAAATCCGCCAGGGAGCAAGATGAGAGGAGTGGGGGGGCGCAACAACAACAATAGCCCGTATATCGTGTTCGCTGATAATTTTATTTATTTCTTTTTTTGCATAAGGATACCAGCCGACACGCGCATCGGGGACAAAAAAATTCATCCGTATCCAGACCGAAATGCGGTGCGTTAGCGAGCGGTTCTCTTTTGAAATTGTTTCAGAGGCAACAAGCCGCTCCCCTTTTTTCTTTCCGGTAAAGGTGCGGTATATATCAAACGGTTCAAGAACATCGGTACGATAAACCGGCAGTGACGGATCTGTCTGGCGGAGCAGAGATTCATCCCTTTCAGAAAATCCATCTTCCTTAACCGTAAGCACCACCGGCTGCCACCCGAATGAGGGGAGATGTTTTATTAATTGCAGCGGAAGATGAAGCGAGGCCTTACCCGAAGGAGGCCAGTAATACGATACAAAAAGAACTTTTTTCAGTGCTTCACTCCGCAAAAACGCACCACCGAGGCCTCCCCGCTATGAAACTCACCTTCATGCAGCTCAATGGTAACAGCGGTGAGCAATTCGAAATTCAGATCAATAAAATCTTCAACCAGCTCAGCCATAGAGTAAAGCAGTTCTGCATCCCGCGGGCCTCCTGATTTTTTACCAAGCTGCTCTTTTGAGTATGCCTCAAGGATTAGCACTCCGCCCGGTTTAAGCGATGCAATTACCTTCTGATGAAGCATTGTTCTTTCCAGTTCGGGGAGGTGTATATATATCAACGCGGCAGCGTCATAATACTCAGGTTTCACACTAAAGCCGTCAAAAGTGACCGTGTTATAGAGAAAATCAAATCTGTTTTCCGCTGCTAACTTCAGTGCTTTTTCTTTCGCGGTAGCGCTCCAGTCAAACGCCTCAGGTATCCATCCATTTTTAAGTGCATAAAGCGCATTGCGCCCCTCCCCCTCACCGGGGAGAAGAATAGTACCCGGTTTAAGCAAATCTAACCGCTCTCTAAAAAACTCATTCGGCTCAGTACCGTAAACGTATTCTTTACCTGAGTATCTTTCGTTCCAAAAATCAGACATGGGTTGTAGAATTATGAAGTATGAAGTATGAATTATGAATTACTAAAATTTTCTTTTTCTAAGATGTACTTCTCTTTTTTTATGGTTTTCGAGCCGGTTAATCATAAATGTATAACGAAGCAGACGAAGCAGTCTATATCGCTTTATTGCAATTATAGAAACTATTGAAGCAAAAAGACATTGTAACATCGGTTACCTTCCTGATCAGTTGGAGTTTTTTTTTATTAAAACCACCGCTGATACTATAATAACTTACACCATCAGACGGTTTTTACCAACCATGCCCTCGTAACTACAAAAGAAACCGCTTCTGCCTTAAAAAATTCTTATGCTTTTCTTAAAGCAGAACATCTGCTACTTCCCCCGTTCCTCCCTGGTTTTTTTTATTCTGCGCTGCAACGTCCTTTCGCTGACACCAAGGACGAATGCTGCTTTCTGCTGATTACCCCCGAAGGCCTCAAGCACCTGCTCTATATACTGATTCATCGCTTCTTCAAGAGATAAAAATCTGCTGAATGGCTCACCGTGCGGCGCTGTATCATGCCTCTCTGCCGCGGGAATCATTAACTCGGAAACCTGACCGCCTGCTGAGGCCTGCGCTGCCGCGTTGAGCACCACATTTTCAAGCTCGCGGATGTTACCGGGGAAGGAGTAATTCTGCAGCTTGGCCAGCGCTTCGGGGGTGAATCCCCTCAGTGTTTTATTATATATACGCTCTCCTACAGAAAGAAAATGCCTGGCAAGCAGAACCGGATCATCCCCCCGCTCCCGGAGTGGAGGAAGGTGTATATATCCGCGATTGAGGCGGTAATACAGGTCGGCGCGGAAACCATTCTTCTGCACCTCGCTCAGCAGCTCCTTATTGGTAGCGGCGATGATGCGCGTATTCAGTTTAATCGGCCGGGTGCTGCCAATGCGATATATCTCATTATACTGTATCACCCGCAGCAGCTTGCCCTGTAAATCCTTAGGCAGTTCACCTATTTCATCAAGAAAGAGTGTGCCGTTATTTGCTGATTCAAAAAATCCTGTTTTCTCTCCGTGCGCGCCGGTAAAAGAGCCCTTCTCATGTCCGAATAACTCAGACTCAAACAATGATGGCGAAATTGAAGCAAGATTAACCGGGACAAACGGCTGCCGGGCTCTGGGGGAAAGATCATGTATCTTCCGCGCGATCACATCCTTACCCGTACCGGTCTCACCGGTTATAAGTATTGTTTCGTTTGTTGGCGCAAAAATTTTAATAAGCTGAAAAACCCGCTTCATCTGCGGTGCGCCGGTTATGATGTCCGAAAAATCTGTGTCAACCGTTTCCTTTTCAGACTTATAGGTTTCACTTCTGAGCCAGTCACGTTCCTTCTGCAGCAGTGATTTTTCAAGCGCGCGCTGCATGGTAATAAACAGACGGTCAAGGTCAGGCGGCTTGATGATATAGTCATACGCCCCTGTTTTGATCGCGTTAAATGCCGTCTTTACATTTTCTATGGCCGTAAGCATAATGACCGGAATCTGCGGACTGTGCTGAACAATTCTCTCAAGCAGTGTCAGCCCGTCTATACCCGGCATATTGACGTCAAGAATTATTAAATCAAACGTACGCTCAGCCAAAAATGGAAGAACCGCTTCCGGATTCTGCTCAATGGTTACATCCTCATAGCCCTGCTCCCACAGCAGACGCCTGAGAGATCGGAGAAATGAAAGCTCATCATCAACTATCAGCAGCGAGACGTTCTTCATCTCACCCGCGCTGCTATATATATCATCCGGCTCAACGCTCTAATTCTCGTTGAGGTCTCTGGCACAACCGTTCAGATTGATAGTGCCGAGTTTAACCGCGGACCGGTAGCTGAATTCCGTCTCTGACATTCCGTCAGAGCATTTTCCTTTAGTAATGGTGATGGTAACATTTCTGTTTTTTGCATCCATGGTTGTATATACCCACTTCTCCGCGGATACCACAGGCGGGGTAAATTTCCACTGCTCACCATCCGGATTATCAGGAGTAAGAAACTGTATTGAGCCGTCCCGGATGACAATTGACCAGAAGGGCTCCGTCCCCATACACCGGAAGTTCATCAGTTCAGGGGTATTGGTCCGGATAAGTTTCCCCTCCTTCAGAGTATATATATACACTTCTTTTGCGCCGCCGGAGCTTTGCACCTCCGCATGGATATCAACTGAATCAAACGTGAGCATGGTTACTTCAAGGTTGTCAGTCAGCCGTGCGGCTGCAATCTGGCGGATGCGACCGGAGTCATCCTCAGCCACAATCAGCTCATATAAAAACCCGGAGCTGCTGCTCTTTTTAATCAGGACAACACCATCCGGTCTGGCATCTCCTGTAACATCATAGAGTCCTGCGGAGCGCACCTCATAATAGCCCCCCTGGCCGGACTCATTTTTACCTTCGGACATAGCCGCCTGACTTCCGTCAGAAAAGGTGTAGGTACCATTAAGCAGAACCACATCATTCAGTTCAGTCGGTTCCGGGGCCTCATCCTTCTGCCCGCAGCCGGCCAAAAGGAGAAGTGACATAAAAAACATAGCGATGTAAATGGAAACAGGTTTCACGGGTCTCTTTCTGAAAAACGAATATCCAATTTAAGGAATTATGAACGATTAAGTATGAATTATGAGGGGGAAGTATGAATTATGAAGGATGAATTATGAATTGAGGTACATATCGGGGTAATTCCGATTTTAAGGGGTCTTTTAGAGAAAAATGGTGT
>BTUV01000065.1:0-8892 GCA_045863035.1 Ignavibacteriales bacterium | reverse complement strand
AAGGATCATCTTTTTTACCTGATGGAACTCACCGTCTCCGTCAAGCCGGGTGGCGGTCAGTATATACAGGTACGTTCCGGATGACATACCACTGATATCAAACACTGCCTCATAATAACCCGCGGACTGTGTTTCACTGACCAGAGTCTGCAGTTTCTGACCGGATATATCATAAATCTCCAGCCGCACATCACTGTCATACGGCAGCCCGTACCTGATAGTGGTTGACGGATTAAACGGATTCGGATAATTCTGCTGAATGCTGTATTCATCAGGGAGAGTGCCGTTGGTACGATCCGTAACATCAGTAAGAGTAAGAACCACTGCATAGTTGCTTGGGGCTGAGATAGTGTCCGGGTTATAGGCAATTATCCTGTAGCTAAAGAGCAGCGGATCTGTAGCCACGGTAGTATCCATATATTGAACACTGTTAGCAGATGAGGTATCTATCGCCGTCAGTGTGTTGGTGCTGACTGAGTCCCCCTGTTTACGGAAGATAATGAAGCCCGATTCATTGTCAGACTTATCAGTCCAGCTAAGGGTTACCTTTTTAACTCCGGTTGCCGCAGCAGTCAGATTTGCCGGTGCAGTAATGCCTCTCTTCAGTGTGGTAAAATTCCAGACTGCTGAGTAACTGCCCTGGCCGCCAATATTAGATGCTTTTACTCTCCAATAATATTGTTTGTTAAAGAGCAGAGAGTCGGTAAAGATTTTCACCGTATCAGTAACAAGACTATCACGCAACACCATTGAGGTGAATCCCTGATTCTCAGAAACCTCTATCAGGTATCTTTCTGAACCTGTCACTCTGTTCCACTTGAACTGGGGACGAACTGCAATACTTAAAGCATTATTAGCCGGCTGCTGAAGCATTACCTGAGCCGGAGCCGCTACAATAGTTGTGAACTTATTCCACGCGGTTGGCTCACCCCACCCAGCTTCATTCTTTGCCCCGACACGCCAGTAATACGAAGTCGAGTTTAGTAACTGCGACACGGTTTTAGTTGTGTCAGTAAGCAATGAATCAAGAACGATATATACCGGCTGGGAAGTATCTGTTTTCAGTTCAAAGCGGTAGCCAAGTATTGTTTCAATCCGGTCGTATGCTTTCGTCCAATTAAACAGTACGTTTGCGGCATGAATGTTCTGTGCATTTTGCGCAGGTGTTACTAACGAAACCCCTGCCGGAGTGCCAAGTGTTTTAAAGGAGAAGATAGCTGAAGTATCACTTGTACCTCCGGCATTTTTAGCTGTTACCCTCCAATAATGCTGTGTATATACTCCGAGAACCGGAAGCAGTTTTGAAGTATCAGTCAATGAAGTATCCTTGTGAACAAATGCCGAGAAGTTTGCAGTGGTGCTTACTTCAAGCACATATTTTTCTGCCCGGTGAGCAGAGTGCCACTTCAAGGTAACCGGCTGAACCAGTCCGAGTGCATTATTTGCAGGACTTGCCAGCAGCGGCTGTGAAGGACGCTCAATAATAGTAGTAAAACGATACCAGCCGGAGAAAGCACCCCAGTCGTTTTCGTTCAGTGCTTTTACCCGCCAGAAATATGACGACAGATAGTTCAGTGCGGGCAGCACCTTAAAAGTATCAGTTAGTGTACTGTCGCTAATAGTATATATAGCTCCGCTGGTATCAGTTGTCATTTGCAGCCAATAGCCGAGGATGCTCTCGCCACCTTCAATACCCTGACCTCCGCTAATCCTGCCATCAGAAAGCAGACCCGTCTCTTTTGAAGGACTCCTCAATTGAGATGAAGTTGTTTCATCATCATTCCGGAAATTGCGGCTGTTTCCTCCGCCAGCCGGTGACATTGTCTGTTCACCCGCTTTAAACCAGGATAGTTTCACTCCTGTTACCGGAAGAAGTGTGCTGTTATTAGCCGGAGAAGCAAGAGTAACGGAAAGCGGTTTGCCCAGCGTTCTGAAATTCCATACAGATGAGTAATCACTTACACCGCCGATATTGGATGAACGAACCCGCCAATAATATGTCTTTGGTGCTTCAAGCTGTTGCAGAACCTTAACCGTATCGGTAAGGGTTGAATCAACAAAAACCAGCGAAGCAAAATTAGAAGTTTCGCTCACTTCAAGCCGATATATATCAGCCCTGAGCGGCTTAAACCACTTTAAAGTAACCGGCTGCAAAAGCTGCATTGCATTATTTGCAGGACTTGCAAGAGAAGTAATCGCCGGTTTTTCAATGATGGTGGTTGTCGCCCATCTGTCAGACCAGTCACCCCAACCAGTCTGATTCTGAGCCCTTGCCCGCCAGTGATAACGCGTAAGATAGCCGAGCCCGTTCATTACTTTTGTTGTATCAGTAAGGGTCGAATCATTCAGTACAAAAGTTGTAAACAGCGAATCAGTGGAAATCTGAAGCTGATATTTTTGTATGGTTTCAATCCGTTCTTTTGCTTTGCTCCAATTGAACGTTAAACCCGCTACCGGCTGATTAACAGAATTGTTCGCGGGTGTGTAAAGAACGCTTGCATAAGGATTACCGAGGGTTTTGAAATTCCAAACAGGAGTCCATTCACTCTGGCCACCGGTATTGACTGCTTTAACACGCCAGTAAAACTGTGTATAGTTGTTAAGAGTTGGCAGTACTTCGGTTAGATCAGTCTGAGCAGAATCATTTACAACAAACGATGTGAACAAACTGTCGGTTGCGACCTGAAGTATATATCTTTCCGCTCTTGCAGAATTATTCCAGCTAACCGTCACAGGATTAAGCAGTCCCTTAGCATTGTTCGCCGGAGCAGCCAGAGTAAAATTAGCCGGCTTCTCGATGATAGTGGTAAATCTCCACACCTCAGACCAGTCACCCCAGCCGGTTTGGTTACTTGCTCTTACGCGCCAGTAATACTTTGTCAGATAGCTTAATCCGCTAACTGATTTTGTCGTATCTGTTAATGTGGTATCACTTACAACAACATTTGCAAAAAGTGAATCTGTTGATAACTGATACTGGTACTTCTGAATGGTTTCGATTCGTTCTCTGGCTTTAGTCCACATAAAGACCACATTATTCAGCGGATGATTTCCGGAGTTGTTTGCCGGCTGAATAAGTGTGCTGGCATACGGGTTGCCGAGGGTTTTGAAACGAAATACATCAGAGGTGTCAGACGTTCCATTGGATACAATTACACGCCAGAAATATTCTGTGTAATTTTGAGCAGAAGCAAAAACCGCTGAATATATATTTACGTTGAATACGCTAAACACAATATTTGAAAACGCACTATCGGTTGCGACCTGAACTTTGTATAATTCACCATACTGGGATGCACCCCATGATAAAGTAACTGGAAGTAAAATTCCTTTGGAATTATTTTCCGGTCCTAACAGATTCGGCTTTTCAGGTTTATTAATAAGAGTAAATCCGTGAACGGCCGACCATTCACTGATCCCGACTCTGTTTTTAGCGCGGACCCTCCAATTGATGTTCTTTCTATGATTGCCCCAGGTAAAATATGTCTCCGACCAAGCAGTGTCGCTGGTGAGGATGATATTCGAAGATGCAGAATCCAGAATATTAAACTCATAAACTGCGTCTGAGTCGTTCATACCCGTGCTTCGGAGCCAGTTAAACTGAACAGTTGCCGGCAATATCACATAAGAACCGGTAACCGGACTAATCGGCTGAACTGCTCCTGGCAAACCAAGAGTTCTAAACACCTTTTCAACGCTCCACATGCCTGCACCACCAGCATTTACAGCTCTTACCCGCCATTTATAGTTTGTTGAGTGATCTAATGTCGAAATTAATACTGCTGTGTCAGTAAGAGAAGAGTTATCAATAACGACTGTATAAGGGGGTACATTTTCAATTACTTGAAGATGATAAGTCTCAGCACTTTGATCACCTGACCAGAAGAACTTAATGGGCTGCGCAACATATTCCAAACCATCAAATGGATACAAACCAGTTAGCTGATCAGGGGGGAAAGGAACTGTTTTAAAATTATGCCAGTCAGTAAATTTACCCCAGCCGGCTTCATTGTTTGCCGCGACGCGCCAATTATAAGTTACCGCATGTTGCGGATTTTGGAGAAAAGCAATTGTGTCTGTTAAAGTTGAGTCATTATAAATACCAGCACTCATGGTATCAGTGGAGACCTGAAGCCAATATCTATTAACCGATTTAGCATCGGAGACCTTGGTCCATTGCAAATATAAATTTGCCAACGAAATGTTTATGCTATTATTCGGCGGAAACAAGATTGTTGGCATTGGCGGAACATCGCTAACATAAAACTTTCCCGTAATTGACCAATCTCCTGCTCCAAACTCATTATTTCCCCTAACCCGCCAGAAGTAGGTGGAGAAATTGGCTAATTGATTAGAGCTGAATAGAGTATCCACAATATTGAACTCCAGCAATCCGCTCGTAAATTTTTTATCTTTTGCAATTTGCAAAGTGAAGTTTTGTGCCCTTTTGCCGAAGCTCCAGTTAAAATTGATGCTTTTGCCAACTACACCATTTGCAGTCGGATATTTAAGAACAGGCATTGATGGTAAATATGTTCTATATTTTAGTAATGTAGTACCAGCAAAAGTAGACCATCCAACTTCAGGGTTTTTGAAATGCGAACCATATTTATATGAATTGCCGGCAAAATAATAAAATTGCTTACTCCAATTAATCCCTCCATCAAATGTTTTGTAAATTCTTCTTGAGGTAAAAACATACCCAATATCTTTTGATAAAAATTGAGGTGACATAATATTACCATCACCTGACGCGAAATTTGCAATACTAAGCCATGAGATACCTGCATCAGTTGATTTGACAATATTTCGGCTGCTTGTTGTCAGGAAGATGGTCGCTGAATCAACCATATAGACCCCATAAAAATCTTCCGGAATACCGGTGTTCACGGCACTCCAGGATTCACCCCCATTAGTTGTTTTCATTATTGCACTACCGGAACCGACTAAAAATCCATTTTTATTATCTGAAAAATGAACTGAAATAATAGTTTGAGAAGATCCGATGTTAATTGGAGTCCAGCTTAAACCATAATCAATGGATTTAAGCACTGAACCGTTTTCGCCTACCAGAATCGCCGTTGATGAGTCTAAAATAGCTGATTGAAAATAAGTATTGGAACCAATACTTGTTTTTGACCAGGTTTCACCTCCGTCACTTGTTGTCATTATAACGCCATTATCTCCGGCAGCCAGGCCATTTAATTTATTAAAATATTTAATAGTTAATAGTCGCACTCCGGAGGAATCCCTATTTTTAATGCTCCAATTATCCCCACCATCTACAGATCTATAAATACTTGCATTAGCTCCAACAGATGTAACATGTAATGAATCATTGGCAAAAACTGCATGCAGATAGTTTGAAGATATTTCAGAAGGCATATATACCTTTTCCCAACCCGTATGCGAAATCGCAAAAACACTATCACTGTAATCGTTGATGCCGGGGTCATCTGCGTCCACAATCTGGATTCTAAAATTTTCCGCCATGTTTATAGGAACTGTCCAGTCAAATCTTCGTAAACTATCTGGCATAACACCACTCGACCATATTAAATTTTGATCCCACAATTTTATAATCACATTGTTAACGCCAAAGCTACCCCAGGTTACACGCATTATACTATTTATAACTAATACATCCCCGCCATTCGGAGAATTAACGCGAATGCTTTTACCCGCGATGCTGAATGTGTAATCTGAAGTGTCTCCACTTGCGGGGTCATCTGTGCTGATTATTCTCATCCTGCAATTACTTGATGGGGTATTTGGAATTACCCAATTATAACTTCCTGCAGCGGCTGATGCGGAAGTTGTAATTTGTATCCAGTCGGAACCATTATTTGTTGAATAATCAATCTTAAAAGCGGAAGCGGGTGTTGGTTCCCATTTTATCTGGTGGGTACTTCCGATAAGTAATTGAGCATAATATTCCGGATAAAGCAATTTAACCGGCTGATATATTTGAAAATTCCCGTTACCCACAAATATATAATTGGTGTCACCAACCTCAGAGATTCTGATTTTACAATTTGATGAGGGGGTATTGGGAACATTCCATAAATACGAACTTGCCGTAGCAGATGTTGAGTCAGTAATCGTAATCCACGCGTCACCATTATTTGTTGAGTATTCAATTTTAACCTTCTCAAGATACTCACTGTTCCAGGCGATTAAATGGTTACTCCCCACAGCTATTTTATCATTCGGAAGCGGAGAGGAAATAGCTAATGTAGGACGATAAATGAAAAAAGTTGTGTCACTGGCATCCCAAACTTGATAATAATTATAAGCAAATATATTAATCCTTGCAAAATAAGTGGAATCTATAGGTACCCGCCAGATAAATGAATCCCCGCTCACAGGTTCGTTCCTAAGCAAATATCCTCCAGAATAATCAGAAGACTTAGATAGTTTTACTGAATCAGGAATTTGAGTCCATCTAATAGTTACATCAGAACCAGCTTTAAATATTTCGCCACCATTTGGATAAAGCACCTTGAGAGGATTTATTATAGTAATAGAAGAGTCGCTCTCACTGAATACAGAAAAAAATGAAGTGTAATCTCTGAGGTTCAAATATATCAACTTATTCCAATTGAAAGCTGTTAACCAACCTGGTGGTACAGTAAAGGTGTGAGACCCTGTGTTGGCGCCTACTCTAAAATATGTCGAAAAACTACCGGGAGCATGTCTTAGAGCAATGTCAATACTATCGACATCATTACTCGTCCAGGTAATTGTCTGCTGGGAATATACAGGCCAATCCGCTCCATCATTTGGAGACAGCAATGTGATAGTAGGGTTTTTTATCCTAAAAACATTGTCGCTGATATCAAATACTTCCGGATCAGAGGCATCACTAATGCGAATCTTACAGTTTTGTGATGAAACTTCCGGAACAAGCCAGCTATATTGGCTTCCGCCAAAATCATCCGTAATTAAATTCCAGGTACTTCCGCTGTTTGTACTATATTCTAACTTTACATAGTTGAATGGAGTAAAATTATATTGAATAGCGTGAGTGCTTTTGGCCATTAATACCTCACCGCCGTTCGGACTTTGTAACTGAATGACCGGAGAAAACACCGTAAAATTTTGACTGTTCGCAGAGGTTAACAACGGATAAGCAGCATCGCTGATGCGTATTTTATATTGAGCTGAAGCGGTGTTGGGTACCGTCCACGTATAACTTCCAGAGGCAGAGGGTGTGCTTGCAATAATCGTAGTCCAGTTTGTGCCGCTATTTGTGCTATACTCTATTTTGACATTAGTTACATTGCTGCCCGTCCAGGTAATATTTTTTAAAGATCCAACCCTCCAGTTTTCACTGCCTAAAGGAGACAAAATTGTTATCTGTGGGTTAACAACAGAGAATAATGAATTACTCTCATCATAAACTGAAGGATTACCAGTTTCAGAAATTCTGATACGGCAATTCGATGAAGTGATATTGGGTATTAGCCAGGAAAACGATCCCGCTGAACCCGTGACATCTGAGGCAATTGAATTCCACGAAGTACCGTTATTTGAAGTAAACTCAATCTTTACGGATGAAATATAATTTACTGTCCAGGAGATATTTTGCTGCAACCCTGCACGTAATTGTTCTCCTCCGTTTGGTACCGTCACAGTTATTTGAGGAGAATATATGGTGAATACTGCATTGCTCACATCATTCGTACTTGCGTTGGCAGCGTCACTAATTCTGATTTTGCACTGCGTTGAGGGGGTGTTAGGTACTATCCACTGATAACTGCCAGCACTGGCTTGAGTTGAGTTGCTAATTGCAAGCCAGTTGCTTCCGTTGTTTGTGCTATATTCGATTTTTATATTTGTTACATAGCTGCTGTTCCAGGTTATATTCTGCGCAGAGCCAACTCTCCAAATCTCACCTCCGTTTGGGGCTGTTGCTGTAATTGTTGGCTGAACTATTGTAAATGCACCATTACTAATATCATTTATGGTTGAGTTCGTTGCTGAACTTATTCTCACCCTACCCTGAGTTGTGGCTATGTTTGGAACTGTCCATAAATATGATCCGCTTGAAGCAGGGGCGCTGCCTACGATTAGTATCCAGCTACTACCGTTGTTTGTTGAATATTCAAGATTTACATTCGTTAAGTAACTGCTTGACCAAGTTATGTTTTGACTGCTCCCTGCTACTAATATCTCTCCACCGTTTGGAGAATTTATGTTAACCTCTGACATTTCTTTAACACATCGAACACTCCAACCGAATCCTTTGTCTCCACTTATTATATTGATACTGCTTCGATCATCTAGCAGTTTTAATCGGTATGCTTCTGAAACACCATCTTCAGTTGAACTCCAAATGTATGTAGCTTCGCCTAATCTATCAAAATCATAATCTGATTCATCTCTTTCACCTGCCAATAGTGCTGAAAAACCACTTGTGTTTGTACCGGCGCCTGATCCGCTTCCCTGTCCGATTGATTTAAGCGCATTCCCATTATCATTTACAAAAGATTCCAATAAATCTTGTTCGCTGAGTGATGGTATATGCCATCCGGACGGACAGATGCCCTGTGCACCCTCCGTTCTTACCCACTGCATAGCTTCCCTCCAATAATATAATGCACCATACGTATTGCAGTTAGCTTCGTTGTTATCGTAGCAATATTTCTCAATTGTTCCATTATTACTTGGCCATTCTGTTCCATTTATCATAACGCCCACATTCAGATTCTCTCTGAGCCAGCATTGACTACCTATCAATACTGTATTGTATGTTCGTCCTCCATAATAAACAGTCGGAATTCCGGGGCAAGGCGTTATCTGTGAAGTTGATACTGAATATACTCCTGTAGAGGTATTGTATTGGTTCAGCGTGAATTGGAATTTTGTTAGTTAGCAAAATGTGCATGA
>BTUV01000064.1:11027-17051 GCA_045863035.1 Ignavibacteriales bacterium | reverse complement strand
GTGTTTTCTTCCCCTAAAATAATTTCATCCCTATATAATTTGTTTTACAAATTCCCCTGAATCATACTCTTCTACTTCATCCGCACGGCGTAAATTATCATCCCCAGCCATCCGGCCAAAAATGACACTCCCCCTAACGGCGTTAAAACCACCAGAAAACCAATCCCGGTTAGAGAATAGGCAAACAACGAACCTGAAAAAAGCACTATCCCGATCATAAAAAACCAGGCGACATATTTCGGTACATTCCTGAGAGAGAAGATTCCAATCAGCGCGGCGGTATGGAACATTTGATATAACACAGCCGTTTCCCAGTTATCCATCCCCTTTTCCGTCAAAATATCCTTCAAAGCATGTGCGCCGAAAGCGCCAAAAGCAACCGAGAGAAAACCGCTTACAAAAACAAATATGAGTAAAAATTTTGAGAATTTCATCTCAGTCCCAGTCCCCCCGCATCCACCGGATAACAAAAAAACCAATAATTACGAATGTCGAGAGGATACCTAATATCGTAACATAGGAATATATCTGGTTACCGGTAATAGTCATCAAATAAGTCGGTATGGAAAGGAAGAAGATTACTCCGAAAGCGCTCCAGTTGACAGCCGGAACAAGATTATCCGTCAAAAATGAATTAACGATAACCACTAACGTTGCAAAGAAATGAATAGCATGAGCAATATCCCATTCACTGGTCTGGATAGGAGATGCAAATTTCAGAAAAAAATATTTACCATAGAAATACGCCGCTAACCAGATAAGACCGGCCAATGAAGCGGTAAATACCCTCCTCCGCGGGGAAAGGACCAGATGTTTTTTCTCCCTGTTTTCCGTCATGCCTCTTTAATTCTGTTGAAATATTAACTTTTTGAAAATATCTTTAAAATTTAAATAAATTAACTTAACCGAATGAAAAATCTTCAGAAATTTATTGTCCCGGCCCTGGTTGTAATCGTTGTATCTATAATTTACTTCTTTTATCTGAACCCGAACAAGGGCATCGGCTCTTTTGCTGACTTTGACACCAATAACAACGCCAATAAGGATGTAAAGGTCTATGTGGCTCAGGAGCGCGAAGTTCTCCCCGACCCTCAGGGAGGAGTAGTGTTTTATGGCCGTGACCGAGCCGGTCAGGTAGTTAAAATTCAGGCAGGGGGCGTAACTGTAGAGCAAATCAGGAATGCTGAGACTGTCACCTTGCGCGGACATCTCCATAAAGATTACTTCCACGCCGCTGAGGTCATCCCCGAATAGGTGAAAGCTCCCTTCCGTCCATTTGATTTAGTCTCATCCTATAAACCTTCGGGAGACCAGCCCAAAGCTATAGCCGAACTGGCGGAAGGAATCACACGAGGAGATAAGTTCCAGACACTGCTCGGTGTGACAGGGAGCGGAAAAACTTTTACTATCTCTAATGTCATAAAGGAATTTAACAAACCCACACTTGTTATTTCCCACAATAAAACTCTGGCAGCACAGCTTTACTCCGAATTCAAATCATTCTTTCCGAATAATGCAGTCGAGTTTTTTATCTCCTATTATGATTATTATCAGCCGGAAGCTTATGTTGTTTCAAGCGACTTATATATTGAGAAAGATTTCGCCATTAACGACGAAATTGACCGCCTCCGGCTAAAGGCAACCACTTCTCTGATTGAGGGTCGGAATGACATCATCATCGTTGCAAGCGTTAGCTGTATCTATGGCATCGGAGCGCCGCAGGAGTTTGCTGATCAAATCATGTTCCTGCAAAAAGGGGAAGGGCTCCCCCGTAAAAAACTGCTCAGGAACCTGATTGATATACATTTTGTCCGCAATGATGTTGATTTCACCCGCGGCACCTTCCGTGTGAGGGGTGACGTTATTGAAATCATACCTGCTTACCAATATGAAGAGGCGGTACGGGTTGAGTATTGGGGGGATGAAATTGAAAAGCTGAGCATTATAGATGCGGTAACAGGTGATGTTTTAAGTGAAGCTGAAAGTGTTCATATATATCCCGCCAAGTATTTCGTTTCGAATAAGGACAAACTACTGGCTTCCATCAAGAATATTGAAGCCGAACTTGAAGAGCAGCTTTCATTTTTCCGCCGGGAAGAAAAATGGGTTGAGGCACAGCGGCTTGAGCAGCGCACCCGGTTTGATATTGAAATGATGAAAGAAGTTGGTTACTGCTCAGGAATCGAAAACTACTCCCGTCACATGGATGAACGCAAGCCCGGCAGCCGTCCTTTCTGCCTGTTTGATTACCTGCCTAAGGATTATCTGTTGGTAATTGATGAGAGCCACGTGACCGTACCTCAGCTTAGAGGTATGTATAACGGTGACCGGATGCGAAAGGAAAATCTGGTCAACTTTGGATTCCGCCTTCCATCTGCGCTTGATAACCGCCCTATGAAATTTGAGGAGTTTGAGTCAATGCTCAATCAGGTCATCTTTGTAAGTGCCACACCGGCTGATTTTGAGCTGGAAAAATCAGGCGGGGTAATAGTTGAACAAATCATCCGCCCGACCGGACTGATTGACCCGGAAATTATCATCCGCCCGGTTACAGGTCAGATAGATGATCTCATCGGAGAGATAAAAACGCGTGCGGAAATTAAAGAACGTGTTCTTGTTACCACCCTTACCAAAAAAATGGCTGAAGACCTGACCGACTATCTTGAACGGATGAACATAAAAGTACGGTATATACACAGCGGCATTGACGCGCTTGAGCGGGTTGAAATCCTTCGTGACCTGCGGCTGGGTGATTTTGATGTGCTCGTCGGGGTCAACCTCCTGAGAGAAGGACTTGATATGCCGGAAGTCTCCATGGTTGCAATACTTGATGCTGATAAAGAAGGATTCCTCCGTTCTGAACGTTCCTTACTTCAGACCGCGGGAAGAACTGCCCGGAACGTAAACGGCAAAGTAATTATGTATGCTAATAAAATTACCAACTCCATGGCAAAAATGATTGGGGAAACTGACCGCAGACGCAAGATGCAAGAGGAATATAACATTGAACACGGCATAACTCCTCAAACCATTCTGAAAAGCCGGGAAGAGATAATGAGCTCAACTTCTATTGCAGATGTCCGCAAACGTGACGGAGCCGCAGTGAAAGATGATCTGGACTATGGCATGGTTGCAGAGCCCATCATTAAATATATGTCAACCGAGCAGAAGGAAGATATCATACAGCAGATGACCGACGAGATGTATAAGGCAGCCAAAAATCTTGAATTCGAAAAAGCCGCAAATCTGCGCGACCAGATAGCTAAAATGAAAAAAGCCGCCGGCAAATAGCTCAGGGGAAAAATTCATTTACCAGTTTGTAGATACACGCCGCGGCGTGTATCTACGGGGTTAAATTATCAGCATATTAAATCAATCCAGCCCACATTACAACCTTTATAAATTCACTTTAAAATTCCGTACACCCTCAACCCCGTAAAGGTGATATATCAATTACAACAATCCAACAAAATCAATCATCAGCCACAGCGGAGCGGTATAATGAAATCCCGATTACTTTTTCTATACGACAAATATCTCAGCAGAATTGCTTCGTATATATGACCGTTGCATTCAATTTGCGAATCCTCCGGGTTCGGTTATGGCTGCCTGGGAAATTCATTTTTCTACCAATTTGCGAACCCTCCGGGTTCGGTTGTGGCTGTCGCGGAAATTCATTTTTCTACCAATTTGCGAACCCTCCGGGTTCATTCCCGCCTGACCGCAGAGCGGTCACACATTGGTAGGATCAAAAAAGGCAAAAAAAACTAAAACATCGAACTATATACCCATTACAAATCGCATATATAACAAAAAAAGGGCTCCTGACGGAGCCCTTTTAATTAACATATTAACTGATTCTTAACAATCATAATACAAATGGAATTCATACGGATGCGGCTGGAGCGCCATCGGTTTGATTTCACGCTCGGTCTTATAGGCAATCCATGAATTCACCACATCTTCGGTGAAGACGCCGCCTTTGAGCAGGAACTCATGATCATTCTTAAGCGCATCAAGTGCATCAGCTAACGATGGAGGTGTTGACGGTACATCTTTTAATTCTTCCGGAGCCATATCGTATATATCTTTATCAAGCGGTTCACCCGGATCAATACGATTGATTACACCGTCAAGTCCTGCCATAAGCATTGCGCTGAATCCGAGATACGGATTACCTGATGCGTCAGGGCAGCGGAACTCAACACGCTTTGCTTTGGGGCTTGTTGAATACATTGGTATTCTGATTGACGCTGAACGGTTGCGCTGTGAGTAAGCAAGATTAACCGGAGCTTCAAAACCCGGCACAAGACGCTTATAAGAATTAGTTGTCGGATTGGTGAACGCGAGCAGTGACGGCGCATGTTTAAGCAGACCGCCAATGAAATACAGAGCCATTTCACTTAAGCCCGCGTAACCGTTACCTGCAAAAAGAGGTTTGCCGTTTTTCCAGAGACTTGTGTGCACGTGCATTCCGCTTCCGTTATCGCCAAAGATCGGTTTAGGCATATACGTTACGGTTTTGTTCGCTGCACGAGCCGTATTCTTGATGATATACTTAAACATCATCAACTGATCGGCGGCTGTAATGAGTGGTGAAAAACGCAGGTCAATTTCGCACTGACCGCCTGATGCAACTTCGTGATGCTGCGCTTCAACATGAAGTCCGCACGCCTGAAGATTAAGCACCATATCATTGCGAAGATCCATGAGTGAATCTGTCGGCGGCACCGGGAAATATCCTTCTTTATATCTTGGCTTATATCCAAGGTTCGGCATTTCATCGCGGCCGCTGTTCCACTTACCTTCAACAGAATCGACTTCATAAAAACTTCCGTTCGGCGCTGAGTTAAACCGGACATCATCAAACACAAAGAACTCTGCCTCAGGACCGTAGTAAACGGTGTCAGCAAGACCGGTTGATTTCAGATATGCTTCAGCGCGCTGAGCAATACTTCTTGGGCAGCGCTCATATTTTTCGCGTGTTGCAGGATCATGCACATTGCAGATAAAACTTGCCGTTGGCACCAGAATGAACGGGTCAAACCAGAATGTAGTAGGGTCCGGAATGATGAGCATATCACTTTCGTGAATTGCTTTCCAGCCGCGGAGGGATGAGCCGTCAAAGCCAAATCCGTTCTCAAACGATGAACCGCTGAACTCCTGCGCGGGGACGGTGAAGTGCTGCCACTGACCGGGGAAGTCAACAAATTTGAAATCAATAAACTGCGCTTTGCACTCTTTAATCTGCTTGAGCGCTTTCTCGATAGGAGAATGTTCTTTTGCCATTGGTGTACCTGTTCCTTATAATATATATGAAATGATTTATAATTCTATTCTTGCCGTTTCCTTGGAAGTCGAAAGCACAAAATTCGTCTGTGTAGAGAGCACACCCGGCCATGACTGGATTTCCGAGAGCAGCTTCTCCAGAGCATCAGTATTTTTGACTACCGCCTTTAGCAGGTGGCTTCCCTCTCCTAAAATTGAGTGGCACTCCAGGATGTAAGGGGTTTTTTCCGCTTTCTGGGTGAGCGCCTTATAGTGTTTTGAGGACTCACTCCTGACCATGATAAAGGCCATAATGTCATAATTAAAAAACTTCTTATCCAGCTTGGCGTAATACCCCTCAATAATTCCTTTTTCCTCCAGTTTATTCATCCGTTCGCTCACCGATGGGATGGACATACCTATTTTCTCGGCAATTTCGCTCCTTTTGGTGCGGCCGTTTTCCTGAAGGATGTTGAGAATCTTAATATCTAAGTCATTTACCATTTTTTACCTTAGAAAATAATAACTTTTAGAAATAAGGGCTCAATATATTAGGAGAAATCTGTAATTCCAAAGAAAAAAATGTTAAGGAATTATGAATTATGAAGTATGAAGTATGAAGTATGAAGTATGAGGTATGAAGTATGAGGTATGAAGTATGAATTTTTCGTGGAATTCGTGTACTCAATTCGTGGAATTCGTGTATTAAATTTGTGGAATTCGTGTATTAAATTCGTGGAATTCGTGTATTAAATT
>BTUV01000064.1:0-10927 GCA_045863035.1 Ignavibacteriales bacterium | reverse complement strand
ATTGAGGGGGCTTCATAACGCTCGTCAAAGCCGTTCACTGCAAGCAGATCATCCTTAAATGCTGAAAAGTTGCACCCCAAAACTCCCCGCTTCTTACGGTTCATTACATCGCGCAGATAATTATTCTTTATATATATCCCCTTTTCAACATCGTATGATTTCCCGAAGATGCCGTCCATATACAGCGAAACCGGCTTTTTCCATAACCAGCCGTCCGCAATTTTTTCAGGGGTGATCATCAATGTAATTTTCTCAGAGAGATTCACACGTCTGCCTGTAAGCACGGTTGATTCTTCCCTGTTCTGATAATGCTCTTTTACAAACTCAGGATGAGGAATACAGTCACCATCAACAAAGAGTATATACTCAGCTTCCGCGGCAACGATCGCTCTGTTCAGAATCCGGTTTTTACGGAATCCTTTATCCTCATGCCAGAGATGCCGGAGGGGAAATGGGAAATCACCGCTCAGTTTTTCTATCTGCCGGACTATTTCAGCCGGAGAGCCGTCATCGGCAATGATGATTTCAAAATCACGGAAACTCTGCTGCTTAAACCCCTCAAGGAGCAGTGTGAGATAATCTATCTTCTTATAAAAAGAAATAATTACGGAAACCGCAGGGGATTTTTTACTCATCATCTCCCGTGAGTTTCTTTATAAGCTTAATCCGTTCCTTCTGACGGTTGTAGCCCGATTTATCAGACATCACGCGGGAGGGCTTTTTAGCTATCGGAATGCGCTTCTTCGGTCTGCGAACCGTTATGGTCTGAACTGATTTAGGAGAATTTTTCTTTTTCATGTGCAAATATAAGGAAGGAAAGAGACAGAACCTTTAGGAGTAATGACGAGTCTGATGGGACGCGGATTTTATACGGATGCTAAAGAAACGCCGATTTTCGCGGATCGGAATTCATGTTGATACTCTTTGCGCCTTAGCGTCTTTGCGCGAACTGTTTTGAAAAATCGAACCTGATTTCCGCAGATCGGAATTTCTGAATGAAAACTCTTTGCGCCTTAGCGTCTTTGCGCTAACTCTTCCTCAGAACAACGCGTATATAAACGGCGCAAGGGCTGAACCCTGTGTAATGATAAGCAAGCCGCCAATCAGCACCAGAAACATAACGATAGGCATAAGCCACCACTTTTTCCGTTCGCGGAGGAACTGCCAGAGTTCAGATACGATAGATAATTTTGACATATCTTCTTAAAACTGTTTTTCGTAATCAGAGGGCTGCTTTATTGCATACGCTCTTTTTTTCCAATAGGTTGCGGCTGTTGGATTCGCTTTTGCGTGGAGTAAATCCTTACCGCTGATGCGCAAAAATAGCCCGATCGGGGTTAATACCAAATAGTAAAGCGCCCCGAGAATAAACCGTGTCATAAACCACCCCATAATGATAGCCAGTGTCATCCAGATCAGATTAAGAGGTTTTAAGAACGCTGAGGCAATAAAGGCGAAAGCAATCAGCAGCGCCCCTCCGCTTCCCAGCCAGATACCCCAGCCGCTGGAGGAATATATTCCCCAAAGCCCGATCAGCAATAGCACCCCGCCAATAGTCATCCCGAAATTTCGCAGGGTTTTCGGGGAATTGTCAATATTTTTTATTTCTTCTTTTAACATACGATTTAATCTAACTGGTATTCTTTCATCCATCCGCTGCCTTCTTTCGGCTCCGGTTGGAGTGATTTGTCTATTACATAATTCTCTAACACCAGATAGTCCATTTTAGTTCTCATAAAGCACCGGTAAGCATCCTCAGGAGTGCAGACGATCGGCTCCCCCCTCACATTAAAGGAGGTGTTTATGATAACCGGACATCCGGTCTTCCGGTAAAATGCCTCAATTAAGGCATAATAACGGGGATTTGTCTCTTTATGCACGGTTTGAATCCGTGCGGAATAGTCCACATGAGTTACCGCCGGAATCTCCGACCTGACCTGATTCACCAGATCAATGCCGAACAGATTCTGCTGCTCCTCTGAAATTTCTTTCTGCTTCTCTTTTTTTACATCTGCCACCAGAAGCATATAAGGGCTGTCATAGTCCATCTCAAACCACTCTGCGGTTTTTTCTCTGAGCACTGAGGGAGCAAACGGACGGAAACTTTCACGGAACTTGATTTTTAAATTCATCACTGATTGCATCTTTGGCGAGCGTGCATCACCGAGAATACTTCTGCCGCCAAGCGCACGAGGACCAAACTCCATCCTGCCTGTAAACCATCCTACCACTTTTTCATCGGCAATAAAATCAGCAGTCTTTTCAATCACTTCACCATCGCTCAGTTTCTGAAAAGGGATTGACTGAGCGGTGAGAAATGCTTCAATCTCACTGTCGGTAAAATGAGAACCGAGATATGAACCTGACTGAGAATCAGAACTTCCGGTTATTGTTCTTTCATTTTTCTGATAGAGATAATATCCGGCTAATGCAGCACCAAGTGCTCCCCCAGCATCACCTGCCGCGGGCTGAATCCAGATATCGTCAAAAATTTTTTCCTGAAGAATTTTACCGTTGGCAACACAGTTAAGCGCTACACCGCCTGCGAGCACCAGATTTTTCTTACCGGTTTCTTTGCGTATATACCGCGCCATCTTCAGCACAATTTCTTCAGTAACATCCTGAACCGAACGGGCAAGATTCATCTCACGCTGCGTAATATTTGATTCCGGCTGACGCGGCGGACCGTCGAACAAATCACTGAAGCGCTTATTAGTCATGGTCAGTCCGGCACAGTAATCAAAGTACCGCATGTTCATACTAAATGAGCCGTCCTCCTTCACATCAATCAGATGTTTATATATTTTCTCTTTATATACCGGTTTTCCGTAAGGAGCAAGTCCCATCAGTTTATATTCACCGCTGTTTACCCGGAAGCCGTTATGATAGGTAAATGCAGAATAAAGCAGTCCGAGTGAATGCGGAAAACGGATTTCTGCATTAAGTTCTATATCATTTCCCTTACCAACGCCGTAAGTTGTAGTAGCCCATTCCCCTACTCCGTCAATGGTGAGTATTGCTGCTTCTTCAAACGGTGAAGGGAAAAATGCAGACGCGGCATGCGACACATGATGCTCAGGGAAAATAATTTTACCTGAGTAATTCAGTTTTTTTGCAATCAGGTCTTTCATCCATAGCTTTTCCTTCATCCAGAGAGGCATTGCTTTGATGAAGGAGCGTATTCCTGCCGGAGCATACATCAAATAGGTTTCAAGCAGCCGTTCAAACTTCAGGAAAGGTTTATCATAAAAGGCAACGAGGGAGATATCTTCTGGTTTAATTTTAGTATATATCAGGCAATTCTCAAGCGCTTTCTCAGGAAATCGGTAATCATGCTTTTTACGGGAGAAACGTTCCTCCTGTGCGGCATAGAGAATCCGCCCATCCTTAACAAGAGCAACGGCAGAGTCATGATAAAACGCGGAGATACCGAGTATATACATCAGCTTATGGAAGCGCTTTCAGCATTTGAAGATAGCGTGGATACCAGTCAAAGTTCGGCGCGATGATGGGTACTCCGGTAACCGAGCCGCCAAAGCCAAGGTATCTCATACCTATTGAATTGATTTCCGTGAGATCAAGCCCGCCTATAACATCCGGGTCCATGGAGATGCCATATTTCACGGCAAGTGAGGCGGTATAATTGTCAATCTTGTTTTTCAGCCGCCCATAACCGATAGTTGACTTGATCTCCTGTTTAAGCTGTTCATAGGACTTCTTCGGATATTCAATGTAGTCCTCCTTCTTGCCAATCAGCTTAATGAGCGAATATCCGTCTGAGGTTTTGATTGGCCCGTATATATCACCAACCTGCAGGTCTGCGGCAATTCGTCCAATTTCATCATACATTATTACCGGAAACCAGCCGAACTCCCCCCCTTTTCCTTTAGTTGATTTGCGGATGGTGAAAGAATCAGCCACGGTACGGAAATCAGCGCCACTGTTTATCAGATTAAGGCAGTAGGCAATCGTTTCCTGATTATCACTCAGAATCTCAAGGATATTCACCTGGGCAGGATAATGAACTTCTTTATTATATCTTTTGTAGTAGTCCTGTGCTTCCTGATCTGTAACAGTTACAGAATCATAAAACTGCGAGCGGAGTGACTGAAACAGATAATTATCACGCCACATGGCAACATCTGTCTGAACCTCAGGCAAATTCAGGAAGCCCAGTTTTTCTGCCTCAACAGCAAGCTGGTCATACTCAATAAATTTTCTGATACGGCGGTGAAAGTTGCGGAAAAGTTCTTCAGCACGGATATCTTCAAAATTAAGCCCGTTAAATGCTTCGAGCAGGAAATATTTTCGGAGTGAGTATATCCTGTCGTCCACCTGAATAAAATTCATCTGCTGGGAGTCTGCCGGAATCGAATTAAGAAAACGGTTTACATCGCGTGCTGATACTTCAAGTTTTTCCCAGTCCGTTATCTTCTCTTCAATCTGCTTCTGCATCATTGCTTCATGCAGTTTAATGGAGAAGTATTTTAGGAATGAAGCAGATATGGTTACCTGTTTTCCTTTCATAAAGCCGGTCAGATATTCGCGGAATCGCTTTTGCTCTTTACGGGCACGGAGGATTTTTTCTGCATCTTTTATTTCATCTTCAGGGGTCATCGTCTGCGAAGTCTGCAGCACTTTGTTCCGGATGAAGAATATATATAAACCGTCAGGAGACTCAAGCGGACCGGTGAACATTCCCGGCTCCATATTAAATAATGAATCCTCAATTTCATCCGGCATCTGCCCGTAAACAATTTCAACCGGACCGGGCTGCTCTTCATTTTCAGGGCGGGAACTCAGGATGGTATCAAATGGCACTCCCTGTTTCAACAGATTGTGAAGTGCGGTCACTTCTTCATCATCCCAGGTTATCAGATAGTTCACATAATACTTTGTCCGGTACTTCTTTAATGAAGCAAAGAGCTCTTTATCCGTAATGGTAACTTTTTCCCTGATTTCCCTTTTATATAAGGCATCCCGCAGAAACATATTTTCAAATGATTCAGCCGCAATGAGCATCGCCTCCGTTGAATCGAGCCCCAGTGACTCTGCTTCCCGCGCCCACAGTTTTTCTGCAATGAGCGACCGCAGGAACTCCAGCCGTACATCAAGGTTCTTATCCTTTGGTTTCATTCCCGGCTTTGGATTCAGCTCATACCGCTGAATAAACTCATCAGTTGAGATAATTCTACCCCCCACAATTCCAGCCGGTTTTTTCTCAGAGAACTGCTGTGCTCCGGCTGAGAAAGAGGCAGCCAACAAGAAGGAGAAAATCAGAAATGTTTTTTGCGTCATTTACGGAATAATTTTAAAATAATCTTCAAAAATACCCCTTTTTAAGGAAATTTTGAGGGGAAACATGTGGCAGCCATCAGGTCAAATAAAAATGCGGATTACATCAGAGTAATTTAAACCCTGATCAATCCGCATCAGAAATCTGTCTCATTTTCCGGTTTTGGCAAACCGGATCAGAATTCCAGCGAGACCCCTATTGAAGGGAGCAGACCGATAGACGAATTCTGTTCTGCAATCTTTTCTCTTGGATTCCATCTGACCGCCCCGGTCTTTTTGTTATTGTAAACATTCTGCACATCCAGATAGGTAATCAGCGTAAGCTTTTCGAAGAACCATCTTTTGTCAACACGCAGGTCAAGCGCATGTGGATTTTCACCGCGCTCAGTGTTGTAGAGTGAAACAGTCTGAGTTCCGTCAATGTTAAACGGAGTGCGCGGTTTAGCTGTTGCATAGCGGAATTTCATGCTCATTTCCCAGGATTCATTAAACTTATATCCGCCGCTCAGATTAAAGATGACTGTCTGATCGTATGTTCCGGTTCTTTCAACACCATCACGCGCGGTAAATTTTGCTTCACCCAGAGTAAAACTCATGATACCGTAAGCGCGTATATCTGAAAGTTTCTTTTGTATGCTCAGTTCAACACCCCGCGCGTAACCGCTCCCTTCGCTGGAAAGCGGCTCAAGCCCGAATGAAGAGAAATTATCCTCAGTACCTGCATAACCTGCTCCTGTGTTAGCAAGTACGAGATACGGTCTTACCAGTGAGGTTGGGTAATCAAGATAGTCTTTATAATATCCTTCAACCTTCAGCAGTGCATCCTCCCGCAGACGGTAATCAAAACCGAGTATATACTGATCGGTGCGGATGCTCTTGAGTCGCTTATTTTCAGCAAACGATGCAAGCCATATATATGACGGTGACTGGCGATAAACCCCCGCGGAAAAGTTTACGCTGAACAGGGGAGAAAACATATATGACAACGCAAAACGCGGGCTGACATATTGCTTTGTTTCAATCTCATCAAAGTAATCAAGGCGCGCACCGGCATTCGCGGTAAAACGCTCCGTGATCATATAGGTATAGTTTGCGAACAGGCCCCCTTTCAGGAAGTTCTGAGCAACGCTTGCTGAATCCAGCGGCAGGATATCACCAAATGTGGTTCTGAACGAAACGAGTTTTATATCCGCTCTGAACTTGATGAGTTTTATATCACCGCCGATATTCAGTTCGGTCTTTTTGCCGAATTTAATAACCGCCTCAGCTTTAAGTTTATTTTCCGCCTCAAGTGATTCATTCAGAAAAATGGGGTTCAGCAGTGAGTCCCGCTGAACGGTATTAAAATCAGTATAATTCCGTGACAGAAGAAAATCAAAAAAGCCGTTGTTAAAAAGTTTGCGGTAAGAAATACCCGTTAAATACTGAACCTGATCGCTCCCCAGCACTCTTGAGTTTTCAAACCTCTGATCTTCGGTATCATTAAAATAACGGACATTGTCAAAAGCAGAAACAAACAAATATGAGAGTTTTGATGTTTTATCAATATTCCAGGAGTATTTTCCCAAAACATCATAATACTCCGGAACGAAGCCAAACCCTGCCGCCTTAAAAATAAAATCAAGATAACTTCTGCGGGCAGAAAAAAGCAAGGTTGAGTTTTCAGTGACGGGTGATTCTAAATTTAAACCAAACTGAGAAGCTGAAATAGTTGCTTTCCCTCCTGTGCGGTCATTTCTTCCGTCACGGAGTTTTATCTGCAGCACCGATGAAAGTTTATCGCCATACATAACGGGGAATCCGCCAGTCGCGAAAGAGGTTTCATCCACAAAATCAAGGTTAATAAAACTGAGGGGTCCGCCGGTTGCTCCCTGATTTCCGAAGTGATTGATATTCGGAACTTCGAACCCGTCCACCAGATAAAGGTTTTCAGACGGAGCGCCTCCCCTTACAATCAGATCGTTTCTTCCGGCCTCAGCTACTGCCACACCCGGTAAAACAGAGAGGGCACGGACAACATCTTCAAATCCGCCCGGAGCGCGGCGGATTTCCTCGTACCCAAAATAGGTGACGCTGTTAATTTCTGTCAGATTGCGCGAAAAATAATCTGAGGTCACGGTTACACCTTCCAGTTCAATGACCGATGGCATCAGTTCAAAATTTACGGAAGTCGGTTTTGCGTTTGAAACTGAAATATCGGTCTTAGTGACCGTACTGTAACCAACTGCTGAAACTCTTACACGGTAACTCCCCGGCTCAAGACCAGTGACACTGTACCTGCCGTCAATATCCGTTGCTGCACCGTTGCCGGTTTCAATAACAAATACATTTACAAAAGGCAGGGGCTGCTTGGAAGTCGCATCAATTACGCTTCCGGTAATTACCCCCTGATTACTTTGCGCGAAAGTAAGAGATAGTGAAAATAGAATAAATAAAACCGTTTTCTTCATTGCATTTCTGATTGTTTAACTAAACTATAAACCATGATGAGTCTCTGTAAGTTCAATTTTGAAAGAAAAAACCTCAGGATTGCATCAGGTCTATTCTCCTTTTCACTGAAACCGTCATATTTCTGAATCCCGCTGCCGGAATCCAGCATCATACTTTACAGAAATTTTAATAAAAAGGAACAGAATGAAATACGCTATTGAAGGAACAGACGCAACATTTGATGAACTGGTACTGAAATCAGACAAGCCCGTGCTTGTTGACTTCTGGGCTCCCTGGTGCGGACCCTGCCGTATGGTCGCCCCGGTTGTTGAAGAAATCGCGCAGGACTACAAAGATTCAGTAAAAGTTGTAAAAATTAATACTGATGAAAACCCGGCCGTTGCCACACAGTTTGGCATCAGAAGCATTCCGACCATCGGAATCTTTATGAACGGAAAAGCAGTGGACGGAGTTATCGGTGCAGTCCCTAAACAGCACCTCGTCCAGAAACTGACTCCGTATATAAAGAACTAAAATGCTTTTCATACAAGGGCTTAATCAGGTAATGCTGAGGAAGCCCTTTTTCTTTTTAGGAAAATTTAATACTTATTTACTGATAAGTTCGGACTGCAGAAAAACGAAGGTTTCACGGGCATAGAGTGAAGTGAGTTCTGTCCCCGGATGTCCATCAGCAGGGTTAGCCCACATTGATCTTGGATTTCTGGAACCGAATTCTTCTCTTACAGAGGGAAACAAATTCAGCACCGTGATCTTCTCTCCAACAAGAATTTCATGTATGGTTGTAAAATAGTTACCCATTCTTTCCGATGCGCTTTCCGGGGTCATAACAAAAGCAAATCTGATTGCACGATCATCACAAAACTTTTTTATTTCCCTTAGCAACCGCCGGTATTTCTTAAGGTTCTTTTCAGTATATACAACTGTATCTAACCAGTCAACATAACCGCTTTTGAACACGGTGGCCGTGAAGTTCTGAATTAAATCTACCAAAAATGCTACAGAATTAGGGAATACAGTTGCCAGATGCCTCAAGATATTTTTATGAATAAACCCATCTCTGCCAAGAAGAATTAAAACATCAGATGAATCCATTACAGGATCGTTCACTACAAAAGAAAAAATCAGATAATCGAACTCATATTCCAATCCTCTATTTTTCAAAAATTCCATCTGATCAAATGTTGACCATCCGGATTTTCCCCAGTTCATTACTTCAATTGAAATTCCCTCCTGTCTCAAATTTGCTTCCAGTTTGTGCGTCCAGATTATTGAATCTTCCACACCAGCGCCCCACACAAATGAATCACCTAACACAGCAATTCGATACTGAAGTGTATTTGGCTTTTTAAGCGGATGTGCCTGTTCATTGAATCCATAAGGATTCGCACCCGAATTTTTTTTATGCTGCTCGTTTATATAATCATTCAGGTGCCGGTATTTCTGCGGAATCCAGAGCGGGGAAGGATTATCAAGCTGTTGGGTAAAGGGAAACATGAGGATAAGTTCAAGCAGCACGATGCTTACAATGATACCAAAGGAGAGTACTGCCAGATTCTTAACAGCGACCATGCCTCTGGTGTATAAATAGATTCCGGTAGCAATAATAACAAACTGAATGCCAAGAAGGAGAACGCTTTTAATCCATGAATTAAAAAGAATTGTCCCCGGAAAGAAATTCTCAATAACCAACTGATTCAGTGCAGCCCCTGCAAGAATCATAATTACTGCGAGCGCTTTAAGAATCGAAAATCTCATCATGCGGGAATAACTACTTTAACAGCAGGACGGGTTTACTTGAGCGCTGGCCGGCTGCTGTAATAGTAACGATATATATGCCTCCTGCCAGATCCGCGGCATGAAATACTGTCTCGTACGCACCACCGGCTTTTTCTCTTTTTTCCAAAACTTTCACCAAAACGCCCGTTACATCGTAAACATTCAGTTCAACCCATGAATGGTTTGCTATCGAATAGCGTATTCTCGTTTCCGGATTAAACGGATTGGGGTAGCTTTGCAGAATCAGCATGTTATTCGGTACAATTGCAATTTCTTCTCTGCTGCTGCTTACCGGTCCGCGGAAAGATGCAGCCGCTTCGCTTAAAGTCCGGTAGCGGATTTTACTGCCATATTCCGCATTTACCGAATCAAGGAGTTCACCGGTCCATCTGAGAACGATGCTATCCTGATACGCCGGCCTGATAAACGGATCATGCAGGAGCAGGCAGTAGTATCCCGTGCTTTGTGCTTTGCTTCGTATATCCGCCAGTGCTGAAACAAGGCGGCTCTGATACTGCTCCGGAGTTATCTGCCAGGTATATTCGTTATGAGGAGCAAGATTATACAAATCCTTATATATATTCCGCTTTGTAGTGCCGGAAGTTGAAATATACTGAAAACTGCTATCCAGCAAAACCTGATAGGTAACAGAATCCGCCTGATGTCCCGGCGGAACAAAACTGACCGGCGCAACACCAACTGAGTCCCGCAATAATTCCATCCCCTGCCGTATCAGGTCCATCTGATTCTGATAGGGATAATGGTAGGACTGGGTTGTGCAGAACATTTCATGACTGGACTGCCCGCAGCGCTGGCAAATGTGTATATATCCGTGCTGACTGATCTCGTGTCCGGCCGCAATGGTTGCGCGCAGTTCAGCCGAGAGATTTCCGTTCAAATTCATATTCTCAATCAGCCGGTGGGGCATAACCGCCCAGGTTACTTTTGCACCGCGCTGTTCTGCAGCGTGTTGAAAAGGCAGAATTCCCGCAGGGTAGGTCACGTTCCGGGAGTATATATCATCAACGCGGATGACAAACACAAGACTGTCCTGAGGAAATAAGGCAAGAGTGAAAAAATATAATACTATTATAAATCGCATCAAGACAAAGTTGTCGTTTTTGGTTTACAAAATCTCAGCTTCTTATCCGCCTGTGCCAAAAGCAAAGCATATAATGATAATTGAAATTCATATCTGAGCATAATTTTACTGATGACCGATTTTCTGATCCGGTTTTCTCATTAGCCATTCAGTTCGATACTTCTGTTTTAATACTATAACAGTTACGCATATAAAATTAAAAACAGCTAAGGCGAAAATAGTGTTTTTCCCTGAAAAAGAGACCTTTTTACGACCCCTGCTTCGCTTTTTTGATTTTTCACACGGAAATAGAAGTTTCTGCCG
>BTUV01000063.1:425-17581 GCA_045863035.1 Ignavibacteriales bacterium | reverse complement strand
TACGACCCCTGCTTCGCTTTTTTGATTTTTCACACGGAAATAGAAGTTTCTGCCGAGAGTGGGTATGGGGGAAAACTAAACCCAGCTATCCGGATTTGTTTGCTTACCACAAATCCTTTTACGAAAAAATAGCTTTAATCCGAACGGGCAGCAAGAGACGGTTTATAAGCCCGACAAGCTTCTGGTTTAAAACAAAAAAAGCCGCCAAACGGCGGCTTTTTTCATTAGTAGCGGGGGTCCCGAGGCCTCGGGAAACCTACATCCCGAAAGCTTTCGGGATATGAGCCCGACGAGCTACTCCCGATCCTCGGGACTCCAGTTCACTAAATAAAATTCTCGATTTCTCCCAAAAAATTAACCATAACCCAGAAGCGGAAGACTATTCATGATAAAAGCATTTTTAAATATTTAACTCAGTACACTTCCAAAAATCGTAAAAAGTACAGATTTAGTTTCCTGACCAACCACCTTCAAAAAATAAGGCTGTTATTTCAGAATCAGAGAGTACACGATTGTAGATACGTATATCATCTATGAGACCCTTAAACATCCTCAAAGAAGAGTATTCGTGAGGATTTGTTCCAATAAAAAACTGATTATTTGACTGATATACAATCTGTACAGCAACATTAGTTTCAGCAACTCTTATACCATTTAAATATAATCTTTGACCCACTCCTGCTGAATAGGTATAGACCACAAAATTCCACTTATTGAAGCGAGAGGTATCATAAGATGTCTGAATAGCTTGAGTGTCCGGTGTTCTTGCATCACCTTCTATTACAAATTCTGGTCTTCTTGCAAGAGTTACCTGATAACCACCTAAATCTGGGACTGCTAAGGTTGAAATAATTACATCCGACTCAGCATCAATACTCTCTGTTTTAAACCATGCACACAATGTGAAAGCGTTGTCTGGCTTTAACAGTGCAGTAGAATCGCGCTTTAAATAATCAGAATTTCCGTTAAATTGACCAGCTTTAAGAGGATTATTAAATCTGTCAGTTGTAAAAGTTGGCGATCCAATTGGAGATAAATGCAAACTATTTAAACTCTCATCATTAAAACTGTTATTAAACGGATAATAGGCAACATAATCCTGAGGGATATTATAAGCGCCACTAAAATATATTCTCTGAATGTCCGATAAAGCTATTGAGTCTGTCCCCCCGCTTACTTTTTGTATTTTCATCCAAGTCTGACTATTTACAGAAACTGAAAAAAGGATCAAATATAGAACTACAATTGATTTCATCTTAAGAACCTTACTTTATTAAAATCATCTTTTTTGTTAATATTGAATTATTGAATCTTACCTGATAGAAGTACACACCGCTTGAGGCGTTTATACCCTCACCGGTTTTGCTATCCCAGAACACAGTATGCTCGCCTGCTTCCTGCGCTGAAGAAAGGATTTCCCTGACTAAAGTGCCGTTGATATCATATATACCGATAAACACTTTTCCGGGGGATGGAAGGTGATAAGCGATTTTAGTAGTGGGGTTAAAAGGATTGGGATAGTTTTGATGGAGAGTGAAAGAGTTAAGGATTGCATTCATTTTATTAATATCCTCCGGATCAAGCCCTGTTAACCCATCAAAAGTTAATTGAGCAATTGAGGACAAAGGATAGGCGATCGTATTACCGCCCGTTTCGATATACATCGTATCGGATTGAGAATAGATGATATCCCATGTAATAAAAAGAGCAACAAGGAACAGAAACATTTTCATGGCTACTCCAGGGAAAATGATAAATTAGATTCCAGTTATTAGTGTGCTCAAACTTAAAAGGGGGTCACCCCATTAATTTTGAAGATGAAAATAGTACAAATTCGAATAATTCCCGTTGTCATCATTCAAAAACATACTACTACTTGCGAAAATCTAAAAAAAAAAAAATGAAACGCAAATAAATTCTTGTCTAATTTCAATATTTTTATGTTATGTCACCTATGTTGTTTTGAATGACTAAAAATATGTTGAAATTCTCTACACTCAACGCTGTTCGTTAATGTGCGATAATTGGAGAAAAAGGACTTTAGAGAACCCTCAATAGAGGAAGTTACTTGTACGTGGTTGATTGGTAAGAATAAAAGATGTTAAGACCGAATAAACCTTGGCAGACTCATTTTGTGAGGAAGGAGAGTCTTTCGCTAAATATCCGCAATAAATTCTACAGCAAGCATACCCCGGATTAAATCTGTCTTATGAACTCATTTAACGTTAAATCACAATCGTCCAATATCTTATGGAGCAATCCGGTTCCAATAACTTCTTTTGCATGAACCGGGACTGTAGTGCATCTGCCATCTGGATGTTGCAAAAAATGATGACTACCCCGTATTCTTACAACAGCAAATCCCGACTTTTTAAGTGCCTTAATAATTTCCCTTCCTGTCAGTTTAGGTGACTTTGCCATTAGCTTATCAAGATACGCTGGACGCCAACAAAATCAAGTTTACTTACTTTTACCTTTTGAACCTCTGAACAAAGTTCAATCGCTTCTTTGATTCGCTTCATTAGTTCATCAAGCGATTTTGCCTGAGTATGGCATCCTTTTAGCTCTGGAACAGAAGCTACGAAATAACCGTCTTCGTCTTTTTCGATGATAACATTATATTCTTTTTTCAAATGGAACTCCTTGCAATTTCAAGTATAAAAATAGCAAAAATCAGCATATTTTATTCGGCAAGCGGCGGCTGTCAGCTTGTTAATTAAAACAAAATACCACATAAATGAGAATTTTTGCACTGGAGCAAGAGTTTTGAGACTCAGTGAACCTACATTTCGAACGCTTTCGGAATATGAGCCCAACATGCTAATAGTTTAAAACAATAAAAGCCGGCAAACAACGGCTTTTTTCATTAGTAGCGGGGGTCCCGAGACTTCGGGAAACCTACATTCCGAAAGCTTTCGGAATATGAGCCCGACTCGTTTAAAATAAAAAAGGCCGTCTTGCAACGACCTTCTTTCTTGGTAGCGGGGGTCCCGAGACTTCGGGAAACCTACATCCCGAAAGCTTTCGGGATATGAGCCCGACTCGTTTAAAATAAAAAAGCCGTCAAAAGACGGCTTTTTTTAGTGGTAGCGGGGGCAGGACTTGAACCTACAGCCTTCGGGTTATGAGCCCGACGAGCTACCAATTGCTCCACCCCGCGATATAAAACTTTTTTGATCCCCCAACTTGAACCTACATCCCGAAAGCTTTCGGGATATGAGCCCGACGAGCTACTCCCGATCCTCGGGACTCCACCCCGCGATATAAAACTTTTTTGATCCCCCAACTTGAACCTACATCCCGAAAGCTTTCGGGATATGAGCCCGACGAGCTACTCCCGATACTCGGGACTCCACCCCGCGATGTAAAACTTTTTTAACCCCACCCCGTAATGTAATTTCAAATTCAGAACATAAAGATACCATTTTTTGCTGAATTATACCAGATTTTCTTTATCTTTTCTTCTCTGTCACTAAATTTTTCCACTTTATCTGAACGGATTTATGAAAAACCGTCTTTTACTACTTCTTGCATCGTTTATTGCATTAATACAATTTACCGCCTCTCCTCAGTCTATCTATCCGGTAAACGGTCCCTCGGATGTGAGGGAGGTAACTTATGCCCTTATTAACGGGCAGGTGATTTCCTCATGGGATGCCTCCCCGGTAAAAATGACTGTTTTGGTAAAAAACGGTAAAATCACCGCCGCCGGAGCTTCAGTTTCTCCCCCAACAGATGCTGTTATTATTGACTGTTCAGGCCGGTTCATTTATCCGGCTTTTATTGATATTTACTCCGGCTACGGACTCCCCGCTCCGGTCAGGCAGGCGCCAACTTCGAACCGTCCTAAATACGAAAGAACTTCTGACAAGCAAAGCTACTGGAACGAGGCAATCAGGTCAGGATTTTCCGGTGTCAGCTCATTTACGGTTAAAGAAAAAGAAGCTGAGGAACTCAGAGGTCTGGGCTTCGGAGCCGCGCTTCCGGTTTTTAAGGACGGAATTGCAAGAGGTACCTTTCCGGTTGTTCTGCTTGGTGCCGGACACGAAGTTGAGAATATCCTCCTCCCCGAGGCAGTTACCGCTTTTTCGTTTAATAAGGGCACGTCGCTTCAGGCCTATCCAGGTTCGCTCATCGGTGCTATAGCCCTGATGAGGCAGTTTTTTTATGACGCAGAGTGGTATAACAAATCCGGCACGATGGAATATTACCAGTCACTTGATATATATAACAAAACCTTAGCCCTCCCCCGTTTTTTTGAAGCAGAAGGATGGCAAAATGCACTCCGGATTAAAAAGATTGCTGATGAATTCAAAATGTCCTTCGTGGTTAAAGGGGGAGGCAATGAGTATCAGCGGATTGATGATATTAAGAAAACAGGTTTTTCTTATATACTCCCTCTGAATTTCCCCGCTTCGTTTGAGGTATCAAATCAGTATGATGCTGATCTTATTCCATTGTCATTGCTTAAACATTGGGAGTTCGCTCCGTTTAATCCGGCGCGTTTTGCTGAACAAAACATTCCCTTTGCATTAACTTTGGATGGGCTTAAAGACAAAAAAGAATTCAGAAAAAATCTGCTGAAAGCTATTCAATACGGGCTAACCCCTGCTCAGGCGCTTCGTGCCCTTACAGAAACTCCAGCCAAAATTATCCAAGCAGATAATATGCTCGGTTCAGTAAAAACAGGATATATAGCCAACCTGATTATAACTGACGGTGATTTGTTTGATGAAAATGCTTCGATGCTTGAAACATGGGTCTCAGGAAAGCGTTACCGTCATATAGAAAATCCTGAACAGGAAATTCGCGGTACTTACCAGATCACCTATCTGAATACTGTAGTAACAGCAGAAATTAAAGGCAAAGCAGGCAAGCCGGAAGTAAAACTTAACGGAACCACACTCAGCGCAAAAGTTTCATTGAACTCGCAGCTTGTCACTTTTCGTTTAACCGGTACCAAAGGCGATACCGTATATACACTCTCAGGAACATTTACTGATTCAAAAACACTAAGCGGAACCGGGACTGATGTGAAAGGAAACACCTTCGGATGGAAAGCATTACGTACAGCAGATTATGTTTTCACGCCATCCCCTGTTAAACAAAAACCTGAAACCGGATCTATTATTTATCCGTTTGAAGCTTATGGTAAAAAAGATTTGCCTGCCGCCTCAGGGTCATTGCTTATAAAAAATGCAACTATCTGGACAAATGAGAAAGAAGGCATTCTTGAGCAGAGCGATATACTGGTTGAAAATGGCAAGATCATAAGAACAGGTAAAAACTTATCAGCGCCATCCGGAGTAACGGTAATTGACGCAGACGGAAAACATGTTACACCAGGTGTCGTGGATGAACATTCACACATTGCCATAACCGCGGGTGTTAATGAGGGCACACAATCATCAAGCGCGGAGGTACGTATTGAGGATGCAGTAAACCCGGATGATATTAATATATATCGTCAGCTTTCAGGCGGAGTTACCACCATCCAGCAACTGCATGGCTCCGCAAATCAAGCGGGGGGACAATCTTCCATCATTAAACTGCGATGGGGCAGTACGGCTGATGGTCTCAAATTTAAGGATGCGCCAAAGTTCATCAAATTCGCACTTGGTGAAAATGTAAAGCAGTCAAACTGGGGGGATAATGCCAACGAGAGATACCCTCAAACCCGCATGGGTGTTGAGCAGTATTATTTTGATCTGTTCACCCGCGCAAGAGAATATGCCGCAAAGAAAAAGACTGGCGGAAGCTCCTTCCGTGTTGACCTCGATCTTGAAACCATTAATGAAATTCTTGAAGGTAAACGAAACATCACCTGCCACTCCTACGTGCAGTCTGAAATTAATATGCTCCTGCATGTGGCTGACTCTATGGGCTTTAAGGTTAATACCTTTACCCACATATTAGAAGGATATAAAGTCGCGGATAAAATGAAACAGCACGGTTCAAACGCTTCATCATTCTCTGACTGGTGGGCTTATAAATTTGAAGTGTATGAAGCAATTCCGTATAACGGTGCAATCATGCATAAGGCAGGTCTGAATGTTGGATTCAATTCTGATGATGCTGAAATGGCACGCCGCCTTAATCAGGAAGCAGCCAAAGCGGTTAAGTACGGAAGTATATCAGAAGAGGAAGCGCTGAAGTTTGTGACTCTCAACCCCGCTAAGATGCTCAAACTTGATCATAAAATCGGAAGCATCAAAACAGGCAAAGATGCTGATCTTGTCATCTGGAGCAGTCATCCCCTCTCAATAACAAGCCGTGCTGAAAAAACCATCATTGATGGAGTTGTATATTTTGATCGTGAGTTGAATAATAGTGTTGCCGATGAAGTAAAGGCAGAACGAAACCGGATAATTATGAAAATGCAATCCGCGCAAAAAGGGGGCGAACCCTCAGTAAAACCTGAGAGCAAAAAAGAGATTCATTATGAGTGCGACACGCTCCTTGATGACTATACCACAGAAGGAGGTTTCTGATGAAAAAGACATATATAATAATTGCTTTTCTGATCACGGCAGTGTTTTCCCTGCACGCGCAAAAACCTGTGCCGGCGGCACCGCAGTCAGAACCAATCCTCATTAAAGGAGGTACTGCTCATCTTGGGGACGGCAGAGTGATTGCAAACGCGCTTATTGGTTTCACTGGAGGAGTAATTACACTTGTTGACTCAATCAACGGTAACGCTGATATATCTGGTTTTAAAAAAGTAATTGATGCCTCAGGCAAACATATTTATCCTGGATTTATTGCAACTAACACACTGCTTGGTCTTATTGAGATCGAATCTGTCCGTGCGACTCGTGATTTCACTGAAACCGGACTCTTTAACCCGAATGTCCGTTCATTGATTGCATATAACACAGATTCGAAAATCATCCCGACTGTCAGGAATAACGGTGTGCTGATTGCAGAATCCACTCCAACCGGCGGCTGGATTTCCGGCTCTTCCTGCATGATGCAGCTTGACGGCTGGAACTGGGAAGATGCTGTGCTTCAACCGGATGCAGCAATTCAGCTCAGATGGATGAGTGAAACTGATTTCAGAGCTCAGGATATGAAACTGCAAACCGGAGAAAACTATAATAACTATCTCAGTCAGGTGCGTTCGTTTTTTCAGGATGCGGCAGCTTACGCCCAAGCAAAAAATCCTGCTGTTCATAACATCCGGTTTGAGGCGATAAAGGGTCTTTATTCCGGCGGACAAATTCTGCTTATTCATGTGAATAGCGCAAAGGATATCATCACCTCTGTTGAACTTGCAAAGCAGACTGGAATAAAGCGCATTGGTATTGTCGGCGGCGCGGAGTCATATAAAGTAACTGCTTTCCTCAAGGGAAATGATATCCCCGTTCTGATCAGAAAGTTGCATTCACTCCCTTATTCTTCATCTGAGGATATTGATATGCCGTTTAAGCTGCCGTATATACTCAAGCAGAGCGATATCCTGTTCGGCTTTGAATCCGGTGGAGAGGGCTCAGAAGTGCGCAACCTCCCTTTTATATCCGGAACTGCTGCCGGATACGGACTCACATTTGAAGATGTAGTTCAGGGTTTAACTCTCAACACTGCCAAAATATTTGGTATTGATCGCCATGTGGGTTCATTAACCACAGGAAAACATGCAACACTTTTTATTTCTGAAGGTAATGCACTTGAGATAACCGGCAATAAAATTACCCATGCGTTTATTCAAGGAAAAGAACTCGACCTGCGCAACGAACAGACTGAACTTTATGAACGCTATATGAAGAAATATGGACTGGATAAATAGTCCTAATTTCCGCGAAAATCTGCCTGATCTGCGGGAAATCTTTTCATCGTGCTCGGCATTAAAGCCATTGAATTAGTACGAAAATAAATCGTAACTTAAAATATGAGAACCATTAAAAAAATTATTACAATTGAAGGTGATTCAGTTACCATAAATTCCCAATAGAATATAAAGGGAAAAAAATAGAAGTTATAACTACACCCGTCACGGATGATGCAAAATCCAATATTCCGCAGAAATATGATTTCTCTGATATTCCAGGTAAACTAAATTAGTCAGGAGATCCAGTGGCTGAACAGCGGCTAGTACGAGATGAATTGTAAGGTAAATATTCCATATATTTTCATGTAACAAAAAAGGCGACCAAATCTGGTCGCCTTTTTTATTATCAGCAATTATTCTGTAGTGCAAACTCCTTATGCCTTAGCTTCATTGAGCGAGGCAAGATTATCACAGTAAACAAAGTGCATAAAGTATTTCATACTTCATAATTCATACTTCAATATTATTTTTGCAGAACCATTTTCATCGTTCGCACATAATTTCCTGCGGCAAGGCGGTATATATACGTTCCGCTTGCTGACTGCACACCGGCATTGTTCTTACCGTTCCACATAATTGAATAGGTTCCGGGAGCAAGTGTGTTTTCTGCCAGCGTTACCACTTCACGACCGTTAATATCATATACCTTCAGTGTCACAAATTCTTCCTTAGGTAATCCGAAACGAATCATAGTTGAAGGGTTGAACGGATTCGGGTAATTTTGCTCTAAAGAGAAATCACCTGGCACTGTTGTTTCTATTTGAACATCGGTCGCCGGAGTTTCAATAGTGGCGCGCATGAAATAGGTTTCATTCCATGACTCCCAAACAGATGCCCCCTTATCCCACGCTCTGCCGTTGTTTATCTGATCATATCCGAAGAGTGGTTTGTTGGTTCCGTCATACTCCATCCCAACATAAAACTCATCATTTACGATAACATTTAATGATGACACATCAATATCATCCCAGCCGGGATAACCAACTGCCGTTCTGAAAGAGAGTGAGGCCAGTGATGAAACCGGACCGCTCGTCCCGCCGCTCATCAGCAGGGGTTTATATCTTGCGGTTGTCGCGCTGCTTACACCAAGTATATACATGCTTATTTTAGTTACTTTGGAATTAGCCACAGTCGCGGTAATACGGTTAGCGCTTGCCTGACCGGCTGAGCCCCAGAAATATCCGGAAGAAGGAGTGCCGTCATCATAAAGCAGATTTATCACTTGCCCGCCACCACCACCGCCTCCGCCGGAGGTCGAAAATGAAGCGGAGAACATTCCGCGTCCGTGAGTTGATGCAAATATTTTGTTGTCAGAAGCACGGTAATCCAGGTCAAAGACGGCTACATTCGCCATACCATTATTCTGTTTTGTCCACGAAGTGCCTCCGTTAGCTGAACGGAAGATACCCAGGTCTGTGCCGACAACCAGATCGGAAGCATCAGCAGGATTAACCAGAACGCAGTTAACCGGAATGTTTGGCAGATTTCCTGACACGTTGGACCAGCTTGTGCCGTAGTTGGTGGTTTTATATACTTTCTGACCTGAGGTAAAACCTGAGAAAGTCACAAATGCAGTTGCCGGGTCAGAGGCGAGTGTCGCGATTCTTGTTACATAAAGATTCGGCAAGCCACTGTTTCGCAGAGACCATGAGCTGCCTGTGTTAGTAGTAACCTGCACTCGTCCGTTGGATGTTCCCGCGTAGATGACGTCTGAATTTCCTTTTGCAACTACCACAGTCGAAATTTCTGCGCCGTTTGAACCGCTGCCATCACCGGTTAAATCAGAGCTGATAGAAGACCAATTACCCGCGTTGTTAGTTGTTCTCCATACACGGTAGGTTCCGGCAACCAGAATGTTCGAGTTATTCGGGTCCATCGAAAAAGGAGTTATAAAAAGCGTGCGGTCAGTAGTTCCGGAGTATGTGCCCGAGCCCGTTGGCACACCGTTCATGGCTTTAAAGAAAGTTGAACCGCCGTTGGTTGATTTAAAGAAAGCCCAGTTTACGTATTCGATATATATATTATTCGGGTTTGCAAAATCAACTTCTGTGGCACCGCCGTCACCGCCAAAGATCTCAGCCCAAGTGGTTGAACCGGTTGATTTAAGTGTGCCATTATCCTGTGTTCCGGCGTAGTATTTAGAAGCTGAGGGGTCAACCGCGCCATAGTAAATCTGAGTTATGAACAAACCGTTATTCAGCCCATTCCATGTTTCGCCCTTGTTAGTGGATTTATATACACCGCCGTCTGTTCCGACATATATAATGCTTGAGTTGTTCGGATCAAAAACGATAGCATGGTGATCAGCATGGATGTAAGGCGGAGCGCCTGACTCTTCATACCAGTTGGTTTTCTGAGTCCAGTTAGAACCATTAGAAGTTGACTTCCAAAAATCAAGCCCGGCAGCATATAGAGTACCGGCATTATCAGGATCCACAGCCAGGATGTTATTATACCATGCCTGTCCGCTGGTATAGGTTGCTGCTCCGGAGTATGCGGGTCCCGGTATGGTAATGGTTGACCATGATGATCCGCCGTTGGTGGTTCTGATCATCAGTCCGCATTGGCTGGTGCTCAGTTCAAGAAATGAAGCATAAGCTATAGAAGGGTTTGACTTTGATACAGCAATTTCAGCTCTTCCCATTCCTGACTGCGTATATACCTGCGAAAACGAACTGCCTGCATTTGTTGATCGTTGTATATTCGACTGATTAAAGAGCCCGAATGAAGCATAAATGGTAGTCGGTGAGGTCGGTGCGATTTCAATATCCGTACAATGCACATCAGAGTTGTTTGATCCGGTCACAACAGCCGTGAATGACGCCCCGCCGTCAGTTGACTTATGAAGACCTTTCCTGGTTGCAGCCCACAAGGTATTGGTAGTTGCATCAAAGCTGAGGTCATTCACGTAGTAATAGCTCGAATTCATTGTTGCACTAAGCTGAGTCCAGCTCGAACCGCCATCTGTGGTTTTAAAAATTCCTGCGCCTCGAATTGCATCAAGGTTAAAAAAACCTTCGCCGGTACCGGCATAAATAATATTAGGGTTAGAAGGGTCCATAACCATCGAACAGACAGCCAGATTTTCCATATCATCTTTACAGGGGAACCAGGATGAACCGCCGTTGGTGGTTTTCCAGACACCGCCTGAAACTGAGGCCGCATAAATCACAGATGAGTTATTCGGATTCACTACAATACTTCTGACTCTGCCGCCAATGTTGCCCGGACCAAGCTGAGTCCAGGTGAATTCTGCCTGAATGTCTTCAAAAGAGGCGGACGTATTATTTGCTTTAATATGTTTAAGAGCATCTTCACGCCAGTTTTCCGGTATAGTTGTTCCCGGATACGCCCGCTGCTCTATATACCATTCCATCGCCTTATCCGGATATCCGGCTTTGGCTTTTTTTACGCCTGCTTTTTTCTGTTCAATCTTCCAGGTTATATAATCTTTCAGAGCTATTTTCCCGTCCTGATATCCTGCAAACCTCAGTAACACTCCGGCCGGGAGTAAAATCATCAACGCAAAGAGTAAAACACTTTTTTTCATGGCTGCCTCAGTTCTTAATTAAATAATCTTTTATATACCATCCTTTTTTCAGGACGTAGAATGCATGCACCCGGACGACTGCCCCCTTGTTCACCTTGCTCAGTTGTTTCAGACGTGTATTAACCGGATCATCCGCTATAGCTCCCTTCTCATCAATAATAAAGTTTGGCGTCATAAATATCTCATCGCCCAGAACAGCCATATTTTCGTTCTCATCCACTTTAGCCACCACGGAAGTTCTCATTTTCAGAACAAAATCAGTTTCATCCTCCCGGTAATTTGCAAGAACTTCTCCTTCTATCATGCTCAGGTTATTCTTAATTTCCTGTCGCGGTTTCAGATTTTTTGTATCGTTCTGTGAAATCTCCTGATCCTTTTTGGGAGCAGAGTTATCGCCGCCCGAACAGCCGGCTGCAATGAAGAATAACGGAAGAAGAAACAGTAATGGTAGTTTCATGGTTGCTCTTTTAATTTTTTTGAAATGAATCGCCATAAAGTATGAATAGTAATATAAGGAGTTCCCGTTTAATATGTTAGTCCCAATAGTGGTGGTTTTTGAGAGTCTGCACTGCGTCACAAACACCCTGTCTTATGGAAGGTCAGAGTAATCGGCGTGTTCAGCCCTGATTTTTACCATTTTCTTGAGTCTGTTACTCCTGGTTTTTTTTCCGATGAAGAAAAAGCCGGAATACCGGATGTGTTTATTGCAGGAAGGGATAATGTACTCCTTACCCGTGAGACGGAAAGCAACCTCCTCAGACTGCTTCAGGCGTTCTACGACCCCCGCTCAATACTGAGGGACTGCCTGCGATTCCCCTGGTTCCCCCACACCCTTCTGAAGATAGCCGGGAACAGTAATTATTTGACAGATATAGTCGTCCGTGATCCGGGTCCCCTCTATGGATTTCTTACTGAAGGACTACTTGAGCTCCCCTTTAATAAAACAGAGCTCCGGAGAACTCTCATTACCAGTCTGCAAAACTATTCAGCGCTCGAAAAGCAAATTGCATTCCTAAAAGGGGTAAAGCGGCGTGAAATGCTCAAAATTGCCCTGCGCGATCTGCTCGGTCTTGCTGATCTCCCTGAGCTACTCGATGAAATTTCCTCTCTGGCAGCGGTACTGACTGATACGGTTTTCACTCTTTGCCACAAACACGAATCACTCCGCATCTGCGGTAAAGTAATTCCGGCAGAATACACCCTGATCGCACTTGGCAAAATGGGAGGTGGTGAGCTTAACTACAGTTCTGATATTGATCTGATGGTTTTTTACAAAAGAAACAAAAAAGCAGGTAGAAAAACAGAGTACTATGAACTGCTAACCTCCGTAATACAGTTGTTCAGCAGGGTAATGTCAACACCGGATGAAAACGGATTTCTTTACCGGGTTGATTTCCGGCTCAGACCGGACGGTAAGTCGGCCCCTCTCTGTCGCACCCTCACAGATACACTTCGTTACTATGAAGCGCGCGGAGAGCATTGGGAGCGTCAGATGCTCATTAAGGCGGGATATATATCAGGCAGCAGAAATCTCTATAAAGATTTTATATCGTATATAACACCGTTTATTTATCCGGCTTCTTCCTTTGTCTCACCTCTTGAGCAAATCAGAAAAATCAGGGGAAATATCCTGAAGGCAAATCAGAATGAACTTAATATAAAACTTTCTTCCGGGGGCATTCGTGATATTGAATTCGGCGTGCAGGCGCTGCAACTGCTTGCCGGAGGCAAAAACCCTGATATCAGAACCGGCAATACACTGCATGCGCTTTACAAACTTCGTCTTCACCGGCTTATCACTGAAGAAGAATACACTTCACTGGCTGCTATTTACTCACATTACCGCCGGATTGAGCATTATCTTCAGCTCGTAAATGATCAGCAGACACACACAATCCCGTCTGAGGGAGAAGTGCCTGATAAACTGGCAGCGTATTTTGGTTATGAAAATTCAGCCGGTTTATTAAAGGATATAAATTTTTTCAAATCTCAAGTAAGTAAATTTTACCGTTCGGTTACCGGTCAGGAAGAAGCTAATCAACCGGAGGAAGGAATTGACACGATTCAGTTTTCCGATCCGGCAGCAGCAAAAAAACTATATGCTTATCTTAAAGAGGGGAAAAGTCTCATCGGCGAAAGAAATTTCGATACCCTTTCAATGCAGTCTTTTGAATCAGTTGAGCCGAAGATACTTTCCCTGCTCAGAAGAGCCGGTGATCCTGATAAACTTCTATCCAACATGGTTAAAGTGCTACGGCAGGCAGCATTTCCTTCCGTATGGTATGAGCAGTTCAGGAATGACAAATTTCTTGAAGCTTTTTCCGCGCTCTGTATGTATGACCTTCGCTCCATGAACTCACTTCCCGAAGATATATATCTGCAGGAAAAGTTTCTCACCGGACGAGTATTTGAACCGGATGCCATCCATCATGCTTCCAATATAAAGGAAGTATATTTTATCCTGAGCATCCGGCTGTTGCTTGGCATGATAACTGCCGGCGACTTCTCACAGGAGCTTTCATCAGCGGTAAAAAAGAAGTTGATCGAACGGTTGAATGAGCTTATTCCTGATGAAACCGAAAGAAGTGCAATCTGTATTATCACCGCCGGAAGCATCAGCACCGGCACGATGTCATTCTCAAGTGATGCAGACCTGATATTTATTAAAGCAGATGATTTTAACCCGACTGAGATTCAAGAACGTTATTTTGCCTTGTTGCATGAATTAAAAATCGCATCCTTCCCACTTGAAATCGACTCACGCCTGAGACCCGAAGGCCGGACTTCTCTTCTTATTTTCAGCATATCAAGTTATCAGGAATACCTTCAAAAGCGAGCGAGGGTTTGGGAACTTCAGGCAATGACAAAAATGTCTTTTCTTTTCGGAAACCAGCTCATATTTGAGGAGCTGAGCAGGATAACAGCCGGGCGTTTAGCAGCCCTCACCCCTGAAATTATCCGTTCAGAAATGCTGAACATGAGGAAAAAGTTGATTTCTGAGTCCTTAGCGCTGAATAATGCAGTTGAGTTGAAACGGGGGAGAGGGGGTTATGTTGACCTTGAGTTCATCGCTCAATTTTTGATTTTGAGCAATTCTGCTTATTTTGCACAGATTCTTGGTGTGGAATTTAGCCGCCTGATCAGTTTCTTTGCTGATAACAAGATTATCACCCATGAGACAGGTAAAACCATGCAGACAAATTATTCCCGGCTTAAAGCGGCTGAGATTTTCCTGCAAATTCTGGAACCCGCGGCTAAAGTCAGATTCAGAAGTGAAAGCAAAACACTTCCGGTACTGGCGCGGTTCATGGGCTGTGACACGCCGGAAACACTCATCAATATGATTAATAAGATTCTCAGCCAAAATCACCTTTTATTAAGCAGATACCTTACGGAAAGTAATGAATAACTCCAGACTGCAATACTTTATAAAGTATTATCACCCATTTTTGGCCGGACTGGCAGTGCTGATGCTCTACGGTATTACCATAGCCACATCGGTTATTCAGATTGATTCAGGCGAACTGGCGGCGGTTCAGCTTACTCTGGGTATTGCACATCCCACGGGATATCCGCTTTTTACAGTACTTGGTTTTATCTTTTCGCATCTCCCCATCCCGGTAGCACCCGTTGCTAAAATGAATATACTTGCTGCTTTATGGGTCACAGGCGGGGTGATAGTTTTTATTTATACATCCGAACTTATTCTTAAACATTTGTCTTCGTTCACTTCGGCAGAACCGGAGAAGGAGTCATCCAGACAAAAGAAATCAAAGAAGAATAAACGGGATAAGGAAGAACCTGCTCCGGTCGAAATAAAAAAAGCTCCGCTGAAACATAAGGGCTCGCTATATATATTCACCACAATTTCTGCCGGTCTGGTATTCGCGCTTAATAAAACAGTCTGGTTTCAGAGCACCTCGGTTGAAGTTTACTCACTGCATATTCTGCTGATGCTGCTGATCATTCATTTTCTCATCCGTGCCCGTCTGAACGCGCTCAGTGACTACCCTAACGATATACACTGGTTTGCATTTGCGTTTATACTTGCGCTCGGCTTCGGTAACCACATGACCACGCTGCTGATTTTACCGGGTGTGGCTTACATCTACTTTGTAACTTTTCCGATAAATAAAGAGTCGGTTTTCCGTATCCTCAAAATGCTCTTTATTTTCTTCACTACTCTGATAATTGTTTATTCCTATCTGCCCATCCGTGCGCTGCAGGGTCCATCGCTGAACTGGGGCAATCCGGTGAACTTTGAAAATATCATGAGGCATATCTCCGGAAAGCAGTATCAGGTTTGGATTTTCTCTTCCACTGAGGCAGCGCAAAAACAGTTTTCTTACTTCATCAGTCAGATACCAACAGAGTTTACCCTCAACCTTATATTCGTTCTTATTGGACTGATATTTGCGTTCATAAAAGCAAGAAAAATGTTTGTCTTTCTGCTTATATCTTTTGTAAGCACAGTTCTTTATGCAATTAATTATGACATCGTTGACATTGATTCCTATTTCCTGCTTGCCTATATCAGCATGTCATACTTTGCCTTGTTCGGGCTCTATCTGACGTACCGGTGGCTGGGTGACAAGCGGCTTCAGCTTTTGCTGCCGGTTTCGCTGGTTGCAATTTTCCTGGCAGCACAGATTTACTTAAACTATGATAAGGTGAATCAAAAGGATAATCTGGCTGTGAAGGATTACGCCTCCCACGCGCTTATTACGGCTGATCAGCATGCAATTATTTTCACGTATCAGTGGGATTTCTTTATCTCAGCATCTTATTATTTTCAGTATGTCGAAAAAATGAGGACTGATGTTAAAGTGATTGACAAAGAACTCCTCCGCCGTTCCTGGTATTACCGCCAACTGGGCTCCTTTATGCCGGATATTATGGAAAAGATCAAATCAGAACGTGATACTTTTCTCCGTCTTTTGAAACCATTTGAACAGGATCTTCCGTTTGACCCTCAGCCACTTGAGCTTGCTTACCGCAATCTTATGCTGCGGCTTATTGAAACCAATCTTAACAACAGACCTATATATATAGGAGCAGAATTAGCTGAAGGCGAATTAAAACGGGGTGAACTTCTTATGCCTGAGGGAGTTGTACTTATCCCTGATCTCTTTTTCTATCGCATAACAAAGGGGAATAAATATATCCCTGCTTCAGATTTACCCGTAGAACCGATACGGTTTCCGTCACAGAAAACCTACTACACTAATTTCATCTATCAGAATGCAGCAGCCATGCTCACCCGCAGAATCTTTTATGAACTGCAGTTTAATAAGATGGAAAAAGCCAAAGGGTATTATAATTATCTGCGGACAAATTACCCGGACTACACTCCTCCGGCAGGTCTGACCGAAACGATGGAAAACAGCCCGTAAGAATTATGAAGTATGAATTATGAAGAATGAATTGGTTGCAATTCTGAATTTCTAATTAAAAAAGCCCAGGTTAGCTGCCGGGGCTTTTTTGTTTTTAAATATATTGATGTTACTTTTTTTAATGCATTCCGCGGCGGCGGAAGCGCAGCGTTTAAGCACGGTTTTACAGAGCTCTATATCTCGCAAAACGCTATGGCGCAAAGGATCTGTAAAGCGCAGATACACAATAAGCGGGACAAATGCGGCTACCCGGTGTCCGAGCGGAGTCGAGGACACCTATTTGCATCATCTCAGGGAAGATTGAGGCAGGCGGTAAATTTGTCTCCGCACATACACAATAAGCGGGACAAATGCGGCTACCCGGTGTCCGAGCGGAGTCGAGGAC
>BTUV01000063.1:0-325 GCA_045863035.1 Ignavibacteriales bacterium | reverse complement strand
ACCTATTTGCATCATCTCAGGGAAGATTATAAATTAATTCAGACTTGAACTTATTGTCGTTGTCGTCCTTAGTGTCCTTGCTGTCGTTAATGTCCTTGAATAGTATTAGACGACGCAATCGCAAAACCCCTCGTATATAATAATCTGTCATGGCGATTGCATCGTCTCTACGAAAATTTTGCAACAATCCCGGAGGGATTGCAGGTTGGTAGAAATATGAATGAAACATGACACCTCTCCGGCTGGCAGCACTAACCATTTAACACGCTGAGACGACGCAATCGCATAGCCCCCTCGTATATAATAATTTGTCGTGGCGATTGCA
>BTUV01000062.1:0-18078 GCA_045863035.1 Ignavibacteriales bacterium | reverse complement strand
TAGATCGTATTCGAAGATTTTTACGATTTGGTCAGATTTTGGCAGAAGTCAGGAAACATTCGGAAGATGTTATTATATATTTGTTTTTCCTGATAAACAAATAACGTCAGGAGTGAAATACTAATTGGCAGAAGTTACTGGTAGAAGTCGCGATATGTCTCTACGGTTTTAATCCTGCCAATCCTGCAAATCCTGATCCATTATTCCAGCAGCATACGGATTTCTGCTGTGCTGTTGGTGGGGAGTTTACAGTTAAAATCTTTGCAGATATATACCAATGAGCTGTTTTGTCCGGGTTTCATTTCCGCGGTGAAGGGGGTTATATCAGAGATATCTTCATCCACTGATTTTATAATGTGCACTTCGGTCGGCTGGTATGAGTCGCGGATAAGCTGCAGGGTATCTTCTTTGAGAGTATCACTGCCGGAGTCAGCTATTACTGTTTCGGTCATTCCGAACAGGTGCGCGAATGATGCACTGAGGAACATGGTATATCCGGCGGGGTACTGCTGAACGGTATGAGCGAAGAAATCAATAACCGATTGCGCGGTTTTTTCATATTTACTGTTCCCTGTAAGCGCAAAAAGCCGGAGCAGATTCATCAGCATTACAGAGTTGCCGGAAGGTATTGCTCCGTCATATATTTCTTTCTGGCGAATGATTAGTTCTTCAGCAAAGTCCGCGGTGAAGTAAAATGCACCGTAACGGGTATCAAAAAAATGAGTTACCGTTGCATTACAAAGAGAAAGCGCTGTTCTGAGGTAAAAAGTTTTACCGGTAGTCTGATGCAGCTCAATCAGGCCGTATATAAGAAACGCATAATCATCCAGTGTGCCGTTAAAGTTTACTTCTCCGTCACGGTAACGGTGCATCAGAGTGAAATCATTTTTCAGCATGTTGTTCAGAATAAATCCCATTGCAGATTCTGCTTTAGTTATCAGTTCAGCATCATTCAGTACAAATCCTGCGCGCGCAAAGCCGGCAATCATCAGTCCGTTCCAGTCAGTCAGAATCTTATCATCAAGATGGGGGCGTATTCTTTCTGAGCGATGTTTAAGCAATACGGAAAACCACTCCTTAACTTTTAACGGGAGCGACTCAGGCCTGATAGCATACGTTTCAGCGAGGGCAGATAGTTCTTCGACACGATGAATGATATTTTCTCCGGTTAAGCCACCTTTGAAGGGGTCATAAAAGTTGCCTTCCTCTTTAATCTGAAATATATCACAAAAAAGCGCGCCGTCTTCTTTAAGGAGGTGCAGGATTTCATCTCTTGTCCAGAGGTAAAATTTTCCTTCTTCTCCTTCACTGTCTGCATCTTCGGCTGAAAGGAATGCACCATCGGGTGAAGTGAGGTCACGCGAAACATAGCTGAGTATATCACGCATGGCAGTAGCGAATTCATTGTTGCCGGTCAACTGATATATTTCAGTAAGAGCCAGGACGAGCATTGCCTGATCATAGAGCATTTTTTCGAAGTGGGGGAGCAGCCATTTTTTGTCTGTGGAGTAGCGGTGAAGTCCGCCGCCGAGATGGTCATATATACCCCCCATGAGCATTGCGCGAGCTGTATTTTCAGCCATCGTTGCTGCTTCAGGTTCATCAAAGTGATTTGCATAGCGACAGAGAAAAATCAGATTGTGAGAGGTAGGGAATTTAGGCGCGGAGCCAAATCCGGCGAACTCTTTGTCAAATTTGGTTCTGAACGTATTAAATGCACTGTGAAGTATATCTGCATCAAAAAAGACGGGCTTGGGTGCAATGTCATCTTTTTTGAATGCGGTAGTCAGTTCTTCAGCAGAAGTAAGTACATCATTCCGGTTATTAACCCAAACCTCCATAATACGGGGGATGAGGTCCATCATACCGATACGGTTATGTTTGCTTTCTTTGGGGAAGTACGTCCCGGCAAAAAACGGCTTTTTCTCGTGAGTCATCACGATGGTAAGAGGCCAGCCGCCTGCTCCCGTCATCGCCTGACAGACTGCCATATATATGCCGTCAATATCAGGACGCTCCTCACGGTCAACCTTTATGTTTATAAATGCCTCATTCATTAGTCTGGCAGTTTCGGGGTCTTCAAAAGATTCCTTTTCCATTACATGGCACCAGTGGCAGGTGGAGTATCCGATAGAGAGAAATACGGGTTTGTCCTCCTCCTTAGCTTTTGCAAATGCTTCCTCCGACCAGGGGAACCAGTCAACAGGGTTATAAGCATGCTGCAGGAGATACGGACTTTTCTGATTGATCAGGCGGTTTGGAGTTTTATTATTCAAGATTGTAACAGAGCTTTAATTTTAAAATATGTAAGAAAGAATTACCAGTTAACCCGGTAAACGGAGATTTTCCTGGTTTCTTCTTTTTCTGAGAAAGCATCTCTCACCATGGGAAAGAGTTTGTGGGTGAATTCTTTTACCAAAGTAACATTTTCTATTTTCATATCTCTAAGATACTCATCATCCTGCAGGATAAAATATTCAGGACGTACCAGTTTATAATAATCAGCCAGTGATCCGTTTACATTAAAAGGTATAATATCCTTATTTATTAATCCAACCGGGTCAACAATGGTATTTTCCGTGAGATAACCAATCTTACCGATGCGGGTTCTCACAATTTTTGCATTTGCGGGAATCTCCTGCGTTACCCATTCAATAAGTTTATCCTCGGCCGCTTCAATAGAAAGATAGGAAGATTTGTGAAGCGAACTGAAGAAAAAACTGAGTCCGGCAAGTAGCAGAACAACTATGGCTGCAACGGGAGAAACCATCCGGAATGAGGCCTGCTTCAGAGCAGTAAATATTATATATAAACCAAAAGGAATAAACAGACAGAAGTATCTGGCATATATAATTTCGGCATTAATGGAAAAAAAGTAAAAAACGAGCGTCAGGAAAATTGCGGCAATTGCGTAGTAACTGCTCTTCTGAAAACCAGCAGATTTCACACGAAGAACGACAAAAAGCAACAGTGCAAGATGGATCAGATAGTTGCCTCCTGCAATTTTCACTGTATCAGTCAGGTGCTTTATGAGAAGCACTCCCGGAGAATATGCTCCTCCCTTTGCATCGAAAGTTGAGGGGAACAGAATGTCGAAATAGTTATAAGCAAACAGGAGCCAGGGAAGAATAATGACGGAGAAAACCGCTCCTGCCGCGAGAATATCCTTATATCTGTAATGCTTTGTGTGGAGGAGATATACTGCCATAGTTCCGGAAATAATCACGCTCTCCGGACGGATGAAAAAGAACAGTCCGGCAGTCAGTCCGAACAGTGCGGGATGAATTGTCCCCTTTTTTATAAATATATAATAGATGAGAAGACTTGCAAAGAAGAATGACCCGGTCGCTTCCATACCCATCCATGCATGTTTCAGCAGGTTGGGGTCGAGTGCAACAATCAGAAGAAAGAGCATTCTCTTTTTGGTATCCGCCGTCATAATCATAATAATCCTTGCCCAGAGAATCACGCTTGCAAGTCCGAAGGCAATGCTTAACAGAGCCGGAGAGGCAAGGGGCTGTCCGGTTATGCTGACCATAAAAGCCATCATAAAGAACCAGAGGGGAGCGGTAAAGCCGTATGAAGGAGTGCCGGAGTTGAAAGCCAGTTCTCCGTTGGCAAGAAAGTTTTTTACATACTGGAGATAGATGTAGGTATCATCGCCAAGCTGAAAATAGAAATAAAAGAACCAGGCAAAAAACAGATAGAATAAGCCGCCAAAGAAAGCCATTATTTTAAAAGAATTTGTCATGGGTAAAGCTGTCACAAATCGGACAAAATGGAAAGTCCTTTATTAATTCAGATAAATTGATTTGGGGATTTTCATGGAACAAGTGCTCCCGGCAGGAATCGAACCTGCGCACATGGCTTCGGAGACCAATGCTCTATCCACTGAGCTACGGGAGCAAATTTGCACTGCAAAAATACGAAAAAATGGCGGTTTTTGAAGGGTTGGTCAGCCCTGGCAGGCAATTTAACCTCATGGAGGCGATTTTTCGGCTATTTCCACATGTCACATCCCGCTAAAGACGGTCAAAGATTTTATTACAGCATTAGTCACCTTCCTTTTAAGAGGAAATCCGTATTTTTGAATATGTCCAGTTTCTATGCTTTTGTGAGGCGAGGCGCATTGCTTTTGCTTCTTTTTGTGCTTTTTTTTAACTCCGCCGGATATGTGGGGGCGTTTTACTATGCGAAGCACAAAATAAAGAAGGAAATTAAAATGAAGCTGAAGGGGGAGTACCCCAAAGACCGGTTAAAACTAATCGTGATTGACCCGCGCAAAGGGGAAGACAAACTGCTGCGCTGGATTGAACCTCATGAATTTGTACTGGAGGGGAGGATGTATGACATTATAAAAACCGACACACTCACCGGCGGGGCGCTGCGATATCTCTGTATTGACGATGAGGATGAAACAAAACTTTTTGCCAATATGGACGAACTGATAAAAAGAGAATTTCAGGGGGATAGAAACAAGCGGGGGAACGCAGTGAAGAATCTTGAAAAAATGCAGATGGAATATTTTTTATCTGCATTAAAAAAAATATATCCGGCCGAAGAAAGCCGGGAGTATGGAATGGCCCCCGCCCCCGGCGCCCATGAGGCATTTATTGCCCCGCTTACACCACCGCCCAGACAAACCTGATCCCTTCAATTTTATATATATAACTCTCACCCGGTGAGTGAAGTAGTTTTATGTTAAAACAATTAAAAGGAAAATGTAATGATCAGGAAGATACTCTCTGCCTGCATCCTGCTTTTTCTGTTGGCGGCAAACAGTTTTCCGCAGGGTTATCTTGTTATCGGTAAAGATTCAACTTATATAATAACAGACTCCCTCTATTTTGAGACAGATGAAGTGGTGGTTACCGGCACTCGGGTAAACAAAAAAATTATTGATATACCATATCCGGTTACGCGCATCAGCAATGCAGAATACCGGTTTGAAAAGAAAACTTCAATTAACGACGTCCTTACTACTGTTCCGGGAGTATTTATGCAGTCCCGCTATGGTAACCATGACGTGCGGATCTCCATCCGCGGATACGGTTCCCGTTCCAATTCCGGAATAAGAGGTGTGCGAATTCTGCTTGATGGCATACCGGAGTCAGAACCTGACGGACAGACAAGAATTGAAGCAGTCGATTTTCAGTCGGTAGGAAGCATTGAAATAGTGAAAGGAAATTCATCTTCGCTATATACGAATGCACCCGGCGGTGTGGTAAATTTTATCAGTGATATAAACTTTAAGAACTCGTTTCTTACGCAGTTTAATGAGGTTGGCTCGTTCGGTCTGCGGAGAAACGGCATCAAGCTCGGTCTTCGCACGCCGGGTTACGGGCTGATGATGACTTATACCTATCACAACTTTGAAGGGTTCAGAGAGCACAGTCAGGACTACTGGCATGTGTTTAACACCGTGCTGGAAACCAAGCCCGATAACTGGTCAAACTTTCAGATGCTGTTTTATGCTGCTGTAGGAACCATTAAGCTGCCCGGGTCACTAACTCTGACACAGATGGAGGAGAACAGAAATCAGGCGGCGGCAAATGAACGGAACTTTGATTTCTATCGCAGAAGCAATAAAGGAAGAATAGCGTTCCGTTACTCAACTAAACTTGACGAAGCGAATAAAAATGAACTTGAGATAACCGGCTATGGCACCATCAAGTATTTTGAAAGAGCTCAGAGAACAATCCGCGTTTTTGACCGCTACGGGCTTGGCGCGACCGCAAGATATATAAACCGCGGCAGTATTGCGGGAAAACAGAATGAATTTTCAGTAGGCGGAGATTTGTTTTATCAGGCCGGTCCTATTGCTGACTTTCAGAATATATCCGGACAAAAAACCGACCAGCTCCATTCATTAACGGATGATGTTATGGCAAATGCCGGTTATTATATAACAAATAATACGGAGCTTTATAACAATCAGTTGTTTCTTTTGCTTACCGGAAGATATGATAATATATCATTCAGGGTAAAAGATCAGCTTGCAGGGTTTAAAAGTGCAGAGCGGGTGTTTAATGATTTCACGCCTAAAGCTGCTCTTAACTTTAAACTAAGCCCTAACTGGTCAGTCTATGGCTCATACGGACTCAGCTTCGACGTTCCTGCAAGTAACGAAATGGATGATTTCACCGGAGTAACACATATTAATCAGGAGCTGCAGCCGCAGAGGTCACGTAATATTGAATTAGGAACTAAAGGAAGTTTTAATAATTCTGATAGCTACTATTTCAGCCGCGTGTCATTTGAGTTCACCCTTTTTAACACAGTGATAAATGATGAAATTGTTCCGTTTGATATTAACGGTGATGTGTTTTACCGGAATTCAGCAAAAACCAATCGCAGCGGAGTTGAGCTTGGTCTTAGCGCCGTGCTGCTGCCGGGTCTGAATGCAGGGCTCTCGGTTACGTACTCTGATTTCAGTTATGATCAATATACTGCCCGATCTATTGATGCGGCAGGAATTGCCTCTGATACTGATTTCAGCGGGAATGAGGTGCCAAGTGTGCCAAAGCTGAACACATCATTTACGCTCGGTTACAGCCGGCTGATTACTGAAAATATGATTGGCTTTGCAAAAGGTCAGATTCAGACAGCAAGCGGAATGTATGTAAATGATGCCAACACTGCTAAAACAGGCGAATATACTCTTGCCAGTGTTACTCTGGGAACAGAGTTTTACTTTGACGATTTTTCACTCATCCTTTCAGGAGGAGGAATGAATCTGTTTGACAGGCAGTATATCGGTTTTATCAATATCAATGCAACCGGCGGAAGGTTTTATGAAGCAGGAGAACCGAGAAACTTCTTCGGCAACCTGACTCTTACGTACCGTTTGTAAACATGATTTATTAACCACCGGACGGTTCACACATATATATATGTGTGTGTGAGTAGCCCGGCTATTTAACAGAAAAGTTATGATTTCAGTTTTTATTTTTTTTGCTACGGCTGTGCTTCTTTACGGTCAGTCGCCGGATTTAATTAAACTGGGTAACTCTTACCGGATTTATCCGAGTAATGTTCATCAAACTGAACCTTTCCTGGTGAGAGATCCGACAGACCCATTGCATTTATTTGCATCCGCGAATACAACACAGATAAATCCATTTTTTATCAGTGAGGGTGTTTACAGTTCAACAGACCGGGGGCTCACCTGGCGCGGGAATGATACATGCACAGGCGCGAACATGGCGTTTCATGGTGGTGACCCCGGCATTGCTGTTGATCAGGCGGGGAGGTATGTGCTGGTACGTATTGGAAGAGCCCCCGTTTACGGATTATATTCACACACTTCCACTGACCGGGGTTTAACCTGGACGTTGCAGAAGCAGATTTCCGATCATGATCTTGAGCGTGCGACCGTTGTAGGTGATAATCATCCCCTGAGTCCATATTACGGCAGAGTATATGCCGCGTGGGTAAGGTTCGCGCCGCCGTTCCCTGTATATATATCATATACGGATGACGGAGGCGCAAACTGGTCGGTTCCGCTGCAGGTAAATAATCCTTCACAACGTTGTGCCGGACCAGACCTGGCTATACGGAAAGATGGTACGGTCTATCTTACCTGGGCCGGAGTTACGAGCACCTCTCCTTTTCAGGAAACATTGGCGGGATTTGCAACTTCGGCAAACGGAGGGGCTACATGGTCGGTAACGGAGAATGCATTTGCCGTTAACGGAATTACCGGTTCCCTGCCCCAGAAACAGAATATCCGGGTGAACGGTTATCCGAGAATAAGTGTTGATAACTCAGGAGGTGTTTACAATGGTCGTATATACATTCTTACTACGCAGAAAAACCGGACACCCGCGGGGAGCGATGCTGATCTTATTTTAGTCCGCACTACTGACGGCGGGGCAACCTGGCTGAGTCCACTGCGCGTGAACAGTGACCCTCTTAATAATGGTAAAACACAATACTTCCCCGCGATGGATATCGATGATAACGGCGGTGTAAATCTGCTCTGGTATGATGATCGCGGAACTGCCAACGACTCTACTGAGGTATATATGGGCAGATCCGCCAATGGCGGTGAAAGCTTCAGTGAGACAGTAATCAGTGATCAGGCATTTAAGCCCGAACCGATTGGCAGTCTGGGACAGGGCTATCAGGGGGACAACATTGCTCTGCTGAGCTCAGGAAATTTCTTAGTGCCTCTTTGGATGGAAAACTCAAGCGGTAAGTATCAGATAAGGACCGTTCCGGTACAAATTGTGGCCTCATCGGCTGATGAGAAGTCGGGGCCTGCCTTGTATGAATTGCAGCAGAATTATCCTAATCCGTTTAACCCTGAAACAAATATCCGGTTCACGGTAACAAGCGGCGGTGAGGTTTCACTGCGTATATACTCGGTGAACGGCGAACTTGTCGCTGAGCTTCTATCAGGTTATCTTTCGGAGGGAGAACATTCTGTAACGTTTAATCCGCGGAATTATGGTCTGGGTTCGGGAATATATTTTTATTCATTAGAAGCAGGAACTATGCGGACGGTAAAAGGAATGGTCTATACCAAATAGGGGCTTAAAAAAATGTTTTGAGCGTGCTTTGTAATCATCGGATATAGGTCATCTTGCCGCCGGTTACAGAGCGCGCTCCGGGTCTGAGAAGAGGGGTAAACACAGCGCGGTAAAAATATATACCGGAGGGATATTGAGATGCGTTGAATATATATTTGCTTGCTCCTGGTCGGGTCACGCCGCTATATACACTGGTAATGTATTCCCCCGCGGTGTTATAAATCTCAATTTCAAGCCAGCCCTGTTCGCCGGCCTCAAACTGAATAGTAGTCAGCGGATTAAACGGGTTGGGATAGTTTGTGACTGTATAATATCTGTCTGGTCTGATGAGGGGGTTATAATCCTGAATATCATTGGGTTTAGTATATCGGTATTTGATAACAGCGCCGGAGTCACCAACCCCATACCCGGTCAGGGAATCTGTAAAAACAATATCATATATAGAGCATCCGCCGGGAGTGGGAATGATGTTCCAGACTCTTAGAGTGTCGTTATAAGCTTTTGCTGAGTCATTGGTATTGAGGAGTACCTGACCGTTTCCGAGAGCGACCCAGAGGTCATGTTTTGCGCGGAACTGCATCTTGTGGGCGATGCCATATATATCGAGATTGAGATAGCTCCAGCTTTCACCCCGGTTTGTAGTCACAACGATCATCGTGCCGTACTCCCAGTCGCCGCCCATCCCGATAGCGTGCAGCGAATCAATCAGTTGAAGTGTATATATTGGTTCCGGACTTACAGCGGTTGTGCTCCAGTATTCACCGCCGTCCGTTGTCCGCCAGATAATTCCGAGCACATCAACATGTCCTCCATTAGCATAAGCATACTGACCGTCATTGAGAGCAAAGCTAAGAATTGGAAAGCCGGAGTAGGCCGGTTGTACGGTAACTTCACGCCAGGTAAAGCCGCCGTCAGTAGTTCTTTTCAGCACACCTCCCTCGCCACCGATATATCCGTTAAGTGAATCGGTAAATCTGATGGTGTGGAGGAAAACGTTTTCATCGGGGTATTCATATTCGTACCACTCTTCTCCGCCGGTGTTTGTAACAATAATATTTGTCCCGAACGGGGGTGCTGTTGATCTCCACGTAACTCCCCATCCACGGTTTTCATCGAGAAAGAAAAGGTCGTAGATAGAAGATGTGATACCTGACTCCTGCCTGACCCAGTTAAGCCCGCCATCGGTGGTTTTGATGATGACGCCGGAGTCCCCCGCAGCCCATCCGGTGAGACTATCAACAAATTGGACTTTATAGAGATTTGCCGAAACCGGTGAGGGGAGCCGCTCCCAAACTCCCTGGGAGTATGAGGCGGAGATGAAGAGTACTATCAGAAAATATTGGCTCAATTTCATAATCAAATTTAAGAAATCGGGAAGAATACCAACGCGGTGGGAGCGAAGTTTCAGTTCGGGATGACCGATTATCCCAAAATTGCTAACATAAGAGCGGCTAAAAACCGGAAAAATCAGCATCCATTCTTGAGAAAAACCTGTGCCCGAAAAAGATGTTCACAAGTTATCCACATTTTATTTCTGAAATGGTCTATATCTAACCCATTGAGATATAAGGGTTTAGAGTGCTTTGTTGAGAATCTTCTATAAGTTATCCAATATAAATTCGCTTTTTGATGTTGAGCATGCGGAATATGGGGGAAAGTTTTCCACAAACCAGATGCCACCGTCCGGAGTCAAAGAATCTGAAGATTCAGCTCAATCAGGGAAAGACAAAGTGGCATGCCCTTGTGATATGAACCGCAAACGGAACTACTCATAAGAGCTATTTTGTTTAACTTTGTGAGATCAAATCAGTCAAAACACCCGGAAACAAACATGAGAGTACATGAAAAGAAGATCATTCCTTAAAACCGGACTGCTGACGGGAGCCGTGGCGGTTGCAGGGGGCACCGGTCTGCTTAAAGCTGACACCCCAAAAGATTGGATGCCTGTACAGAAACCCATGCCCAATGAATGGAATGATACTGAGATTTCAATTGCATGGATTGGCCACAGCACGGTTTACATCAACTTTTATGGATATAAAATAATAACCGACCCGGTGCTTTTTGCCAAGGTGGGTATTTATATGCTCGGATATATATATGGTCCCAGCCGTCTGACTGCTCCGGCTCTGACGCTGGAAGAAATTCCGCAGCCCGATTTGATACTCCTCTCACATGCTCACATGGATCATACTGATTATAAAACGCTGAAGGAGTTTACTGACCGCTATCCGGGTCAGATTGACGCTATCACTGCTTATAACACATCAGATGTAACATCCGCACTGCAATGGAAGACCCTTCGTGAGATGGACTGGGGGGATGAGTTGAAAACGGATGCGTTGCGCGTCAAAGCGCTTGAGGTTAAACATTTCGGATGGCGCTACCCCTGGGAGCGGGACCGTTCGAGGGGATTTATGGATAACGGCAGAAGTTACAACGCATATATACTGGAGAGAAACGGAAAGAAAATTCTCTTTGGCGGTGATACTGCAATGACAGATTTGTTTAAGAAGTCAGGGGAAAAAGCAGATATAGCCATCATGCCGGTAGGTGCTTATAACCCCTGGCTGCGTAATCACTGTACCCCTGAGGAAGCGCTGCAGATGGCAAAAGATGTTGAAGCAAAAGTATTTATTCCGATTCACTGTAATACTCTTAAACAGGGGATGGAACCTTTTCATGAACCGCTGACCCGGCTGAGGAATGCACATGAGGCATACAATATGCGCCTGGGGCTTGATGCAATCGGGCAGACGTTTTTTGACAGAACATAAACAGGGAGTATATATAAAAACATGATTCGAATTTGTCTGATAATTTTTTTAGCCGCCGGGTTGTTTAGATCTGACGCGGCAGGATATCCGTTATTCAGTTATCCGCCTGACCATATCCTTAGTTTTGTCAGGCACGCGTTTTACAACAGCATTGAAAACAGTGACTCCGCGGACATGTTGATGAATTATTTTACGCAGGGGAAGGGCGGCAGCATAAAAAACCGTTATCCTGTTATTAAGGCGTTTTCAGGAGCAACTGAAACTCTGCTCGCCAAACATTCCTATAATCCCTATACAAAGCTTACCTATCTGCAAAAAGGATTAGCCCAAATAGCTGAGGCACTGGAATCTGAACCGGAAAATATTGAGATCCGGTTTTTGCGTTACACTATTCTTTATCACCTCCCCGCCTTGCTTGGTTATGGCGCGGAGCAGAAGACTGACGCTGAGGTTATTCTGCGGCTGCTGAAAAAAAAGCAGACAGATCACATCTCAGAGAAACTGGTGAGGGGTATATATGAGTTTATGATTGAAAGCAGCGATGTGAATTATAAGCAGAGAGCAGAGCTTCGTCGCCAGATGGAAGCACTGGGCTAACAGCATGAGCAGATATATGCTGATCAATCTGGGGATAGTTATATTTCCACTGCTCTTTTCATTCGAGAAAAACATCAGATTTTACAGGAGAATTCCGGCGTTACTGGCTTCGCTGGGCATCGTCAGCACTATATATATTATTTGGGATATCATCGCAACGCGGCGCGGTGACTGGGGGTTTAGCGAACTTTATACCGGCTCTCTAAGAATCGGGGGTTTGCCGCTCGAAGAGATTTTGTTCTTTATTACCGTGCCTTATGCAATTGTGTTTACTTATGAAACTATCAGGTTTTATATCAAAGACAAACCGGTAATACTACCCGGGTGGTTTTTGTTTGGATGCGCTGTGGTATTATTTACTTTGAGCGGAATTTATCACACACAGTATTATACAACTACCGTACTGGCATTTTCGGGTTCATTCTTCCTTCTTATGCGTTTTGTGAAGTCGGAGCTTTTTTCATCCCGCAACTTTTATATTACCATTGCGATAAGTTATATACCATTTTTTATGGTTAATTATCTTCTTACTGCCCCGCCGATAGTGTGGTACAGCCCCGATGCTATATGGGGGCCGCGCGTAACTACGATTCCGGTTGAAGATTTTGTTTACTCCTTTTCAATGATTAGCTGGTGGTTGTTTTGTTATCATCACTTTCTGAAGAAGTTTAAAATTGTCTGAACGTGTTGCAGTTATAGGAGGGGGACTCGGAGGTCTGAGCGCTGCTACTCTCCTGGCTTCTAAGGGTTTTACTGTGACACTTTTTGAGAAGAACAGTTACACAGGCGGTAAAGCGGCGGTAATTGAAGGGAACGGATATAGCTTTGATGCCGGCCCCTCCCTGCTTACCATGCCGTTTATTCCGCAGAACCTGTTTGAACGATGCGGCGCTAAAGGCGAGGAGTATATAACACTAAGGAAATTGGATATCATTTGCCGCTACTTTTATCCGGATGGTACAGAGTTGGACGCATTTGCTGACAGAGAAAAGTTTAAGCAGGAGGTGAAGGAAAAAACAGGCGAGCCAAAGGAACATCTTGAAAAGTATCTGACTTACTGCGAAAACATTTACAAGGCGACTGCTGATGTGTTCATTCTGAATGATTTCCGTTCAGCAAAACTTTTTTTGAGCGCGGCCGGGTTAAAATCCCTTTTAAAACTTCCGCGGATTGACCCGCTCAGAACGGTGCATCAGGCGAATTCGTCATTCTTTACTGATAAGCGTCTGGTTCAGTTGTTTGACCGCTATGCTACCTACAACGGTTCAAGCCCGTATCTTGCTCCCGCAACATTGAATGTAATACCTCATGTTGAATATACCATGGGAGCATATATACCTGAAGGAGGAATCAGAAAAATTCCCGAAGTTATCAGACAGCTTGCTGAGGAAAGGGGAGCGGTAATACAAACCGGCGTTCAGGTTGAAGAGATTATCACCGGTGGAAGTGTTGCAAACGGTTTGCGAATAAATGGCAGGATTGAGCATTTTGACAAAATCATCAGCAACGCGGATGTTAATTACACCTACGAGAAGCTGCTGAAGAACCCAAAAGCCGGCGAAGCGAAGCGATATAAAAGAATGGAGCCCTCCGGTTCGGGACTGGTTTTTTACTGGGGAGTCGGGAGGGAATTCCACACACTTGAAATTCACAATATTCTTTTTTCGGCAGACTATGAAAAGGAGTTCCGTGAGCTGTTCAATGAGAAAAAGATACCAAATGACCCCACGGTATATGTATATATATCATCAAAGTATAACACATCTGATGCTCCGGCGGGGAGCTCAAATCTGTTTGTAATGATTAACACTCCTTACGATGATGGCAGAATCAGTGATGCGGAAATTTATCAGGCGAAGGAGACGGTTCTTAATAAGTTACAGGCGATGACTGGAGAGGATATACGGCCACATATCAGGTTTGAAGCTATTCAGACACCCGGTATGATTCAGGAAAGAACTAACAGCAAATGGGGGAGTATATACGGGGTTTCTTCGAATTCAAGAAATGCGGCATTCCTCAGGCAGGCGAACCGGTCATCATCGTTTAAGAACTTGTATTTCTGCGGAGGGAGCGCGCATCCGGGAGGGGGAATTCCGCTGGTGATTCAGTCTGGTATTATCGCTGCTGAAAAGGTGATGGAAGACATTGGAAAGGGAAAGAAATGAACAGAGTCCGCCATAGCCGTTCTGCCGCGCTGCTGTTTCACTGGTATATAGACCGGCTTATGAGAAAAAATTTCAGTTCATTTGTTTTGCTTGGTGAGAAGCCAAATCCAGAGAGGGGTATGGCTATACTGATGACACCAAATCACATTTCCTGGTGGGATGGTTTTTTTGTTGATCGTTTAAGAAGAGAGATGCTCCCGGGCAGAAAACTTCACCTGATGATGCTCGAAGAGCAAATAAAAAAATATCCATTCTTTAACAAAGTCGGCGCTTTTGGGATTGACCCCGGCAAGCCCAAAAAAGTGATTGACGCATTACGATATACGGCTGACGTGTTAGCGGTAGCAGAAAATCTTGCAGTGGTGTATCCGCAGGGGGAAATAGAGTCGCAGGAAACTCCGGTATTGAATCAGAAAGGCGGGGTTACAAAGATAGTTGAATATGCTAAAAAGGAGTTTCTTCTGATGCCGGTGTTCTTTAAGATAATATATAAAGACCAGCCGAAGCCGGAGATATATTCAGCAGTTTACACTCCGCTCAGTTCATTGCAGGCAAAGGAGTACCGGGAGTATATGCAGACCTGTTATATGAACTTCAGGGCACTGTGTGAAAAGCATTATAAAACGGGAGAGGGGTTGACGACCCCTCTCCTGTAAAAATTTATTTACTGATGTTGTACATCCGGTCAAACGCTGCGATTTTGTAGTCATACAGGGCGGGGTCATCTTCCGCGCTCTGATCCATAAAGCGGCGGTTCTTTCCGGTGATGATTCTTGTAATACTAAAATCAGCATCACTGTTTTTGAGCTTGCGATAGATAATATATCCAAACGGTTCTTCACCGTCCGCGGCGGGGTCAGGCGCCTCCCAGGTTACCAGCAGACCGCGCTCAGTTTTCTCTGATTTCATATTCTTCGGTGCATTAGGGGGAACCATATCTTTCCACGGCATAAGAGGCGGGAAGGCAGGTTCAGCAAACCAATCGTTTTTCATAGAGTCGGCTATGCCCTGTGCATTACGTGTTATAGAGCTTGAACTGAAATAAACCGAGCCCTGAACGTTATTGAAAGTTCTTGTCATGCGAAGATGATCGCCCAGTTCGCTTTTATTACCCTTAAAGTTTGCGTTTGCAAATCTGCCTGAGTATTCACCTATATATAAATGAACATCCTTGGTAACCTGAGACCACCAGGGAAGCAGTTTTGCGTAATCAGCTTTTTCGTGACCAACTTCCCAATAAAGCTGCGGCAGAACATAATCAACGGTTTTGTTTTCAATCCAGCTGAGCGGGTCGCAGTAAAGTATGTCATAGGAGTTAAATCCGGAGGTTCCGGCATACTCATTCAGCACAATACCGAATGGACTGATGCCAAACTTAACACGGGGTTTAACCGCTTTAATGATTTCATTCAGCTCAGCCATAAGAGTGTTGATGCTATATCGGCGCCAGTCATCCACATCTTTTATATTATTATGATAACGGGCAAAGCTGAGGGAATCCTCATTTGAAACTTTTGGTGAATAGGGATAGAAGTAATCATCAAAGTGAATGCCATCAACATCATAACGGGTAACCACATCAGCCACGATTTCGCGTATATATTCACGCACGGCGGGGTTGCCCGGGTCGAGCATTTTATATCCGGGGAAATCCAGAATCCACTCAGGCCGGCGGGTAACCACATGCTGCGGGCTTAATGGATAGTCGCCGACTTTTTTCTCGGCGCGGTAAGGGTTAAACCATGCGTGAAGTTCCATTCCGCGTTTGTGTGCTTCGGCAATGGCAAACTCCAGCGGATCATAGTAAGGGTTCGGTTCTGACCCCTGTGAACCGGTCAGCCAGTAAGACCACGGTTCATACGGAGAGTTATAAAGAGCATCACACTCGGTGCGAATCTGAAAGAAGATGGAGTTGATGCCCGCATCTTTGAGCTTGTCAAAAATCTCAATAAGCTCTTTAATCTGGTCACCGGAAGAAGCATTACGGTTTTTAGGCCAGTCAATATTAGCTACGGTTGCAACCCAGGCACCGCGGAGCTCACGCTTCATTTCGGGCTGGGCAATTAACTGCTGTGATGAAAACAGTATATATACAAAGAGGAGAAAGTGCCGGGAGTTCATTTAGTATTCTCTCTGTTCTGAAAAAATTAATAAAAGTATTTAATGCCTAAGCGAGCCATCAGACCGCTCATATCATAACTGCGTTCAAAAACGCGAGTGCGCGCAGGAGAAGTGAGTGTTGCCTGTTCATGCACTTCATACTCCCAGCTTGGTTCTGAGTTGTGGTAATTGAACTCAAGGAAAAGATCTGAGCGGGAGCCGATTTTGTATTTCACCCCTGCACCGAGCCGCCATCCGAAATCAACAGCCATCTGCCAGTCGTCCTCAGCCGGGTTGTTAAAATCGCGGTAAAAAACCAGGAGAAAATCAAGCCCGAGGTTACCAATTACGTAAAACTGGGTGCGCTGGTCGAAGGGGATGTTGACTTTGAGAACCGAAAGAACGGGGAAGCCATGCAGATTGGTTTTAGCGCGGAGCTCGTTGAGCTCGCCTATGTCGCTGGCATAATTGGTGTTAAACTGCTCAGCCAGGCGCTTGTCAACATAAGATTTGTTGAACCAGTCAATGCTCCATCCCATTTCGAGCCGTTCATCAATCGGGGTAGTGCCTTCGTAGCCGAGAATCATGCCGGATTGGGTTACTTTAGGGTCAAAAAGTCCTATTTTGATGGTGGAGGACTGCTGAGCCGCCACCTGGAAGGTAATGACTAATAAAAGAAAACTGATAAATTTCATTCTGTAATTCCTGCTACAAATATTTTAAGAGGTCAGTAAATTTACGATAATCGGGGAAAAGATAATAGGGGGCAGTAAATTCTGACAGCCGGATACTCTGCCACGAATGACACGAATTAGCGCGAATGAAATTACAAATCCGATCGCCTTTGGTGAAATTCGTGTCTTAAATTAGTGAGAATTTGTGTTAGGTTGTTGGCTGGTTTATTAGACGAATATTCTGCCACGAATGACACGAATGAAATCATATTTGCCTGAGTTGGTGGTGAAATTCGTGTCAGGTTTTCGCGACTGATTAAATATGTACACAGCTTCGACTAACACCAATTAATACCAAATATGCGAAAATCCTTTATTCACCGTTTCTATTCGTAGCTTAAATATTTTAATCATCAGCATTTTGTTTTAGTAGTGAATTGATAATAATATAGCCCTTGTGATAGATTACAGATTTGATATTAATCTGATTGTAATTCCAATAAATTGCTTATTTTGGATCAGATAATCTTTCACAAATATCAGGAGCATTTATGAAACGTTCGTTTCTTAAAAAACTTTCAGTCACTTTACTTACTGCAGTGATGTTATTGCAGCTTGGCGGCTGCTACGGGTCGTTTACCGTAACAAAAAAACTCTATAACTGGAACGGTTCGGTTGGAGATAAATTCGTAAACACTGCGGTAATGTGGGTTATGTTCATAATCCCCGCTTATGAGATAGCAGGTGCAGCCGATTTGCTGATATTTAACACGATTGAGTTCTGGACAGGCAAGAATCCGGTTGCCATGAATGAGGATGAAAAGGAAACCCAGTACGTCAGCAATGACGGAAGTGTTTACAGAATTACCGCCACCCAAAACAGGTTTGATATTGTAAAAATCAGTGGTGATGAAGTAAAAGGTGAAACCGCCTCCCTCTGGTTTGATGATGCAAGCGGGAAATGGTATATATCAAATGACGGCGGAGAAAGCCGGCTGGTTGCTGAAAAGCAGGGCGAGAACAGTTCACTGCTTACTTTGGTTTATCCTGATCAGAGCAAACTTACCGTTGATTTGAATCATCTTCCACCGGTCAGATAAGTTTAATTATTATTGTTTTACAGAAACCCGCTGAATTAATTTATGGCGGGTTTTTTATTTTACGCATATACACGCTAATGATACGGGTGCAAAAGCAGCGTGTATTTTAAACGGATCAGACATTCTTC
>BTUV01000061.1:0-18267 GCA_045863035.1 Ignavibacteriales bacterium | reverse complement strand
TTTCCTTTATAACCATACAGAGTGCAAGAAACGGAAAATTTCCGAAAAAATTATTGATTTTCATTTAAGAACCTTTTTAATTCATCAAGCAGTCTTTTAGTTGAAGCCACAATATCAACGGCAGACTCTTTTAACCGGCTGCTTCCGCTATAGCCCATTATTGAATTCAGATAATATCCCCACATCTGGTCGGGGGATTCAATACGCCAAATAACACTGAACATGGTGGTTATTCCTTCAAACCTGCTATCACCGTCATTTTTATCCATTGATAATAATTCAACCACCAGAATTGATTTGTCCTTGGGAATAAAGCTCCTAAGATTGAAGGATGATGACTTATTAAACTCTTCCTTTAAATAATAGACAAACCGGCGGCCAGTATCGTCTCCGGCCCGGTCTTTCACATACACATCAACCTGGGGAAAGCATGGTAAGGAGAAAAGTACTACGAACGATAAAAGCTGAAATAAATTTTTCATGGTATCCACTTGTTGTTTAACCGGATAGAAAAAAAGTTTTGGCAGATTTCCGAAAAATTGCTTCTGAATTTGCAATGATTACAATATATTGCAATTTTGAAATAAGGGATGTACCGAAAAATGAAATTTGACCCGTTCGAGGAAACAGTCCGTTACCAGAAAATCAGAAAAAGGAAGAAATCATCTCAGTCCTTCCTTGAAACTGAGTACCAGTCCCTTGCCGATACCCTTACTCCGGCCGGAATCCATACGGTTGAAGACCGGATTGTACGCTTTGATGAAAAAAGACGTGAGACATTCAAGGAGGGAGGCAGACCCGGAGTAATTACACGAGCCCCCGATTACCATACCCGCTGGCAGACCAGGTGGGTCCCTTTTTCAACCAAGACAGATAACCGGAATCCTGATCAGGTGGTTTACCTGAACAAGGAAACAGACAATGTGACTGAAGACTGCGTTGCACTACCCTTCTTTTCACAAAGTTTCCATTGCAAAACCTTCACCCAGCGCACCGGAAAATTACAAAACGAAAAATTCGCAGCTATTGTTTCTATAGAACAAAGGGGAATCCTGTATGACGAATTCTGATAAAGTTATTTTTGTCACCGGAAAAATGGCAGAGGGAGCCCCATTAGACAATAATTTGTTTAACTGGTTGTTTAAGGTCGCATTGGATAATGTGAAATCAATTCTCACAAAGCGAAACCAAAAATTTTGTCAGCAGGAAATTGAGGATCTGGCGGCAGATAGTCTCCTGAATTACATAGACTACCTAAACCGCCATCGGAATAGTCCGCCGGCCCAGCCAGATGGCTATTTTTATGCAATTTGCCGAAACGCTATTTATAAGAACCGGGTTGTTGATCAGAGTCCGGAGTATGCGTATTTCAGGATCCAATACTCATCAGTTATAAAAAAACTGGAAATTGAAGGGAAGATTTTCTCTCAGAAGGAAAGTGCAGCATCCTCAAAAGATAAATTCGGGCATAAAATGAGTCCCGATGATATTCCCCCGGAAGAGGCAGCAGTTGAATTTACTATTAATCTGCTTCTTACGGAGGAACGTTGGACACAGGAACGAAAAAATGAACTTGAGGAACTGGTGCTGCACATCCTTAAAACTTTACCAGGAAGCATAAGTTTGAAAGAACTTGAACGCTGCGTTTCCGATCGCATATATATACAACAGAATGACACCGTAACTATTTTTGATGATCATGAAGAAAGTGAAAACCCGACAACACCGGTTGATCTGTCGGAGGATAATTCAGAGCTTTCATCAGAGCAGCAAAAGATGTTTGAAGATGTAAGAAAACAGACAGTTGAGGAGCTTACGAAACTTGCTTATTCAAACAAAACCACAGTCCGGCGGCTTAAAGCATGGCGCTCACGGTATATACTTGAGAATACGCTTGAAACTGTTGCAAAGGAATTTAATTACGGTGGAGCATCCGGCGCGGAGTCCGCGGTGAAGAACCGGGATATTCGCGATTTTCTGGATAAAGTTCAGTTGTTGATTATTGAAATTTCAGACGAAGAGCAACTGGTATTGTCAATGAGGAAGATTATACTTGATGACCTTGACCGTTTGATAGAAGGTCTTGAAGAAAGATTGGTGTAAGATGAATAGTAAACTTAATAATGAAGATATGATAAAAGAATATATACTGGGGAAACTGCCGGAAGAACAAGCAAAATTGTTTGAAAAAGAACTTGAAAAAGATTCCGTCCTTAAAACAGAATACGATGAACTGAAGAAAAAAGAAGACCTTATTCGCCATTATGACTCGATGCAGGTTTCAGATGAGCGCATTGCCAAATTAAAAAAACGCTATGATTCCTCCCGGTTATACCCTGTATGGAACCGCGGACAAGTCTGGAAGCTGCATGATCTTGGGTGGTTTCTTATCCTTGCTGTTAACGAACAATATCAGTGCCGGGGCATTATACTGAACCATAATACTCATCATTCCGGTCAACGTGACATCCTGTTCTACGCTGACAACATTGCTTCCAGCCGGCTCTGTGCATTTACTGACCTCATTTGTACCGTTACACCTGCTAATCTTTCCCGCTATGGCGGTGAGCTTAACGCAACCGCACTAAGAGTAATAACAACAGCGATTACACAAAGCGCAGCAGCAAAACAAGCCGGCGCGGAAAAACTCCCGGAAGGATTTACCTACGGCGGTGATATTCAGGATGAAGAATCTGATGTATGGCATGAGTATATGTCAGATGTCTGCGCACGCTTGACCAGTGAGGCACTTGAGGAGTATGAGAAACCGAGTGATAATCAAAAAATGATTCTTGACTTGATTTCGCCTCATCACCGTTTTGATGTTTCAGAACCGGTTATGAGTTATATGAAAATTGACCCGAACATTGAAGACTTTGTTCATGAAGATTATGAAATGGAAGCTGCATCTGAAGATTTTGATGTGCCTGACAACATTACTCTTCATAGGGGTGATGGCATTAAAGTTGAAGCGGCGTTCGACAATAAACACTCTGCCGTAAAACTTATTTTTACTTTTATAGCAGATGACCAAGTTATAAAACTATTTGACCTTAGACAGGAAACAGTTACAATTTTTTCAATTGAAGATATTCAAATCAATGCACAGATGGCTGAATGCCTCATCAACGACAAAGCTATTCTGGCACGGCTTGCAGTTCTGACATTAGAATTAATTATCACAACAGAGAAGAACACTTACAACATTAAACTTGATGTTCGCAAATCATGATGAAGCTTCGATCTGAATATACACTCAACCAAGACTTAAGAAATTTAGCAGATACTTGGAATACTTCTAACAAATACGATCGCCCAGGTATTAATAAAATCATCTGTGAAAAGCTTAAAAGTCGTTTTGGTGCGGCAATTACTCCTTCAACCAGAGAGTATATTGCTAATATTATCGGAGATAAATTTACTTCCATCAGCTCTGAATTTTATCCTTATATTCCCAATGAAGCAGAAATCGGCAGAACATATCTAACAGTTGCAGGAGAGGATAAAAAGGGTCAGACCATAAGTACTGCCTTCTTTATTCAAGTTAAAATAAGAGAATCTGAACATCAGGACGTTACTAATGAAGTTTTTAATGATTTTAAGGATTCTTTTTATAAGGCAGCACAGTCTGTAAAAGAGTACGTTGATTCTTTTAAAAACAATCAGATTTATGTTTCCTCCAAACTGGCTGACTATTTAATGTTCACCATAACGGATAGAAATGGAGAAACTCCCGCTGTAAAACTAAGCGGAGATTCCATTGAACTACCGTTTGCCTTAGCCATTTATTCGACTATTATTGGCAAACCGGTTCCTGTTAATTATTGTGCAACAGGTCAGTTTGACAGGCATAGAGTCCTTCCTGTAAGTGCTGTGAATACAAAATTAAATTCTGCCATTTGTGAATTCGAAGAGATAGATTGCTTTTTATATCCTCCCGGAGATCAACCACTTATTCAGGCATTCGCAAATCATGAAGTTGTTACCACATCGGTTAACACCCTGAGCGATGCTTTGAAAATATGTTTTAGTGACCACGATATTTCTTCATTCACAACTAATGATATTTCTTCTTTTGCAAAAAATTCTCCGGGAATTGTAACGTTTACTGAACACCGGATAAATGTGTTTACAGAAAGCGGAACATATTCCGGTATTGAAATCGATTTTTCTACATTTCCGAGATATCTGATTGATGTGGAATATGTTATTTCTTTAGATAAATTGGACCTAGAGAAATTTAAAGGAATTAGCATTATCGCATTTAGTAATGCAAGAGCATCCTGGCAAATTGGCAGACTCTGTGCTGCATTTATTAATATTTGTCCTAACATTGTTATCTACGATCCAAAATTCCCAAAGTCAAGAGGAACCCGTTCCGGGCTGGTTATTACGAAAGCAACAAATGTTGCACCGCTTAAGGTTGGTAAGATTGTGGAATACGAATATCCTGATGCTTAAAGCATTATTATTCAAGTGATCTTAAAGTGCGGGGTTTTAGCATTGTAATTTTCTCTCTGTAACTTTTAGCTGGATATCCTTCTTTTCGCTGAGGATTTTATCTAACTTTTAAAATTCCGCGTTCCTTTGCGTTTAATCCCTTCCTTGCCTCTTCGCGCGAACTCTTCCTCTCCGGGGGACATTGGCTGACTCCGGGGACGCTGCCTGACTTTAAAACTTTGCGGCACTTTGCGAGACCTTTGATTCCTTTGCGTTTAATCCCTTCTTTGCCTCTTTGCGCGAATTCTTCCTCTCCTGGGGGACAATGGCTGACTCCGGGGACACTGCCTGACTTTAAAACTCTGCGGCGCTTTGCGAGACCTTTGATTCCTTTGCGTTTAATCCCTTCTTTGCCTCTTCGCGCGAACTCTTCCTCTCCGGGGGACAATGGCTGACTCCGGGGACGCTGCCTGACTTTAAAACTCTGCGGCGCTTTGCGAGACCTTTGCTGCCTTTGCGTTTAACTTTTCCCGATTTCTCAAAATAATTTTTCGGAAATCCCCGAAAACTTTCACTCTCATCAGGTAACAACCAAACATAAGGAAACCCAGTACCATGAAAACTATCTACTACCAACTCATCCTCGACCGCAGCGGCTCAATGGAAAGCGTCCGCGAGCAGACCGTCTCCTCATTCAATGAACAGGTCTCAGCCATTCAGCAGCTTGTTAAGGAGTTCCCCGATCAGCCCGTCAGCGTTTCACTCACGCTGTTTAATGACCGGATTGACATCCCCCTGCAGGAAGAATCACCCGCGCGGATAAAGCCCTTCACCCGGAAGGACTACGAACCAAACGGCACAACCTCACTGCTTGATGCTATCGGGATGAGTGTGACACGGCTTCAGACCAAGATTGCTGATCAATTAAAGAATGGTGAAGCAGAAGTAATCGTGGTAATCCTCACCGATGGTCACGAAAACTCCTCACGCAACTTTAACCTGGCACAGATAGCCGGCCTGATACGCGAACTTGAAGCCACCGGTAACTGGAAATTCTCCTATCTCGGAGCCACGCTTGACGCCATTGATGTGGCAGCACAGATGAATATTGACGCGAAGTATTCCGTCCGCTTTCAAAAGGAACATACCGGCCGCACCATGAGTAAAATCTCCGACTCCGTTGCCTCCTACATGAGAAAGCGCGAAGATGACAAAAATGCCAAATGGGAAATGGAAGACGATGAGTAATCCTCTGCGCACAAACAGTTCAGCAGAAAAACTAACCTTCACCTCCGGGAGAGTATTTAACCAATCCTCTCCCGGAGAGGTTTAATTTGGAAAATTAACAGAAATTTTCAAACTTTAGTAAGGAATCTGAATTATTCCGGTTCCGCAAAAACAGGAAGCATAGAACACAGACGAATTATATGAAAACCACAATCCGCATACAGAACTTCAAAAGTCTTGAAGATGTAACCCTCGAGCTTGCCCCCACCACCGTATTCCTCGGCCCAAACGGCGCGGGGAAGTCGTCTGTGTTGAAGTGTCTGGAGTTTGTGAGTAAGAACATTAAAACGGTAATTCCTGCTAAACCTCAAGATACCAAGTATAAGCTTCAAAACTCAGTTGATCTTGGTAAATACGCAGATATTGTTTATCAAAATGATCTCACACGGGATATAATTGTAGAAATCAACCACAAATCATCTTTCAAGAATTACGACTCCAATTTTTTCTATGAAGGCTGGATATCAATAGGAGATGACAAAAATAAATCGTGGCTAGAAGGTATTGATTTAAATTGTTTCTCGGCTAAAGAAAAGAATAAACTTTTAAGTTTATTTGATAAAAAGGAAACCACTTTGCATTTTGTAAAAGAGCATTCTAATACTCTGGACTTTAATGCATCTGTAAGATTTAGTTATATGTCGAGCAAGATAAATCTGAAAGAAATATGTGTATTTGAAAATGAACTTAAATCAAGTCTAAAGATCACTTTTTCTAAAACCAGTAAGGGAGCTATTAAAGGAAGTTTTCAAATAATCTTGGAAGGCAAGATATTAAATGAAAGTTTCGGCGAAAAAAACTATATCTTCGAATGGATGTTTTATGGTCTTCGCAAAGACAAACAAGAAAATCTTTTAAGAAATCTTGTGGTTAGCATTAACGAGAACAATTCATTGAATAATGATCTATCTATACAACCGACCTTAAATGTGCTAAATGTTTGTGCCGCAGTACTAAAACTGTTTGAATATACCCCAAAAGTCTTATCGAAGGTTTTAAACGTAAAACACCTGCCTTCCGTAAGAGAAGGAGTAAACCGAATTTATAAATCAGAAAAAAATAAGGCCCTCACTAAGAATAGCTATTACTTTAAGGATATAATAGATAAAAAGGAAATTGAAGTACATCAGTTATGGTGGAAAGTCGGTGAGCTAACAAATGGTTTTCGAAAAAAACTAAACTACTCCACAATTGACGCTGATCTTGCTCAAAATATTCGTCTGCATGCTAAAGAGATAAACGACTACAACTGGGACCAGGGTTTCGCTTATAATGGAATAATATATTGGTTGCAAAAGTTGTCTCTAGCAGAGTTTGTTTATAAAGAATTAGAGGGAATGCAAACAAAAATATTTGTAAAATCTTTAAATGGTTCTATTTTCCCTTTTCAACAGAGTAGCAGCGGACTAATTCAAACATTTCCAATAATTGCTTCGGTTTATGAATCATACAATTTTGAAAAGGATTATATATTGGTAGAGCAGCCGGAACTTCACATCCATCCAAAACTACAATTTCAATTAGCCGAATTATTATCGGGTAAAAAAAGTCACCCTTGGCTGAACACCAGATTCATCATAGAAACTCATAGCGAACATCTTATTAGAGGTTACCAGTTACTTATTGCTCAAGGCAAGATTAAGCCTCGGCAAATTCGCTTTTACTACTTTAATCCCGTTGACAACAAAACTGAGGTGATAAATTTAAAAGTTGACAAACTCGGCAACTTCATCACCCCCTGGCCGAACGGATTTTTCAGTGAGGCCTCAGACCTTTCCTACAAACTTCTTGAAGAACAGCTAAAGAGGCAGAAATAATGCAGCCGGTTGCTCTTGATCTGCGGCTTATTGAGCAGCTCCATGACAACTGGGCGGACTATAAAACTCAGCGGGAGTTTCACAAAATGACAGAATTTCTGGAGAAATATCACTCTATTCCGATTGATAATCAGGGGGGTGTTTCTGAATGGCTGACCGGTTTCAAAAAGATGCTTGATTCAATTCAGGATCAGAACCTCAGGAAAATGTTCGATGACCTGCTTGGGCCAAGGAATATGAAATTTACTCCGGTCATGCTTGCTAAGGTGACTGATCTTCTGAAAACACTTGCCGAAGCAACCCCTGACAAGATTGGTGTTCAGGCAAAAAGTAAAACAGAAGAAGCAATACGCTATTATAATCTGATTGACTTTAATTCACAGGAGTATGACACCAGATGCCGTTTATACAGAGTCCCAAAAACCATTACTTTTAAGCCGGGCAAGGAGTTTTCTCCTTCTGAAATTCTTGCGCCATATATACGAGAGGCAAAGCAGATTGAATTCTGTGATCTTTTTCTGTTCAAAAATCCAAAGTTCGACGACGATGCTGACTTTATTCTCTCCGTACTCCGTCTCTGCTCCAAACCCGCAGAAATACTTCTGCACGGGGAGCCAAACGAACTAAATCTTCTTCAAAAGAAAACTGAAAAAACAATTAAATCGCTTTACGTTGATAAAGTTTATAAGGGAATTAAAAAGTACAATCCCCCGACAAAAGATGATAATCACGACAGATTTATCATTCTTGACCGAAATAAGGTGTCCATAAGATTCAGCAGCAGTTTTAATAATCTCAGAAAAGTCCCGGGTAAAGAAAACATCTTTAAGGCGAAAGATTCGTTTATCATAGAAATCTCAAAGGGCCGCAAATACTATGACTGACTCACCACCCTTCAGCCAATACTCCACCCCCGTCAAGCTCATCCTTGCCGGGTTGCTTTTGCTTACGCTTTTTGATATGCCCTACGGTTATTATCAATTCCTGCGGATTGCGGCTGCGGCAGGGTTTGGGTATCTGGCGTTTCTTGGCTTTAAGAGTAAATTCCGCTTCACTCCCCTGCTCTGGGTGGCGGGTGCACTGCTCTTTAACCCGGTCTTCAAAGTTGCCCTCAAGCGCGATGCCTGGCAGTTGTTTGATATTGCGTTTGCCCTGCTGCTTATAGCGTCTCTCTTTTTGGAAAATAAAAAGTGGAACAGCGCTCAGGAGTAAATTTTTCCGGGGGACAATGGCTACTCCGGGGGACTTTGGCTGACTTTAAAACTTTGCGGTACTCTGCGTTAAACTTCTTTTACTTTACGTTTAATTTCTTCTTCGCGGCTTAGCGCGAGGTTTGTTTTTTCCGGGGGACATTGTGGCTACTCCGGGGGACATTTGCTACACCGGTTTTACCCATTGTACATTGTTCATTTAAAAAAATCCCCTTCTCTCACTCACGCAAAAGAAGGGGATTAATGTTATTGATGCAGAATTATCTGCTAAATGAAGTCTAATTCACAATTCACAATTCACAATTCACAATTCACAATTCACAATTCACAATTATTTCAGCATCATCATCTTTTTAACCTGCACAAAACTTCCGCTCTGCAGTTTATAGAAATATATACCGCTTGAAAGTCTGCTGCCGTCAAATGATATTTCATGTTTACCGGCTTCAAACGCGCCTTCAACTACGGTTGCTACTTCGGCTCCGAGCTGATCATATATCTTAAGCGATATATTGGATGCAACAGGAAGACCGAATGAGATAACCGTTGAAGGGTTAAACGGATTCGGATGATTCTGATACAGAGCAAATTCACTCACGGAGAAATCAATACTGAGTGATGTCACGGGTGAATACGCGTATCTTCCGTCATAGTCAGTCTGCTTCAGGCGGTAAGAAACTTCTCCGCTGAAATTTGATCCTCTATAGTTATCCGTGAATGAGTAGGTGCTTATTTCAGTGGTGGTACCGTTGCCGGAAACAAACCCGACAGGTGACCAGGTACCGTTGATGTTTTTCTGCACTTCAAAACCGCGGTTGTTGAATTCCGTTGCGGTTGACCAGTTAAGAACTACTTTATCTTCTACCACTGCCGCGGTGAAAGAAGTAAGTTCAACCGGTATAACCGGGCTTCCCGTCCTGCGCAGGAGCAAGCCGGCACTTCCGCCTGAGAGAGCAATGTTACTGCTTGGTGAAAAGCGAACTACATTCAGGTTGAAAGCACCTGTTGGAATTTCATCAAGCGACCAGGTTAAACCGCCGTCAGTTGATTTGAAAAGACCGGTTGTGGTAGCTGCCCATGCAAAATCAGTACCGCGCAAAAATTCAAAACCATGAACACTTCCTACCTGAGCGTTCACAGCCGACCAGTTTGTTCCGCCGTTGGTGCTGCGGTTAATCTGATTTTCAACTTGCCAGAAACCAACCAATCCGGTTCCGTTTCCTGATTTAAATGCAAGTGAGCCGGTGAACTGCGCCGTAGCGGTTGAGAAGGTCCACGGACCATCAACACCGCCTGTTGATTTATATACACGGTTTGCGAGTGTTGCGCCGCTTGCGCCTCCGGTACCGAACCAGAGTGTATCTCCGATGCTGTAATAAGAATCATTCGCGCCGAAGACGTTTGTAGCAGGAGCAGCAGGTCTGTTGTTTGTCAGAGACCAGGTTGCGCCGTTATCGGTTGATTTAATAATATGGAACGTGCCGCCGATCGGGTCACTCTGCGCCCAGAGCACACCGCTTGGCAGACGGTCAACAAAGTTAAACCACGCGCCGGAGGTTGTATATACCTGAGTCCAGTTTGTGCCGCCGTTGGTGGTTCTGTATATAGCGCCGTTTCCGCTTGTTGGCCCGGTCGAGACCACTGCAGTCTGAGCATCAACTGCTGCAACTGAGTAAGCGCCTTCAGCGGCAAAGCCCGCGGCCGACCAGGTTTCTCCACCGTCTGTTGATTTCTTTACATCACCTGAGGCAGCAGAAAGCCAGACAACATTTTCATCAACCCAGGAGATTGACCATATATCTCCGCTGGTGCCTGAGGTTACCGGCTGCCATCCCTGCGGCGCGCCGATGGTAAACAATCCGTTGCTTTCATCCACCACCGCGCCGTTTGATGCATCGGAGATTCTTACTTTGCACTGAGTTGAAGGTGTGTTCGGAACATTCCATGCATATTGTCCTGTGGCTGCTGCTACTGATGCTGCTACCACGCTCCATGATGTTCCGTTATTGGTTGTATATTCAATTTTTACGTTCGTGATATTCGAGCTTGACCAGATGATATTCTGGTTTGAAGAGACAGGCCATACCTCACCGCCGTTTGGCTGATTCACCGCGACCAAAGCCGCGGTTGCTGAGAATGCAAGTTCACCGACCCATGAGCCCCAGGTATTTGTTGAGGCAACATATTCAGTTAAAAGCCAGATATTTCCGTTAGCCGGGTCAAGCGATGCACCATTATAATCACCCCAACGGTTTCTCGCGCCGCCGAAGGTTTTTACGTAATAGCCGTTGCCTGCTTTAAGCGCTCTGCTTCCGGTTAGTCCGGCGAATCCGGCGGGCTTTGAAGTAAAGTATGCGCCGGCGTATTGTGTTGTAGCTGAGCGTGTGTAGGTAATAGCAACGTTACCTTGAGGGTCAACTGCAAGCGAAGGATAAAAATGCCAATAGGTATCCTGCCCCTGTGCATGATCGCTGAGGACGGTATTGTTTGTTACATCAAGAGCAAGATAACGCACTGCTGAATAAAGACCGCCTGTGCCGCTTCTTACTGAATGAACAAAGTGAAGTTTGTTATCGCGAAAGATTGGCTCATGGCGAAGGTTGCTTCCGCCGGCTTCAAGCACAGTAGAACCGCCAAGCTGCCCTGCGTTATCCGGGTCACTGTATGCAGTTACCGGAACATTCACCGCGGTCATAACCGGATTTGTTGTCGGATTGGTAATTTTATATACCGTGAAATACGTCCCCGTTACAAAAGGTGAACGCGCAACAAGATAAAAGTCGGATGAGTTTGAATAAGAGTAAGCCGGACGCACGCCAAAGCCAACTTCATTTCCGCCGGGATGACGGATATCCCATATATCCTTCCAGGTAACCTGACCCGGTGTTGAGGCATACAGATCGCTGAACGGGATGATTCTTAGTTTCTGATAATTATAAGAACCGGCAAACGAGAACTGATTTGCAGTTATAAAGAGACCATCCTTATTAAAACCAACCCCCTGATAGTCACCCCAGTTGCCTGCATTGGTTGTACCGTTAAGAGCTGATGACATTGCCCAGTTGTGCCATACTCCGGTCGGGATTGAGTCATCCGAAACCGAAATAAGAAAATGAGCGGTTGAAGTTCCTACGTTCAGCCAGACCATCACCCATCTTTTGTTGTGCTGATCATAAATAACTTTTGGGTCAAACGGGTCAGCGCCGGGGAGCACACTATTATACCAGCTTGAGGCCTCAATGGTTTTAAGGATGTTGCCCTGTTTGTCAAAAATACGGAAGCGGCTGTTCACCACTCCAACGATGTGCTGCGGACCAACGGCCAGATGCGGATCAGGCGGGATGTAAAAACCCTGATCGGGAATTCCGGTAAAATCGCGGACTAAAGAAAAATCTCCGGTTAAATGAAGACCTAACCTCGGATTATAGCCCTGGTCTTCAGTGTAGTTTGAACCCGCCGGTCCGGTCGGGGCCGGCATCCGTGCGTTATCGGGCAGATGAGAATTTACAAAAAGGTTTTTCATCGGCTTCACCGGGAAGTTCTGATTGTTTCCTCCCTCGGTAAAGTTGTTGGTGTTTACCACCAGTCCGCTGGGTATTGATCCGTTGGCAGGACCCTGATATAGCTGGGCATTAAGCAGGGTGCACCAAAGAGCAGCGACAGCAAAAAGTAGCCGCAGGCGCATGTTATCTCCGTAGTTTTTTTAATGAATTGATGGGGGAAAATAGCAAAAAGAATTATGAAATTTGAAGCATGAATTATGAATTTTACATGATTTTTCCTGACTCCTGCCAATTAGTATGGCTATTTAATACCCAGAAATGACATAATGGTCTTAGATATTGGGGTGTTCGAGAATGTATGCTGGAAATTTGCCCCGTTGCGGTATCCCCCGTAAAAATCTTTAAATTTCTTTATTTGTCAGTGGTTTTCCTTTGATAAAATATGTGGTTATTAGCTTCAGGTCTATGCTCATGTTGGTCGCAAAGGGTAAGAGGTTGAAAATCATGCGTTTTTTACAGGTTTTAACAGAAGCCGGGAAATTCAACGTGAAAATTCTTAAGCCCCCTCTTTCCAATGCGGATTTAAGTAAACGAAGAATCATATTTGGATGAAGTATATACTGGGAAAGAGTTAAGTTTGTCAGGAGAGAGGGGGGGTGGGTGGCAAATTCAATGAACAATAAACAATGAACGATGAACAATTCCGGAGCCACACTTTCAATGTACAATGAAGAATTCCGGAAGCCCCCTCTTTCCAATGCGGATTTAAGTAAACGAAGAATCATATTTGGATGAAGTATATACTGGGAAAGAGTTAAGTTTGTCAGGAGAGAGGGGGTTTGGGGGTGAGTCAAAAAAGCCAAATATATGTACCAATCCCAAGATTCTCAAGTGTTCTTATATTTATTTTTCATTCCTTATCTTAGATTATTAATTGCTTTTGATTATACCCGGCAATAAACAACATTATAATACATTGCTTCGTAAACATCACTTGCTTTTTTGATGAGATAGTTTTAAAATTACAAGACAAAACTATTTTTTAAGATTTCACCCGATCAGATGTTTAGATATAACCACCAGTCAGCCACATGTTCGCAATAACAAGACTCACCCCCAAACCCCCTCTCTCCTGACAGAGTAAGTTTTAACTAAATATATTCTCTTGCAGAATTTAAATTTGTGTTTGCCGGGTTCTGTATTGGAAAGAGGGGGCTTAAAAAATTATACATTGCTCATTGTAAATTGTACATTGAAAGCGGGGGCTTTGCTATTGTAACATTGTCGTTATATCTTAAATTTCTTTAATATATCACTAAAATTAGTATGACAAATTATTAGAGATTCAACCTTTTTACCACCTATTGTTATATTTTTACTATTAGGTTAAATTTTGGCCGAGGTCAGGAGCAGCGACAGCAAAAAGTAGCCGCAGGCGCATGTTATCTCCGTAGTTTTTTTAATGAATTGATGGGGGAAAATAGCAAAAAGAATTATGAAATTTGAAGCATGAATTACGAATTTTACATGATTTTTCTCACAACAAAAGACCGGCGCTGCTTTCATAACCCTTTGCCCGCGGTTTAGGTTAACCGGATAACGGCTGATGACATCCGGGCGATGGTTTTTTCTGTTATCCGGAAACGGGCAAAGCTATCAGTAAGAGGTACAATTCCTCACCCCTTCTTTTAACGCCATTTCTGATAAAGTGACGCCCGGATGTTTTCGGTCATACTGTCCGCGGCACGGATTTTTCCGCAGTTTAGAAGGAATATCACAACCGCTTTCAACTGTATAAAGCCCCTGCACAGCGGCGGTCTCCGCACAAATAAAATTTCAGCAATTAATTTTTAACTGAAAATTATCTTCAGCTCTTTTTTTTCCGGTTTGATGTGCGTGTTTTTCTCACCGCGGAAATGCCATCCGCCAATAACCGGACTCCTAATGCTCTCTCAAGGTCAATAAGGGAGTTAACGGTAAAATTATGTGTGCCCGAAAGCCAGGTGTAAACCAATGTTGCATTGTCCTTATTCATCGCCTGAACAAGATCAGCCGGTTTCCATTGCTTCGCCTCAATTGCCTCTTTAATCCTGATTGCAATAAGTTTTTTTGCCTTCGCCTGTTTTTGCTCAGCGGCTGATTTTTTTCCTCGTTTACCGGTTACTTTTGCGGCGGTTTTCTTTTTCATATACATTTCCTTTGTATTAAAAAAAATATCTGTTTTGTTTCTAAATTACAATGCGCTCATCAAAAATCAAAACGCAATGTTACCCCTGATCGCATGCTGATGCCCCTGCCCGGAAAATTATTTACCGTAAACCGGGTAACATAATAAGCATCCAGGATGTTTTCAACTGTCAGATAAAACAACATCTGATCTGAAACCGTGTATGCTGCTTCGGTATTCAGCAGCAGATAGCCCGGCAGTTCCTTTTCGTTAGAAAGCGCTCTCGAAACTTTTTTCTGCCTCAACGTTCCATAAGCTGAAATTTTTGCATACCAGTTTTCCTCCGAATAACGCACCGCAAGCTCTGCGCTTACCGGTGACATAAAAGGGAGGTTATCCTTAAAATATGCTGAATAGCCCTCCTGCCAGGTCACTGATAACGCCCCGTCAAACGAATGATAATCATATTCAGCCAGGGCTGTTATACCGTTTGTATATGCCTCTCCTGCATTGATATACTGTTTGAAGGGGATTGATGCGATCATAAACCGGTCGTCGCTTAAAAATTCTCCGGCTATAAAGCCATAAAACCGCAGGTGAAATGCTTTAAGTGTGAGGTCAAGATGGTCAAAAGAACGCACCGTCTCAAAAGAAAACCGCATGCTTTGTTCTTTTTTCAGCCGTGAGTTCCCCGCGTAAAACGCGTTATCCATCGGATTAAACAAAAAATAGCCGTAGCTTTCAGTAAAAAGAGGCGCGCGGGTGTTATAAGAAATCTGAAGACCGGCGGTCAATTCTGATGAATATATATATCTTGCTTCGGCGGAAAACGAAGGGAGAAGGTATCCGGCAGTCGGGGTAAAATCAGGTTCATAAATAGTATTGAGCGCGGCTGCATCCTCCCGCCTCAGCTCGCGGAATGACTGCTCCACCCCGCCGGTTATTGTTGTATATATATTATCCGCTATTTCAGTGTTATAAGAAAAGCTCAGAACCCCGCTTTCTTCTTCGGCATCCCCGATATTCACCAGATACATTTCCGGTGTGCCCGGGTTAGCGCTTATCATCTTCATGTCAGCAAAAGAGCTTTGTCTGCTCAGACCGAGATTGACCGAAAAGACTGACGAGTTATTTGATATGACCGTACCGAACAGAATTCCCGCGGTCTCAAAACTCCCCGTCATCGGCATATACATCCCCGGCATAACAATACGGCTGTTAATTTCAGAGAGCGGGCGGTCATAGTCGTCCATTAAGTGGTTCACTCTGTTATAGTAAAGTTTGAGCGAATTATTACCCGGCAGCGCTGACCAGCTATCTCCGGCAATAGTAATACTTGTAACTGCCGCCTTAGCAGAGCGCGCGTCCATAATCAAAGCGGGATAACCCACATCTGAAGCATCATCGCCAAGATAGCTCAGAGTAATAATATTCTCATCAAAAATCCGGTATGAAGCATCAGCTTTATAATTCATTTTTGTAAAGGATGAGTTTTGTATATATACATCCTTTCCGGCGTAATAGTCTGAGAACCGCCGCCAGGTGAATGATGAACGCAGTGCAAAATCACCCGAAGCATAATTAACCACCGTTCCTGTTTTTGTCCCGCTGCCGTTTGACTCATAAAAGTTATCACTCATTACAGAGAGCGGGGTTGAAAAATCAGGTTTGAGCGTAACAAAATTAATGCCCCCCGCGGTTGCTGAGCCGTTGTGTCCGGTAAGCGTGGAAATCTTTCCCAGATTTTCGGGTTCTATATAAGAAGAAACCGGATCCATTTTATCCACGCAGGCGCCATGAATTTTCATACCGTCAACAGTAACAGACACCGCTCCGTCACCAAATCCGTTAATGAGTGGCTCCATGCCGAGCGGACCGCGCGAGATCAGATGTATTCCTGAAAGATTTTTGAGCGCCGACTCAGGCGAGCCAAATGGTATCTTTTCCTTTGACCTGTCATTTTCTCCGTAGATGATTACTTCATCAACTGAAAATTCCGGAACACCCGATGAGTCCGGTTTTACCGTCTGCCCTGACAGATATATAATTGCAGAAAAAAGTATTATAAGAAGTTTCATAGATATATAAAGCAAAGCGGCCCGCCGTGGCAGGCCGCTGTTAAGAAGATCAGAAAATTAACGTAAACGAAGTTGTAAAAAGAGAATCAGCGCCTGAATTCACCTGACATGTTATCCGCCACTCTCCGGTCATCGTAAAATTAACTTTTCCTTTATATTCACCAAGCGAGGCGTGCACCGGATTTACATTGTTCGGAGAACCATGCCCCATAGAAGGCATATCCGGCGTCATAATTATTTCAGCATTGGTTACCGCCGGCCATTCCATCATCGTTTCTTTTTTGTGGAGAAAAAACGATACATCATTAATGCCCACCTTTGGCGTTTTAATCGGAACGTAGGTCAGAACGTAAGATGACCCATTGCTTGCGGTTACCACTTTAACATGAGAAGTATTAAGCACTGTTACAGGAAGCGCGCCGATTTCAGTACGGTTAAGCGCTCTGTTGTTTAAGGTAAGCCGCATTGACCACTCACCCATATCCCCCGAAGGCATGGTAAAGACCGCGCCAAACGGAGAGATGCCGCACTGGCAGATTTCGGGTTGAATAACAGGCGAGCTGTGGGTATGCGTCATCATGTGCATAACCGGTGTAACCTGCAGCTCAACATCATTCAGCGTTGTGCCCTTGGCTGAGTCCGTCAGACGTATATACAATTTATTATAGCCAACCCTGAGTGAATCGTCCGCGTAAAGAGTTACTTTTGCCCCCGCTAAAAATATTTCACCTGCCTTAAAGTTGGGAAGCTGTTCTTCAACTACCGGCGGAATCGGATTTGATTCATCTTTGCATCCTGCTGCTGCTAAAACCATCAGAAACAAAGAAATGTATAATATATATTTCATAACTGATATTCCTTTCAAAAAATATGAAGCAAGAAAAGGAAATACTAATCCTATACTTTGCTCCCGTATATGATACCGTTGCCGCGATCAGGATTCATGGTTATGAGAAATTTTTTAATGAAACAGGTCTGGTAAGAATTAAAGCATCTGACTCCCGTCGGAGAATCGAAGTATTTGAAATAATTCTGTGAATAGAACGGAATGAAACCACCGGAGGAGGAAGTACTAATTCTTGAGTGAAACCAAAATTCAAAATGTACAAAAAAATCCTGAAGGCAAGAGATCCCGAAAGAATCCACTTTACCTGAGGAAACCGACAGCCCGCTGAACTCTGTAGAAACCATCAGCGCGCTTATAACCGGGAAACCTGAACGTGACAATTTTTTTCCTGATTGCTATTACAAAATTACCCCTTTAAAAACATGAAAACAATAAAAACCGGAAAAACCATCCAAAAATGAAGCATTTATCACAGATTCCGGCTAAAAACAAGGTTTGGTAACTCTTATTAAAGGATAAACCCTTAAACTCACCGCACAGATTTAAGAAATAACAGAAAAGAAAGAATGGATGGCTTAAAGCTCCGGCATAATGAAACTGTATCAGGGGGAATAAAAAAAGGGACACCCGGAAGGATGTCCCCTGACTTCTTCCAATTAGTATTACACATTTAATACTCAGAAATGATTTAATAGTCATAGATATTGGGGTGTTTGAGAATGTATGCTGGAAATTTACCCGGTTGCGGTAAACTCAATAATAATCTTCTAAATCTCCTTACTTGTAATTGCTATACTTCTGAGATGAACGATGAAGAATTAAGAATTAAGAATTAAGAATTAAAAATTAAGAATTAAGAATGAGCAATGAACAATTCCGAAGCCCCCGGGAATCAATGAAGAATTAAGAATTAAAAA
>BTUV01000060.1:10000-18396 GCA_045863035.1 Ignavibacteriales bacterium | reverse complement strand
TTCTCCATCGGGCTTGACAATAATATCGAATTAAGTTTCAGCAGAATAAAACTGAGCCTGAAAGAAACTGGTCTGATTTAGTTAAGCACTGAACATTAATTGTTACAAAGAATTTAAGTTTGCGTTACGAAACCATGCACCTAAGTTTTCTTTGAGGGTTTTGACTTATTTTTTAAAATTTTATTTGCTTGTTCAATACTTCCTATAAATTGTTTTTCTACCTCTGAAAGTTCATCTGGCGACTTGACTTTATAAGCATTATATTCGGCGAGGGCTTTTTTTTGCGCAAGCTCAGCCGAGATTTTACCGGCATTTGTTAACACTTGCTGTCTGCTCATTTTTATAAAGCCGTCTAAAATCTCTATCCAGTCCTTCATATACATTGGTTTTTGCTGGAGCGCATTAATCTCGGCAATATCTAAATATGCTGAAACCAAACGATTAAGCAGAGCCAGTTCCTTTTCATTAAGGTAGTTCTTTGCAATTCCGGCTTCCTGCTGTGTGGGCTTTTTCCCCTTAAATGAGGACATTCCCATAAAAGGCAACTCTGCATTAGCCCTTTGGAAAACTATTTCTGCTGCAGTGTGTCCATGAGCTGCCCAATGTAGTTTGTTCTGGACTGTCTTAAAAAACAATTGTGTGGTCCTTGAATCCGGATCATAATCTATACTTGTTCCATAAATTTCAAGGACTTTTCGGTAAAACATCTTTTCCGAAGAACGAATATCCCGAATTCTTTCCAACAACTCATCGAAATACCCCCCGCCTTGTTTGAACAGTTCGTCATTCATAGCAAATCCTTTAATGAGATATTCCCTCAATCTTTCCGTTGCCCAGATACGAAATTGAGTCCCCCTCAAGGATTTTACCCTATAACCAACAGAGATTATCACATCCAAATTAAAGTAGCTGGTGAGATAGCTTTTTCCGTCTGCGGCAGTTGTTCGGAATTTCCGAACAACTGAACTTTCCTGCAATTCACCCTCCTCAAAAATGTGCTTAATATGTTCACTAATATTTGCTTTTGAGGATTGAAATAGTCCAACCATATCAGACTGGGTGAGCCAAACCGTATTTTCCGTTAACCGGACTTCAATTTTTGTGACCCCATCCTCAGACTGGTAAAAGATAATTTCTGATTTATTCTCCATAATTGCTGTTCGTTAGGCGAAAATCTTAAAAATGACAGGTTTATTGCCCGGAAAATAACTATTTTTTTTGAGTTACAAATGATTAACTTCTTTGTGTGACTGAATTGGGAATCAAATGCAGCGATTTGGGATGCAGCATAAGATTTAAATGACTAAGTTCATTTATTAAATAAAACTCTTAAATAATAATCCTGATTTCTTTTAGTCTGCAATTATTTCGCATTGTGTTAATTTGCTCTTATCCTCGACGTTGGATTGCATCATCCGGATTACCCCCCTTTTAATGCATTCAGCGAACTTCTTTTCTGTTTATTCTGATAATCGTCCCTATTTTTACATAGCCGGTTTTTCTTTTTCCTTAATCAGGAAGATTTTAACTGACCGAACCATTAATTTAAGGCAAACACCATGAAACCGTTGTTACTGACCTCATTTCTTTTTCTTATCATTTTCTCCGGCTGCGGCCAGAAAGAGGATACTCAACCCAATATGACCGATGATAAAAATTTCAAGGTCCAGACCGAGCAGTTTGCCGATCTGGCCATTCTCCGTTACCGTGTTCCCGGCTTTGAGGAGCTCACCCTTAAACAAAAGGAACTTGTTTATTATCTCTATGAAGCTGCCCTTGCCGGAAGGGATATCATCTATGATCAGAATTATAAATATAACCTTACCGTAAGAAGAACTCTTGAGGCAATAGTTGCCGGCTATCAGGGAGATAAAACCTCCGGTGACTGGAACAACTTTATGATATATACCAAGCGGGTATGGTTCTCAAACGGTATTCATCATCATTACTCAAATGCCAAGATTATGCCTGATTTCAGTTTTGAGTATTTCTCATCGTTAGTTAACAGCGTGCCGGCTGACTCCCTCCCCATCCCTAAAAACCAGTCCGCGGCCGATCTGCTTAAACTGCTTGAGAAGGTTATCTTTGATCCGAATACTGCACCGATAAAAGTGAACAAAGATCCGGGTAAGGATCTTGTGCAGACCTCAGCAGTCAACTTCTATGAAGGCGTTTCTGAAAAAGAAGTGGATGCCTATTACAAGAAAATCATTGATCCAAAAGATGAACGCCCGGTTTCTTACGGACTGAACAGCAAATTAGTTAAAGAAAACGGTGTAATATCAGAGAAGGTCTGGAAGGTTGGCGGAATGTACTCCCCCGCTATTGAACGGATTGTTTACTGGCTTGAAAAAGCAGTTACCGTTGCTGAAACTGATATACAAAAGAAATCTTTCCAAAAACTGATTGAGTTTTATAAAACCGGTAATCTCCGCACCTTTGATGAATATAACATCGAGTGGGTGAAGGATACCGAGGCCTCCGTTGATGCAATAAACGGCTTTATCGAAACCTATAACGACCCGATGAGTATGCGCGCTAATTATGAAGCAGTGGTTTCATTCAAAGACCTTGAGGCAACCAAGCGGATTAAAGCCATCAGCGATAACGCACAGTGGTTTGAAGATAACTCCCCCATTATGGATAATCATAAAAAAGATACCGTTGTCGGAATTTCCGCAAAAGTTATTACCGTAGTGGTTGAAAGCGGAGATGCTTCCCCCTCAACCCCGATCGGAATCAATCTGCCTAATGCAAACTGGATTCGCAAAGAGCACGGTTCAAAATCGGTTAATCTTGGCAACATAGTTCATGCTTATAACATGGCCGCCTCAGAAGGAATGCTGCAGGAGTTCTGTTACTCACCTGAAGAAATTGAACGCCAGAAAAAATATGGCGCGCTTTCTGATGATCTTCATACTGATATGCACGAAGTAATCGGACACGCAAGCGGACAGATAAACCCCGGAGTAGGCACTCCCCGTGAGTCACTCAAGAGCTTTGCTTCCACTATCGAAGAAACCCGTGCCGACCTTGTAGCACTCTGGTATATACTTGACCAGAAACTGATTGATATTGGTGTTATGCCTGACCTTGAAACAGGTAAAGCTGAATACGAAAAGTATATACGCAACGGACTGATGACACAGCTCACCCGCATTAAACTTGGCGATAATGTTGAGCAGGACCACATGCGCAACCGCCAGATTGTGGCCGCGTGGGCTTATGAAAAAGGGAAAGCTGAAAACGTAATCGAAAAGAAAACCCGTGACGGCAAAACATTTTTTGTTATAAATGATTACAACAAACTGCGCACTTTGTTTGGGCAGCTCCTGCGTGAAGTTCAGCGCATCACCTCAGAGGGTGACTACAAAGCAGCCCAAAAATTAGTTGAAACCTACGGCGTGAAGATTGACTACGCAATGCACAAGGAAATACTCGAGCGTTACGCAAAACTGAACATCGCTCCTTATAAGGGCTTCATCAATCCGGTACTCATCCCGGTTTACGAAGGCACTGTATTAAAAGATGTAAAAGTTGAGTACCCGGATGATTTCACAAACCAGATGCTCTATTACGCAAGAAAGTACTCCTATTTACCAAGTATGAATTAGACACCCTCTCTTAAAAACAAAAGCCCCGCCGGTTCAAACCCGCGGGGCTTTTTGTATTCTGGTATCTCCTAAAAATTCTTCAAAATTTTGCTTTCTTGAGAAACCTAATCTCTTTAATCCCCCTCTTTCCCGAACGTACTTAATCATTAAGCAAGTCTTTCATATATATTACAGATTGCATTAATTGTAGTACTTTTATTTTACGGGAGAGAGGGGGTTTGGGGGTGAGTTCGAAGGCGACAATCAAATCTCGCTCAAAGACTCAAAGACGTAAAATTTCCAGTTTGCTATTGTCCCCAAGTTACAAGCCCGTAAGTTTTTAACGCCGAGTAAAGCAGAGTTCAGCGCAGAGTATCTCAAAGTTTTAAAACTAAGCTCTCAAAACCCCCTCCCCAATTCACACTTCACAACCCATCATTCATACTTTTTATGGAGGTGATTTTTAAGAGCCAAATAAACAGAGAGGTTAATCAATTCGTACAAACCCACACCACCGTAAAAACCACATGCTAAACCGCCTTCAATTCAAAACCAAGAAGCCCCACTGGTCGTAACTTGCGGTGCTTTATGAATTGTGTCTTTTTTTTGTATGAAAAAAACAGATTAAGATAATATTTATTTGGATATTGTGTAAATTCGACATATCCAATATTTTGGAATATTACAGGTTCGAATAACATTAGAGGGTTTCGTTTATGAAGAAGAATTTTCTTGATTTGGACAACATTAAATGGCAGACGGTTTTGTACAATGCTACGCAGCGTAAATCTTTAAGTAATGCAATTGCATATTTGGATAAAATCTTAGTTCACCACGCTCCTCTTTTTGAAGACGAACCTACCTTTAAGGAGCTGCGGAAAGAAGTTTTGTTTATCAGAATAGAGTTATTTCGTAAGTATAAACGGGATGTTGATACTCTAGCTTCACTTTGCTTACTTAGCGAACTTGATCCAAAAAATAACCTGGCTAAACTTCTACTTGACCAGTACAAAAATAAATTAGGATTGCAAACATTTGACGAAGAACAGAATAAGTTATTCAATGAGGTTCAAGTTTCAGATGATGTTGCTTGGGGTGATATTAAAGGAATGTTCGAATTAAAAACGAAGATAAAAGATTTGGTAATTAAACCCATAAAGTATCCCAAACTTTATCAAGCTTATAAAATTTATCCCCCAAATGGAATTTTGTTTTATGGTCCGAGTGGTTGTGGTAAAACATATATTGCAAGACAATTGGCAAAGACTATTGATTATGGTTTTATGGAGATCGTTCCAAGTGATCTCAGCAGTATTTACGTGCATGGTACTCAGGAAAAAATATCAAAAGTATTTAAGAATGCGATTGACAAAGCCCCTACAATTCTTTTCTTCGATGAATTTGATGCCATGGTACCAAATCGAGATAACGCATCGCAATCAATAAGCAGTGAAGTAAATGAGTTTCTAGTTCAGTTAAATAATATTTCAGAAAAAAACGTAATTGTCATTGCTGCGACAAATAAACTCAAAAACGTTGATAAAGCGATATTGCGCCCAGGTAGGTTTGATGAAAAAATCTTTATTTCACCTCCTGATCTTTCTGCTAGAATTGATACTATGAAATTTTATTTAAGGAATATACCGTGTGGAAAAATAAACTGGCAGCAGATAGGTGAATATACCGATTATTTTACATTCTCTGAACTTCGCCATCTTATCAAAACAGCCGTTCGAAATGTGGTTGATGATGGCGGCAAGGTTCTAAATGATCATTTGATTAATGCAATACAGAATATTAAGCCGGAATTCAATGAAGAGATTATAAAAAAAATGAAAGATTTTTAAGATAATTATCTGAATTGTTACGGTTTTAAAACTCGAGACAGAACCACAGCTAGGCAATCTGATATCAATAACTGCTTACTTCTTGGAGTCTTTGACAAAATCTGATTTATTCTATAAAAACAAAAGCCCCGCCGGTTACCCGACGGGGCTTTTTGTATTGTGTCACTAATCAATGAAATTTACTAATCCTTAAATAAGAGGCGGTAGTTACACCGCCTCCTAACACATCATCAACCGGTCAGGAACTTCGTTTCTTTTCATCTTGCGGGAACCCCCTCTTCAAGGTTCCTGCTTCTCTACATCATTTCGTTTCCGTTCCTGACAGATTTTCCGGACACTTAGAACAACCCGGCTTCCGGAAAAAAAGTTCACGGAACCGGATATTTTTTTCAAATTTTTTTATTTTTTTGGAAATCCGGTTTTCCGTCTGAAAAACCTTATCCTCTCAGTTTTTCGAGCAGACGGTTTAACTCAACTGCCTCTGACTCAGTAAGCATATCTGAAAACTTCTGCTGTTCGTCCATTGTGGCATCAATTTCCTTCAGGAGAGCGAGCCCTTCACCGGTAATAAGCACATCCACTTGCCGGCGGTCATCCAGACATTCCTGCCGGCTAACCAGCCCCTTCACCCGCAGTTTTTCCACCAGACGGCTGGCGTTAGACATTTTATCAAGCATCCGCTCAATCAACAGGTTCACCGAAGCGGGTTTTGGATGCTGCCCTCTTAATATCCTGAGGATATTAAACTGCTGCGGAGTAATACCCCACGACTTCAGGAAACAAGCATTATGGTACTCCATCCAATGAGCAGTAAAAAGGATATTCAGCGCCATCTTGTGATAGATGCTGCTGAAGGAGGTCTGCTGTATTTCTTTTTCCAGTTCCATAATTCTTATTATTTACTAATACAATATATGTAGTGACATATAATTATGCAAGAAAAATCTTACTCTACTATCATAATTTGCCGGCCCATGAAAAAGCAAACTATCGAACCTATTACCTAATTATCATTTTGGGGGCATTGGAGCTCAAAACTTTGCGGAACTTTGCTCCCCTTTGCGTTAAAACCCTTATCCCTACTAATCCGCACTGCCTCGGCATCCGAATAACACCGGCGGGCCAATCACGGCGTCATCAGAAGCGCCCTTCATAGAAAATTGTACATTGTAAATTGTACATTGTAAATTGAATCTCAGAATATTGTGAATTATGAAACTTACTGACGAACAAAAGCAAATAATTGAAACTGAGGGGGATATAAAAATAAATGCAGTAGCGGGCTCAGGCAAGACCACAACAATAACGCATTACGCAAAGCATCGACCCGCGGGAAAGAGAATTCTCTATCTTGCATTTAATAAGTCAGTAAAAACTGAGGCAACCCTGCGGTTTGAAAAACTGGGGATGCAAAACGTCCGCGTCTTAACCGCCCACGCACTGGCTTACTCATATATAGTCCCTAAATTCGGCTATAAAATAGGTGAAAGCCCGCGCCCTTCTGATTTGGTCAACATGCTGAATATCCGCGCGGGTAAATCATTTAAGGATATGCTTGCCGTTGCGTATCACTCCCTCTCACTCTCTGCGGTTTTTTGCAACAGTTCCGCCCGCAAGGTTCGTGATATAGATTATCTGACACACATCGGACATGATGAGCAGTATGCCTTTGTTGAGCAGCATTACGAAAAAATTGTTGGCTATGCACGCGCCTGGCTTGCTAAAATGGATGCCGGAGAAATTGACATTACACACGATTTTTATCTGAAAAAGTTTCAGCTTGAGTCTCCCGCTCTCCCCTATGAGTATATACTCTTTGATGAGGGACAGGATGCTTCCGCGGCGATGCTTGATGTATTCCTCAGGCAGCGCGGAACCAAGGTAATTGTGGGAGACTCTCATCAGCAGATATATAGCTGGCGCCATGCGGTTAATTCGATGGAACTTGCTGAATTCCCCACTCTTCATCTGACGCAGAGTTTTCGATTTCCCCAGAAGATTGCCGATATTGCCATCAGCGCACTGAAGTATAAAAAAATGATTGACCGCCACTCCCCCGTGGTCATACAGGGACGCGGTAAAGGAAAAGGCACAGGAGTTCCCGCCACAATAGCACGTACTAATCTGATGCTGCTTATTTCGGCAATAGAAAATGTCATCGAAAAACGCCTGGTAAAGAATATCTATTTTGAAGGAGGCATGCACAGCTACCTCCGCAATGAAGAGGGGGGTTCAATCTATGATGTATATAATCTTTACAATGAGGACAAGTCACGAATTAAGGATGAGCTCATCAAAGGAATGAAGGATATTGATGAACTTGAGGAATATGCTCAGCTTACCGGTGACTATCTGCTTACTTCATTAGTGGAAGTTGTAAAAAAATATCAGGATGACCTGCCCGGTTACCTCAAATCACTCCGGGGGAAATGTCTGCCGGATGAAAACCGCCACAAGGCAGATATGATATATACAACGGTGCACAAAAGCAAAGGGCTTGAGTACCCAAAGGTTACGCTGGTACGTGATTTTATTAACGAAAAGAAAATAAAAAACCAGCTTGAAGAAGCTGAATCAGAAAAAGTTCCGCCGGATTTGGGTGCAATCAACGAAGAAATAAACATCCTGTATGTAGGCATCACCCGCGCCATGAACGAAGTAATCATTCCGCGAGAGATACATCCTGACTACCAAAGCGTGGATGCAAAACCGCTCCCGCCTGAACCGTCTGAACGAAAGCAACAGCCCGCCCGGAAACCACCTCAGCAGCAAGGCAAGGAAACAACGCTCCCCCATCGGGGTCAGCCGTGGGATGAGGAGGAGGAGTATCGCATGATAGAACTCTTTGAAGATGATCAGGAAATAGAAAAGATCGCGCGCATCCTCGGCCGCACCCCAACCGCAATACGCATGCGCCTGGAAAAACGCGGGCTTCTTTAATTAGTAATGAGTAGTT
>BTUV01000060.1:0-9900 GCA_045863035.1 Ignavibacteriales bacterium | reverse complement strand
AACTGGTGTCCTCGGCTCCGCTCGGACACCGGGCGACATTGGGTCTATAAAAAAAACCAAAACCCGTCGGGGGTGATACTCATTTACACAATCTCCTTTACACTACCTATCGCCATAAAAAATCCGTCAGGGGTGATATATAAAAAACACTGTCCGGTTAAACGCTTCAATCGATAATCACATAACTGGTGTCCTCGGCTCCGCTCGGACACCGGGCGACATTGGGTCTATAAAAAAAACCAAAACCCGTCGGGGGTGATACTCATTTACACAATCTCCTTTACACTACCACGCCCAGCTATAATCTTCATTTCTTATTCTTAATTCTTAATTCTTAATTTTTAATTACCTTTTTCAGTTTTGGGTAAAATGCAAACATCAATATATACCACACCCCTCCCCAGAATAATCCGTGCACCAATGATCCCGTCAGAAAAATTATCGCTCCGCTGGTGCCAAGTTCAAGCGCGGTAGTGATACCCGGATTGTTAAAAAGATTTTCGATCTGAATAGCTGTTATGGACATCCCCATTATCCATTCACCAATTCTAAATGATGTATAATAAAGGGGCACAATGGTAAACGGATTTGTGATCAGGGTAAAAAATGTAATCACCAGAAAATTCATCCGGAAGAGATATGCTGCCCCGATTGAGGTAACTGTCTGCAACCCCTCCGGAACTGCCACCCCGATAAACGCACCCACAGCCGAACTCCACGCCAGTTCACCTGCCCCGCCGGGGAAGTGGATGAGATACCGCAACTGTGATTTTATCTTCGGATAGCGGTCAAGTTTATGGTAGATATTTTTAAAAAACTCAATAACCTTTTTCATTCTCTCATTCAATTTTTACCCCATGCAGGTTATTTCGACCTGAGAATTTCTCATACAAAATGTAAATTTCTGGCACAAAATGTGCAATAATAAGGAGATATTTATTAACAGAGTTAGTTTATGACGAAAATTCGCACAGTGATATTTTTCACCATTATTATTTTAATAATGCCACATTATACTTTTGGGCAGGGATGGAAACTCGTCTGGTCGGATGAGTTCGAGGGCACTACACTTGACCCTTCAAACTGGACCCGCGAGACCGGCGGCGGCGGATGGGGCAACAATGAGCTGCAATACTACACCGACCGTGAGGTTAACTCATTTGTCTCTGATGGCAAGCTGACTATTAAGGCAATGCAGGAAAACTTCGGTGGTAGAAGCTATACCTCCGCCCGTCTGAAAACTCAGGGAAAGAAATTTTTTAAGTATGGCAAGATCGAAGCATATATAAAGCTCCCTTATGGTCAGGGAATCTGGCCTGCATTCTGGATGCTGGGGGAAAGCATCACTCAGGTCGGCTGGCCTGCCTGCGGTGAAATTGACATCATGGAAATGATTGGCGGCGGTCCGGGGCGCGATAACACCCTCCACGGCACTGCTCACTGGGATAATAACGGCCATCAGAGCTACGGTCTCAGCTATACTCTGCCAACAGGAAATCTCTCCGACGCGTTTCATTTATATACCGTTACCTGGGACTCACAGAAAATCGAATGGTATATAGACAACATAAAGTTCTGCACCATTTCCATAACACCTGCTTACCTGAGTGAGTTTAAGGAAAATCATTTCATCATTATGAATATTGCGGTAGGGGGCAACTGGCCGGGCAATCCGAATGCGTCAACCGTTTTTCCGCAGACGATGGAGGTTGATTACGTTCGTGTATATAAAGATACCCTCGGTCTCCCCTCAATCAATATGCTTAGCCCCTCGGACGGCTCCGTATTTACTCCGGGTGAGACCATAAACCTTACCGCGGATGTAACTTCAGCAACCGCAATCCGCAAGGTAGAGTTCTTTCAGGATGCAGTAAAAATCGGCGAAACATCAGTCACGCCGTATATACTCCCCTGGCGAAATGTGCAGCCCGGATGTTACCGTGTAAAAGCCGTTGCTACTTCAATTTCAGGCGGAAGCAGTGAAACAGACCCCGTAACGCTTAAAGTAGGTGATCAGTGTGTGCAGGCATCATTCAGAGGATACCGCCAAAGAGTGCCCGGACGCGTCGAAGCAGAAAACTTTGACCTCGGCGGCAACGGCGTTGCTTATTATGACGTAACCGCGGGTAATAACGGAGGTGTTTACCGCGCTCTTGACGCGGTGGATATACAAAACTGCACTGACGCGGGAGGAGGATATAACATCGGCTGGGTCTCAGCCGGCGAATGGCTTGAATACAGCATCTACGCTGCGGAAACAGCAAATTACACATTTACCCTTCGCGCCGCTTCCGCTGCATCCGGCACCGGGGGGATGCGTATATATATTGATGAAGCCGATGTAAGCGGACTTCTCACCGTTCCCCTCACCGGCGGATGGCAGACATGGACGAATGTTACCAAACCGGACATTACGCTTACACAGGGAAATCATACTCTTAGAATTTTTATTGCCTCAGGCGAATACAACATTAATTACGCTGATATTTTACTCACGGCAAATCCGGTCTTCCTGCGGCTTGTTTCTCCGGCAGGGGGAGAAGTATATACCGCCGGGAGCATTCAGGAAATCACCTGGGAGAGCGCCGGATTTTCAGATGTAGCCGTAGGCATCACCACTAACGGCGGAGCAACCTGGGCTCCGGTGAATAATGATTATCCCGCGGTATTCGGAACTATCAGATTTCAGGTTCCCTCTGTTCCGTCTGATAACTGCAAAATTATGATTGTGGACAAACTCAACTCATCTCTGAGCACTGTTTCTGCCGCTCCATTTTCCATAACAGCAGCAACCGGCAGCGATGAAGAATCCAACCGGATTTCTGAATTCCGTTTGTCACAAAACTACCCCAATCCGTTCAACCCCGCCACGGTCATTACTTATATGTTACCGGAAAGCGAATATATACGAATGACCGTATATAATAGCATGGGACAGGAAGCCGCAGTGCTGGTAAACGAACCACAATCAGCCGGCTCACACACCGTTTCCTTTAACGCAACAGCCCTGCCCAGCGGAGTCTATTTCTGCACCTTGGTCAGCGGTAACTTCAAACAAACTATTCAGATGCTTTTATTAAAATAGTTAACCGGATAAATCTCTGCGTAAACTTTGCTCCCCTTTTCGCTTTAATCCACTTTGCGTCATTGCGCGGGGTGAATGCCCTGCTAAAGAGGAAATGGCTAAATACCAGAACCAACCCAATACATACTTCATACTTGCTTTGGCATTCTCTCATTTTTCCCCTATTTTTGAACATGAAATTCATAAGAAAACCTGAACGGAGTACCGATAATGATTGATAAAATCCAACAACACCTCGGCAAAGAAGCCGATGCACTTCTCAACCATAAAGCAATTGTTCCTAAAGAGACTCTGACCCTGCCCGGACCTGATTTCGTTGACCGGGTATTTGCCGCATCAGACCGTAACATCAACGTACTGCGGAATCTGCAGCTTCTTTATAATACAGGCCGGCTTTCAGGCACAGGATACCTCTCAATCCTTCCTGTTGACCAGGGCATCGAGCACTCAGCCGGAGCATCATTTGCCCCAAACCCGATTTATTTTGACCCGGAAAACATCGTAAAACTCGCCATTGAGGGGGGCTGTAATGCAGTCGCCTCCACACTCGGCGTCCTTGGTATGGTCGCCCGGAAATATGCGCACAAAATTCCCTTTGTCCTGAAGATTAACCATAACGAGCTGCTCACCTACCCGAATAAGTTTGACCAGGTAATGTTTGCCAATATCAATCAGGCGTGGGATATGGGTTGCTCGGCTGTCGGGGCTACTATTTATTTTGGATCTGATGAGAGCACCCGCCAGATTCAGGAAGTAAGCGAGGCCTTTGCTTATGCACACGACCTCGGTCTGGCTACCATCCTCTGGTGCTACACAAGAAACAATGCATTCAAATCTGATAAAGATTACCACGTTTCTGCCGACCTGACCGGCCAGGCAAACCACCTCGGCGTTACCATCGGCGCTGATATTATCAAGCAGAAAATGGCAGAAAATAACGGCGGATATAACGCGGTTAAATTCGGCAAGACTCACAAAAAAGTGTACAGTGAACTTTCAACCGATCATCCGATTGACCTGGTTCGCTATCAGGTGATGAACTGCTACATGGGCAAAGCCGGCCTTATCAATAGTGGCGGCGCTTCAGGCGATAATGATTTTGCCGAAGCAGTTAAAACCGCTGTCATTAACAAACGTGCCGGCGGTATGGGTCTGATTTCCGGTCGCAAGGCATTCCAGCGTCCGATGGGTGAAGGAGCTTCCCTGCTTCACACTATCCAGGATGTCTATCTTGCAAAAGAAGTGACCATAGCTTAGCTTAACGAACGCGAAAAGGCCCCTGTGCTTTTATAAAGTCAGGGGCTTTTTTGTTATATATATGCTTTCAGGCCTTTATCTTCGTTCTGCCGCATACATCAGATCACTGCTTCTGCGGCTGATTAAAAATGATGCACGCAATGTAATCTTTGTGGCGATTATTATAGGGGTGGTCTGCGGACTCGCGGCGGTTCTGCTTAAATCTGCTGTTCACCTTATTCAGTCAGCGCTTCTTGTGCCTGAAGATTCAGAATACGGCTACTGGCTGTTTTTTCTTTACCCCCTTGCGGGGATTCTCATTACCGCGGCATATATAAAGTTTTTTCACGGCGGAGTTTTTGACAAAGGTGTGGGGAATATTCTTTATACCATTTTTAAAAAAGCTTCAAAGATTGAACCACACAAAACTTATTCTCATCTTCTCACCAGCGGAGTAACCGTCGGCTTTGGCGGGTCAGTCGGTCTTGAAGCGCCCATTGTAATAACCGGCGCGGCTATCGGCTCTAATGTGGGGAATTACTTCCGGCTTTCTTACAAACAAAAAACTCTGATGCTTGCCTGTGGTGCTGCCGCCGGTATTGCCGCGATTTTCAATTCCCCTGTTGCCGGAGTTCTCTTTGCCGCGGAAGCTCTTCTTTTCGGTGTTACTGTTTCCAGTTTTGTTCCTCTGCTTATATCAGCCGCCACTGCCGCGGTAGTTTCAAAGATACTCTATTCCGGTCAGCCCTTTCACCTCATCACCTCCGGCTGGCAGGTTGAGGCAATTCCCTTTTATATACTGCTGGGTATTTTTACCGGTGTAATCTCTTTGTATATATCAAGAACCACGCTTTTTCTTGAAGAAAAATTCTCCGCGATTAAAAGTTACTGGCGCAAAGCGGTCACCGGAGGGCTGCTTCTTGGTGTGCTTATTTTTATTTTCCCGCCGTTGTACGGTGAGGGGTATGACTCAATCAATCTTTTGTTTTCAGAAAAGTCGATTCTGCTTTTTGACAATTCACTGTTTCATCACTGGAAACACGTTCCCCTTGCAATGCTCATTTATCTCGCCGGAATTATTGTGGTTAAAGTAATAGCCATGTCACTCACGGTTTCCTCCGGCGGCAACGGAGGAATTTTTGCGCCTTCACTCTTCACCGGAGCGGTAACCGGATATTTTTTCGCCTATGCGATTAATCTGACAGGTCTGGTCACTCTGAACGAAGTTAATTTTACGGCGGTTGCAATGGCCGGCATTCTGAGCGGAGTAATACAAGCGCCCCTGACCGCTATATTTCTGATAGCCGAAATAACAGGCGGATATGCGCTCATTGTCCCCCTGATGATCGTCTCGGCTATTTCATTTTTCTTTATCCGCTATTTTGAAAAATATTCTATATATACAAAAAAACTGGCGGAAGCAGGAGTAATTGATCCTGAGAATAAGGAAGTGACCGCGGTCGGGAACATCAACATCGAGGAAATTATCGAGCGGAATTTTACCCCCGTCAGTCCGAATGCTTCACTGGGTGAGTTAGTTGAAGTAATCGCTCATTCAACCCGGAATATCTTTCCCGTAGTTGATGAAAGCCGGAAACTTACAGGTATCGTTTATATGGATGATATACGCGAGATTATGTTTAATCATGATCTTTATGATTCACTCTTTGTTACCGACATGATGAGCCGTTCCATAGTTTCGTGGGATATATCAGAACCGGTTCAAAACGCCATACACAAATTCGAAAAACACGCCGTCTGGAACATCCCCGTCACCCGCGATGGCAGATATGACGGGTTTATCTCTAAATCAACACTCTTTTCGCATTATAGAAAACAAATGAGCGAAATAGCAAAAATGTGATGACAAGTATGAAGTATGAAGTATGAAGTATGAATTGATTAAATAATGAAAAAATCTGTCAGAAAAAATATCGTCAAAGAAAAAAGTTTTCAGTTTGCAGTAAGAATTGTGAATCTTTATCGCTTTCTCATTGCGGACCAAAAGGAGTATGTCCCGCCCGAGTAATTGTTACGCAGCGCCACTTCTGCAGGCGCGCAGCTTTTTGAAGCATAAATTGCACAGAGTCGTCCGGATTTTATCCACAAACTTTCAATTGCTTAAAAAGAGATAAATGAGACAATGTACTGGCTGAATCTGATGCATACAACGGGTTACCATACTGAAACTGAGCATAAGTGTATCTTTGCGGATGCTGAAGAAATAAAATAATTGTTAACTGCTATCATCAAGAAGCTAAGGGCCGGCTACAAGTCTAAAGAAGACTAATTTTAAAGTTATCCTGACAGTCTCGTATTTAGTAATGAAAGCTTATTAACATAGTACAATTATCAGGACTCACATTCATACTTCATACTTCATACTTCTTCTCCCGTTTTTCCATTTTCTCGTTTTTAAATTGTACCCAAACCGTATCCAGTGCGGCTGCGGCGCATATATATCGCACCAGGGGTTAAGCCCTTTTGTAAAGATATATATACCATCCTTCATGAAAAACTCTCCTGATGCATAACATTGCCCCGTTCTGAGCAGGAATGCTTCGATTGAGTTATCCTTATTACTGAGATTTCGTTTGTAAAAGTTTCTGAGGTGGGCGCAAAACAGCCGCAAGTCAAACGGCTCGTATCTTCCTGTGTTTTCCTGAAAATGCACACAGGTGCAATGCGAACGGGAGGGAGCAAACTCCGCTCCCTTCGCTTTATATATCTTTCCAAAAACCGGCGGAAGCCGCGGCGCAAATAGCACAACCCGCCTCCACCCCCTCTCCTCCAGAATAACCGAAGGAGCAGCTCCTTCAGTTATAATTTTTGCTGCTATATGAACCTAATCCTTCTCTGCCATCAGTTGTTGGCGATATCCGTCCAGCGCCCTCATCTGTTCCTCATTCAGTTTCGGGTAGTCCATTTCAAAACCGCTGAGTGTCTGTGTGATGACTTCTGAAATAAGCAGACGGGCAAACCATTTTTTATCTGCCGGAATTACATACCAAGGTCCATATTTCGTACTGGTTCCGTTCAGACAATCCTCATACGCTTTCTGATACTCGTTCCAGAAACCTCTTTCTTTAAGGTCAGAGGAGGAAAATTTCCAGTTCTTGGTCGGGTCATCCAGCCGCTGCAAAAAACGCTTCTTCTGTTCATCCCGTGAGACGTTCAGGAAAAACTTTACGGTAATAATGCCGTTCTCAAAGAGGTAACGTTCAAAATCCTTGATCTGGCGGTAGCGATGATCCCAGATTTTATTTGTAACCATTTCCGGCGGAAGTTTTTGTTTGCCCTGAAGATCATGAACTTTAACCACCAGCACCTCTTCATAATGACTGCGGTTAAAGATACCGATTCTGCCGCGTTCAGGAAGTGATTTGTTTATTCGCCAGAGATAGTCATGGTCAAGCTCTTCAGGTGAGGGATTTTTGAAGGAAAATACCTGAGTGCCCTGCGGGTTCAGACCACTCATGACGTGTTTGATTGCGCCATCCTTGCCGGCAGCATCCATTGCCTGAAAAATCAGAAGCAGACCGTATTTGTCATGGGCATACATCTTATCCTGAAGTTCTGCCATTTTTTTGACGTTTTCCTTCAGCTTTTCAGTAGCTTCTTCTTTTGATTCAAATTTACCGGAATCACCCGGTTCTGTCTTGGAAATCTTAAACGAGCCATCAAAGGGAACACGGTACTTATCAATATTCATGGAACCTCCGGGGGGATGTGATAAAGGGGAAATAGCGATTTGGAACACATTGGGAAAAATCCGTATTTGTGTCCGGTATAAATAAGAAATCCTGCGGTAAAATTCAATATGAATCTTACCGATTTGTCCGGATGTGATGAGGTATCACAACCCGGCAGAATCAGTTCCGCAGGATGATTTACAGGATTCGTTAAATTCGTGGCACAGTTCAAACTTTTAACGCTCTGCATTTGTTATAATTATAAACAAAATCAAATTAAATATGCAGAATCTCTCAAACCGGATTAGAACACTTCAGGAGGGCAGCCCCGCAAAAGGACCTGTGCTTTATTGGATGAGCCGCGACCAGCGTGCTTATGATAACTGGGCTCTGCTTTTTGCTCAGAAACTTGCTCAGGAAAATGATCTCGCCCTGGTTGTGGCTTTTTCGCTGGTGCCGGAGTTCCTCCAGGCAACTCGCCGCCAGTATGCTTTTATGTTAAAAGGTCTTGAAGAAACTGAAAAGCGCCTCAAGAAGCTGAATATCCCCTTTCACATGCTGACCGGCTCTCCGGCTGATACCATACCGGAATTTATCAGGGAACACAATATCTCCCGCCTTGTAGCTGATTTTGACCCCCTTCGCGTAAAGCGCGTCTGGAAACGTGATGTTGCGAAAAAGATATATATACCGTTCTATGAAGCTGATGCTCATAATATAGTGCCGGCCCTGATCGTATCAGATAAAACTGAATTCGGCGCCTATACCATCCGGCCAAAAATAAACCGGCTGCTTGGTGATTACCTGACTGATATTCCCGCGCCTGAACCACAGAAAAAACGTGCACCCGCGGCAAAAAACAACTGGAAGCATATATACGCATCACTCAAAGTTGATGAAAGCGTGCCGGAAGTTACCTGGCTAAAGCCGGGGGAGGATGCCGCGCATGAAATGCTTGACGGGTTTCTCACCGGAGGGCTTCAAACGTATAATGAAGAACGAAACGACCCTGTGTTAGACAGACAGTCTAATCTTTCACCCTATCTTCACTTCGGACAGATTTCAGCGCAGCGGATTGCCTTTGAAGTTAAGCGATATGCGCCCGCACAGCTTGCCGATTCTTTCCTCGAAGAACTGATTGTCAGGCGGGAGCTGAGCGATAACTTCTGTTATTTTAACACGAAGTATGATTCCTTTGACGGATTTCACGACTGGGCAAAAACCACACTGAACGCGCACCGGAAAGATAAACGGGAATATATATACTCCCTCCGCCGGTTTGAAAAGGCCGCAACACACGATGACCTCTGGAACGCAGCCCAAATGCAGATGATACGCACCGGAAAGATGCACGGATATATGCGGATGTATTGGGCAAAAAAAATCCTTGAGTGGTCAGAGTCCCCCGAAGAAGCGCTTAAAATTGCAATAAAACTTAATGATAAATATCAGCTTGACGGCCGCGACCCTAACGGCTATGTGGGGTGTGCCTGGTCAATCGGCGGAGTCCATGACCGCGCGTGGACTGAGCGCCCGGTCTTCGGTAAAATACGCTTTATGAATTATAACGGCTGCAAAAGAAAGTTTGATACAGATGCGTATATAAAGAAGCATCTGGGTCAGGAACAAGCTCTGTTTTCCTTTTAAATATGCGATTAAAATTGAGGCAGAACATAGAAAACAAATCTCGCGCAAAGCCGCAAAGGGTATGCGCATATTGCCCCTCTAGTCCTTGCTGACCCTATCGTCCCTTAAAACCGCAGTGGCAACAAACCAGAAAGTTTTTCCTGACTTCTGCCAAAATCTGACCAAATCGTAAAAATCTTCGAATGCTATCTAAAAACACAGATTTTTTCATAATTTGTCATACTGATTTTAGTGATAAAT
>BTUV01000059.1:0-18620 GCA_045863035.1 Ignavibacteriales bacterium | reverse complement strand
TTCTAAACACTTCGACGATTACTAATTTTGTTATCCACAAATTATCCACACTCCCAGAAACCTCCTAACTTGTTATATTACAACAACTTACAGGCACAGTTTCAAGTAACTTAACAACTGAAGTACTCAAAGTTAATAAATTGTTAAGCCGGATTTGTGAAACATATTTTCACAGTGAAAAGTTATCCACATTTTATTAACACGCCTGTTTTTGCGTAATGATATTCAAAAATATCTCTATTAGGGGAAGTTCTGCAAGTTAAATCTTACAAATTGACAAAAATATATTTTCGCCTCAACCGGTGATTTTTCTTGCAAAAGGTGATGTTTTTTCTTAAAGATATGCCAGAAGCAGGAGAGCGGTAGGGATGAAAAAAACGGAATATTGCAGATTGATATCACCCGGTACTTGAAAACGTATGTGCAGAATATCCGTTGTCGCTCAGCCATCTTGAAAGCAGCTCTGTATATCCGTGAACCGGATATATCGTTTCTGCTCCGGTTTCCTTAATCGCCCATAAGAGCCCGGACCAGTCCGCGTGATCAGAAAGAACGAAAGTTGCAGTTTTACCTGATGATTTTCTCATCTTTTTTATCTGCATCCAGCCGGAGATATACGCATCTTCCGGATCGTTAAATCTTCGCGTATATTCACTCATCGCTGAAAACTGCGGCATGATCACCAGAGCGCCGCTATACTGTTGTTTTTCGGAAAGATTAAGCGGCGCGCATTCTTTTAACCGGAAACCTGACATTCTGATTCTCTGATTCATTGCAGCTATTGTCGGATGGCAATATATCATACCCGCGGAGTGGTCAAGTCCGTTAATCAAACGCTGTGACTTCCCCAGAGAATACGCATATATAACAGAAGTTTTACCCTGCTCGCGGTTTCTGCCCCACCAGCGGGTTATCTGCTCAAATATTTTTTGCTGTTTTTCCCAGTGATACACCGGAGCCCCAAAGGTTGATTCCGTGATAAACGTATGACACCTGACCGGTTCAAAGGGCTCAGCCAAACCATCGTTCTCAATCTTATAATCTCCTGAGACCACCCAGACCTCTCCCTGATATGAAACTCTTACCTGAGCCGAGCCGGGTATGTGCCCCGCAGGATGAAATGAAACTGTCACTCCGTTAATAGACACTTGCTCACCGAAAGCAGCCGTTTGGATAGAAATTCTTTCTCCAAGTCGTTCTTTTAATATCAGTTCTGATGCCTTACCGGAAAGATAGGAGCGTGACCCGGGCCGGGCATGATCGCTGTGACCATGCGTAACCACTGCACGCTCAACACCGCGCCAGGGGTCTATATAAAAATCTCCGGCAGTGCAATAGAGCCCGTTTTTATTTACTGATAATAATGTATTTTTAAGAGACATAAAGAATTATAACATGAAACAGAAACTTACACACATCGGAATTGATTTCGGCGGAAAACTGAACGGCACCACGGTAATCTGTTATCTGAAAAACCGCCGGCTTGCTTACCTGCAGAGCACAAAAAAACAAGACGCATCTGAGATGATTAAGGAATTTGCCGCGAATAATCACCCGCAAATGGTCTTTATTGATGCTCCCCTTTCTCTGCCCGGTATTTATCGCGGACTAAAAGGAAGCAAAGACTATATGTACCGTGCCGCCGACCGGGAGCTTGATGCAATGTCCCCCATGTTCCTCGGCGGATTTACCGCGCGCGGCATTGAACTAAAAGATTATCTTGAATCGCTTGACATAAAGGTATATGAAACTTACCCTGCCGACATCAAAAGACACTGCGGGATAGCAAAAGATACTCCGCTGAACGATGCACATTCCTTTTTCTCACAATATATCAAACTGCCGCCGGCTGACGCACCGGCAAACCCCCATCAGCTTGACGCACTCGCCTGCTGGACAGGAGGAGCTGCTTACCTGAAGAACAAACACCGCTTTGCCGGAAATCCGAAAGAGGGGCTTATCCTCACCCTCTCCTCATGAACCGTATATACGCGATATCCTCATCACCATCAGGCGGGCGGTATTCACTTCACCATTCATATTCCTGTCAAGCGGATCATAGCTAAGGCGGATTGTGTTTTCACCTTCCGTAAGATACGCCGGAACTGGGTTTGAATAACCATACTGCTCCCACTCACCCGTTCCCCTTTGCGGAAACACCACTGTACTGCGTTTTCCGCCATTTATCTGCATAGTTCTTACGGCACATTTATTATCAGTGTTAACAGGACCGCTGCCGTTTGCATAGAGGAAATCAATGCTGTAAGTGCCGTCTTCAGGAAGACGTATCGTAAAATCAAAAACCTGTTTTTCATCCGGAAGAAGCGTTATATACTCCCCCTCCGTGTGTAATAAAGAGTTTACGCTGAACTCAAGCTCAGCAGTACCCGTTCTTATCGGTTCAGCCAGGAATGACTCTAATCCTTCCGCGCTTTCGGCAGAAACCTGATACTCGCATATTATCTCATCTTCTTCAGGGGTAAAATTGGTTACCTGTACTCCGGTCATCAGCCCGCCATTACGATATATATTGTAGTGATCGGCCCCCGGAACTTCATCCCACGAAATTTGTCTGCCGTCATATTGCACCTTTGGCATTTCAAGAGCAAAACTGATTTTCCGTAAATTGATTTCTGAGGGGTGTTCCTCTTTACCGAGCTGAATCTCGATAGTATATACCCCCTTCTCAGTATGGTTAAAGCTGCGTTTCTCCGTTTGCTTTCCATTCACCCTATACGAAACTACCCTGCTGCCTTCTCCTTCGACTGAAAGATTAAATACGGTCTTGCCCAGCTTCAGGTTTTTTAAAGTGTGTTTTCCCGCAAGTGGTGAAGGTATATACGGAAGAAACTCAACTCCGTTTTCATTCATTTCGATACCAAACAACACACGATAAACCAATGCGAGGTTCCCGGCTACTGACCATAACTGCCTGTCTGAATTTATTTCAGTGCCTTCACTACTGCCAGTCTCCGCTGCCATATTTTCCTTATTAGTTAAGAAAAGCGCTGAGCTTCTTACTAATGACGCAAATGAGTGCATAACAGCAGCTTCGTTATATACCTTTTTTGCAGACCACATCCGGAAGCCCTCAACAAAAGGCCATATTCCGTTATTATGATACGGCGGAATACCCGGCTCCTGCGGCCAGACAACGGGAGTTCCGAAATCTGATACAGGATAGTTTTTTACAATTTGTTCATCCTTGCCGTCTGAAAGATTGAATAATACCATCAGAGCATTCCCAAGCGCTTCTGTGCGCGATGCTCTGACAGGAAAATTTCTGCCATAAAAATAACTGTTGTAATACTTTTCCCGTTCATTCCAGAATTGCTGATTAAGAGCCCAAATAAACTCGGAGTGCTGCATCCGGTAAAAAGTTGCATCTTCCTTCAGTTCATCAGCCATCAATGCAAGAATCTGATAAGTCCTTGCATGCACCGCACCGGTACCCAGAGCGGGAGAAGTATATATATCAGCCGGCTGCATCCAGCGGGGATAGGTCTGCTCACGCCAGTCCAGAAAACTGGTTTCACCTCTGACCAGCCCGGTTGCAGGGTCAAATACATTTTTCTGATCGGCTGTAACACTCCTGCTGATGATATCAAATGCAGTTCTGAGCCACTGCTTATCACGCGTGGAAAGATATACTTCATAAGCCGCCAGTGCCCAGGTCATTCTGTCAGTTGAAACCGGCCAGGAACCGCCCGTGCCGGTATCCTGTATGATGATACCATCCTTAACTTTTGCCATAAGACTGGTTTTACAGGCATCCGGATTAACTATGGCAAGGGATAGCAATATACTATAACTGATATCGCGGGTCCAGATACCTGTCCATTTTTCACCTGCCATAAATGCACCGTCTTCGCGGATGTTTTCCTTCATCTCCTCCAGCGACATCTTATATAGAGCATTCATCAGCGGAAAGGGGGACTGATACACAGGGAGTTCTTTAAGATCAAGCGACTGTTTCCAGAGAAAGCCGCCATCCTCCTCAGGCGTTCTTCTGAAACGGTTTACGAATTCAAGAGCAGCTTCATAGATGCCATCCTTGTCGGGATCAGTGAGCTGAAACAGTTTTTCTTTTGAAAGCCCTGGGAAGTCCCAGTTTAACGGAGCCGAACTTCCCATAATATATACCCCCTTAAAGTCTTTTTTTGTAATTACCTGACCGTTATAGCAGGAGAACGAACCCTCAGCTTGTAAAGAAGCAAGAACCTCACTCATATTCACACGAAAGACAACCGTATATTTTTCATTCGGAGCGATGGGATACTCAGGTCCGTCCTCCAGAACAGTATCTGCATCGGAAGAACGCCCAAAGGTATATACCGGAGTAACAAAGCGCCCCCCGTTTGGGTTTAAAAATACCCGGTGATCAAGTCCCGGCGGACGCTCATTATCAAAACCGTTAATACTGAACTTAAAGATAAGATTACGGTCAAGTCCTCCGCTGAAAGCCGGGTGATAGTTTGAATGTAATGAACCATCTGCTAATACTTCAGCTTTGTATTCCTCCTGAATAACAGCATCAGAATACACCGAATAAGCATTGCTCTGGTAAATTGGCTTGACCTGCGGTAAAATTCCGAAGGTTGTTATAAGAAACAATAAAATTAGTTTTTTAATCATTTTTTTATCAATTAAAATTGTCAAATTTCCGGACAACAAGTTATCCGTTTTTTTACGAGACGATTTTCAATTTCACCGTAGAAACGATGCAATCGCCATGATAAAACATCATATACGAAAGGGTTTTGCGATTGCATCGTCTCAGCGCGTTAATTGGTTAGTGTCACCGGAAACATACGACCCCGGCGGGGTCGGACAGGTGTTATACATCATTTATATTTCTACCAACCTGCAATCCCTCCGGGATTGTTTCAATTTTTTTCGTAGAGACGATGCAATTACCGATACAGTACCTCAGCATTGTTTCTGAAATTATTTTAGATATATCATTTTTCTTGCCTGCTTAAAACTTCCCGCTTCAAGCACATAATAATAAACTCCTGCCGCAAGATTTACAGGAATAAAATCAACAAAATATTCACCTGCCTCCTGATGCTTATCCGCAAGCGTTGTTACAAGTTCTCCGTATATATTAAAAACACGAAGCAGAACAGTTGTGTTTTCAGAAACTGAGTACTGAAGTCTTGTTGCCGGATTAAAAGGATTGGGGTAATTCTGTTCAAGCGCAAAGTGCAATTCTTTAACAATATTAACCTCTGCGGTGTTTGAATATGAAGCAGTCCCGTTCATATCAATTTGTTTAAGACGGTATTGCAGCAGACCTGTAATATTTGGATTATCCCTGAATGAATATTCATGTCTGTCATTTGTGTTCCCCGCGCCCGGTATATATCCAATCAAGTGCCAGTCAGTGCCGGAGCTTTTTCTTTCAACTTCAAAACCACGGTTATTCAGTTCCGTTGCGGTGCTCCAGATCAAAGTAACTTCACTGTTTTCAACCTTTGCGGTAAAGCTCACGAGTTCAACAGGCAGCAGAGGGTCAACCGCATGCTTCATCACTCCTTCCGGTGCAACAAGAGGTTTTTTTACGGTGCGGCCGGAAACAGAAGCTGCTTCAACATAATAATAAACGGTATCAGTTCCGGGCTGAACGCTGAAAGTAGTATAAAAGGTATCCTGTACCATTCCGCTGAATGAAGCCGGAATATAGGGCCCCGCCTGCGAACTGCTGTAATACAATGAAGCATTTGAAATACCAGATCTGCTCTTAAACACTGCTTTTGCTTCAAAACCAATCCCGCTTGTTTGTGTCAGAGGATAGAGCTTTATATATACCGGTTCATCAACCCCTATTTCTTTGGTGATGCAGTGAATTGCACCCGACTGCCCTATGATTGAGTTGCAGTTAATACCCACAACCCTGTAGCCGGGCATTGCCTCGCGGTATATACGGAGCGCGGTTGTGTCATATTGCAGCTCATAGGTCGGTACAATCACGGTTTTATTCACGATAACTGAATTTGTATAGGTTCTGTACTGACCACCGCTGCTGGGATATCTTCCTGTACCATCCGGAGGCATGGGAATGCGCACTACTTTGAAGTCGCGCCCAAAGACTGTCTTAAAATTATTCAGTACGTATTGCAGATTTGCTTCTATCTGCGGACCGTCTGATACTCCCTGCGGATACTGCCCGACCATAAGTGTTTCATCATCGAGCAGTTTCATGTGCATATCAATATGGTGAATCCCGTCATAAGGCAGCACCGCCATCTTTATATACCGGTTTATTCCCATGAAACGTTTTACAATGGTATCAATCTGTGCTTCTGTTTTATTCGGATTTTCCGTGACTATGAGCCGCGAGGAAAATCCCGTGCCGTGACCGTCAGTCATAAAATTACCACCGGTGGCAACAAAATCATAGGGGGTAACAGTGGTCTGATACAGCGGAATGTTATATCTGGCTGCAAATGCTTCAGGAACACGGTCATCAAGCGGGCGGGGCCGGTTATATATCCAGTCCACCAGATATAAACTATCGGCATCGTCTGAATAAACCGCCCAGGGACCATAGTCACGCACCCAGATAGAATTGAATGAAGCAATGAGAAATTCAACATTGGTGAGGGGAACACCGTTGCTCGTCAGACTACTTTTAACAGTATTTGAATCAGTACATACGATATATACTTTCCCTTCATCCTGCGCATAGTCAACTATCTGGCGCAGTATGGTGGTCTGCGAAGTCCACGTAATAATAATCCCCTGCAATTCTTCCCACTCAGCCATCGTCCGCACCGGCACCGAAGGCGGCTGGGTGAATCCGAAGAGTGAGACCGGCGGCAGGTAGTCCTGCATCAGTTCCTGCTCTGCTCTTGTCAGTCCCTTAGGAAGCTCCTGAGCTAAAACAGAAGTGAAAAAAATCGAAAAAATCAAAAACGTCTGAAAAAATCTCATATTTGAATATTTTATTGATTCTCTGAAAGTCAAAAATACAGCAAATGAAGGAAAGATAAAACTGCCAAACGATAATGATGCCGGCAGCCGGATTTCTGCTAATCACATCGGATGTAGAATATGCGTAGATCCTATTACTCTCTTGAAAAAGGACTGTTTTTCCCTATCTTTGACCCGTGCATTTGATAATTTCATTTAAGGATATGAAGTCTTTTCCTTGTGTTCTGTTCCCTTGCCGAAAATGGTGTTTCGGTACTGAAAAGCAGATTTCGTCCGGAGTAACTTTTCCACTATCCGCGCTTGAACCGAACAGGCAGGAGAAGATCGGTATAAGATGAATCTGCCTCTGCTCTATTATCTTGACCTTTTTGGTGTGGCAGTTTTTGCTATAAGCGGTGCGTTAACAGCATCGGAAAAAAAGCTGGATCTCTATGGCGTGGTTGTCATTTCAATAGTGACTGCAATCGGCGGAGGAACCCTGCGTGACCTTCTCCTTGACCGCCACCCGATATTCTGGTTTGAAGACCCGGTACTATTGATAGTTATTATCACAGCTGCTATTGCCACAATCATTTATACAAGATTTCATCATCCTCCGTTGCGTGTGCTGCTTATTGCTGATGCGTTTGGTCTCGGACTTTTTGCCATAAGCGGCGCTCAGATCGCGGAAGCACAGAATCTTTCTCCTTTGATAGTTGTTGTTATGGCGGCGATTACCGGAACCGCCGGAGGACTTACCCGTGATATTCTTTGTAATGAAATTCCGATGATACTCAAGAAGGATATATACGCAACAGCAGCCATCTCAGGTGCTGCAATATACCTTATACTCAAAGCGCTTGGTGTGGATGGAGTCCTTGCCGGTGTAATTGGCTCGGCATTTGTTTTTGCTGTCCGGCTTGCTGCAATTACTTTCCGGCTACATCAACCGGAATCAAAACTCCCCACCTAACAAATTATAGCAGGATAATTCTTTCATTTCACGTGTGCAGACACGCCGCGGCGTGTCTCTACGAAGATAAATGTATTTTCTGGGTTTTGTTTGGGTAATTGGTCAGCGTGCGCTGCTATGAATGCAAAAATCTCATTTCACGTGAGCAGACACGCCGCGGCGTGTCTCTACGAAGATAAATGTATTTTCTGTGTTTTGTTTGGGTAATTGGTTAGCGTGCGCTGCTATGAATGCAAAAATCTCATTTCACATGTACAGACACGCCGCGGCGTGTCTCTACGAAGATAAATGTATTTTCTGGGTTTTGTTTGGGTAGTTGGTCTAAGCCGAAATTGTCATTTCTGAAATAAAATACGTCATACTAATTGGCAGAAGGTAGTGTAAAGGAGATTGTGTAAATGAGTATCACCCGTCCTCCGCAAATCAGGAGAGAGGGCAAATTCAATGAACAATGTATAATATACTTCATACTTCGTACTTCATACTTCGTACTTCATACTTCGTACTTCATAATTAAAAAAGGGCTGCCCGAATTTCTTCGAGCAGCCCTTAAAAGGGGAACTTATTTTTAACTTACTTCTGAAGAACCATTTTCTTCGTCAGGGTTATCTTATCAGTCTGCAGTCTGTAGATATACACACCGCTTGCCAGTTCCTGTGCCGGGAAGTTTACACTGTAAACTCCGGCTTCAAGTTCCTGCGCAAGAAGGGTACGTACTCTCTGACCAAGTATATTATATACGGTCAGGGTTACATTCTGCCTGGTTGGCAGAGCAAATCTGATTCTGGTTTCAGGGTTAAACGGATTCGGATAATTCTGCTCAAGAGCAAAATCAGCCGGTATATATTCAGCGCCTGATTCCTTAACCGCGAGCGGGCTGTCGTTCAGGTAGAACTGGCCTTCTCTGGTTCCGAGATAGAGTGCACCGGTCTGCAGGTTTGCAAGCAGCGAGCTTACACCGTAACCCTGCATTCCAATCGGAGTCCAGTCAAATGAAGTAAGAACACCATTTGCCAGACCGGGGGCATCATTAAATGAGCTGCCTTGTGCTGCATAGACTCCGCCTGCCCATGTGCTTACGTAAACATTGTCATCCACATCCACGCTGATTGCATAGATGAATGAGCTTGGCATCCCGACTGCAGGCAGCCAGGTGGTTCCGTTATTCACAGAGTAGAAAAGACCGCGTCCGTAGGTTCCGGCAAAGAGCACACCGGTTGAGGTTACACCCATTGACCAGATATGCTCATATTCAATTACTACCGGTGACCAGCTTGCGCCGTTATCCATGCTTCTGAAGATACCGCCCTGGAAGGTTCCGGCAAATACCGCAGTTGCAGTGTGAGTAAGTGCATGCACTGCAGATGCAGTCAGACCGTCATTGGTAGTGTTCCACGTTGAGCCGTTGTCAGTTGACTTATAGACACCGAAGCCCCAGGTTCCGGCAAGCATATCACCGTTTGCCAGTATATCAAGCGCGCGAACGTCTTTTCCACCAAGCTCAGTAAGAGCCCAGGTTGAGCCGTTATTGGTTGAGCGGTAGATACCGTCATTAGTCGCGGCGAATATCGCGCCTGATGAGTTAACCTTGAGCGACCATATATATCCAACCGACATACCCGGATTAACAATGTTCCAGCTTCCGCCATTGTCAGTTGACATATATATATTTCCGCCTTCAGTTCCGGCAAGTATCGCGCCGGACTGTGTGTTAGCAAGAGTAAGCACTGTCTGCTGAACTGCAATGCTTGAAACAAGCTGCCACTGACCGCCGCCCGGAGTTCCGCCGGTCTGCTGAAGACCTGTAACGGTAAACTGAACCGATGAACTGTTATTTGCGGCATTCGGGTCAGCAGGGAACGAACTTACCAATGACGCAATGTTTATCAGTTGTTCATTAAGAGGAACAACACCCTGGAACGGAGCATTATTGAACTGTCCCTGTCCGGTCATGTTATAGCAAATCATCTGACCATTCTGAAGACCTGTTACAAAGTTTACACTTGTAGAAGGAGCGAGGATTGACGCGGTAACATCAATGCCCTGAATAGTAAGCTGTGGCACATTATAAAAGTTAAAGAGCACATTATTTCTTGCGGTGCCGAAGAGTTCAAAACCGCCTGACCAACTGGTGCTGCCACCGGTTACGTTAACCAGAACCACCGATCCGTTCGGAACGTGAATCTGTAAATCATTAATAGTTGCCATAGCAGCAGCATTAACCGCAAACACGTTAAGCTGCGGGTCACTGCCTTCCAGGAACATTCCGCCGAACTGCAGCGTAACTGATCCGTTCGGAGGATAAAATGCAAGCTGCGCGCTGAGTGTATTAAGGTGAGCGCCGGCTGCCGCGAAATCAATCGGGTTACCCTGATATACAGTTCCGCCGGTTGTGCTGACCGGATATATAGGAAGATTTGAAGAAACACCATACACGACGTTTCCGTTATATACTGCACCTGATGTGTAAGTAAGGTTACCGCCCACAACCAGTACATCCTGAGCGCCAAACGGAGCCATCGGAAGTTTATCACCAACACTGTAACCTGCCAGTGATGCATTACGACCTACGGCAACTTTACCCTCAGTATCAGATGATGGCTGATTAAGGTCATTAAGCACAAACAGATTAAAGTCAGCGGCTGGTCCGAGGTTAATAAGACCACCGTTAGCAAGCAGATCAGCTTTTGCAGTTAATGTCAGTGAAGCAGAGCCGCCATTGGTCAGTGATGCAATGGTCCAGAGACCACTTACTTCGCTATAGGTTCCTGAAGTTGCAGTATGACTTACGTAGTCCATTCCAACCGGGAGCAAATCTTCAACAACAACGTTGGTTGCATTGCTGCTGCCAAGATTAGTTACTGTTACGGTAAAAATGATGTTTTCTCCGTTAACAACACTTGATATATTGGATGTTTTGACAACCTGTATATCCGCGCTTGCCGGAGGAGGAGGAGGACATACAGCAGGAGTCCAGTATATATCACGAGTGACCGGTGAGCCAAGTACGTGATCATCACAGTCAAGAACCACTGCCGAAAATCTTACTCTGACTTCTGTGTCCGAAGAACGGACGCCAGGCCAGTTTGCATTAATAACAAAATTAAGGTTGCCGGTCAGGTTAGTTGTCGCATAAACCGGACTGGTAACTAAATCAGCAGGAGCAATAATCTCCCACGAGGTGCGGAGTTTTCCGATACCATTACCCGGAGTAATAGTTACGCTTCCGTTAACACCAACACTGACAGGATTGTGTTCGCAAAGTGTGCTATTTGTACCGAGTGTTCCATTCCATGAAGTGATGCATGCCGCCGGTGTAAGATGAATACCTGCATCCCAGCTTAAATCATTTTCACCGCTGACAAGATCAGTACATACGGTTTTTCCGGTCAGTGGGTCAGCATCAGAATCAACGTTATTGTCCGCGCCCTGATCTTTCAGTGTATATACATGACCGGAGGGAAGTTCAAACTGAACATAATAGCTGCCCGGTGTCAGATTACTGAATAAATAATTACCTGAACTATTGGTTGAAGTTACGGCGATCTGATTATTCGAACAGTCAAACAAGCGTACGGTTACGCCTGCAACGCCGTTTTCGCCCGGATCCTGGATACCATCTTTATCGGTATCAAACCAGACTTTATCGCCAAGACTTGCGGGAAGAACAGTCGGTGCGCAGGTAAAATTACCCTGATGACCTGAACCGCTGTTAAAATTCTCATTTATAGAAGTCGCCGCATCATTGATCTGTGAGTAAGTAAAACCGGTACTTACTCCGCTAAGCGCCTGATTTGCCAGAGTAAGAAAGTTATATATACTCATGCCCGCAAACGGTCCGCCTGTAAATACTAAATTGCCAAGAGGTGTCGCGTTAGTGCCAAGATATCCGGCTTCACTGAAATAAACGTTCAGGGTTGCTGCAATAACCTGAGCAGCAAGTACTCCGGCACTTGAAATTAAAGGATCGTTCGTCTGCGGATTAACCGTTGTACCGGTTAACTGCCCCGGAGTTCCGTTGCCTCCCGGCAGAAAATCTCTTACTGCAGTCGCTGAGGTAAAAGTCGCTTTATTTGTTCCGCCGCCGATTGAGAATCCGGACGGAAAAACAGAACTGAAGAACGCCTGGCGGATTGTTCCCGGACCGCTGTTATTAGGGCTTCCCCAGCCGCCCTGTGTAAAAGTCTGATAACCATTAAGATCGCAGACACCCGGCTGAGCATTATACCAGGTGATTTCTGAGGCGGCTGTTCTCTCAGCAGCACCCGGAGTAGCGAGCACTAATTTCTGATAGTCGTTCGGACTTACCGTATGAACATAGCGGGTACCCTGAGGAATAATAACATTGGCAGTTGCAGATATGGTGGCTGCATTGCCGGCTCCCTGCGAGAGAGAAACTACGGGTGAGATGCCGTTTGCACCGGTAACAACCGAAACAGAGCTCAGTGTGCCTGATGTTGTTGCAAGTTGTATGGTTCTTCCGGCAAGTGGCAGTCCGGCTGCATCATAAGCAGCAACGGTAAAAGTAGCCGGCTGACCCGCAATCACATTCTGTGTAACAGGCGAGATAAACAAACTGGTAACCGGTATAACACTTCCCGCGTTTGCCTGAGCGTCAGCAATAATTGCAAGAGCCCGGTTTTTTGTATCAGCATCGGTAACGGTATTAGCATTAACCCCATCGCTAAAAAACCATACAGCAAACTGCACCGCTGCCGCTTCGCGGTTAATATCGCTCAATGAACCCGGGTAAGGATGGCTTACGTACGGATAATAATTATTGAGGATATAGGTGATTTGCGATGTGGTTATACCATCATCGGTATAAGTATGCGGCTGACTAACTGAATAAAACGCAAGTGTTTTTCTCAGGTCAATACAGAAGAGCAGTACCGGGTTACCATCTAAAGTAGCATTGAATGCACCGGCATAAACCGTCATTCCGTTATTTGTATAAGGATTAGTAAAAGAAGAGTTTCTTCCGCTTCCCTTGCTAAGCACCCGTACGCTGCTGGTGCCTTCAATTCCTGCACCGGCGAAATATGACGCTGGATGCTGGTTTTTGTTCGAGCTGGAAGAATCGGTAGAACCGAATACTGCAACTGAGAACAGTAATAGGAACAATGTCGATAATTTTTTCATGGAACACCTCTTTGATAATACGACTAAATGGCATAAATCGTGCCAATAAAAACCTGCGCAAAAATGCCTGAATAATGGCGAGTAAATGTTCAAGTGTGTATCAAATTGAGAAAATTAGCGATGCGTGACAGATTTGATACAGAAATGCCAGGATTTATTCATTACTTTTTTAAACCCACAAATGAAATGATAAAGTTCTGGTAAATCCTTTATAAAAATACTTTAAAATGTTTTACAATTTTTAAATTAATATTTTAGGTGTGAGTTTATTCACAGATGCAATTTTCTGAGGACTCTGTATGATAAGCCCCCCTGTTTTCGTAGTTTTACTACTGTCTTTCAATAAATTTGGAGCTATGAATGAATTATCTGGTTTTATTACGTCACGGTGAATCTCAATGGAACCTGGAAAACCGCTTTACCGGCTGGGTTGACGTTGATCTCTCAGCCAAAGGAGAAAAAGAGGCCAATGAGGCCGGCAATCTTTTGAAGGGAAAAAACATACATTTTGATTATCTGTTTACCTCGGTCCTGAAACGCGCAATAAGAACCGCTGAAATGGCCTCAGTAACCGCCGGCTATGCCCCGCTGCCGACAGAGCGCCACATGGCACTCAATGAACGTCATTACGGAGCACTGCAGGGTCTCAATAAAAAAGAAACTGCTGACAAATACGGTGAGGAGCAGGTGCATATCTGGAGGAGAAGTTATGATGTCCCGCCCCCTTCAGATAAAACTGAATTGAACCCGGAGGGTTTTACCGAGAGTCTGAAAGATACTGCCGCAAGAACCATCCCCTATTATCAGGAAAAAATTGAACCTCTGGTAAAAACAGGGAAAAATGTGTGGGTCACTGCACACGGCAACAGTCTGCGTTCATTAGTAATGTTTCTTGACGGGCTCACCCGCGAACAGGTTCTCGAACTGAATATACCAACCGGAAATCCGCTGGTGTATGAATTTGAAAACGGTGCAATAAAAAACAGATATTACCTGAAAGGGTAAACATTATATATATATATTTTGTAGAGACGATGCATGCATCGTCTCTACTCAATGCATCGTCTCTGCCAATGCATCATCCCTGCCAATGTACCGTCTCTACCAATGTACCGTCCCTACCAATGTACCGTCCCTACCAATGTACCGTCCCTACCAATACATCGTCCCTACCAATGCATCGTTCCTGCCAATGCATCGTTCCTGCCAATGAGTCGTATATACACGATAAAAATGGGGTTTAATTCGGTATTTCGCCGTTTGAACCGTGCCACTGCGAATTTTTCACTGTAGTTATCAGATAGCTGATGAGCGATGTTTTATGCGCGTAAAACATGGGTATATCATTATCATCAATACTTTCAAGCTCTGCCACACAGGCCGCGAACTCCCGCAATGTTAATTCTTTCCGCGCGATGAGCACATCCGGCAGCTCAACCGCGTGAACCATCTCAAAGTGAATCAGCGCGATGATAAGGTCAAGCTCATCAAACGCTTCTTCGTGCAGTATATCCCGTATTGGTATATCAGGATTAACCACAAAGTCAGATCCTGTTTCCTGCCTGATGAAATACAGAATGGAAAACAGCATTTTATTAACACCCGCCATAAGAATTCCTTTTTATTTAATCAGCATCAGTTTGAGAGGGCGTGAACCTGTGCCATTCTGATAAAGCAATGCAATATATACACCTGATGAAACTGCCGAACCGCGGTCATCTTTCCCCTCCCAGCGAACCAAGCCGGTCGCAGTCTGTTCTTCAGTAAACATCTTTATCGCCCTCCCCATAATGTCATAAATCACCAAACGGGTATTTCCGCCGGCGGGAGCAGAAAAACTTATGACAGTCTCCGGATTAAAGGGATTTGGGTATGCAGTCAGGGAATACGAATCAGGAACCGGTATATATTCATCTGCTGAAGAAGGACCGTTAGGCGCGGCGGGGGTTGGTGACGTAAAAGCCCAGATACTGCCCGCGTCAGGAATGCGCGAAACAGTGGTATCTGTGCGTTGCGCGCCGAAGCTGACTGAATCTATAATGGTCTGACCATCTGCATCTACAAGCGCCAGATACTCACCTGACTTGCTCAGTTTAAAATCCGCGTGAATACCCGGCTGCCCGAGGTCTTCATCACACCAGACCAGCAGGTATTCACCGGGTTGTATATAGAGTGAATCATATTCAATTTTCCATTTAGTCAAATTTGTCGGGTTGTCAGTCATATATTTACCGGTAAGAAGGACCGGACTTGCTGTCGGGTTATATAATTCAAGCCAGTCATCTTCCTCACCCATCGGGTCAGGAACACTGCCGGCATTGTCAGCCATAATCTCATTGATAACCACACCGGTACCGGTTACCTCTCCTGAGGAAATCATTACAGGTTTCACCCGCGGATACATATTGCTGAATCCGTTTGCGTCACGTATATATATCTTATATGTTCCGCTTCCGTTTGCCCCAAGCGGCGGAATCACTGCTTCGTAACGGTCTGCGTCTTCTGCCGTATATGAACCACTCACCGGGCGGAACTGCATCGGATAAACCTCGGCCGCCGAAGCTCCGGCTCTGAGGAAATGAACCGCCATCTCAGCAATACCGGCAGCGCTGAATCCGGATGCGTATATATATACAGAATCAGAAGGCATCGGGTTTTCAGGCCGGGATTTAATATCATATACCATTGGCGGGGCTGAAAGATATACCAGTTGCGCGGGCAATGTGCCGGTACGGGCATTTACGAACTGGCGGAGGCCAAATTTGACATGCTGGTTTGAATAAGGAGTTGTATTGTAGGAATTAAAAAAATCATTGCCGGTAAAGCCGTAATCAAGCGTGCGGAACGAATCAGCAAGTGCATACGAAGTTATACTGCCGCGTAAAGAGTCCAGACGCGCATCCCAAAGCTGCATCATAACAATTTTTTCACGGTAATGCTCAAGAAAATGCGTATATAAATTCCTGTACTGCGCGTTAGCTATCAGCTTTTCCGCCAGAGGTCTCGGACCGCCCACCACTTTAGGCCGATTGTACGGATTAACAGTCGTCCAGTTGTTACCCGACCAGTCAACACCAAATGTATTATCGTAATCATACGGTATAAGCGTGAATTTATCTTCTGACGGATTGTGATAAAGATAATAATTGTTCATAAGCGACCAATAGTCATCCCATCCGCCTACCAATAGATTTATGGCAAGGTACTGGAGCACTCCTCTTACATCAAGAAAATTCTCAAGAGAATCCTGCCAGACAGCCGCGGGCGTATTGTTGATAATTGATATTAGCCGGACAAGCTGAGAATAGTCTCCCGTTTCTTCATTGCTTGTCAGTTCATAAGAAGGAATTCCGTTATTATTTACATCTTTATATAACTGCTGGCTGTTCCCCAGATATTGGAGATCCGCGCCATAAAGACACTTCCACAAATTGCCGGTGTCATCCGGAAAATTCAGCTTCAGAAATTCATCATCAACGTGTTGAACCGAAACATAAAGTCCGTAATACTGATTGTTAATATATACTGCCGCGTGGCTCGCTCTGCTGGCTTTTAATCCGGATTTTCTTATAATATCAAAACTGAGCTTGCTTCGGATGATTGAGGGGTCATTGTGTTCTCCGTTAAGATTAAGTTTGTCAACCTGATAAAACTCGCGCCCTGCCACAAAATCGTTAAACGATACCTTAAATGATTTTTTCTTTGACCAGCGCGAAGTGTTTCCTCTCAGACGGAAACCGATTGATTCAACCGTTTCGTTGATATGATTGTTCTGAAACCTGAATGTAGCAAGATGCAGGGAGTCACTCAGAGGATTTGCGTACATATATTCAAGAAAAGCGGGATTGATAGTGATATCAATCCGGGCAACATGGGTATCATCATAAAGTTTTTCAACAGGGCTGAGCGTCTGAGCACTCATAAACGGTGCAGTCAGCAGGATAAGTGCAAGTAACCTTGGCAGGTGTTTCATTTCTTCGGGAAGTGCAATAATTAATAAATACGGTAGGTTAATTTACTGATTTTACTGAGATTATTCACCGGCGCGCTCCCCGTGATAAGAACTGTGAGACAATGCACTCTTCTGCCAATTTGTAAAAAAACAGAATGGGGCAGCGCGGCACGCAATACCGGAAAGTTTTAGAATGCTGCCGTTTCTATTTTTTGCCGGATTGACTGTACAGCATCAGCAAGCATCACATTCCTGGTCATATCATCACGCACCGTGTTGATTGAGTGAATTACGGTGGAATGATCTCTTCCTCCGAAATGAAGTCCGATGGTTTTCAGGTCTGAACGGGTAAGCTCTTTTGAAAGATACATGGCTATCTGGCGCGCGTTAACAATTTCCTGTTTTCTGGTTTTGTCTCGTATTTTCTTCTCATCAATATTCAGATACTCACAAACATATCTGGTAATAAGATCAATGCTCAGGTTAGTTTTCTTCGTGGTGGAAATCTCGCGAACGGTTCTTTTTACCAGTTCAGCCGTAATGGGGCTGGAGCTCAGCATCGCATTGGCAAGCAGCTTGACCAGACACCCCTCAAGCTCGCGGATATTAGAAGTGATGTGAGTGGCAATGTGTTCAAGAGTCTCTGCGGAAATATCAAGCTGCATTTCCCCGGCTTTGCGCATCAGAATAGCAATTCGGGTTTCAAGGTCGGGTGCCTGAATATCAGCAGTCAGTCCCCAGTTAAAACGCGATATCAAACGGTCATCCATACCTTTGAGATCTTTAGGCGCGCGGTCACTGGAAAGAACAATCTGTTTATTCATCTGATGAAGCGCATTAAAGACGTGAAAGAACAAGTCCTGGGTTTTCTCCTTACCGGTCAGAAACTGGATATCATCAAGAATAAGGATATCCATCGTCCGGTAAAAGTTAGAAAACTCATTGGTTTTTTCACCAAGGATTGCATCCACAAAGTCTGTAGTAAATTTATCAGAGGTAACATAAATGACACGCTTTTCAGGAGCATTTTGCAGAACAGCATTTCCGATTGCCTGAATCAGGTGGGTTTTACCCAGCCCTACGCCTCCGTAAACAAAGAAGGGGTTGAAGGAAGTTTTACCCGGATTGTTACTAATGGCCTGAGCTGCTGCACGGGCAAGCTGATTGTGTTCGCCTCTGATGAAATTCTCAAACAGATATTTGGGGTTCAGATTGGTGGTGAATTCCGGCTGCTTTTTTGGGGCAGGAGGAGGTATCTGGGGTTTCTTTATAACAACCGGTGGCAGTTCTTCTTCAAAGACCGGCTGATTTTCAGAAACTGCATACTCAACTCTGGCCTCACCGCCTATTATCCCTCTGACCGTATCAGAGATAACTTCGCCATAGTGGGTATCAACCCACTCGTGAAAAAAGAGATTGGGGAATTCCAGGGTCAGCACTTTTCCGTTAAGGGAAACCGGGCGAACCGGAAGAAACCAGGTTGAATAGGTTCTTTCGTTTACCCGTTTTTTGATGACATGGAGACATTCACTCCACAATTTTTGCGCTTGTCCTGAATCAGGGTTCATGCGTAATACGTTCTTTGCTTCCGGGTTATCCACATGACTGATACCCGGTTCTGCCTCAAATTTACTCAAT
>BTUV01000058.1:14761-18647 GCA_045863035.1 Ignavibacteriales bacterium | reverse complement strand
ATTTTTACGATTTGGTCAGATTTTGGCAGAAGTCAGGATAAAATGTCTTTATTACAATATCACTCAAATCTTTATGCAATAGTTCAGTTATTGTATATTTCCTCCTTTAATCAGTTTTAATCAGCGTTGCGAAGAATCCGTAAAATCAGCGTGCCATTGACGAAGTATATGTAAACTCACGGCCCATAACAAAACAATCAATTATTTCAGCAGCACCATTGCTTTGGTAACTGATTTACCTGAGAAACTGAGACGGATATAATATACTCCGGAGGAGAGCCCCCGGCCTTCAAACGGTACTTCGTAGGTTCCGGTGGTTTGTGAGCCGTTTACCGGTTGTATAACTTCCCGGCCGACCGCATCGTATATAACAAGCCGCACCTGTCCGCTTTCCTGCAGGTGGTAACGGATGATAGTCTGTGAATTAAACGGATTGGGAAAATTCTGATCAAGCGAAAAACTTAACGGAAGACTATTCTCTCTGACCGAAACCGGCGCTCCCTTATATATAATACGGAAAGCATCAGCGGCAATAAAACCATTGCCGGTATCACTGACAGTAACAGAAACAGAACCGCTGTATGACTGGGAGACATTTGTCAGAAAGCGCCATTCACCGTTTCCGTTTTTCTGGTTTACTGCTTTCTGCACTGTCTGCCCTCCGGCATTAATGGTAACGCGCGCATCCGAGGCGAATGCCTGTCCGGTCGGCCACCAGCCGTATATATCATAACTGCCGGGCTGCAAGGGTTCTGTTGAAAAAGTAATATCGCCGGCTGCTGAGGCGGGGGAAGCATACAGATAATCAGAACCGAAGAAATCACTTCCCGCTGTGTCTGATGCCCAGAATGATGTGATGTCGTCATTATCAAGAATCAGATGTTTCGGGTGGGAGAGTTCCAGATATTCAGCTAATGCATAGACCGAGCGCTCACCGAGATATTCAAGATTTTCTTTTGTTACAACTTCTCCAGATGAGTAATAATCGTACGGGGTTTCATAAGTCAGAGCCATGGTTTTATCCCCCCAGTTACGCCACTGCCATCCCTCCGGAAATGTCATGGAAAGATTAGAGAAACGGTAGTCATTATATACAAAGTAGGGGTTATCAGATATTTGCAGATTTGAAAACTGCATCTCCCGTTTATAAAAAAAGGGAGAAGTAGAAGAAGCAGTATGTATCCAGAACGTGCAGTAAGGCGAGGCCTGTGAGTGAAGATTAAGAAAAACTTTAAGCACGTTTACCTGATTAACAGACTGCATATACTGTTTTAGATTTCTTACTTCTTTACTGGTAAGTGAGTCAACCCGGTTCCAGTCTGACTCAACATCCACACCGTCAAAGTTGGTACGAGAACGGCCGTAATAAACACCATCAGGGTTGGTAAATGGGATCAGGTGAAAGATAAGATTTTTAAGATAATGGTTAGTAACATCATTACCGCTCAGAAGTGTTTTCATCACCCCCTCAAAATGAAAAGAGGTTGGCGTTTCGCCGGGGTGAGTCCGCGCGTGAACCCAGACGGTCTGTTTGAGTGAATCAGGCACAGAGGGGTCAGTAACAACCATTACATACATCGGAAGATTGTTGGGTGTGTGACCGAGAGTGTCAAGTGTTACGAAGGGATGCGAAGCCCACTCAGCCACCCTGCCGCGCAGATGCGTAAGGGTATATGGAGTATAATAAGCCGCAAAAACTGTGTCGTAAGAAAAAGTTTTCTGAAAGGAGCTGCTGCCGGGGCTTTCAGCCAGAGTGAATCGCTCCCAATTGATATTGTTATACGAGTACATCGCGCGCTTAACATCGCTGTTGGAAACCCGGACCTTTATGAATTTGTCCTTCACTCCGGTAATGCGAAAATAAAACCATCTGCCGCCGATATCCTGCTTGGTAGTAACAGTCCAGTTAACTGAGTCTGTGGTGGAAACAGTGTTGATGTTTCCGCTTTCAAAGCCGGCATCAAACCGGATTTGGGCAAATATTTGTGCGGTAAAAAGGAGTGTTAGTATTGTCAGTTGCCGGAAACAGGTCATATCGGGTCATAAGAAAAATGAAATAATATAGTAAAATAGGTAAAAAGGGGGGATTTTTGGTTAATTTTCGGTTGTAAATCAGTCCGCTGCCTTTGGGCAAACAGTTTTAATCAATCATCGTAACATTGCTGAGAAACATGAAATATCTTTTACTTTTTTTGCTTAGTATCACCTCCCTCTTTTCGCAGAGAATCCAGACGCCATTCGAAAAATCAGGATTTACCAAGAGCACGTCTTATGAAGAGATGACGGCATTTGTGAATGAGGCGGTTTCGCGGAAGCACACATTGAAAGTTGAATATATAGCCGAGTCGTCATTGGGAAGGAAGATCCCCGTGGTGAAATTTTCTGAGGATGAGTTCGGGAGAAACCAGAGCAAAATTAAAATATTGGTATTTGCCCAGCAGCACGGCAACGAGCCCTCCGGAAAAGAGGGGATGTTGCTGCTTCTTGCTGATATGGCTGAGGGAAAACTTGACCATCTTCTTGCTCATGCAGATTTTGCTTTAATACCCATGATGAATCCGGATGGCAACGAAGCATATACACGCAGGAACGGCAACAATGCAGACCTGAACCGCGACCATCTTGTTTTATTGCAGCCGGAAACTCAGGGTTTGCATCAGTTTTATAACAAGTATCAGTTCGATGTAAACATGGATGTACATGAATACTCCCCCTATTCATCAAGCTGGATGGAGTATGGTTATCTGAAGAACTCTGAAGTGACCTCCGGAACCCTGACAAATATGAATATATATAATGAGCTGCGGAAGTTTCAGCTTGATGTATATATGCCATTCCTTAAAGAGTATGTAACCGAAGCCGGGTTTTCTTTTGAAGAGTACCTTCCTGGCGGACCGCCGGAAGGGGAATTGATTCGCAGAAGCACATACGACATTAATGACGGCAGGCAGAGCATCGGTTCGCTTGGCGCGTTTTCCTTCTTTCAGGAAGGTATGAACGGGCGAGACCGGCTTGATAATCTTGAAAGAAGAGCAAGAGGGCAACACGCAGGAGTGAAAGGTTTTTTGGAATTCGTGATAAAGCATAAAGCCCGGATTAAAAAACTGGTGAATGATTCAAAAAACTTCATACTTGAGAGCAGACCGGATTCAGTTGCAGTGCAGATGACTCACGCTCTTACAGGCGAAACAAAAACCATCGCGCTGCTTTCCGTCTCAACCGGAGCTGATACACTGGTAACAGTTAGGAATTATCGTCCGGTTGTTGCATCGCGCTACAGTGTTGTAAAGCCAAAAGGATATCTGATCCCCGCAAAGGACGAAAAACTGACTGCATGGACGGATCGTCATGGCTTTATCAAAGAAAAATATATACCTGAAGAAACGGACAGGATTAGCAGTTACACGATTACAGCAATAGATTCCATTGATTTTGAAGGAGATATCGTGGCGGACGCAGGAACGGAACGAAACGCAGTGAAGCCGTCACAGCTAAAAACGGAATACTGGCTGCTTCCGGTAAATCAGCTTGCGGGAAACGTGATAGTGCAGGCATTAGAGCCGAAGTCAGAAATCGGGCTGGTGACTTACAGGGTGTTTGAATATCTGCTGGTGAAGGGGGGAGTATATCCGGTGCTGCGGTTAGAAAACTAAATTCACCGTAATTTACGTATTCGGTTCGCGCAAAGACGCTAAGCCACAAAGAAATATATATTCGGGTTTGTACATACACGCCGCGGCGTGTATCTACAAACCTGGCACTTCACTCGTCCGGCGTGTATCTACAGAACCGGATTAACGCAAAATCAAAACAGCCGAAATTTATTATTGTGCGAATATACTCGTGTCCGGCGTACATACACGCCGCGGCGTGTATCTACAGAACC
>BTUV01000058.1:0-14661 GCA_045863035.1 Ignavibacteriales bacterium | reverse complement strand
GCGAATATACTCGTGTCCGGCGTACATACACGCCGCGGCGTGTATCTACAGAACCGGATTAACGCAAAATCAAAACAGCCGGGATTTATTTTTGTGCGAATATACTCATGTCCGGCGTACATACACGCCGCGGCGTGTATCTACAAAACCTGGCACTTCACTTGTCCGGTGTGTATCTACAAAACCGGATTAACGCAAAATCAAAACAGCCGAAATTTATTGTTGTGCGGATATACTCGTGTCCGGCGTACATACACGCCGCGGCGTGTATCTACGGAACCTGGCACTTCACTTGTCCGGCGTGTATCTACAGAACCGGATTAACGCAAAATCAAAATATCAGGCATTCGCTATTGTTTGAATATGTGCATGTCAGGTATATATACAGTACTATATTACTAATTACTAACTCCTAATTACTAATTACTAATTAGTATATATTGTTTTCCCGCGGAACATTGTCATTAAAACCTTTGCCGTGCTGATTTCGTTCGCGGGAATGGTGAACAGATTTTTATCCAGCATAATCAAATCGGCTGATTTACCCGGTTCTATTGATCCGGTAACGGATTCCCACCTGCTTGCGTAAGCTGCATTGATAGTATAGCTCCGTATCATCTGCTCTATGGTGGCGGATTCTTCCGGCCAGAGAGGAGTATTACTGTTATCTGAGCCGGGTTCTAATCTTGTAATGCCGGTCTGGATTGCCACAAGCGGATTGGGTGGAATGGTAACGGGATAATCACTCGATGAGGCAACATTCACTCCTATAGCAAAGAAACTTTTTAAAGGATACTCACGATCAGCACGTTCCTGACCAAGGTAAGGAACTTGTATATCATGGTAATATTCATCTTTAATAAACCAGAAGGGCTGAGCAGCCGCTGTGACGTTGAGTTCTTTGAATCGCGGTATATCAGTTGATCGCACGAGCTGAAGATGTGTGATTATATTGCGATTATCAGACCTGCCGGAGATTTTTCGTGCGTAAGCAAATGCATCAAGTGTGGCTGTGATTGCGGCATCACCGATTGCGTGAACATGAATACCGAAGCCGGCTTCTTCCAGTGCAGCGCACAGGTTTTTCAGACTGTCAAAATTGCAAAGCAGCTCTCCCTTGTTACCCGGCAAATGATTATACGGATCATGCAAAAAAGCAGTGCTGCCTTCTATTACACCGTCTGAAAAAAGTTTTGCATATCCGGCAGAAAAAAGCTCTCCCCGGTCACGGTTTCTTTCAGCAAGCAGATGCTGAATTGCCTGCCTGCCGGAATCAGGTTCTATATATAAAGCTGCCGTGACGCGCATATTGAGTTTTCCGTCTGCTTCAAGTTTACGGTAAACTTCCGGCTCAATACTTCCGGCATCAATGGATGCTTCATGAACTCCGGTGATACCGAAACCAGCGGCCATTTTTTGAAATTTAATTAAACCGTTATACATCAGGTCAAATGAGGCGGGAGGTATAATCTCTGATACAAGCCCGGCGGCAGACTCCCGCAGCGTTCCTGTTGGTTCTCCGGTTTCAGGGTCAAGCTCAAGTATTCCGCCCGGAGGGACGAGTGTGGATTTAGTAATGCCGGCGAGTTCCATTGCTTTTTTATTCACCCATCCGGAGTGTCCGTCTTCTGAGGCGAGAACAACAGGAATATCGCTTATAACTGCATCAAGATATTTGTGATCTGGTCCGGTTTTAGGGAACATGGTATTGCTCCAGCCCCGCCCTTTGATATATAAGGCCTCAGGGTGGTTTGTCCGGTAGTTGCGCAAGGCCTCCTGAATCTGGTTAATTGACTTTAGCCCGTAAAGATTTAATTCAAAGAAATGTTTGAATGCGCTAATTGAGTGGGCGTGACTATCTATAAAACCAGGCAGAAGAAGTCTGCCCTCAAGGTTGGTTGCCTGTGTGTTCTCTCCCTCATATTGCAAAACAACTTCATCACTGCCGGTGATAAGAATAACGCCGTCTTTTACCGCGACTGCAGAGCAAACGCTCCCTTCCGTGTCAGCAGTATATATATAACCGTTGTAAAGGATTACGTCAGCAGTGCTTTGTCCGGTGATAAAGGATGACCAGAGCAAAAACAGCATTAAAAGCGAAAGTGTGTGCATTAATAAAAACCGGCAATTTTTTTAACAATATACTTATTTTTCAAATTTTGGCATTATCCGGCGCTGTGTCAATTCCGCGCAAAGACGCGAAGCCGCAAAGAATTCACACACTGGATATTACAAATTAAACTTTGATTACTCATTACTCATTATATTTTTGTGTTTTTCCACGTTCCCTTACGGAAGCGGTACCAGATCATCAGCGTCATTAGAGTTTCGGCAACCGGTACTGCAATGACCACGCCGGTAAAGCCAAGTCCTGAAAACCGGTGCATAATATAAGCAAGCGGTATTTGAAACAGCCAGAATCCGATAAAATAAACAACAGTCGGAGTTTTAGTATCACCCGCACCGTTAAAGGCCTGGGTTATGACCATACCAACGCCGTAAAATATATACCCGGTACAGATAATTTGGAGAGAAAGAACAGCAAAATCTGTTTGTGCAATTTCTCCCGGCGGAATGAAGAATCCAATCAGAGGCCGGGCAAAGAACAGGAATAACAAGGTAACCATTGCCATAAACGAAACATTATAGGTAATGGTAATAGAAACACTCTCTTCGGCGCGTTCCGGATTACCCGCGCCAAGATTTTGTCCGGTTAATGTAGCTACTGCGTTGCTCATACCCCATGCAGGAAGAATAAAGAAAACCACAAGGCGGATTGCGGTCTGGTAACCGGCCGAAGCCGCGCTGCCATATTTCGCTACGATTGAGGCAAGGAATATCCAACTTGCCGAGGCAATGATAAACTGAAATGTAGCCGGGGAAGCGATGGTAATAAGACTTTTAATGATTGCAGCATCAGGTTTAAAGTGATGCCATTGCATTTTAAGAATACCTGAAGAGCGCCACAGATGATAGAATTGATACAGCACGCCGAGAGTTCTTCCGATTACTGTGGCAATGGCGGCTCCCTTAATACCCATTTCAGGCAGGTATATCAGCCCAAAGATAAGCAGTGGATCAAGGATGATATTGCAGGCATTTGCCAGCCAAAGACTTTTCATTGCGATTGATGCATCACCCGCGCCGCGGAAAATTCCGTTGATGAGGAACAGAAGTATTATGGAAACACTGCTGGCAAACAAAAGCTGCGTATATATAACGCCCTGCTTTATTGCCTCGGGTTCTGCTCCCATCAGAGCAAGAATTTCTTCGGCATAGAAAAACCCTGGTATGCCCAGCAGAAAGGAAGAAACCATGCCAAGAATGATTGCCTGAGCACCCGCGTGTGAAGCTGCATCAAGGTGCTTTTCCCCCGTGCGGCGGGCTACCAGTGCAGTGGCGGCTGAGCTCATGCCAATTCCTACTGAATAAACCAGTGTTATCACTGATTCGGTTAGTCCGACTACGGATACCGCGTGAACGCCAATACGGTTTACGAAATATATATCAACAACCGCGAAAACAGATTCCAGCGCCAGTTCAAGCATCATCGGAATAGATAGAAGCAACACAGCCGTACGAAGATTGATTGTGGTATAATCATGCTCCTCCCCTTTGAGAGCTGAGAGAATCAGACGATAGTAGTGGTTATATTTTGCTTTCAAGCCGGTAAGTTGTGATGTTTTTCTGCAATAGTATGTAAATATACGGTTTCGTGACATTCTGCCGGCCGCTTAATCTGACAAACGGCCGGTTCAAATGATGATATTCAGTCAGGCAGATTTTAAGAGGAAAGCGATGTGTTATTCTTTCGGATAATCATAGTTAATCATCCACTGTAGCCCAAACTTATCAGAGAATGAAGCATAGTAAGCCCCCCAGAAAGTATCCTGAAGCTCCATTTCAATTTTTCCTCCTTCTGAAAGCGCCTGATAAAAACGATCTGCTTCATCCTTGGTTTCAGGCGTTATGGTTATATATGAGTTGTTTCCGAAGGTAACTTTCTGCCCCATACTTTCAAGCGCATCGGTTCCCATAATATAGGTATTGCCGACTGCCAGACCAATATGCATGATTTTATTTTTTTCGTCTGCGGGAATCTGATCAGAATCCGGCATATCACCAAAGCGTTGTACCTGAAGAAATTCACCGCCAAAAACGGATTTATAAAAATTAAATGCTTGTTCTGTGTTCCCCTGAAAAATGAGATAGATGCTTAATGAGGGCATATATGTTATCCTTCCGCGATTGATTAGACACTAGTTTAAAACTATATACCAGAGGTGTTAGCGAGATTTTTTATATATTCGTTGAGAGATATATTGATGATGTCATTCCATCCCTCACTGAAATTCTCATGTGCAAAGTCAGGATTCTCCGCGGGGAATGTATCAAGTCCGGTGTGAGAGAGAGTAAGCAGAGTGCCACTACCGTTCCTGGTCAGGTTAAAGGAGACGAATGTACATCCGGGGTATCCATCATACTCCCATGAAAAGGCAAGTAACTGATTGGGAATAGCTTGTGTAATGGCGCAGAGATGAAGATATTGCCGGTCTTCGGATGGGCCTCCTGAAAAAGAAAAGTGAAAACCAACTTCCGCGCGAAACTCATCCAGACCGACGAACCATTCCTTCAAACGTTTTTTTTCGGTAAGAGCACACCAGAGCAGCTCCGGGTTCACGGGAAAAATTCTGTTTACTATTACGGGTTGGGTATTCACTTGGCGAGCAGTGCTTTTAGATTATTTAAACCTTCATCAAAATCTTTTCCAATCATTGTATCCATATCCATGAATACGCTAAAGAGTTTTGATATATACGGGGACTCTCCGTACATCGCCCAGACAACTTTTGTGCCCCCTTCCGCGGGCGTGAAATTAAACTCAGTTGTGTTACTGACCGGGAAGGGTTCAATGAACTCGAGTTTAATTTTTAACATAGAAAAAGAGTTTGATTCTAAAATTTCCATGCGGCCTTTTCCAACGTCATCATTTCCTTCCCAGGCATAGATTTGACCTGGACCACTGACCGGACCGGAGAAGGTTTTCTTCATGTTGGGGTCAAGTTTTTCCCAGGGTGACCACTGCTCCCAGGTGCGGAAGTCGCTCACGATTGTATGAAGCACTTCCGGAGGGGCCGGAATCATAAGAGAGCGTTCAACACGGAAGGTATCGGGTTTGGTAGCCGCGAAAACCAGAATTGATGAAACGATAAGAAAAAACGAGCCGAGCAGGATAAAGAGGATTTTTTTGGTCTTGGACATGACGCACCGTATCTTGTGAAAAATGAGGTTCAATAATACGAATAAATGAATTACGAATTATAAAGTATAAAATATGAATTTAAGAAGTTTTTCGGATTCAGGGAGCAACCAAACGATTCGCGAAAAGGCGCTGAGGCGCAAAGAGTTTAGTGAGTATTAGATTGAGTGGTTCGTTGTAAAGTACTCCTGGTTTTACGGATGCTTCGCAACGCGGATTAATAAACCGCCCCTCCAGGGTTATCATTTTATTAGTATATATCGGTTTTGATTTCTGACCTTGTAAATTGTAAATTGTGCATTAAAATCATTACTAACTACTAACTACTCATTACTAACTACTCATTACTAACTACTCATTACTAACTACTAATTACTAATTACTAATTACTAATTACTAACTACTAACTACTAATTATTTTATCATTGCTTTTGTAGAGTTCTGAAGCTCTTTTGCGGTATCTTCGGCCTGACGGAGCACACGCAGAATGTTGCCGCCGGCGAGTTTTTTCAGATCAGCATCACTCCAGCCCCGTTTTATAAGCTCCGCAAAAAGGTAGGGATATTTTGAGACATCTTCCATTCCCTCGGCCACATCTGCTTCTCCGAAGTAGTCGGCTCCGATACCCACATAGTCCGCGCCGATCTTGTTTTTTATATAGTCAATATGATCGGCCACTTGTTTCAGAGTAGCTTTGGGTTCGGGGTGTTTGCGTATATATGCTTCTCTTGCTTTGTTCCGTTCAGCTCTGTCTTTTATTCCTTTCAGGTGAGCGGAAAGTTTGTCTTCCCAAATCCTCTTTTCTTCTGAGGTAAAGTTTGGTATAACGGTAACCATTACAATGCCGCCGTTTTTGGGTATGCGGAGAAGAATGGAGTCGGGCACATTACGAACATGATTGGCAAGTGCACGTACTGATGAATGAGAAAAGATGACCGGAGCTTGGCTGATGTTGAGTGCATCGCTCATGGTAGCATCGGAGACGTGAGAAAGATCAATCAGCATACCTGTACGGTTCATTTCGCGGATGAGATTTTCGCCGAGAGGAGAAAGTCCGCCGTGACGAGCTGTGTCAGTACAGGCATCAGCCCAGTCAGTAGTGCCGGAGTGGGTGAGTGTCATATATCGCACTCCAAGGCGGTAGAATATACGGATTGCAGCAGGGGAGTTCTCAATCGCCTTTCCTCCTTCAATGCCGAGCACGGAAGCGATTTTTCCTTTTGAAAAAATTTTCTCAATCTCATCTGCTGTTGCCGCGAGTTCAAATACATCAGGATAAAGCTCAATCATCCGGAGTGCAATGTCAATCTGCTCAAGCTGTGCTTTTGCAAAACCGGTCGTAAGATTGGAGGGGATGTAAACAGACCAGAACTGAGCTCCTACACCTCCTGATCTCAGGCGATCAATATCAGTATCTCCCTTGGTTTTTTTACGCAGGTCATAAGCTTCTACATCCATCGGGGCTTCGTCATCCGCGCGAATGACCCATGGAAGATCATTGTGACCGTCAATTAAGGGAAAGTTTTTGAGCAGAGCGCGGGCTTTGGTAAGCGCTTCGGAGTCAGATATACTTTGTGCCTGAGTGAATGAGCCAAGCAAAAGCACGCCGGCGTAAAAGCAAAGGAAGAACTGTTTCATGATCTTGAGCAATCCGATATTAAAGAATAATGTACAAGGTACAATTTACAACGAAGAATGAAAAACGGAGAATGAAAAATGAAGAAAAAGGGAGTTTTGAAGAGTATTCCCTTTTAGCCGCCTTTCTAAACAAACACCAGACCGCAGGGTGTGAAATTGTAAATTTTTATTGGAAATGCGGATTTTAGTCCATATTTTAATAGAGTGATTAGTCAGTCTATACCTAAACTGGATGCGATATTTAGAGCAGCGGCAGAACTTTTTGCCGAAGCCGGAATTGATGCCACCCCAACCGCCCTGATTGCCGCAAGGGCAGGCGTGGCTAACGGAACGCTTTTCCATTACTTTAAGACAAAAGATGATCTGATACGGGCTCTTTATTCTGAGACAAAAAAGGAGATGCTTGCAGTTTGCCTGACTGGTCTGGATGAGCATCTGCCATTTTTTATCATTTTACGTAATATGCGGGCTTCCCTCCTCGATTGGAGCAAAGCCAATCGGAATTCTGTCAAATTTTTACTGCAGTATCAGTCCTCGCCTGCTTTTTTACAGAATCCAGATGATGACCAATTATCAGCAGTTCTTGAAGCACTCATCCGTTTGGGGATAAGTAACGGGGAGCTTGCTCTTATTCCGGTTGAATTGCATCTGGATTTCATTCTTGAGCATTTTAACGGACTTATGAGAAAGATTCTGGTGATTCCTGAATTATCTGATGATTCTGATTATCCTGAAGCATCTTTTCTGCTCCTGCAAAGAGCTTTAAGCAAAGAGAAGAAAAGGTAATGGGGCTGTTTTCCTCCGGCGGAATTTTACCATTCTTTTATTTGTTTGGAACTGTATGAGATTAAAAGTTTTACTAACCGGAGCAACCGGAATGATTGGGCGGGGTGTGTTGCTTGAGTGTCTAAAATGTGAGGATGTTGAGTCGATTCTTTCTATTGGAAGAAATCCTTCGGGAGAAAAGCATCCCAAACTGAAGGAAATGATACTGAATAATAGCAAGGAGTTTAAAAACCATGCGGACGAACTAAAAGAATACAACGCCTGCTTTTTTTGTCTGGGGGTATCTTCCGCCGGAATTTCAGAAGCGGAGTATCATCGTATAACGTACACCATGACGAAAGAGTTTGCCGGGGTTATCGGGAGCGTGAACCGCGGGCTCTGCTTTATATATATTTCAGCAACAGGCGCGGACAGCAGTGAAAAAGGAAAAATCGCCTGGGCGCGGGTAAAGGGGAAAACGGAAAACATGCTTTTGGGTATGGGGTTTGATTCGGTATATATGTTGCGACCGGGCTTTATTGAACCGCTTGACGGGATAACTTCACGCACAGCGCTTTACCGGTGGTTATATATACTACTTGCTCCTTTCACACCACTGCTTAAAAAACTCATGGGTGAGAAAATTACCGATACCAGAAGAATCGGACAGGCGATGATACATCTGGCGCGTAGGGGATACAAAAAAACATATCTTGAAAACATTGATATTAATGACGCGGCTAAGCGTTGATGGCAATAAACAGAAAACGACTGAAAATGATAGGAATAATCATGGGCACAATACTCCTCCTCCTGCTGATAGCAGGATCGGTATTTTTTTATTCAACACCTGATTTCGGAGGTAAAGTTTCCGCCGGGCAGAAAAAAAAGTTTGAAACGCTGAGCAACTACAAAGACGGCATCTTTGTAAATGAGATTGAAACAAAAATGGATTTTTCATTCTCAGGTATGGCGGACATCCTGTATGATGTTGTAAGGGGGAATCCGAACCGGGCGCCAAAGGGACCGCTTCCGGTTGAAAAAATTGATTCGGCAGAAGTGGCAGACTTTACCGGAGGAGTTACGCGCCTTACCTGGTTTGGTCACTCTGCTTTTCTGCTTGAGATTGACGGTAAAAAACTGCTGCTTGACCCGATGCTGACTGACAGCCCCTCACCGGTTTCGTTTATGGGACCGGAGCGATATACTAAAGAGCTTCCCATTACTCCTGATAAGCTCCCTGAAATTGACGCAGTGCTTTTTTCGCATGACCATTATGATCATCTTGACTATAAAACAATTCTGAAGATAAAAGATAAAGTGAATCATTTTTATGTACCGCTGGGAGTATCAGTTCATCTGCTTGCGTGGGGAGTGCCTGCTGAAAAGATAAGCGAATATAACTGGGGGGATGAAACTGATCACGAAGGCGTAAAACTTATCTTCACCCGGTCGCGTCATTTCAGCGGCAGAGGGCTGACTGACAGAACCACAACACTGTGGGGCTCGTGGGTGATTCAGGGAAAAACAAAGAAAATATATTTTAGCGGTGACAGTGGCTATGGTCCTCACTTCAGGGAAATTGGTGAAAAGTATGGTCCGTTTGATATAGCAATGCTTGAATGTGGTCAGTATAATGAACGCTGGAAACCTTTTCACATGATGCCGGAAGAAACTGCTCAGGCAGCAGTTGATTTGCGGGCAAAAGTATTTATGCCTATTCATTGGGGAAGTTTTACCCTTGCCCTGCATAGCTGGGATGACCCGATTCTGCGTGTAACCGCAAAAGCAGTTGAATTAAAACAACCAATTGCGACTCCGAAAATAGGTGAAAGTATTATTCTTGAGGGGGAAAGTTATCCTGTGTCAAAATGGTGGGAAGCGGTAAATTAATTAATAAGGGAGGATGGAAAATGGAGAATTGTGGATGGAGAGTACCGAAATTGAGGATATGCCCGTCTAGTTCTCGCACTAAGACGCAAAGGGAAATTTTAACGCAGAGATAAGCAGGGTAAACACAAAGTACCGCAAAGATTTACTAAACCGTCCTTGCTGACTATATAGTCGTTTATATCCTAAGAATGCGTAAACCTTAAAACAAAGTAAATAGATTAGTATTTTTGTACTATAATTTTCTGATAGTACGTATAAAGCACCATGAGCAAAATAGATTTTGAAAGAATATTAAACGAGATTTCAGCGGAAACCAGGCCTCTTAAAAACACCGGTGAAGTTGCTTCATATATCCCGGAACTTGCAAAGGTCAACCCGGATCATTATGGTATGCATTTAAGAACGGTAAACGGAAACGAATATTCAATAGGCGACTGGAACACACCGTTTTCAGTACAGAGTATTTCAAAGGTTTTCACTCTGGCAATGGCAGTATCGCTTACAGGCGAAAAAATTTGGGAAAGGATTAGCGTTGAGCCCTCCGGCAATCCCTTTAACTCAATTGTGCAGCTTGAATATGAAAAGGGGATACCGCGTAATCCGTTTATTAATGCCGGGGCGTTAGTACTGGCGGATATACTGATAACTCTGATTGATAATCCCAAAAAGAAATTTATTGAATTTGTAAGGGAAATTTCAGGCAATCCGGAAGTGGACTATGACGAGAAAATAGCCCTATCAGAGAAAGAAACCGGTTACTTAAACGCGGCACTTATTAACGTTTTGAAATATTTCGGAAATATCAATAATGATTTAACCCGGGTGCTGGATTTATACTATCATCAGTGCTCAGTAATGATGAGCTGCTCTGACCTGAGCCGTGCTTTTTTGCCGTTTGCCAATCATCACAAACCATTTTCCTATACCGGATTTGAATTAACAAAATCGCAGGTAAAACGCATTAATGCAATTATGCAGACCTGCGGATTTTATGATGAGGCGGGGGAGTTTTCTTATCTGGTCGGGCTGCCGGGTAAAAGCGGGGTCGGGGGCGGTATTGTGGCATTTCATCCTGATATATATACAGTGGCTGTGTGGAGTCCGCGCTTAAACAAGAAAGGCAATTCAGTAATGGGAATGAAAGCCCTTGAACTGCTTACCACAAAAGCCGGGATTTCAATTTTCTAAGATTCGGGAGTACCAAAACCCAGATAGCGGAGGAACGGATCGGGGGAGGTATAGTCGCGAAACTCATATCGCAGATGATATTCTTTTCTGAGAAGATCAAATGCTCTTGCTCTTTGATTTGCTTCAAGAGGAATAAGTTTTTTCATTAGCGCGGTATCTTCATCAAGCCGGTCAAACAGGCGGGTGACAGAGTATATACACGAAGGAGTAATTTCTCCGGGTGAAGGGGGGAGTTTTATTTTGGGTGCCGGGGGAAACACTGCTTTCCATGAGGGCTGCAATCCGAAGAACGCGCAGACTTTTTTATATACAAGGGCGGTTCCGTTAATCTTTCCGCGTGTTGAATAACCCGCCGTATGAGGAGATGCGAATTTCGCGATGCTAATCATATCAGCATCAGCGTATGGTTCGTTTTCCCATACATCCAGAATAATAACGGCTTTTTTCTCATGATGCAGCCGGTGAAGTGCCCTGCTGTCGGTAACTTCTCCGCGTGAGGCATTAACGATTATCGCTCCTGGTCGTATATATTGAATAAGTCCTTCATGCAACAGATGCCAGGTAGGAAAGTCAGACTCTTTTTCAAGCGGAGTATGAAAGGTAATAATATCGCACGCGAGCGCTTCTGTCAGTGAAACGTAACCCGCGCCTCCGGACATGATTGCTTTCGGGGGATCATTTACAAAAGGAAGCATACCTACAGCTTTAGATAATTTTTCAACCCGTGTGCCGATATTGCCATGCCCAATTATGCCGATTGAAGTATCAGAGAAATTTCTTTTCTGTTCAGAAAGTATTCTGCTTATAACGGAGAGAAGATATTCAGCCACAGCATCTGCGTTGCATCCCTTAGCATCAGAGAAGCCGATATTATTAGTTTCAAGCCATTCAAGGTCTGTGTGATCTGTACCGATGGTAGCAGTACCAACAAATTTTACCGCGGTTCCTTCAAGCAGATCTTTATTGACCCGCGTAACTGAACGGATAACAAGAACATCCTTATCCATCATCATTTCACGGGAGATGGCTCTTCCGGGGGAAAGTGTAACCTCGCCTATGGTAGAAAATGCCTCCTGTGCATAAGCGATATTCTCGTCACAGACAATTTTTAAGGACTTCATGCACAAAAATACAGAAAAATACCGGACATAAGTATCACTTCTATGAAATTAATTCAAATTATGAGGATTGGAGCAATATAGAAGAAAACATGATGTGTTTGTTGACAAGTAGGCAGGTAAATTCAGTTGTTTGCGCATCACATTCCGGAGGTACCTCCGGGTCAGGTGTTGGATTTTTTGTAGAGACGCTGCAATCGCCGGTAGAATTTTTATAAACACGAATTTCATGCGATTGCAACGTCTCATCTTGACCGGAGGAAATATTTGTTGTTGAGGAAAATCAGGCAATATATATGACCCCTCCGGGGTCAGGGCGGGGTGTGTTTGGATATATGTTTCTACCAATGTTCAATCCCTCCGGGATTGGTGTTGGATTTTTTTTGTAGAGACGCTGCAATCGCCGGTAGAATTTTTATAAACACGAATTTCATGCGATTGCAACGTCTCATCGTGACCGGAGGAAATTTTTGTTATCGCGAAGAATCAGGCAATATATATGACCCCTCCGGGGTCAGGGCGAAGAGTGTTTGGATATATGTTTCTACCAATGTTCAATCCCTCCATGACAGGTGATGGATTTTTTGTAGAGACGCTGCAATCGCCGGTAGAATTTTTATAAACACGAATTTCATGCGATTGCAACGTCTCATCGTGACCGGAGGAAATTTTTGTTGTTGGGGAGAATCAGGCAATATATTTGACCCCTCGTATATATTCCATAGAACACAAAAAATCTCAATGCAAATCTGCATTGATCAGAGAAAGAGGGGCTGGAAGGATAAGACCGGTCATTTTAAGACGAAGGCAGAAAACAAAAACGGCATTATCTTTAGTTAAAAGATAAAGCCGCTTTGTTTGATAAAAATAATTTAACTATGGCATATAGAGATTCGCGCCAGGTCCTATAGGAAGTCCGAATGTAATCCAGATAATAAGCAGTGTGGTCCAGACGATAAAGAAAACGAATGTATATGGAAGCATAGTTGCAACCAATGTACCAATACCGGCTTTTTTATCGTATCGCTCCATGAATGCTATTAACAGTGCAAAGTAAGACATCATGGGGGAGATGATATTGGTGATGCTGTCTCCGATGCGGTAAGTAACCTGTGTAAGTTCAGGTGAGTAACCAAGAAGCATGAACATAGGGACAAACACGGGGGCCATCAGTGCCCACTTAGCCGAAGCGCTTCCCATAACGAGATTGATAATGGCCGACACGATGATAAAACTAACCATAAGCGGAATATCACCCAGACCGGACTGTTTAAGGATTTCAGCACCATTAATAGCAACGATAACCCCGATATTGGACCAGTTGAAATATGCAACAAACTGTGCGGCAAAAAACACAAGTACGATATATCCCCCCAGCGTTTCAAGCGCTTTGGACATACTTTTGATGACAGGTTTTTCATCCTTAAAAGTTTTTGCCCCGATTCCATAAGCGATACCAACAACTAAGCCCCCGATAAAAATGAATGCAACAATGCCTGACATAAAGGGAGAGTGAAGAACATCGCCGGTTTTGGGGTCACGCAGAAAACCATTTTCCGGAATGATACCCCAGGCAAGGATGGCGCAAAAAATAAATCCTGCAACAACGGAATATATAAGCCCTTTTTTCTCCTCAGCCGAAATCGCTTTAATTTCTTCAGTTGTTCCCTCACCTTCATATTTACCCAGTCGCGGAATAACAATCTTTTCGGTCACCCAGGTACCTGCTCCGGCAATCAGAAACGTTGAAGCAGCCATGAAGTAATAATTTGCGGCAGCATTCACCTGATAAGCGGGGTCAATAATGTGAGCGGCTTCCTGTGTGAGCCCTGCCAGGAGAGGGTCGATGGTGCCGAGAAGAAGATTGGCGCTGTAACCACCGGAAACTCCGGCAAAGGCAGCGGCAAATCCGGCAATTGGGTGTCGGCCAATACTCAGAAAGATTAATGCAGAAAGCGGAACAAGCAGTACGTAGCCGATTTCACTCGCGGTATTAGACATCACGCCGGCGAAGACTACAATAAATGTTATCAGATTTCTGGGGGCTGAAAGTACAAGCAGCCGGAGACCGGTACTGATAAATCCGCTTCCTTCGAGGACTCCGATACCAATCATCGCGACCAGCACAGTACCAAGCGGCGCAAAACTGGTGAAATTGGTGACCATATTAACCAGAATCCGGTGGAGTCCGTCAACCGAGAGGAGGTTAACCGGGTGAATTTCCTTACCGGTTCCGGGATGAACCACCGAAATACCCGTAAGAGAAACGAGCCACGAAACAATAATTACCATAAAAGCAATACCGGCAAACAGAGTGACCGGATGCGGCAGCGCATTTCCTGTACGCTCAATAAAGGAAAGGAAGCGTGAGAGAAAAGACTTTTTTTCAGTTGTTAAATCCGCCATACACTCCTCGACTGTTAATAAAAAGCAATAAAAAACCCCGTTATGAGAAACGAGGTGCCGCAAGTTACAGAATAAAAGGGTTACGATTCAAGGAAAATAGGAGTACGCGGGACCAGGAAGAGGTCGGGCTAACTCTGCCACAAATAACACGAATTGACACGAATCTGATCACGGATTAAACAGATTACGCTGATTGCACGGAATCCGGGTTATGTCCTTAAAGTCCTTGGTGTCCTTACAGTCCTTGGTGTCCTTATAGTCCTTTAGAGAATACCCGCAAATTGGATCACGGATTAAACGGATTATGGGATTGCACGGAATCCGGGTTATGTCCTTACAGTCCTTGGTGTCCTTAAAGTCCTTTAGAGAATACCCGCAAATCTGATCACGGAT
>BTUV01000057.1:0-18857 GCA_045863035.1 Ignavibacteriales bacterium | reverse complement strand
GTAAGTCCGAGCCCCGTCCCCTCAAAACTTCTGTTATAACCCTCACTGGCCTGACGGAATTCTTCCCAGATAATCTGCTGGTCTGCCTCAGATATCCCTATTCCGCTATCTATCACACTCACGGATAATTTGCTGCCGGAGTTTTTCGTTTTGACGGTAACACTCCCCTGATGAGTAAATTTAATTGCGTTATTAAGCAGATTGTTAAAAATTTGTGTGAACATCTGACGGTCGGTAAGCAGCATTGAGTATTGAGCTTTTAATTTTTTTACCAGGGTCAGTTCTTTCTTTGATGCCATCGCTCCGAAAAGCTCAATCACATCGTTCAGTACCACATGCGAGTCAACTATTTCATTTTTCACATCAACCTTATTGGCTTCTATTGCGGAAAGATTCAGGATCAGATTCAGTGTTTCAAGCAGACGGATGCCTCCTTTGTGGATAAGCTGCGAAAGCTCTTTACTGTTTTCATCAATTGCTTCATCCGTCAGAATTTCAGAAAAGCCGAGTATTGCTATCAGCGGGGTCCGCAGTTCGTGACTCATATTCGCAAGAAAACTTGATTTCAACCTGCTCATCTGTTCTGCTTTGTCCTTGGCAGAAATCAATTCTTCGAGCATGAGTTTCTGTTTAGTTATATCTTCTTTAATAGCAAAAAAGTTAGTTATTTCATTACGTGAGTTTACCACCGGCGAAATGACGGCGTTTTCCCAAAAGAGTTCGCCGCTTTTCTTCTTATTATGAAATTCGCCGTGCCACTCTCCCCCTTTAAGAATAGTTGCCCATAGTTCCTCATATACATCTTTCGGTGTTTCTCCTGACTGAAGTATTCTGGGAAACTTTCCCATCACTTCTTCATAACTGTAACCTGTTGTCTGGCAAAAGCAGTTGTTAACATATTCAATTCTACCGGCGCGGTCGGTGATTATCACACTCACCGGGCTTTGTTCAATAGCTTTGGTCAGTTTATAAGCAAGCTCCTGCGCCTGTTTTTTCTCCATATAGATTAGAAGTTCATGAGCTATTACCTCCAGAATCTCGATGGTTGCGCGATTAAATGCTTCCGGATTATCGTAGCTTTGAACAACCACCGCCCCTTTCATGTTTCTGCCTGAAATCATTGGTACCCCGACCCACATCTCAGGTAGTGTACCCACCAGATGTATCGTTTCTGATTCAACTAACCCAAGAATCTCCTTCTTCGTAAGCAGCAGCGGCTCACCATTGGTCAGAAGATAACCTGTAAGTGATTTTTCCGCGCTCCACTCCTCAATGGTATCCATCTGATCCTGCCCGTATATATCATGGAGCATTCCCGTTTCTTCATTGTAAGACGCAAAGAATAAATTTTTCGTCTGCAAGAGTTTCATTGATTCTTCTAAGATAACATCAAGAAGTTCTGTAACCGTATCAGAAGAGGCAACCGCAACAGCTATATTATGCTGAAGCGCGTTAATCCGCTGAATATGTTTCCTCTCGGTAATATCAAAAACTAATGAATGAAGAAAGTACTCATCACGGATTCTCAGACGGCTTGAAAACACCTCCACATCACGTACCGAACCATCAGCGCGCCTGTGCTTAAATTCAAAATGAACCTGAGAGCTTGCCGCGGCTTTTTGAAGTGCCTGTTTTACCTCTTCAACCGGGCGCGCATTCAGGTCATAAATGCTCTTTTGCAGCATCTCCTCATGGCTCCACCCGTAATAAGCAACCGCCGCCTTGTTTGCATCCAACAACCGCCCGGAGGTAACATCAATCATAAACATGATAACAATGTTGTCTTCAAAGAGACCTCTGAAGCGTTCTTCGCTCTGACCCAGAGCCCGCTCAAATTGCTTTCTTTCTGTTATTTCTGTAACAAGATTGGTGTTTAGTTTTTCAACCGTACTTTTTGCCTCCACCGCGTCCTGCATCATATTCAATGCTGCAACGCGGGCGCTGTTAAGCTCGTTATTTATCCGCCTCAGGTCTTCGGTCCGTTCATTAATACGCAGCTCAAGCTCAGATTTTGCCCGCGACAGATCTTCTTCTGTTTTCCGGAACTTTGTTATATCAAAGGCAATAACACAAACATTGCCAAGCTGCCTGGCGGGAAGCGGGTACATATCAAGGTGAAATATCAGCTCGTGCTTTGACCCCGCCGCTAAAAAAATCAGGTCGCCGGAGGCAGGCATCTCAGAACCCTGCTGAATAAGCGCCTCTGACAGCTCATGGTCATGTTCTGATATATATTGATAAATATCCGAACCGGTTACCCCTTCAGGGGGAAGATTAAGAAACTCGGAAAATTTTTTGTTGTAGAAGAGAATAGTTCCCGCGGTATCGAGAGTAAAAACCGCTTCATTCATCTCTTCAATAATCAGACGATAAATCGTCTCCTCTGAAGAAAGTGAAAACACCCGGTCACCCTCCGCGCCGGCAGGAAGTTGCAATTCACTCACACGACCGGTCCTGATCGCTTTCTGCAATTTCTTTATCTGTTTTTTGAGAAGCTCGTTTTCCTGTTTGAGAAAATTCAGACTCTCTTCCTGATTATGATCGGTCATATATATTAACTTGGATTCTTGCCTTTTTTATCTGAACTGCCCGGGTGTGCGCGGGATTTTGTACGCCTGACAATCCGCTTCTTATAATGGTTTTGATTTATAAAAATTCATCAGTAGTACCACTAATACCTTTTTTTCCGGCTGACTGGTCTTCATTGAGAAAATCGAGATTATAAACCGGTGTCAGACCGAGTTTGATTGACAGATTGTTTATTTGACGTTTTAATTCAATCATCTGCAGCTCTCTGCCGACAGAGAGTCTGTTAAAAGTTTCTAATTCTGTTATTTTCGCCTGCAGCGCGAGTTCATATCGCAGCCGCTCAGTAATATCACGCATAACTACCAGAATAGCAATACCGTTTTTATATGAGAACGGTGTGGCGGTTGCCTCAATATCTATCTCGGTTCCGTCCAGACAAAGCAACCGCCTGGTCGCTGCCGGGGCCGAACTGCCATTAGTTAGCGCTACGGCTATCCTCCCTTTTATTGTATCATGAAAATCCGGATGGAAAAACTCAAATGGCGATTTTCCGAGAATCTGTGCATCGCTTTCAGCACAAACTAATTTTACCATAGCCGGGTTTGCATAAACAATTTGATTATTAAAGTTAATATAAACAGCATCCTGCGAAACTTCAATCAGTTTACGGTAACGCTCCTCGCTTTCTTTAAGAGATTCATCCAACAGTTTTCGCGCGGTAATATCATGCGCAACACCGAAAATGATTTTTTCCTCCGGATAAGGGTAAGCGTTCCATGCAAGCCATTTTATTGAACCATCTTTGCAGATAATGCGGTTTTCATACTGTAATATCTTTTTCCCCCCGACTAATACGTTTTTCACATGAAGGTTTGCCTTCCGGTCTTCGGGGTGTACAAAATCATCCCACGGTTTTGCAAGCAGTTCCTCGGTTGTCCACCCCAGCGTTTCTTCAAAGGCGGGGTTTAAAATTTTATAATATCCGTCAAAACCTGCCACGCAAAGCAGGTCAAGCGAATAGTTAAATATCCTGTCACTAATGCTCAGTTTTTCTTCTGTTTTTTTCCTCTCGGTAATATCCATCACCATAGCCACAAATACTTCCGATTCCTCATAGGGGAATAGCTGTAAAGCAATCTCTACATCATAATATGAGCCGTCCTTCCGCTTATGCCTGTGGGTAAATACCGTCCTCTCCGTTTCATGAGTAACCAGTGGTTTCATTACCCCCATTAACTCATCCTGGTTTATTTCCGGATTCAGATCGTAGGGTGTCATACGGGTTATCTCTTCGTATGTATAGCCAAGATTTTTCAGCGCTCCTTCGTTTACAAAGCGGAACCGAAGATCCGAGCGGTTAAAGATATATATTTCATGCAGACTGGTTTTGAGGATTTTCCACAGGCGCTGCTCTTCGGCTTCAAGCTGTTTCTGCGCGGTTATATCACGCCAGACCGAACGGCTGCTTATGATTTTTCCGCTTTCGTCATATACTGCTGATGAGTTCAGAAGAACAAACATAGCAGTGCCGTCTTTTTTTATAACTTCCATTTCGGAATTGGTTATTTTACCTTCACGGGTAAATATCTCAACATTCTTCTTAAAACCAGCCAGCGAACGGGGATGATAAAGCTCTGAAGCCGGCTTTCCGATCAGCTCTTCTTTTGTATATCCGGTAAGAGTGCAGATGGTCTGGTTACACTGGATGATTTTTAATGTATTAAGATCAACCGAGAGAAACATATCGGGGGAGTTTTCGTACAGGTCTGAAAACTTACGTTCGCTTTCAGCAATAAGACGCGCGGCTTCTTTTCTCAAAATCTCTTTTCTGGAGTTTGCTATCGCGAACGTTATATCAATCCCGATTTCCTCAAGCAGGGTTACTTCTTTCTGGCGGAAAAAATTTACCTCAGAAGAAAAAACCGCAAGAACGCACCGGCTTAACCCGTCAATATGAATAGGCGCTGATGCCACTGACCTGAGCCGCGCCATTACCGGATGAGTGGCAATAAACGATTCTTCAAAAAGTGTGTGCAGATTATTCTGTACGATAACTTTATTTTGCGTGACCGCCTGGACGCAGGGGATAAGTGAAAGCTCCTCTTTTGTGGCTTTTTGAATCTTTTCCAAGATAATCTCAGCGCCAACGCCCTGATACTGCAGCGGAATAAGTTTGTCCGCTTTTTCATCCAACTCTCCAATCCACGCGAAGGAAAATTTCCCCGCCTCAACGGCAATGCGGCAAATCTCAGCAAATAAACTTTGCTCATCAAGCTGTCTGACCACCGCCTTGTTGGTCTGACTGAGCATCGCGTAAAGCAGGTTACTATGGCGGATTTCATTTTCCTGCTGTTTGAGCTGTGTTATCTCCGTGATAAACCCCTCAAGCGCAATAAGACGGTTCCCCTCAAAGACTCCCCTGCCCCGCTCCCAAATCCATTTAATTTCGTTAAGGACGGTAATAATGCGGTATTCAACCACATAGGGGGTTTGCATTGCCACTGCTGACTGTATTGCCTCCCACACCTGACTCTGGTCATCGGGATGAATAAGCGAGTTAAAGGTTCTAAGTGCATTATTGGTAAAATCCGTTTTCGGATATCCGCTCAACTTTTCAATACCGTCGCTTATATATTCCATCGTCCAGTCATGATCGTTCTTACAACGATACACCACACCGCTCAGATTGTCAATCATGGTATTAAAGGCGCGGGCGCTTTCACGAAAGGCCATGTCGGCTTTTTTAAGATCGGTAAGGTCCTGGTAACTGGTCGCAAACTGGTTTTCGCCGGTCTGGAATGCAGATATAAAATAATATTTGTCCTGCTCCGGAAAATATCTTTCAAATACCCGGGTAATGCCGTTCAGCGCAACATCTTTATATATATCAAAATACGGGGGTTCGGCGGTATTATATACCTGGCGCGAGGTTTTGTTTTTCACCTCTGCCGCGCTCAGCCCGGTCTGTTTTTCGTAGGCGGGGTTAACTTCAATAATTTTATAATCATAAGCAGCCCCTTTATCATCAAACAAAAGTTCATGCAGCGCGACCCCATCATTTATTGATGAAAACAGCGCGGCGAATTTCCGCTCCCGCTCCTGTCTTTCAGATTGTATTTTCTTCTTCTCGCTGATTTCCCAGAGAAAACCCGAGAAATAGGAAGTGATTTCTATATCGGTTGAGTTATAATCTTCCTGTTTGTTACCTAAACCGATTATTGCCACAACCAATCCGTTTCTGATAAGGGGAACAACCATATCGCGGATCAGAGCGGGGTGCCCCTCAGGGCAGCCCTTTTTATTCTTTGTTTCTTCATAGTTGTTGTGAATAACCGGCTCTTTTGTATATATACACTCAGCCCAGATGCCCGCCCGGCTTATGTCGTGATGCCGCTTTCCATCATCAGTGCTGCAGCCCCCCTGTTTTGTCCGGGTTGACCAGGTCTGAAGCGAGATGGCTTCCTGATCGGGTTCAATAAAATGAAGAAAAGCAATACTGCTTCCGGTGAGCAGCTCAAGCTCATCGAGAGCTTTAACCACTACATCATGATGAGTATGGTCGGTGGCATATTCAAGAAGCTCCAGATGTGCATTCATTAACCGCGTGCGCAGCCGTACGGCGCTCTGGTCTCTGAAAACCAGCACCGTTCCTGTTATCTTTTCATTTTCATTAAAGACCGGTGAGCAACTGTCAGCAACCGGTATGAGTGAGTTACTCTTTGACCTGAGCAGGATATTCCCCTCAAGCATTACCGGTTTTTCGCTATTCAAAACCTCGGCAACAGGCGTTACCCTCTGCTTCAGGGTTTCCTCGTCAATTATAGAAAATACTTTATCAATCGGTTTTTTGAGAGCTTCGGTATAACTCCAGCCGGTCAGCTTTTCGGCGGCGGGGTTCAGAAAGGTGATGTTTCCTTTTTTGTCTGTGGTTATTACCGCGTCACCAATGCTGCGGAGCACGGTCTTGTGGGTCTGTTCTTTTTCCCAGTTTTTCTTATATATATTGCGCTGATTAAGGTGATAAAGCCAGAGCAGCCCGAGCACAATAGCCAGCAGCAGAAACGCTATAACACCGGCAGCAAGCCAGGTGATATAATAAATTTCAGTGAACACTTCATCTTTGTCAACCTTGGCAACAAAGAACCAGTCTGAGTCAGGCACTCTTGCTGTGTAAGAAAGAACCTGAACCCCGCGGTAGTCAAGCGACTCAGTGAAACCGGTTAACCCAAGCACTGCTTTTGACGAGGCAACATCCTTCTGGCTGAGTGATATCTTAAAACGCAGAGCAGTGTTCTTTTTGTGGCGCAACTCATTCAGAAAAATAATACTGTCAGCTTCTCTTTTTATGAGAAGCGTTTCAGATGACTTGCTGCTGCCCGGCCAGCGCTGTATATACGGGTAGAGGAAACGGTCAGGGTCAACCCGCAAGACCATAACTGCTATAACCATGCCATTTATGTATCAGCGGCGCCAGTACGTCATAATGAATACTGAAATGCTCCCGGCAGTAATAAAAATCAGTATGGGTAATCTCCCGGCTAAACACCACATCTTTAATCATGCCGGTCAGGAAGGGGTCAAGCTTCGGAGGGTTGTCAGGAGTGCCCAGAAAAGCTTCCGCGCTGGTGTTGGTAAAAAAGACGGTAACATATTCCTTGTTAGTAAAGAGCCGGCTGATGCGCAGTTTAAGGTCTGAGCCAACCATGGCTGAACCGGTCTTCATATACTGCTGCACCGATGCCACAATAAGTGATGACTTGCTGATTACGCCGGCATCAAAGGTGCGCTCACGCCGCCAACTCACAAGCTGATCAATTTTAAGTTCGGCAATTGACCTGAGCTCATCAGCTTTGTGGTCTTTTAAGGAAGTGGTTATTTGGTTATAGTAAAGGTAAACCGCGGTAAGCAGAGGTACGCTAAGCAGAAGGGCGGCCAGAAAAACATGCCATTTTTTAGTCAGAAGTCTGGCAGAATCATCAAGCAGTTTCATAGAACATTACACTCAATTCCGGTTATGACCAACACAAATTGTTCCTGAAATGGAAAAAGAAAAAATGAATCGGCGGTTAAAATACGAAACAATAAACAATGTACAACTTGCAGTGCGCACAAAGATATCAGGGTGCCAATGCATTTGGTTGCGGCTCTGTTTTACTCTTTGCGGCTTGGCGCGAGGTTCGGCTGGGGACAATGGGGTATTAACCTTTGCGGCTTGGCGCGAGGCCTGGCAAGAGCAGAAGAAAATTTCCCTTTTATTGCTTGGCTGATTAGTCTATTTTTGCCAACTGAAAAATGATTTACAATAAAACACATACGGCAATTCTGGCACTGCTGCTTTCAGCAGTGTATCTGAAGTTCTTTCTGGTGTTTCCGTTTTTTCATCACCATGATCATGCGGAATCAGCCAACGGGGTGTATCATGCCCACGCTTCTGTTGTAAGCAGTGAGGCAAATCAGCCTCCGGAGCCGGGGGTTCAGCTCATCGGTCAGGAAGAAGGCCATAATCATTTAACAGACGCAGGACTGCCGAAGTATCTTTCCCCAAAAAGAAATCAGGCAGATTCTTTCACATTTGTATTTACAGCCGAGATTTCACCTCAATGGGATCTGTGGCTTCCTGAAATTCACTTATCCCCAGATTGCCAATCCGTAATCCTCTCTCCGCGGGAGAGCTGCGTCCAGTCCGCAGCAAATCTTTCTCCCCCTCTCGTCTGATCCTTTCAGCATAACAAAAATTTTTTCATCCACATAACCGGAGGAATCGTGAGATTCGTAACTCTGCTAATTGCGGCTATGCTTTTATGGCATTCCGCGGTTTTTAGTCAGACTGCCATTACCTTAAGCGATGCCATTGAGCTGGCGCTGAAACATAATCTGCAAATTCAGAAACAAATTGCACTTGTTAAAAAATCAGAGCAGGAGCTGCTAAAATCTGAGCGGCTGCCCAACCCGCTTTTTTCCTACTCGAGGGAAGACCTGAGCGCAACCGAGGGGGAAAACAGAGAATGGAGTGCCGCGGGTTCACTCCCCATGAACTTCCTCTGGGAACGGTGGGCAGGTATTGATGCCTCAGAACAATCAGCCGAAGCGGCAAGAAAGATGCTTGATCAGATAAAAGCGGAAACCGCCGCCCGCACCGGCTCGGTTTATGCCGCTCTCAGTATATATCAGTCGCTTGCAGGAAGACTTGACACAATATATATAAAAGTGAAAGAGCTCACCGAAGCAGCCGGAAGACGGCTGAAAGAGGGGGATATATCGGAATATGAACTGAAGCGGATTCTCATTGAACTGGGGAAGATAACCGCTGCCAAAGCTGAGGCGGAGTCAGAAAAACGGCGCAGTGAATATGAGCTGAAGCTCCTGACCGGCATGAGTAACGCAGGTGAACTTGTAACCGTTAAGCCGGAACTGCCCGCGGGAATGATATCAGGCAGGGATGAGCTCATCAGCACGGCACTTGCCAAAAGGGCTGATCTGGCGGCTCTGATGATGATGCGGAAAAGTGCTGAGGCAGAGCTCAGCTACAACAAACTGAAGATGATACCTGAGATATATCTTACAGCCGGATATAAAGAGCAGAGCGGCGGCTTCAGCGGTTCTGTTTTCTCTGTTGATTTTGAAATTCCCCTTTTTGACAGAAATCAGACTGCTCTTCAGAATACCGAAATTACTCTCGAGCTGCTGCAAAAAGAGATTCGGTTTACAAAGCAAAAAATTACCAATGAGATTTCGGAAGCGTTTGATGAATATTTTGCCGCGGAAACTCTGTATAAAGAACAGGGCGGACATGACTTCCGTTCGCTTCTTGCGACCATACTTATCTCATACGATGCCGGGGAGCTGACCCTGGTTGAACTGACTGACGGGCTGAGAACCTGCGTTGAGGGGGAAATTACCGCCGCTCGGCTTGAGTCAGCCCTGGCGAATAGTATATATAAACTTGAACAGCTTTCGACTGTTACTCTGACCCATGCAGAAAATGAAAAGGATAAAAAATGAAACACTGGAAAAATTTACTGGCGCTGAGCTTCCTGATGGTCTTTGCAGCCGGATGTTCTGATCACCATCATGATGAACCCGCGGAGGCCCATGAACACGGAGCGGTTTCGGTTACGCTGTGGACCGACTCTACCGAGCTTTTTATGGAATATCCTCCTCTGGTAGCGGGTACTGATGCTAAGTTTCTTATTCATCTTTCCGATATGAAAGACTTTAAGGCGGTCACCAAAGGCACGCTCATTGCTGAGTTCACCTCCGCTGACGGAAAAAAAGTAACGGTTCAGGAAAACGCTCCGGCAAGAGACGGTATATATACCCCCGTTGTAAACTTCAGTTCCGCCGGAACCTATCAGATGAAAATTACCCTTTCGGGAAATCAGGTGTCAGATGTCATCCTGGTTGAAAATGTTATTGTCTATGACTCCGAAGGGGAAATTCCGCATGAAGAGGAGGAGGGCTCCGCTGGCATTGGATTCTTAAAAGAGCAGCAGTGGAAAATTGATTTTGCCACAGAGCCGGTTAATGAGCGGGAGATGTACGGTTCATACAAAACCGCCGGTGAAATTACTGCCCGTCCTGATTATTTCGCGAAGGTGGTTTCTCCGGTTGCCGGAATTATCACTCCGAAACACAACAGCGCATTCCCGCGCCAGGGTGTTTATGTTAAAGCCGGTGATCTTCTGCTGACTCTCTCCCCCACGGCTGACGCAAATGCAGGAATCGAGAAAATTAAAAATGATTATATACTGGCAAAGTCGGAGTATGAAAGGGTAAAAAACCTTTTTGAGGCAAAAGCAGTATCGCAGAAGCGGCTTGATGAAAGCAGATTTGATTTTGAAGCAAAGCAGGCGGGGTATAATGCTCTTGCAGACCAGATTACGTTTACCGAAAACGGCTACGCGCTTGTCGCGCCGGTGAGCGGATATATAGAGCAGGTGAACACCAGCCCCGGCAGCCACATTACCGCAGGGCAGGAACTCTTTACCATTATTAACCCCTCGCGGCTGATACTGAAAGCACATGTACCAGCGAACAAGTTTGAGCTTGCCAATGAAACCAAAGATGCCTCATTTAAAGCGGAGGGCTACAGCACAGAACTGACCGTCAGCCGGCTGAACGGAAAAAAGATATCAGTCGGCTCAAGTCTTAATACCGAAAACCGTACGCTTCCGGTCTATTTTGAATTCAGTAATCCGGATAACAAGCTTAAGGCCGGGATGTTTGCCGAGGTGTATCTAAAAACATCCTCCGCGGGGAAGTATCTTGCTGTGCCTGAAACCGCCGTGGTTGACGAGGACGGCGTGCGGACGGTATATATACAGACTGAGGGAGAGTCTTTTGAAAAGAGAATCGTGGAAACCGGAGCGAGGGACGGGGGATATATACAAATCACCGCCGGTCTTAAGGCCGGAGAGCGGGTTGTTTCCCGCGGAGCCTATCAGATACGCCTTGCAGCGCTCTCCCCTGAGTCTGCAATCGGTCACGGTCACGTTCATTAACCGGTCAAGGAGAAAACATGTTTGATAAACTGATAAAACTCGCGCTGGAAAAGCGCCTGATCGTGATGATCACGGCAGTGCTGATGCTGGCGGCAGGAGCGTATATAACGGTCGGCCTGCCGGTTGATGTCTTCCCTGACCTGACAGCACCCACGGTCACCGTGATGACTGAAGCCCATGGCATGGCGGCAGAAGAAGTGGAAGCGCTGGTAACATTCCCCATTGAAACCGCGGTGAACGGTGCAACCGATGTAAGGCGGGTGCGCTCTTCAAGCTCTGCGGGATTTTCAATCGTATGGGTAGAATTTGACTGGGGGACGGATATATTTATTGCACGGCAGATTGTAAATGAAAAAATACAAAATGCAGTGCAGTCACTCCCCGATGGCGCTGACAGTCCGGTGCTCGCGCCAATCTCTTCTATTATGGGGGAGATTATGCTCATCAGTCTGCAGATTGATGAGAAGAAGAACACACAAAATCTGAATGAGATGGATCTGCGCTCGATTGCTGATTTTGAAGTGCGCAGGCGGCTTCTTTCCATCAGCGGAGTTTCGCAGGTGATTCCTCTCGGCGGCGCGGTGAAACAGTATCAGATTCTTGTTTCCCCTGAAAAACTTGCCGCCTACGGCATAGGACTTACCGAAGTGCTGCACGCGGCTGAGGAGTCCAACAAGAATTCCTCCGGCGGGTCTTATATGGATGCCGGCAGCGAATATCTTATCCGCGGTATCGGCAGGGTTGAAACGATTGAAGATATATCGAACAGCGTGGTAACGGTTAAAGGGGGAGTGCCGGTATATATGAGGGATATCGCTGAAATTAAAACCGGTCCGGCAAGCAAAATAGGGGACGGCTCAGCAAATGCAGTGCCCGCGGTTATTCTGACCGTGCAGAAACAGCCGCAGACCAATACGATTCAGCTTACTGAAGAAATTGAGAAAACGCTGGGTGAGATTCAGCAGACCCTGCCTCCGGGAATTGTAATCAACTCTTCCATTTTCCGTCAGGCGGATTTTATCCAGACTTCTATTAACAATGTTATCCTTGCGCTTCGTGACGGAGCGTTTCTGGTGGTGCTGGTCATTGTTCTTTTCCTCTGGAACTTCAGAACAACATTTATCTCGGTTCTTGCAATTCCCATTTCAATTATCATTACCATACTGGTCTTTCAGATATTTGACATAATGATAAACACCATGACTCTTGGCGGCATAGCAATAGCCATTGGCGCGCTGGTGGATGATGCAATTATTGACGTGGAAAATGTTTTCCGGCGGCTGAAGGAAAATCGCTTAAAACCGGAGTCAGAACGGGTAAATCCGCTGACGGTTATATATGAGGCCTCGCGTGAGATACGCTCCCCCATGGTTAACGCAACGCTTATTATTGTGGTGGTGTTTCTCCCCCTATTCTTTCTGAGCGGTGTAGAAGGACGGCTGCTCAGACCGATGGGTTTTGCTTATGTTACTTCCATTCTTGCTTCGCTGGTTGTTGCTCTTACGATTACTCCGGTGCTGGCTTATTACCTTCTTCCTAAGGCGAACTTTATGTCCAAAGAAGGTGACTCATGGCTGGTTACCCGTCTGAAGAGTATATATGAGCGGATTTTACGGACCACTCTGAAACATCCGAAAATTCTTCTTGCAAGCATCGTGGTTGCGGTGGGTATTACTATTGCAGTTATCCCTTTTCTCGGGAGGTCTTTTCTTCCTGAGTTTAACGAAGGATCATTAACGCTTAGTCTTGTTACGCTTCCGGGTACTTCGCTTGATGAAGCTAATAAAATAGGGAATCAGGCAGAAAGAATTATCCTCTCATTTCCTGAAGTTAAATCAACCGCGCGCAGAACCGGCCGCGCTGAACTGGATGAACACGCGCAGGGAGTAAACGGCGCAGAGCTTGATGTGAGTTTCGAACTGAAGGAGAGAGATAAGGAAGAGTTTATAACAGAACTGCGTAATGCTCTTTCCGTTCTTCCGGGCACGAATATTACCATCGGTCAGCCGATAAGCCACCGCATTGATCACATGCTTTCAGGCACAAGAGCTAATATAGCAGTAAAGATTTTTGGTCCTGATCTTCAGCAGCTTCGTTCACTTGCAAAGCAGGTAAATGATGAGATGGCAAAAGTTGAAGGCGCGGTTGATGTATCGGCTGATCAGGAAGCTGAAGTCCCGCAGACAAAAATTAAGTTTAACCGCTCCGTTATGGCACTCTATGGTGTAACAGTGGGAGAACTTGCCGAAGCAATTGATATTGCTTTTAACGGTGAGATTGCATCACAGATTCGTGAGGGGCAGAAAACTTATGATCTTATTGTCCGCTTTGATGAGAACAACAGAGGCAATATAGAAAAAATAAAAGCAGCATTGTTTGACACACCATCCGGCGCAAAGGTGCCTCTTTCACTGCTTGCTGAAGTAGTGAATGAAAAAGGCCCGAACCGCATCAGCCGGGAAAATATACAGAGGAAAATTGTGGTGCAGGCGAATGTTTCCGGCCGCGACCTCAGAAGCGTTATTGATGATATGCGCAGCCGCATCGCTGAGAATATATCACTGCCGCAGGGATATTATATAGAGTTCGGCGGACAGTTTGAAAGCGAGCAAGAAGCAACAAGAATCATTGCACTGCTGAGTCTGGTTTCAGCCGGAGCTATTTTTCTGATTCTCTTTCTGCAGTTCGGCAACTTCAGATCAGCGTTGTTCATTATGGTTAATCTCCCCCTTGCGTTAATAGGCGGTGTCTGGTCTGTCTATTTTACCGGAGGAATAATCAGCGTTGCATCACTTGTCGGATTCATCACGCTCTTTGGTATAGCAACCAGAAACGGTATTCTGATGATAGCTCATTATAATCAGCTTCTGAGTGAAGGTAAAAGTTTCACACAGGCAATTATACAGGGCTCGCTTGAGCGGCTCAATCCGATACTGATGACTGCTATTACCGCGGGATTTGCACTGATTCCCCTTGCACTTGGCGGCGGTGAGCCGGGCAAAGAAATTGAAGCTCCGATGGCGATCGTAATACTCGGCGGGCTGATAACTTCAACCGCGCTTAATATGATCGTGGTGCCGGGATTGTTCAATAAATACGGAAAGAAAAAACTGAACAATGAATAATTAAAAAGGGGTGTGGTGACTTTGCGGCTTGGCGCCTTTGCGCGAGGTGCTGGCAAGCCAAGGACAAAAAGGACAGTAAGGACAATAACGACTGAGGGTTAAGACCCCGGAATTATTAATTACCTTACTGCTGGCTCGGTCAGTTTGAGCAATCGGGAATCTGCATCAAGTTCTGCCTCAGTACCAAACGGGAGCGTAAACTTATTAGCAATATGCCCGAAACTGAGTCCGTAACAAACCGGAATGCCGAGTCCGCCGAGCCGGTCAAACAGTACTTCTTTTAACGTGAGTGATGAGGTAATTCCTGATTCACTTTCCTTCGGGTTGCACTTTGAAAATACTCCGAGTGCAATGCCTGAGCATTTTGCCACCGCGCCTGACTGTATGAGCTGCGTGAGCATACGATCAATGCGGTAGGGCTCTTCACGCACTTCTTCAAGAAAGATGATAGAGCCGGTGTAGTCAGGGTTAAATTCAGTCCCGATGACAGAAACCACCAGCGAAAGATTGCCGCCGATGAGCTTTCCGTGCGCGGTTCCGCCGGAGATGGTATAAAGTTCATAGTCGGGATTAGCCGGGTCGGCCGGGGCATTGTCGAGCGTATATACCGGCTGCGGATGTATCAGCACATTCCGCAGATGGTTAACGCTGTAGTCATTAAATGTGGAAATGCCAACGGGACCATGAAAGCCGGTCAGGCCGGTTTTAGTATATATACCGTAAAAGAGCGCGGTGATGTCGCTGTAACCCATCAGCACCTTGGGGTTCTTTTCGATGACGCTGTAGTCAAGCATGGGGAGTATTCTGCCGCAGCCGTAGCCGCCGCGCGTGCAGACAATTCCGTTAATGGTTTTGTCACCAAATGCCCAGTTCACATCATCAGCGCGTTCTTTGTCGCTGCCTCCAAGGTAGCCATATTTGCTTACTACGGCTTTCCCCTCAACCACTTCAAAGCCGAGCGCTTCTATGTTCGCGCGGGAGTCTTTCAGTTCTTCCGGAGTGATAAATCCGCCCGGAGAAATAAGCGCAATGCGGTCTCCCTGCTTTAGCCGGGGGGGCAGTATGGTTTTTTTTGATATGCTGCCGGCTTCAGATTTTACAAACGGCGCAAGAGAAAGCAGAAGCGAGGAGGCAAGGAACTGAGAACGTTTCATGGCAAGTCCGTATATATAAACTGGTCAGTAATAGTAACCGATAGAAAAGTAGAGATAAATTGGTCCTGAGCGAATGGGGGTATCGGTCAGGTTTTTAGTGAACCGAAAACTTCTTCCGAGCGAAAAATCAGCCGGACCAACCGGTGTATTAAGAGAAATTGTAAAACCGGCGCCATGGCGCAGATCGTTAAAACGAATTTGGTCTTTTACTTCCCAGATTGACCCAAGGTCATATCTGAAAAGCGCGTAGGTATCAAAGAAAATATTGAACGGGAGTTTAACGCGGTAGTCAACCGAAGTAAGAAAAATCTGCCGACCGCGGAACTCATCCTCCCTCATTCCGAAGAAGCTGTTCTGACCACCGAGCGAGTAGTGATACGGCAGAGGCATGGTTGCATCAGCAAACCCGATGCGCGCGCCGGTGCCGAGCACGTGGCTCTCTGAAAGCGGCAGGTATCCTTTGTACTCTACACCCAGATTGGTAAACGCAATATCTGAACCAAAAACCTTGAGCGCTGTTTCATAATAAGCATGAAACCTGATGCCGCGCTCGGGGAACGGATATTTGTCCTGCGTATCTATAGTCGAAGAAATTTTTACTGTTGATATGTGATCAAAAAGTTCACTTACTGAGTTGTCGCGCAGGTTTGTTGTTTTTATCGTTTCATATTTGCCGGTGATAATCAGATTACCAAAGCGCCGCACCTGCGAGCCGAGCGAAAGAGAAGCTCCCGCAAAGCTCTGGCGGTACTCCCCTGATATGGTTTTATTATAATGAGAGGCACTGACGGAGTTTTCGCGGTAAATATATATATCATCATACGAAAAGTATGCGTTAATCCGGTAGGTAAAGTACGTATCAAAGATGCGGTTGGCGCGGTGTTCGGCGCCCACAATGCCCGCGCGCGGAGAAAGAAACAAAAGAAGACCAAGCTCACTGCCGCTGCCAAAAACATTGTTGTCGCGTATATCAAAGCTGAGCTGTGGGTTGTTTTCGTTCTCGAGCTTCAGCCCGATGCGCACCAGGTTGGTTTCTTTTTCAAAAACTTCCATGACCAATTTGTTTCGGCCGCTGTCCTTGCTGACCGATACGATAATGTTTTCAAACAAATTGGTTGAGCGAAGATTGGTCAGACCCTGCTGAAAACTTTCATAGATAAAAAGGTCGCCCTGCTTAACGGGGAACTCGCGGGTGATAATGGTTTCAAGCGTGGAGGTGTTTCCGATAATTTCAACCTCGCTGATGATGCCTTCCTTAACTGATATATACAGCACGCCGCTTTCCCGGTTAAACTGCAGGGTATCAATTTCAGCAAGAGAATATCCGGCGGTGCGGTAGAGCTTTAGTATTTCTTTTACTCCGTCCAGAATCCGGTGTGGGGTAAAGGGCTTATTAAGCAGCTTCTTCAGGCGTGTGTTAACCACCGCGGTGTCAATCAGCTCAATTCCGCCGTAGCTTATTCTGCGTATCAGCGGGGCGCGCCTTCCGTGAATGGATATATATGAGGCATCTTCTCCTGTGCGGATGACCGCGTACAGGGAGTCATACTCATTATTCCGGTTAAGCTGATACAGATCATACAAAATTCTGGCGGTAGAAAGAGAATCCATTCCTATATAAGAAAGCAGAATTTCTCTGCCGGCGGTTGAGCTCTCGTCAATGGTAACTCGCTTCAGAAACTGCTCGTCCTTGCGCAGATTATCATAAAAACGCTTGTTATATATCGCCTCGAGGGAGTCCATCAGCGGAAGTGTTCCGGCGTAACCAAGATCAATCATACCTGAAATTTCAGAAAAGTCGGCAAGTGTGGCAGCAGAAACTCCGCTCGTGATAACAAAATCAGCATGCTCTAACTGCTGTCTGTTCAGCAGTTTAACCGGGATGCTAATTACCTGATCGGCTACAATCCACGGAAGATCAAACCGGTCGGCCGCGTGAAGGTCTCCGGTTGCGTCAATAGCCAGCACGAAGTCAGCCCCTTCCTGTCGCGTTATTACAACCGGGATGTTAGCCACAAGCCCGCCGTCAACCAACAGAGTGGTATCATAACGAACCGGAGAAAGAAGAAAGGAAACACTTGAGCTGGCGCGCATGGCTTGGGTGAGTGAACCGCTGCGCAGTATATACGGCTGACCGGTGATAAGATTGGTCGCGACCGCACGGAAAGGAATTTCAAATTTATCAAAATCATCAATCAACCGAACCGGTGCCTGGAATGAAAGCAGATTAAGATAATTAGTAAGCCGCTGTCCGTCATTAATGGCAGTTGGCAGTATCGGTTTTAAGCCGTCAAGCTGAAGTGTGATGACTGCTTTGTCTTCGCTGAGTTTCTGGTCAATAAAAAGCTCCCGCCGGTTTTGTTTGGCTTCTCCACCAAGCAGGTCGTCCCAGTTTGTGACCGAGGCGATTGAGTCAATATCCTCTACCGAGTAACCAATGGAGTAAAGACCGCCGATGATGCTCCCCATACTCGTTCCGGTAACCAGATCAATAGGGAATCCCCTTTCAGTTAAAGCCCTGAGGACGCCGATCTGAGCAAGAGCACGTGCTCCGCCTCCGCTCAGAGCCAGCCCAACCTTCGGTCGTGGGATGGCCACTTTTTGTACTAAACCAAAGGGGAGGGATTTTTCAGCATATTCAGTCTGCAGGATGAAGGCAGAGTCCTGCACCTGAGCCAGTCCGAAAGCCGGAAAAAGCAAAGCGAGTATAAGAAGCAGTTTTATGGCACTAATCCGGAAAAACGATAAATTTTTAAAGTACAAATTTAGCCAACCAGAGTCAAAGAATTATGAATTTTGATTAATGAACTATGAATTGCCACTCTGAATGGTTGCGCGGGTGCTTTTGGGTAGATACCGGGCATTATTGTGGCAACTTACTTGCGGCTTGGCGGCTTTGCATGAGGTTTTTAGGAAAATTCTTAATTTGCCCTCACTTTTTCAGGAATTCACCATGACCACCTATGCAGCTTTTCTCCGCGGCATTAATGTCGGCGGACATCATATCATTAGTATGTCTGATCTCCGCCGGGAGTTCAGCAAATTTGGGATGCAGGAAATTAAGACCATACTTAATTCTGGCAACGTACGTTTTAAGACCGGGGAGAAGAATATACCGCGGCTGCAATCCGGTATCCAGACCCATCTTGAGGCGGTTTTTGGTTTCCCAATACCAGTTATTATCCGCACTATGAATCACATTTCTGCCCTGATAGACAAAAACCCCTTCAGCACAGTCAAAGCAACCTCTGATACTCGCTTTTACTTGTCATTCCTTAAGAGAGCCCCCAGGGAATCACCCGCCTTACCCATTACTTCTGAGGATGGCGCATATACCATACTCTCCCACAACGGTGCTGAGGTCTTCAGCGTGATGGACAAAGCACTTTGCACTACTCCTAATGTAATGGTGCTTCTGGAAAAATCCTTCGGCAGCGAGATCACCACCCGAAAATTGGACACCGTCATTAAAGTAATAAACTTTAAGTAAGTAGGGAACCTCTAAAAACCATATATATTGACCTATTTTTCGGAATATATATATAGTT
>BTUV01000056.1:0-19272 GCA_045863035.1 Ignavibacteriales bacterium | reverse complement strand
CCCCCAAACCCCCTCTCTCCTGACAAACTTAACTCTTTCCCAGTATATACTTCAAGCAGAATATGAGTCTTCGTTTACTTAAATCCGCATTGGAAAGAGGGGGCTTCGGAATTGTTCATCGTTCATTGAAAATATGGTTTCCGGAATTGTTCATTGTTTATTATTCATTCAATTTGCCCCCAAACCCCCTCTCTCCTGACAAACTTAACTCTTTCCCAGTATATACTTCAAGCAGAATATGAGTCTTCGTTTACTTAAATCCGCATTGGAAAGAGGGGGCTTCGGAATTGTTCATCGTTCGTTGATCATTGAAAAGCGTAAATGCTGATTATATTCTCCGTAGCAAACGACATTCGCCGGGGAATATGGAAAAGATAAAAGCTGCCTGATATATAACTATCCGGATAATTTCTTTTTAATCAGACTAATTTCTTCCTGATTTAATCGATATACTCTATAAACAATTTCGTTTATTTTGCTTTCGGTAAAACTTATTCTGTTTTCAATCAAGTTCTTTTCATCAGGGGTACGGACATTCAAAAGTTCTGTTTTACAGATGATGTTTGTTTCTACACAATTGATAATTTCTTGATAGTCTTTGTGAAACTGGTTTGAGGAATCTTTTATGTTTGCAATTGGGATAGTCTCAATATATTGTCTTATAAATCTAAGATACCCTCCTCGAATTTCAGGGCTTATATTTTTGTAGTAAAATTGCACCAACTCTGAGTTCAATACTCCACAAAGATATTCATCAGGCGTTGGAATAATATAAGCGGTGTTAATGCAGTATGACCCGTTTTTATCAAAAATTGCCTGCATTCTTTGTGCAATATCCGGAAACATTACCTTCTTTTGTTCAAACGCATCATAATAATCGCAAGCTCTTAGTTCCCACCAATAGTCGCCTTTATCGTATCGTTTTTTTGCTTTTTCTTCAAACTGCTGAAGGTGTTTTGCTATTGCCGGATACGTTTCTTCAATCCATTTCAAAGGACTGCGATACCCCTTGCTGTTTAACTTTGTGAATCCTTTTGGGAAGAATATCAGATATTTATCAGGGGCGGGTGTTTCGTAACGCTTAATATCCCGTCCAATTAGAAATGGTTTTATAACTGCAGAACTCCGGCTGTCCTCAGCTATCAATCTGTCTCTTGTCTGCCGGTCAATAACGAATGCTTCGTTTAGTCCGGTCAACACGCCTCTGAAAATTCTGCCTTCCACATATTCGTTTAATGGGATACCATTGTTTTGAATTTTTTTTAATAAATTCAATTCTGTTTTTGAGACCAGGCTCCATCCCGAATCATCAAAGCTATTCTGGTCAAGATAAAACGAATTATCTTTCACATAAGAATTTAAGCTTTCAAATTCTAACGATTTAACATTTGTAACCGACACAGGAGCTCCGGCAGCGCTGTTTGTGCATATTAAAATCATGGGGTATGTTGTTGCGCCGGTAAAAACAGGCAGATCACCAAAATCAATAATCTGTTGTATATTTATCTGTTTTATCCATTTTCTGAGCGGTTCGCCATAATTAGCTCTAAGCCATTTATTCGCGACAATTATTCCGCTCAGACCGCCCGGACGGAGCAGTGTCATTCCTTTTTCAATGAAATAGCTGTAAAGGTCAGCCATGCCATGCCAGACGGAATACTCCCGGCTGAAATAGTTTTTTAAGTCACCGAGGAGTTCTTGTCTTACATAAGGAGGGTTGCCCAAAACAACATCAAAACCACCTTGATCAAACACCTGAGGGAAAGCTCTTTTCCAATTAAAAGGTTTTATTTTTCTGTCCTCACCAAAATCAATAAGACTATCGTATATATTAGTGTCAACCAGAGAATTTCCGGCTTTAATGTTATCGTCAAGTGTCGGCAAAATCCGTTCATGCCAAAGTTGATGCTGGTGGGCTATGCTGTTTTCTGTTTCCCCTTCTAAACATTTAAGAAGCAGACTCAGTTTGGTAACTTCGACAGCATTAGTATCAATATCAACACCAAAGAGATTGTTTAGTACTATCTTCTTCTTTTCAGTTGAAGTAAGATTACCGTCAGGAGAAACAGGACTGTCCTTCTTGCCCGGTTTGACACCGGCTTTTCTGTAATAGTCTTCATGGTAATTAATCAGATATTGAAATGCACCCAGCAGAAAACTACCGCTTCCGCAGGCCGGGTCAACAATTTTAAGTTTTTCGATATCCGCCGGGTTTTTCCCCTCAATAAGAGCGCCGACTGTTTCTCTGACAATATATTCGACTATATATTGCGGAGTGTAGTGAACTCCGCCGGCTTTTCTTACTTCCGGTTTTTCTTCTATTTTTGCTTTTTTACCGGGTTCAACGCGGATTACTTTACCCAGAAATTGTTCGTAAGCGCTACCCAGTATTTCGACCGGTATAACAGAAAACTCGTAGGGTGATTCAGGGTAGTAGAGCCGGGTAATTATGTTTTTTACCGTTTTATTATCGAGATTAAGTGAGTGACATACTTTGTCTCGTGAAAAATCAAAAAGACCTGAGTTGTATTTCTGATTGGCGTGCCGGAATAGTTCAAATAGATTCTTGTAAAAAACTCCCTCAGTAAGTGTATCTTTCAGACTGCCGTATGGTTCAATACCTCTATCCTCGGTGATGCGAAGAAAAATAATTCTGTCAATTGTCTGTTGAACAGCATAGTTAATTTCATCCTCATTGAGGTTGGTATTCAATTTACTGATTGCAACTGCAAGTTCAGTTCTCCATGAATCAAGAGATTGGAGAAACTCTTTATCAACTGAGGCCGTGCCCTTTTTGTTCAGGTCACTCCGCAGAAATTTGTCGAAGCCGCCGCGCAATGCAGATTCTTTACCGAATGACTCAACGAGGAAATCAAGTTCATTTAAATAATCCCGGAATGTAAAATATTTAATTCTTGAAACGGATGCTTTATCATTTGGTTTTGGGCGTTTTGTGCAATCGTAAACAGCAAATTCTTCAAAATCTGTAATGATACTTACGTTCAGGCGCGCGCTCCAACCATACCTCCTTATTTGATAAGCCGGATGAATATCCCCTTTAACATCAATGCTCGGTTTTTTAGCTTCAACAAAAAAGAGACGCTTGCCACCCGGGAGTCGGAAGGCATAATCAGGCGCTTTAACTTCACCGCCGACTTTAATTTTATCTTCATGAATTACCTCCCGGTAAGACTCAGCATACCCCGCATTATTGTCAATATCCCACCCGAGTGCTTTAAAAAACGGATCAATAAAATCGCGTCTGGTCTGGGTCTCATTGTAATTTGAGTGTTTGTAAATTTCAACCTGTTCTCCGAAACGGTCAACAAGTGATGCAATGATTTCCTTTGTTCTGGATATGGACATCGTACCCGCAGTTAAATATTATCCTGTTAAAATAATTGTAAAAAGGGATTAAAAAAAACAAAATTTAAGTCATCCCGGCTTTGTTAAGGTCTTAATCAATCTTGCCGGTGGCGGGAGGATATGTATAAAGGGGAAATCTAACCTTCAGGGACATCTTTTCTCCAATTTTGCTTCCCGGAAAAAATCCGCAGCCAATCTCTGTTTATTGCGCTGAGTTCCGATGGCCTGGCAGAACCTGTACGTAATTTATAGCCCCTTTCCCCCTGACTATTCTGCCTTTTCCCGTTGATTTCCCTTGCCTCATAAACCGAAATCCGCTATGTTTGGATTGTAGATTGTACACAATATACAATATAACCTATGAAATTTGAACCGATTGCCCCTGATCTGAAACCCCTGAGGGACAGGATTGCCACGCTGGTGCGGGACTCCGTCATAGAAGGGAAGCTCAAACCCGGAGGGCGGGTCACTGAGGATGAAATTGCAAATTCACTCGGCGTAAGCCGAACTCCCATACGCGAGGCATTTCTTCAGCTTGAGCAGGAGGGCTTTCTGACGGTTCATCCGCGAAAAGGAGCTGTGGTAACCGAGCTTTCTTTGCAGGACGCGCAGGAAACCTACCTGATTAAAGGAGCGCTTGAAGCAGAAGCTGCCCGCCTTGCCATTGAAAATGTCACCGATGAGGATATCGAACATCTTGAAGCTCTGAACCGCCAGATGGAAAAGATTGCACGCTCGGAATCAAAAAACTATCGCAGATTTCTTGACTTCAACTCCCGCTTTCATCACAACCTCTGTGAGTATTCAAAAAACCAGAAGCTCATCAAAATTATTTCCACACTCAGGAAACAGACCCTCAGATACAATTATATATACGTCTCGCTGCTTTCTCATCTGCAGCAGTCAGTTGATGAACACTGGCTGATAATTAAATATATAAAAGAGAAAAACGGGGAACAGCTTGAGCAGCTTGTAAAAGTGCACGGAGAGACCGCGCGGCTTGCTCTTTATGATTTTATACAGAAAAACCAACAGCCAACCACAAAGAACTAAAGTAACCGTCATGAACAAAATACGTACAGCTATAGCAGGATTCGGAAACGTCGGCGCAATGGCTCTCGAAGCTATACTCCGCGAACCGGATATGGAATTCGCCGGTATTATAGATACAGCGCCCGTCCAAAACATTGTCTCAAAACTTAACCCCGGCAGATGCAACTGCCTCAGCCCAAAAGTTCCCTTATATAAAAGCATTAAAGATGCAGGTGAAATTGATGTGGCTATCATCTGTGCACCGTCAAGAAAAGTAAAAGAAATTGTAAGTGAGTACCTCGCGAAAGGAATTCACACGGTTGACAGTTTTGATATACACACAGAAATCCCACAGCTCAAAAAAGAACTTGACGCAGTTGCAAAGCAGTATAATAAAGTTTCCATAACAGCCGCCGGTTGGGACCCCGGTATTAACTCGGTTATGCGCGGCTGGTTTCTGGCTATGGCTCCGCGCGGGGTTACTTATACGAACTATGGGCCGGGAATGTCCATGGGCCATACCGTAGCCGTGAAGGCGATTGAAGGCGTTAAGAATGCGCTGTCAGTAACAGTTCCGGCCGGAATGGGAATTCACCGCAGAATGGTATATATAGAACTTGAGGAAGGGTATGACTTCAAACAAGTTGAAGAACGGATTAAAACTGACCCTTACTTTGTGAAAGACAAAACGTACATTTACGAAGTACCCGATGTAACCCAGCTTATTGACATGGGGCATGGCGTGCTGATGGAGCGGAAAGGAGTATCTGGCGGAACTCATAACCAGATGCTCAGGTTTGAAATGCGCATTGATAATCCGGCACTCACCTCCCAGGTAATGGTATCAGCAGCCCGTGCCGCGGTAAAGCAGAGACCGGGATGTTACACCATGATAGAAGTTCCTGTAATTGATTTCCTTTACGGTGAGCTTGAAGATTTTATTCAGAAGATAGTTTAGGAAGAGCACTATGGCAGATCCTTACGCGCAGGGTAAAGCGGGGCATCATTTTTATCATGATAAAGCTGATATATATACTTCAGTTGCCGCAGTACTTGACGGAATGCTTGAGAACCGCGGGCTTGAGCTCATCAAACCCATCTCCCGCGCGTTTCCGAAACATGCAATCATCGAACTGATCGGCACCGATGAGCAGAGTGCCCGACCCGGAGGAAAAGCAGAGCGCATCTGTTACCTTGGCTTTCTCGTCTTCAAAAACAGCGGGGTTATTCTCACCGGCGATGCAGTCCTCTGGAACGGTAAAACCATAGGATATATATCGGGCTATGATGACACTCACATGCCCAATCATCAGAACACCATCGTGCTGATGGAAAAGCGCGTCTCCGGCAAAGACCTTGGCTTAAAAATTAACGATGAGATTATCATTCAGAGCCGGCTTCAGGAAAGCTGACATGATTGGCTCAGTACTAACTCCCGGCTTTTTACTTACTACCACCCCCGACTTCAGCCGGGGAGATTTTACAAAACACCTTAACACAGAAACGGACTAACAACCATGGCAAAACCAGAATATAAATTTCAAATGTATAAACGCCTTCAGCAGAGAATTCCACAGATATACGCTGAGGCAAAAAAAGCTTCCGAGACCATCGGCATCCCGGCAGAGCTCAAAGGCGCATTCGGATTAACCGGAGCTATTTCCGGATGTCCATCACCGCTTCGTGATGATATTGAACACTTCATGGCGCGGGAATCAAAAAAAGTTGTGCCCCTTAATATATATGTTGACCAGATTCGCGAAGAAATAAAATCAGTTTACGGCGATGATTATGATGCAGCGCCGGTAAACACCTGCGAAGGCGGGCTCTGGCTCACATTCGATACATTGATGACACCCCCTTTCACCGGACGGGGCGATAACTATCGCGCAAGATATATAGCGCCGCTTGAGCGTCATATACATCATCAGGGGGGTTACGGTCGTCCTTTCCCGCCAAAGTATAAGGATATCTTAGCAGAACGCGGCTCTACAGCAGGTGAGCTTGGCTTCAGTGGAAAACGCCAGAATAATTTTGATACCGTGTTTGTTCCGCTTGAAGGAGCAGAGTATCCTGTGCATGGCATCAACTATCATCCGGTTCCTTTGCTTAAAAATGTAAAAGCAAAAGAGTCATTAAAAAAGATTGAAGATGCAGCAAAACTGCATGAAACAATGCTCACCGGATTTGCATCAATAGGTTATGACACTATCGGTTATGGCTACGGTGAAAAGGAAAAGAACGGAGCACCTGTTCTTTCAAAAGGCATTGCAGACATTGCACAGAAATTTAATGTGCCTTATGTAATTGACAACGCATGGGGTATCCCGTTCATCGGCACAAACATTAAAGATGTCGGCGCTGATGTGATGATATTCAGTATGGATAAGGCAACCGGCTCAGCAACAAGCGCGTTAGTAATCGGTAAAGAGGATGTAATGGTGCCAATCCGCCGTGCAATGGGTTATCATGGAGCGCGTTATGGTACAGCATCATCGTACGGAAAAGCAGCGTATGTAACTCTTGACCCCGGTAAAGAAGGTCTGACCGGACAGCTCGCTGCATTGCGGGTTATAAAAAATAATCCTGAAGTTCTTACAAAACCGATTGATGATTTATATAACATTGTTACAGATGAATTCAGCCGTATAGATGAAAGAATCCGCCCATATTTCCTTATCACCAAAAGCAGAAACTGCGGTACTGTTGAAGTGAATTATGAAAAGAGCTGGGAAGGCGGCAAGATGGGTATTCCAATCTTCTCGATAGAAGATATGTACTCAGGTTCAAATCTGCTGCAGGATGGCTGCTCACAGATGGGAATCATCCCGACTATTTCTTACGATGCAAATATCTTTATCTCCCCCGGACTCGGCACAACCGACAGTAAGGGGCAGATCATTGAAGAGCGCGCAAGAATGGCAGTCCGCGGACTGGTGATGCTTATAGAAATTATCTGCAATCACTCAGGAATGTGGGAATAATCTCATTATTATCACGGGCATACAGCACATTAAACGTGCGTATGCCCTATTATATATACGAAAGGCAGTAAAATGAAACGTGCATTTGATGCGGTAATGGATGCCATTGATATAGAAACCTATCTTGTTTGCTCAAGCGCGCGGGAAGGTAAACAGCTTGCACTGCGGCTCGGTGAAGAAATGAATCTCGGCGATGTTGACCTGATGTATGAGGAGTTTGACGGCTTCGGAGTGAGGGTACGGCTCAGGAAGTATATATACCGGCCGGGGAGCCGTTACCGCTGGCTGGAAGAAGGGGAAAAAGCATGAAAAAGAAAATACTCTGCGTTCCCTTTGATCCGGTGCACGATGTCGGGATTAAAATAATAAAAAGTGAACTTGAGAGCAAAGGGCATGAAACAAAACTGCTCAGCCCCGATCTTAAACCGGAGCAGATTATAAAAGAAGCTGCTTCATATAAATATGATTTTATTATGGTCAGCCGCACACTTGGCTATGGTGTGGCGGAGCTGCTTGCACGATTTATTGATATGCTGGATTCTGCCGGAGTGCGCGACTACGCAAAAATCATCATCGGGGGAAAACCGATTACACCTGAACTTGCTGCCGAACTTGGCTTTGATAAAGGTTTCGGGGAGCACTCAACCATAGATGAAGTGATTGCATATATTGAAGGTCGTGAATATAAATCAGGCGGCGGGGGTCTTAACAGAACAAAAAAAGATATAACACAGGGATATGATTACGCATTTCATGATTCTGAGATTAATTCTCTGTTGGAAATTATTGCTGAAAAATCGATTCAATTTGCACAAGGCAAATCATCAAACGGAATTAAACGCGCGAAGCTGAGAGGGTTAATCGCAAAAAATGATGATGAGAAATTAAAAAAGGAATATCTTTCACTTTGTGATAATGAAATACGCGAGTCAGCCGGCGGACGGTATATAAAGGGAGTAAGACCGGTCTCGGCTGATGAAATCAGGGAACTGGACAGATACTCGCGTGAGAGACAGCCGGTATATCCGGCAAAAATTCAACATACGGAAAAACATCCTTTGTTTTTTAAGTTTCTGGGGAGCGGATGTCCGGTTATGGATATTGCGCATGCAAAAGTGTGCGAGCGTTATGGGGTTGATGGCTTTTTAATTATTAATCCCTCATGGGAAGCCCGTTATGAAGGGCTGATTGAAGGTTGCCTGACCCATGAAAATGACGGTACCATAACTTCACTTGATAATATCAAACTGCTGAGGAATTCATTACACAAGGGCACACTGCTGAGCGTGAGAGCACATCGCGGATTGAATACTGCTGAAACGGTTGAACTTGCGGGACAGGCAAATGCTGATCTGGTAAAGATCAATCTGGTTTATGGCTCACTCGGAGCAGGTACTGACCCCGAGCGGCTTCTGGTTGATGGTATTGAAGCAATGAAGATAGCCGCGGAATATAGACTTCCGTTTGATATACCGGGCAATGATGAGCTGAGCGGAGTGCCGGCAGGAAAAACTCTTGCAGGACTTCTCATAAACGTAATGATAGGTAAAAAACTCGGAGCAAGAGGAATACTAAAACCGCTATTCTGTTATGGCCCCCATATTGTCATAAACGGGCTGATGAAAAACAATTTTGTTGATTACAATGCGGCTAAGATATATACACTTAGAAATTTAGTAAGCGCGCCTGTCTGGCCGGGTGAACCTGTCGCGTTTATGACGCAGTCAGAGGAGCGCGTGCAGTCCGCCACAGCAACAGGAACTCATGCAGCGCTTGCTGCAGGGCTGGGCGCGGATGCTGTTACCATTGCTTCAACGGATGAGGCATATTCAAGAGGACCAATCTGTATTACTTCGCGCATTGATTCAATCCGTGCGGTTGCTGAATCACTCCGCTTTATGGGTGATGCATCTTATCAGCCGACAACGCAGGCAAAGGTATATACTGACATGATTACAGAAAAAATACGTGAGACACTCCGCCGGGTGGCATCTGCCGATCATCTGGCTGATGCAATCAGAAAAGGATTTTTAGGCAGTCAGGAAGATGGCGCGTATCCCGGCACTTTCGGAAATGGTACTGTTTTTTCTGCTGAATAGTATATATGAGATCAACGGGCATAATCGGGACTGCAAAAAACACCGGTAAAACCACAACACTCAACTGGCTGATGAAACGGGCGGGCTCTGAGAGCATTGCCGTAACAGGAATTGGTTATGATGGTGAAGAACGGGATAACATAACAATGCTTCCCAAACCGCGTATCAGTTTTGAGAAGGGAGTTATAATTGCAACAGCAGAAAAATGTCTGCTCTCTGCCCGGGCAAAGTGTGTTGTGATCAGCAAAACAGGTGTTATAACGTCGCTCGGTGAAGTAATGATTGCAAGAATTACCGAACCGGGACTTCTGGTAATAGCCGGACCAAACCGTGCCTCCGATCTGAAACCGGTAATGCAATATATAGAAGCCACAGGAGTGGAATCACTACTGGTTGATGGCTCGCTTAACCGGATGTCACCCATGTATCTTATGGATGAGCTCATATTTGCCACAGGTGGCGCAAGGAGCAGGGATATAGTTCAGCTTGCCTCAGAGATGAAGCATGCCGAAAAATTGTTTTGTTTTCCGCTGAACAGCTTGGGCATAAATCAGCTTTGCGAAGTGAAATCCCTTTATAGCCCCGAAGACGCGGCAGAAATTCCGCGGGATGAACGCTCGTTATATATCTCCTCTTTTTTCTCCGAAAAGGCGCTTTACCATTTGATACAGAAAAGAGAAATAGCGGAGCTGGTTTTTCATTCTCCGCTGCAGATACTTATTGCATGCGGACTGGACAGAGCGGAGATTTTCCTGAGTACAGTTATTCAGGCCGGAGTTAACGTATCATATATACACCGCCCGGAACTGCGAATGGTAACCGTAAATCCATTTTATCCGGTCGAAAAAGATTACCGCTACTCCGCCGGATATCTTGACCGGGATGAACTGCTGCGTGTGATGCAAGGGGAAGTTAACGTCGAAGTAAAGGATGTAGTGGGGGAGGGGTAATTTTTGCTCAATAGAGAAGCCGGGTCTTATTTATTGCCACGAATTATACAAATTACCCAAATCAATACGTATCTCATCTGAATCCCTTTACCTGCTTTCTTCGTGAGTTGTTGCTGGTGGAAAGAATTCTGTCTTTAGTCAAAACGATAATCTTGAAAGTTACCACATTATAAATTATATTTGAATATGCCAAAGATTGCGATCTATAAGTTCCTGACATTCTTTATTTTTGCATTTGATGCTCTAAGAGAGCCTCCTCATCTCCATATTGTTAAGGAAAAGGGAAATCGGCAGAGATCGGCAAAAATCTGGCTTGATTCATTCCTGGTGGCGGATAAGGGCTCTCTCAGTGATCGCGAAATCGCTTTAGCGATCAGATTAATGAAGAAACATCAAAAGGTACTACTAGAATCTTTTAATAGTGCCAAAAAAGGCAAGAAGATTAAAACAATAAATCTCGTATAACAATGACTACCAGACTTAAAAATTCTACTATAAAGATTGATAAAATCACCTTTGATCTTCCGGGGAAAATTTCCCTGAAACTGAGGGACGGCAGGATGATTATTTGTCCGCTTAAGTATTTCCCTGAGTTGCAGAAACTGCCTCTGGAAAAGAGAAAAAAGTGCACTATTGTTGATGACCGCACTGTGCTTTTCACACACTCAGATCTGGTGTATCATTTGGAAGATTTTATGGGACTTGAAGAAAAATGGCGGGAGCGGTAGGAATCTATTTAATTCTCATACCTTAAATCACAGAAAATTCCACGAGGATTTGCTTCCCGCCTCGGCGGACTGAAGGAAACTTTTGCCACGAATTACACAAATCAATACGTATCTCATCTGAATCCCTTTACTTGCTTACCTTGTGAGGCGCGGCCCGTTGAGAGGATCCTGCCTCCCGTCTGCGGAGCATTTTCAGCAGCATGAACTGCCATCGCCAAAGCCCAGAACCGGTCTGCGTGTCCGTTTTCATTCCTCTCCCCGGCAAAGCGGACGTTATTAGCACGGGTAATTATCTTTTTAACTGAATATATATCCTCTGCAATTTCAGGTGAGGAGGGGATGAAACCGAAAATAATTAGTAATCAGCAGTTAGTAATCTTCTGAGTCGGCTCGCATTAGAAATTTGCCTCCAATCAGTAAATACTAATATATGACTGGTAGTTATTACTATCCCACTTTGGTTTTGTGAAGCCGGAATTCATAATTCATACTTCATACTTCCTTCAAGTTCTTCTAATCAAGAAAGTCTCATCTAAGGCGGATCGGGCGTTGATTTACGTCAACAACCGTTCCGAGACAGGAACAGTTCTAACTCTAGTTTAGTTCGATTAAAAAGATAAGGAACCTGCAATGGGAATCTTTGACCCCACGAGAAAAGAACAGCTGTTCCAACTCTAGTTTAGTTCGATTAAAAAGATAAGAAACTTAAGTTTTTCAATGCAGATGTTGACAAGTATCTTGTTTGTTCCAACTCTAGTTTAGTTCGATTAAAAAGATAAGTTTAAAAATAATGAAGTAATGTCCGCTTCAGCAAAAAAGAGATTTGTTCCAACTCTAGTTTAGTTCGATTAAAAAGATAAGTTGCTGTATTTGCAATGGTAATCAAGCATGAACACGATTAAGTTGTTCCAACTCTAGTTTAGTTCGATTAAAAAGATAAGCCAATCATCAATCAAAAAGGATTTCACAATGAAATACCATTTAGGTTCCAACTCTAGTTTAGTTCGATTAAAAAGATAAGATTATAAGGGGGAAGGGATATTTATTGAGGGAGATACACTCTCCGAAGTGTTCCAACTCTAGTTTAGTTCGATTAAAAAGATAAGATAGTGGTGGAAGCAACCACCACGAACGAAGACGCACTCGTTCCAACTCTAGTTTAGTTCGATTAAAAAGATAAGTCTGGCCATAAAAGACAGGCTGGAGCTCGGCGAAAAGGGCTTGTTCCAACTCTAGTTTAGTTCGATTAAAAAGATAAGCCATTGAAGAAGACGGCGAGAAATATAATTTAATAGGTGTAAGTGAAAGATCCTGTTCCAACTCTAGTTTAGTTCGATTAAAAAGATAAGAAATATTATTCAACTTCTGATTGAAGAAATGGATCAAGACCCGTTCCAACTCTAGTTTAGTTCGATTAAAAAGATAAGCTCAAGCGAAGAGGCTGAAAAAGCGGGTATTTCAAGAAAGAGAGTTCCAACTCTAGTTTAGTTCGATTAAAAAGATAAGAGCAATTAAATCAATGGGTTATAAATTAACTATTTTTTTCTGAATTTCCAAATTTTTACTAAGTGTTTTTGTTTCAACGGTTTATCCTTACTTGCTTCAAGTGCCAAAAAATCTTCTCAAACCTCCTGTTTTTTTTCCCTATACGGAGACCCTGTTTTTGGCTCAAATTCGCAGCTTTTAAAGAACTACCCTCATTTTTAGCTCATTTTCGCACCTTTTTTTCTCGAAAATCTTCTCAAACCTCTTCAGGTTTTTTGTCAAAATTGAGGTTTGAGAAAATCGCACTTTTAAAAGCCCGTTTTTGAGCTGTTTTGAGGGGGTAAAATTGCCAATTTTCTCAAACCTCCACTGCAATTTTCATTTTTTTGAGGTTTGAGAACTTTTTAAAAAATACCCTTACTTTAAGTTACCTCAGCTAACCTCTTATAAAAAAGTAACTTAGCTCCTTCCGGCAAAATTTGCGATTTTCTCAAACCTCCGGGCACCTTTTCAGATCGCTTTATTGCAACTGGCATCCTCAACCGGCAGAAAACCAGTAGGCGTCTTTATTAAGCAAAGAGCTGCCACTTGCAATACCTGCTTAAAATTTTATCAGTGCAAAGTATGCTATACAGGAGGTGCAAGTACTATAAATTCTGATCTAACGTAAAACAAAATTGAATCACAGAGAAATTACAATACTTTAAATTCATTTTCCCAAATTAATTTGGCAGCGCTTTATTTTAATACTACCGGTCTCAACCTGTGGTATTTCGGGAACAATATGTATTGGTTCTATATGAACCAGTAAGCCGCTTTTGTTAGTATGGTTTGGGCAATTGCAGACAGTAATTGGTACTATCCTTGCAATAATCACCGAACAGGTTTTTTGTTTTCGATAAAAAAGTACTTTCTTGTTGAGAAGAATTAACGGGGGAATGAGTAAACTTCTCAGAGGTGCATCAGTTCCATGATTTCCAGGTTAATTAAGAGGTGGGTCTGGCGTGACAAGTACCATTCAAGGTGGTTCAATAAACATTATAATAAAATATTTCTAATTTCTCGGAAATCTGGTATTTCTTTCACTCTTAAAGAATAGATGATTCAGATAGATTATAATAATTAAGCGCAGAGGAAAAGTTCACCATGAGACATTTATATTTCCGTATTCGATACAATCAGTGGTTTAAAAATGAGAACGGCATTAAGGGATTTGCGGATCAGTGCATGAATTGGTGCTTGAAGAAAACACTGCCACTTGCCAAAAAGCTCAGGATCGAAAACCAGAAATTGAATGAAAAGCTGATTGAATATAGTAAAGAGCTTGAAATCCGAAAAGAATCCCCAATTGTTGGAATCGAGGAATTTCCAGCTATCAGGACTAAGGTGCGTCAATATAGTATTGCCAAGTGGTTTTTTGTTATGGGCGAGCTATTCTTCAACTTTTATGCGGCATCTGCAATTTTAAGTGCTACCGGGTGGGTGGCTGTCACCGGACAATTCTTAATTGCCATCATCATGACATACTGTTTTATTTTGCTCTTCGAAGAAATATTCGAGGAACTGCTAAATTTCAGGCAGTATAAATCGAAAGATGCTCGTGAAAGAAATGTACTAAAACTTATTGTGCTTTCTATAATAGGGATTATTTATCTTGTGATGGTATATTACCTTTGCCATGTAAGGGGTATCCAAATCGAGGGCGGATCAGGTAGCGGTATAATTTCAACGCTTATGATGCTTTTGGGAATGCTCTCACCTATTCTTGCCGGGTACTACGACTTCCAAAAGAGTTTGATCATTGGGCCTTATAAGAACACCATTCAGTGTGCACGACTCACCAATTTGATTGCAAACAGTACTAAAAAGATTGTAGTAAATGACCAACGGATGCGAGATCAGTTAAAAGTACAATCAGAAGACAAATTCGCGGTGCTTCAAGAGTTCAAGGTGTATAAGACGAATTATAACTCAAAGAAGTCGATGAAGAACGAGAGTTTAGAAGGTCATTTTGCAAAGGGACACGATACTTTCATCACAGAAGCACAAAATCGATTTAACTATAAATTTGTTAATGATTCGGATTTAAGGAACATGGGGGCAGTTGTAATAAATAGTTCAACAAGCACACAAAGTGTTTTGTCATTAAACTCAAAGAATAGTAAAAGAAAAGTCGGGTAAATTTAATCTGCAATTTAGTAAAGGATTAATGTCTATGAAAAAGTATATTTTAATATCATTCTTTGTTCTGTTATTAACAGGTTGCCAGACCACTCGTCAAAACTATGTTGTACTAATGGATAATTCAAAGTCAGTTAGTCAAGAAACATGGGATAAATATGTGAGCTTGGTTACAAACTCAATTTTGCAAAATATGGGTAGGTTTGACAGTTTCACTTTGCAGTTCATCGATGAATGCAGTATGACAAAATCAGAACGAGTATTTAACTTAAACTTAGCCGATATTAATTTTTCGTTAAAAAGCGATGGCATGAACAATGCAAAAGATTCTATGGCGGTTCGGCTTAGAGATACTATTAAGGCAAATATAAATCGGGTCTGTCAAATTCTCAAACAAAAAAGAAAGGAGCGGGCAAATTGCGGAAATTATACTGATATTCTCAATGCAATTAGCCAAGCATCAAACCTTTTGAATAGGGGAGCAAATTATAAGTCAACCCGGGATATGATTCTAAATAGTTTCGAAGGTACAGAAAATTACGATTATAATAATTCTATTATTTTACTCAGCGATATGGTTAATGAAGATAAAGGGGGTTTAATGAATTTTAGAGGAATAGCGGACCATTCAAATGAACAGATACTGACCAAAATCTCACAATTAGAAAAAAGCAATAAATTCCCGAATCTGACAGATTGCAAGATATTTGTTTACGGGGCAACCTCAACATTAAATTTTGGGGCAAAGGCAAATTTGCAGATAGAAAATACAAAGTTTTTTTGGTCAAACTATTTTAATAAGTGTGGGGCTGAATTAGTGGCTTATTCTTATGACACTGAACGGGAGATAGTAAACTATGTAAGAGATGAAAGGTAGTAAGAATAATTATTGAATAAATGCCGGCAATTTGTGTCAATTTGATTGAGGGAGATCAATAAAATATTACCGGTAACATTTCGCTTCTTGCTGGAAACCTCCGTCACGAATTACACAAATCAATACGTATCTCATCTGAATCCCTTTACTTGCTTACCTTGTGAGGCGCGGCCCGTTGAGAGGATCCTGCCTCCCGTCTGCGGAGCATTTTCAGCAGCATGAACTGCCATCGCCAAAGCCCAGAACCGGTCTGCGTGTCCGTTTTCATTCCTCTCTCCGGCAAAGCGGACGTTATTAGCACGGGTAATTATCTTTTTAACTGAATGTATATCCTCTGCAATTTCAGGTGAGGAGGGGATGATAAGCGTCTTATCTTCAAAACGTTTACGGAGTGCAAATGCCATCTCTTCTTTTATTTTTGAATTGAATACAATTTTTTCAACACGTGCCTTGCCAAACTCTTTTTCGATGAGTTCCGAAATCATCCCGCCCAGCCCCGAGGCATCAACACAGATTCTGCGCAAAGCAGGTGTCTTGAGCAGGGAGAGCATCAGCTCAAACTGACGGCTGTATGTTTCGTTACGCAGGCAGGTGAGGTCAACGGTATATAATATATTACTGCGGCTTACTAATCGCCAGATGACGGTAAAGTCTCCTTTGCGCGCAATATCAATACCGGCGTAGAGGGTGTCGCGAGGGCTTAGCTCAACCGGCGCGCCGTAACAATGCTCAAGCAACGCAAAATGGATGAACGCAGTTTTTTCATCAGAGGGAATGCAGCAGTATTCTTCCTGCCAGACCTCTTCCGAGGTGCAATAACTTCTGAGTTCTGCTATCCACTTTTCCTTTTCTTCCGGTGAAGCAGCTTTACCGAGGATTGCATCTACAATACCATCAGAAGCAGCAGTATATATATCGGTGCGGTGAAGCTGCCAGGGGAGCAGCCCTTTTCCGGCTTCTTCAACAAATTTATAAAAAAGCGTGCCCTTGCCGTTATGGGTTGAAAGTATCCGCAGCGGCGCTCCCCAGGTGATGCAGGGAACGGCTGCTTTCCAGAGGAGATTGTCGCTCTTATGATGCGCGAACTCATCAATGGTAACTTTGCCTCCTTTTGAACGGAAGGCGTTTGGGTTGCTTGAGAGTGCATGGATGCGTGTGTTATTGCTGAAGTGGATTTCGCGCGAGCGGGTTTTGCCCTTGGGTGATGATGGAAGCGGCGGAAGTTCTGTTGAATGGAGCTCACTCAATGAACGCAGCCACTCAGAGCAGTAATATATATACTCACGCGCGGCTGATTCATCCGTTGAGGTGAACCAGACCGCGGGGGTAAGACCGGTAAGGCAGTCAATTACATCTTCGAGTGACTGTATATATGTGGCGCCTATTCTTCTTGATTTTTCCCAGATTTTAACACGCGCCTGATCGTTTAACCATCGGAGCTGATACGGCAGAAGCTGAGGCGCGGCAAGTTCGATGAGGTAGGGTCTGGTGGGGAGTGTTGATTCTGATATATATGCCTCCTACCAGCGGGGAGGATATTGTTTATTAAGGATATCCAGCTTCAGCTCAACGCGGCTGAGCATACCGGTCAGCAGTTCCTTATACTTAATATCTTCATGCAGCACCTCAATCAGATGATCCATCGCCTCCTGATTCTGCCGGGTGATGCGGGTGAATGATATATACCAGATGATGAATACCACAGCGGTAACCCCGCCGTTTACCATAAGTTTAATCAATTCAGGGGAGAGCAGCTCAGTCATTGTTTTCCTTTTCGTTTGATGTGGTGAGAGACGATATATCAAACCGGAAGCGGGGCATAGGATGAGTGGTGAGCGAGGATGTGTTTATTTCAACAATCCACCGAAGCATCCGGTTTATGGTTTTTTCCGCAAGACGCGCGTCAGCAAGGTGAAGTTTGGCGAGCTGGGCACTGTGTGTGCGTGCTGCCGCGTAGGAACCGCGCTGTTGGAGTTCCGTGGTGAGCGTTTGTGTGAGCACCGCTTTTGAGATTTCACTGTTCATGAATTCCAAAAAGTACCGGTAAGCATCAATTGAAGCACCGCTGGGAAAGCTGATTATGTCAACCGAACTGTTATCCGGAATTACGGCCGCTGAGGAGTGAATCATTTCATCAAGTTTTGCGAGCAGTTCTGCCTGTTCCTCCTCGGTTGAGGCGGTTGGTTGCTTTCCGATCACAAAGGGGAGGCCGTATCGCTCTGTGAACATCACCCAGAACTCCAGCCCGGATTTCTTAAAAATAACCGGCCAGTAACACCGGGCGAGAACTTTTTCGCCGTATGGGTTTATATATGTGGCATCATTCTGCGCCAGAAGAAATTTTTTCTCAGGGAGCGGAGTTCCTTCGGCTGCGTTACCGGAAAGATACCGGAGCGAGTTTGTCTGATCAAAGCGGAACCACTCCTGCGGCTTTTCTTCAACGCGGGCGGGGAGTATCCATTTCCTGCTGCCGATATATACCGGCTCCCAGACTATTTCAAGCACGGTATATCCGAATAGCGGCGCGTTTAAAATTTGTGAGATAAGCGCATCCTGATCAAGCCGCTCCAGAAGTGGTTCAAGAATGTTGAGGAGAAATTCATCCGCGTCTATATATCCCGGCAGAGAAAGAACTCCGGCCTTTCTTTGTTGGATAGCAGCATACAGATGGGCATCTGTGGTCAGTTCGCGATAGGCCTCAATTCCCTTGCCGGTTTTTTGCAGAACCGGGTCGGGGTCAGGCAGCGTGCTGAGGAAACGGAGATAGAAGTCGGCGGACTGCCTCATTGCAATTTCACGTGTGAGAGTGCTTATGTTCATCTGGCTTCTCCTTTGCTGCTGAAATAGCGGTTAATTACAGCGCGAAAAAGTTTTTCTTCCTGTATATTCAGTTTGTCTCCGAATGAAATACCTGAAAGCCGGATGCGGCCGGGGGACTGCTGATCAAGCGCATTACCGGTATATAAAGCCGGGATGGGGGCGTCATTACTGCAATGAAGAAAAAATGATCTTCCCGTGTTTATAAGAAGAAAGGGGGCGGAAAGAGGAAGCAGTGTATATATATCAGCAGCAGCTTCCGGATGATTACCATAGTTGATGTGATTCAGGGAGCAGTCCACCGGCTCGGAGCTTCCGGAGTGATTAAAGAAACAGGGCACTCTGCTTTGACCGGGTAGCGCTTCATCGAACAGTGAAAGCCGGCTGAAGCGGGAGCGGAGGTCATCCTTGTAGAGTGACTTAATCAGACGGTCAGCCCGGCTCAATGCGGTCTTGGAGGGATGCAGCCCTTCCGCTGCCAGACGCCCTTTCCAGGAGGCAGTTTCCGGGTGAAGCAGATTTTTGCCGGAGCATTTAATGGCAAGCTGCATGATTGAGGAAGAAAGTGAGGGTTTTGCTGCGTAATTCATAAATTGTCCTAAGTAGAAATTTTATAATCTGGAGCGAAACCTAAGAAAATTACTTAGCCAAGTCAAGCGGAGAAGGCAAGGGAATTATGAAGTATGAATTATGAAGTATGAATTATGAAGTATGAATTATGAAGTATGAATTGGGTGCCAAGTTAAGCTCGAA
>BTUV01000055.1:0-19489 GCA_045863035.1 Ignavibacteriales bacterium | reverse complement strand
CGGAAATGTTCATTGTACATTCTTAATTTTTAATTCTTAATTCTTCATTGATTCCCGGGGGCTTCCGGAAATGTTCATTGCAAATTCTTAATTTTTAATTCTTAATTCTTCATTGATGCCCGGGGGCTTCCGGAAATGTTCATTGTACATTCTTAATTTTTAATTCTTAATTCTTCATTGTACATTGTTCATCTCAGATGTATAACAATTACAAGTAAGAAGATTTAGAAGATCATTATTGAGGTTACAACAGCAGAGCAAACTTTCTGCAAACATTCTTGAACAAGCCGGGATTCTAAGCCGATATTGTCATTTCTAAAATAAAATGCGTCATACTAATTGGCAGAAGTCAGGAAACATATTGTCCCGGATTTCCCTGACCCGGAATTGATATTGATAAATATTTAATAACAAATCCATCAACGCGTTGCGGTGACATATTAATAACACAGCAGCTATTACCAAACGATTTAGAACTCCGGACAATTACCATCGGATTACAATGCGCCATTTTACAATTCAACACTGTCATTTCAACAGCTAACAATTTTAATCCCGGCCGGTTCTGAGGTCAGATTTTTACTGCAAAAATTTTACCCCAAACAGGGTTTTAACGTTAAGCGCCGCAGACTCTGCGTATCAACTAAAAATGCACTCTACCATAAACAACCCGAAATCATTATTCATACTTCACAACTCATAATTTTTCCCGATTCTTCATTTTTAATTCTTAATTATATTGATTATACTATCAGGTTTGATAAATCTCTGTATTCATGGCAGCCAAGAGTTCTAAAGAAAAAGTAATAACAATAAAAGGTGCACGTCAGCATAATCTGAAAAATGTTGACCTCACCATCCCCCGCAACAAACTGATCGTCTTCACCGGAGTCAGCGGCAGCGGTAAATCATCACTCGTCTTTGACACCATCTACGCCGAAGGGCAGCGCCGCTATGTGGAGTCACTCTCCTCCTACGCCCGGCAGTTCCTTGAGCGGATTGATAAGCCGGATGTTGATCTTGTGCAGGGTATCTCCCCCGCAGTTGCTATCGAGCAAAAAACAGGTACCCGCAACAGCCGCTCAACAGTCGGCACCACTACCGAAGTGTATGACTATCTCCGTCTGCTTTACGCCCGGATCGGAAGAACGTACTGCTTCTCCTGCGGTAAAGAAGTTAAGAAAGCTTCAACCGGTGAAATATGCGACTGGATTGAGACCCAATCCGAAGGTGCAAAATTCTATCTCACCTTTCCGCTCCACTCCCACGAAGGCCGCAGCATGGCTGAGGAAATTGACCTTCTCAGAAAGCGGGGCTTCTTCCGCATTCTTTATAAGAATAAACTGCTCGACCTTAACGAAAAACAGAAACTACCCGATGATAAAGCCGGCATAAGAATTCTGACAGAGCGCTTTAAATCGGTAAAAAGCGGCATCAGAGAAAAACTCGCCGACTCAATCGAAATCACCTTCAAAGAGGGGGAAAACCGGCTGATTATCATTAACAGCGAAACGGGGGAAGAGCATGAGTTTAACAAGTTTTACGAATGCTGCGGTATCAGATACGAAGAACCGGAGCCAAGATTCTTTTCATTCAATAATCCTTTTGGCGCTTGTCCGGTCTGCCAGGGGTTCAGCAAAGTGATGGGAATTGACTACGAGCTGGTCATCCCGAATAAAAACATGACTCTGATGGAAGGCGCCGTTGCTCCCTTCCGTTCTCCCAAGTTCAGCGTTCATCAGCGCAGTATGGTTGCAGAAGCTCCCAAGTATAAAATTCCGCTCAATGTTCCCTTTAAATCACTGACGGATGATCAGGTGGAACTGGTTAAGCGCGGCTTCGGAAAGTTTCACGGCATTAACGGATTCTTCTCTGATCTTGAGAAGGATACATACAAGATGCATATCCGCATTCTGCTTGCCCGCTACCGCGGATATACAACATGCTACGTCTGCAAAGGCGCGCGCCTCCGCAAAGAAGCGCTTCAGGTAAAGGTCGGCGGAAAGAATATATACGAGCTTGGTCTGCTCCCGATTACACAAACACATGAGTTTTTCAATTCTCTTTCGCTTACCGGATATGAACTGAACATTGCAGACCGCATTCTTAAAGAACTTGACAAACGGCTTTCGTTTTTGTCTGATGTTGGTCTTGGCTATCTCACATTAGACCGCCTGAGCTCAACGCTTTCGGGCGGAGAAACACAGCGCATCAATCTTGCAACCGCTCTTGGTTCTGCCTTAACCGGAACTCTGTACGTGCTTGATGAACCCAGCATCGGGCTTCATCCGCGCGATAATGCAAAACTGATTAAGATACTCAAAAATCTGCGCGATATCGGCAACTCCGTTTTGGTGGTTGAACACGACCCCGAAATGATGCGCGAAGCGGATATACTGGTTGATATGGGTCCCAAAGCCGGACAGCACGGTGGTGAAATTATTGCATGCGGTCCTTATAACGAACTCTTAAAAAAGGCAAAAAACTCTTTAACGGTTCAGTATTTAAGCGGTGTGAAAAAAATTCCCGTTCCTCCCAAAAGGAGAACTCATGAAACTCAGGTTATCCGTGTGGTAAATGCCTCACAAAATAATCTCAAGAATGTCACCTTAGAGATACCTCTTAAAAAATTTGTTGTTGTAACCGGAGTTTCCGGCTCAGGCAAAAGTACTCTTGTGCACGATGTTATATACGGCGGTCTTGCAAAACAGCTTGGTCTTATCCCCGAACACATCGGCAGCTTTGACGAAATAACAGGTTTTCAGTCATTGCAGGGAATTGAAATCGTTGATCAGTCCCCGATAGGAAAATCTCCGCGTTCAAACCCCGCGAGTTATATAAAGGTGTTTGAACTTATCCGCGAACTGTTTGCAAACACTCATCAGGCAAAAGCAAAAGGATATAAACCCGGCTTCTTTTCGTTTAACATCCCCGGCGGCCGGTGTGATGCTTGTGAGGGGGACGGTTTTATTAAGGTAGAGATGCAGTTCCTTGCCGATCTTTATCTTGAGTGTGAAGACTGCAAAGGCACACGTTATAAAAAAGAAGTTCGCGATATTACCTACAAAGGTAAGAATTTAGTGGATGTTCTTAATATGACGGCAGATGAGGCAATAGAATTTTTCAGCGGCAACGACCGGATTGTCCGCCTCATCCGTCTGCTCGCCGATGTGGGGCTTGGATATATAAAACTCGGGCAGCCCTCAAATACCCTTTCCGGCGGAGAGGCACAGCGCATTAAACTGGCACTGCATCTTGCCGCACAGCGCGATGGGCAGCATACGTTCTTCATCTTTGACGAACCAACAACCGGTCTTCACTTTGACGATATATATAAACTCCTCAACTGTTTTAACATGCTTCTTGATAACGGAAACTCTGTTCTGATTATCGAGCATAACCTGGATGTAATCAAATGCGCTGATTACATCATAGACATGGGCCCCGAAGCCGGAGACAAAGGCGGCGAAGTTGTCGCCACCGGAACCCCGGAGGAAATTATAAAAGTAAAAGAGAGTTATACGGGGCAGTATTTGAGGGATTGTTTACAGAATTAGCCTAATCAGCATATTGCTTAACTATTTCAGGTGTTATTTCAATTTTCCATTCATTTGAAGGATCATTAAATTTTCGTCTGAGTCTCACTTGACCCAACTGATTTTCCACGAGAAAAAACCCCTTGTTGTTGTAGGTGTTTTCCTCAATCACTTTTTCAACGAATCTATCGCGCTTAATCTTTTTTCTAGAGCCTTCAATATGATACAAATTTCTTGACAGTTTCGCAATTCTTTCTATATCGCTCTTTGTTGGAGGAGAATTACGACCTTTATTATACGAAGTTGTTATAGAGTTAACATTTTCAGAAATTAAAGAATTCCAAATACCTTCGTGATGAGCATTTTCAGATCCGTGATGCGGAATTTTAAAAACCAAGGCCTTCTGCTCTGATGAAAAGTCCCTGTGAATTCCACTCCATCCCAATTCTGGATCATTTAATACTATTAAATCACTGCCAAGTAATAGATGCATATTATTCATTGAAACCCAAACAACAACAGAGTAAACATTTTCATCATCTTTTCCTATATTCCGACTAATTTTAAACTTCTTCATTTTATTGATCATATTTACCGAAGCGTTATCAATAGCTTTATCACTTGGTGATAATGCTTTAATTTCAACAACATTTGACCTGAAAAGGACTCTGTCAAATAATGCTTTGCGCTTATTAATTTGTCTTTTTTTTACTAAGGAGATCGTAAATTTTGAAGTACTCGGAAGCAGGATGAGTATACCTCAGATTCCTTTGGTTAACCAGTGAAATAAACTGAGCAAAGATTTCTGTTGACAAGGCGGCTGATTGAAAAAAAGTTTGTGTGCTATCATCTGCTAGTATATCGCTTATACCTTTAACGTGATCATTGTGCCAATGAGTTGCTAAAACAAATTCGATTTCATAATTGTTACCTGAACATTGTCGAATATATTCTAATGGGACCGACTGCTTTTCAAAGGTTTGAAACGAGTCTATTATTGCCCATTTTTTATCCCCCAAATGAAGAACAACAGATTCACCATTACCATTTCCAAATACTGAAAGTTCAAACTCATCATCCTCAGGTGAATTCCCCTTTTTACTCAAATTGTATTTCCTTATTAAATTTATGAGCCATCATCTCAGCTATTTCAATTTCTTCGGCTGTTACCTTTAACAATCGCCTGAATGAAATTACACCGGCCCTAGTTCGTGTTCCATTTGCTGTTGTTAAATAGCCAACATTAAAATAGAACTCAGCACCTATTTGAATTAAATGACGTTCGGCATCTGAAACTTGGTTGAATTCAAACTCTCCCGTCTCTATTATTCTCTTCGTAGTGCCCAACTCTTGTAGTCTCGCAGTAAAAACCTCATTTTTAATATCAATTTCTTCTATTAAGCCAATCCATTTAGCAAATGAAATTAGAATTTCAGATTGTCGTATATGTTTTATTGGGTTGACTGTCCCAGTTAATGTTCTCGGCTGGTCAGCTTCATAGACTTTTTGAGTGGATGTTTTAGTTTCATCGGAAGTTGTTTTTACATAAAAAATGTCTGGTGTTGAAGTGGCATAGAGTATTTGATTGGCATTTCGAGATGATCCAATTTCCTCATTATAATGGTCTATCGAGGTATTCATAAATTAATACTGTCCTCTATCAAACTTTCTGAATAATTTTTCAACTGATTTATTCTCTGAGAAAATTGATTAAATATTTTATCCAAATATTCTGATTCAGAGAATTGCAATTCATCATACAAATAGTGATCGTTTATGTTTAACCCAATTCCGTATTTTATTACCTCGGTTTGTATTGAATACAGTCTAATTTTTATCTCCCCGGGAAATTGATCGTCTCGTTTTGTTCTATATTCTAATATGTTTAGCCCCGGATTACTAAAATAGCGACTTACGATTTCCTTCGGACTTAATTTATCCCCAATATGATGCCAAACTTTCTCTTCTGCGATCTCATACACTGCATCGTAATTCAATCCAAATGCTTTAACAGCATCAATCTTATTCAAACCATAAAACTGACTTGCTAAATCCCTTACCTTTCTGCGTAAGCATACTGAGTTGTAGAAATTTCAAAGCGTTCTTGAAGCCCCTTTAAGGAACACCAAGGCAATTGAAAATCTGATACTTGCTCGCTGATTAGCTTGATTTGACTGTTCTCAAAGTCCGGTTCACCAATTAGCTTGTTGGTATAAAAAAATCCTGGGTTTATGTCAATAACCGAAGTCTTTCCAAGAATTACAAAGGAGGTGGTTGACGTTTTAAGGGTTTTATTACTCATTATTATTAACTTTTTGGGGTGGTATAATAGCAAAAAATGCACAAATTTCACATTTTTTAACAAGATAATTAATCGAATTTCCTGTTCCCGGAAAAACAACTACCTGCTTTTATGGCATATATTTGATCAGTTTTTAAAGCCCCACCTCTTTCAAAAACCCTATTGGTTCTTTTTGTCTACAATATTGTTATATTTGCATACGTAATGAACCAAACTATGGACAAAGTATCTCGTTTCTTCCTTAAAAACAACGGTTATGCCCGGATGCATGATCTAAAATCAGCCGGACTGCACACGCGTGAGGTTGCCTCCGCAGTGCAACAGGGGATAATTGAAAAATTCGCGCCGGGATGGTACAAACTGTCAAATTATAATTGGGATGAGTTTTCCAGTTTCACCGATCTCACTGTGGTGAGGCGCGATACAGTAATTTGCCTTGAGTCTGCAGCTGAATACCACGGACTAACTACTTATAACCCCCGGGTTGTGACCGCGGCTATTCCCAGAGGGACCAGGAAGTTTTCCCTGATTTATCCGCCTGTCCGGATTCATTTTTTTTCTCAGGATCAATACAAGACTGGTATTTTGAAGGCACAAGGGAACAGCGGTCAGTTTTCAGTTTACTCAATGGAAAAAACCATTGTTGACCTCTTTCGATACAGAAATAAGATCGGTTATGATCTGATACTTGAAACCCTGAGAAGTTACCTTAATCGTAAAGACCGCAATATAAATCTTCTGACAGAATATGCTAAACAGTTCAGGGTTTACAACGAAATTTTTTCATATATACAGGCAATGATGGTATGAAAGAGCGGCAAATTACAAACCTTCACGACTCGGTGCGTCAAAAACTCTATTCGGTTGCAAAAAAAAGAAATGAGGACTATAACGCAATCCTGCGCAGATACTTCCAGGAACGTTTTCTTTACAGAGTATCAGTTTCGAAATATGCCGGGAATTTTATTCTGAAGGGTGCCCAGCTTATTATTGCCTATCATGCAGATGCCGCAAGAACAACGAAGGATATCGATTTTCTTGGTATTAATTTTTCTGCTGAAAGATCTGCTCTGACAACAGCCATAAAGGAAATCGCTTCTCTCGAATACCCCGATGGGACTGATTTTTTGCTTGATACGGAGCGAACGGAAGATATTCTTGAAAGAAACACCTATAAAGGCATTCGTTTTCATCTGATCTGCCGGCTTGGTTCAGTTAAAAGCAATATTCAAATTGATATCGGTTTCGGAGATGTTATAAGTCCCCGGCCAGAAATTTTAAACTACCCCGCCATACTGCCATTTGACCCTCCCCGCCTTTTTGTTTATACAATTGATTCTGCAATAGCCGAAAAAATTGAAACGATTGCTTCTCTTGGCGAAGCAACCAGCAGGATAAAAGATTATTTTGATCTCTATTTTCTGGCTACCAGTAAAAGTTTTTCCGCCCGGACGTTGCAAAAAGCAGTTGAACTAACCTTTAAGAACAGGCAAAGGCAAACCTCTGATGCGGTCTATGTTCTGGAACCGCAATTTGCGCAAAGTCCCGTTTTAGAAAAAATGTGGCAGAGTTATCTGATTAAGAACAAAGATGTAAAACAAATTTCATTTAAGGATGCGCATAAAATAATCTCCGGGTTTCTTAAGCCAATACTTAACCGGCAAGATGGTCCTGGCCAAAGTAGTTGGAATCCTGTCACGCGTAAATGGGAATCCTGATTTTCACCTGACTCTGCGTTTAACTTTTTTCTTTGCGTCTTCGCGCCTTTGCGCGGATTGATCGGGGGGGGGCACTGATCGATACAGTGAAACTCTGCGTGACTTTGCGCTTTACTTTGCTGACTTTGCGTTAAAAATTCCGGCGCCTTTGACCTCGGTTAATACCCAACAATCAAAGACGCCGGCAAAATACTCTTAACTATTACTTTTTAACTTTTCACTGTTTTAATATCCACTCACTCATCACCTTCAGCACCTCCGGCGAAAATGTCTCTTCGATGGTTGCATATTCCGATGGCGATCCGGTTTTTGCGGTCTGGAATAAATGATTTAATCCCTTAATTTTCATTGTTTTGAAATTTTTGTTGCCTGCTTTTTTTAACGCTGTTTCTATGGCGGAAAGATTTTCTTCCGGCGGCACCTGAAGATCCAGTTCTCCGTTTAATGCAAGAACCGGTTTTGTAATCTTTTCAAAATCATCCGCCGGATTATATACCAGGAAGAACCGGAACCAGTCACTCGTTAATATCCGCACCTGCTGTTCTATCATCTGTTCGCTGTTTTCCGGTTTTTTTCTTTCATCTTCGCTTAATGAAGCCAGATGTTCATCAAATGCTTTGCGTAATTTTATTTCTGCCTCGGCGGTATCTTTTGCCCCCGTCACCGCAGAAAAAAGTTTCCGGTTAACGGCAAGATCTTTTTGAATTTTTTCTTCTGATGTGCCGTTTGCGCGCGAAATTAATTCACTCTGCAACAGAATGATATCATGTCCGTTCATGCCGGGACCGGCGAGTGTCACGAGAAAATCCAGTTCTTCTGAGCGGGCACCCACAATTGCTCCTATCAGTCCCCCCTCACTGTGACCTATCAGTCCGGTTTTCTTTTTGTTTACTTCTTTTCTTGTTTCAAGGTAGCGCAGCGCGGACTCTGCGTCGGTTGCGAAATCCATTGATGTTGCCGCGCTGCGGTCACCACCTGATTTTGCGATTCCACGGTCATCATAACGCAGCACTGCAATACCATTGCGGCTCAGGTAATCAGCAATAACCCAAAACGGTTTATGATTCATTAATGTTTCATCACGATCCTGCCCGCCGGAACCGGTCACCAGTATTACTGCCGGGAAAGGTCCGTTTCCCTCCGGAAGAGTCAGAGTTCCCGCAAGTGTAATGCCTGCATCCGGATTCTCAAACGTTACCTCCTCCTGTATATACGGGAACGGCGGCTGCGGAGTTTGCGGACGTTTGGGTATTTCTACTTTATCAGTCCGGCTTATCAGCAGCGGGAAGTCCATACCTCCCTGAGACCAGTTCCCGAATATCGTTCCATCCTTTGCATAATAGGTTCCGTTAAACTCGGCCGCAAGCGCTTTAAGTTCTACGCGGAGTTTGTTGTTTTCAAAGGTTGTTTTGGTTGTAGGAATGCCGCTTGCCCCCTGGTCGGGGCTGTCCATCGTGGTGGTAATTACTCCCTCCTCCGATGTTTTAAAGTGGAAAACAATTCTGAGTTTTGCAGCGCCCACATCAAGCACTCCCTGCCACATGCCGTCAAGTCGTGTTTCCTGCGCTGAGAGCAATGCCGAAAGAAAAACTATATATACTATAATGTGTTTCATTCTCTATATCCTGGATAATTTTTTAACAAGAATTATTTCATCAGCATCATTTTGCCGGTGAGGATTTTTCCTCCGGCGGTAATCTGATACATATATACTCCTGATGAAAGTTCTGCCGCGTCAAACGGCAGCGAGTGGTAACCCGCCTCCATTATTCCCGCAGCCAGCTCACGCACCTTTCTTCCGCTTATGTCAAAAACGGTAACCGATACTTCACCGCTCACGGGAAGAGCAAACCTGATAATGGTAACCGGATTAAACGGATTGGGATAGTTTCCAAGTAGTTCAAACTTATCGGGGACAGAATTATTCAGCACAACCGGTCCGTAGTATGAGTAAGAGCCGTTAAAGTCAATCTGCTTTAAGCGGTAATTCATTGCGGGGCCGGCAAGCGGTTCGGTGAACTGATATTCTTTCGGCTCAGTGGTGGTTCCCGCGCCGCGTATATATCCTGCCCGAATCCAGCTCTGTCCGTCTGAAGAGCGCTCAACGGCAAATCCGGCGTTATTCTGCTCCGTTGCGGTTATCCATTGAAGAACTGCTCTTCCGCCGTCTATTCTGCCATTGAATGAAATAAGTTCAACGGGTATTGGTTCTGAATTGGTAACTGTATGTGCTGCAAAAACTACTCCTGTTTCATCAACCAGACTTAACCGCACTGAATCACCGCCAAAAACCTCAACCTTGCCGAATGCATTATTAAATACCTGTGTGGTAATACCCTGACCCCCTTTATTCCATATATGCACGCCAAAAGCAGAAAGCAGTGCTACCAGCTTTGAGTTGGTTATATCCAGCCCGCCTGCCATTATCTCAGGGAATCCCGCATTGGTGCCGTCATCAATTGCCGCGGTGTGGGAGTCTCCGCTCAGAACAATCACATTTTTAATCTGATTACTGTTAACAAAACTTAGCACTGTATCCAAATCTTCCGGAAAGCCAACCCACTTATCAGCAAGCTCCATTGCCGCAAAAATTCCGCGAGTGCCCGGCGGCAATTCTGACAGTCCAAGTATTGAATCTTGCAGGACTATACCCATGTTTATACCCTGTTCCTGCCCCTTATTAAACGGAACTGAACTCATAATAAATTTCCATTTAGCCGTACTGTTCAGCAGTCCGTTAAGAAACCAGGTAAGCTGTGACTCACCGGTTCCCGGCGCATTATCTCTGCCAAGAATTGTGTGACCCGCCGGAGGTGTAAACTCCCACAAACCTGTAACAGTATTTTTATTTACGGAATTCAGATTCGGAGAACGCTGCGCGCGTAAATCAAGCGCGAAGATTTCCACATTTCCATACGTAAATTTATGATATATACCGCGCGACTCATTTGCAAGAGGATATCCCGGCATATTTTCTTTATATCCGGTTATACTGTTAGTCCGGGCTCCGGCCGGATTAGTAAATTCAAATTTAAAGAAATCATCGCCGAGCGGATTAGGTTTCCATGGAATAAAAAAACTTGAAGTCACCGCGCCTGAGTTGTCATTCATGAAATCATGATCATCGTATATATAATCAACGGGCATCATGCTCATAAGTGTATCCAGCAGATAATTTTTGTCATACTTTACATGGTATGCCCCCTGCACAAGCTGCATATTTCCCGCAAAGAAATCGGGGCTGAAGGGGAGATTATCTGTTGTATCAGGATAACCAAAATCACCCAACTGCAAAAAGAACCGCGGGTTATGCTGAACTATCTGCCTGAAGATCGTGCCGGGCGGTGTGCCTGACGGAAGAAAATTTCCGCTGTTCAGGCAGGAGCCAAATGCGAAGGTGAAATTCTGACTCGTTCCGGGAACCGGAAAGGTTGAGAAACTACGCTGCACGTTATCAGGCGCGCCATTGGTGATTTTAACCCGGTAATAATATTTGGTGTCCGGCTGCAACCCTTCTGCTTCAACAATACCTCGCATATAGCTCTGGCTGTTAACCTGGATGGTATTTGTGGTTACAACAGAAGTAAAAGCGGGGTCGGTTGAAAGTTCAACATAAAACTCCCCCGGTTCGGTAAGCCGTGCCCAGAACCTTGCTTTGGTATGTGTTACTCCCCCTGTTACAACGCTGTTCGCAAGAGCAGGAATACTCCCCTCTGAAACATTTTGCTGTTTATTGCTTACCTGAGCTCCAAGCTGCAGGAACGCTGCAGCCAGAATGAGCGGAAGTATCCGCTGTAATAAATTTCTCATACCTTTTGCCTTCTTTTTGTAATCTGTTTTTTACTGCTGTTACCTCAGCAAAATCATCTTTTTAACGGCAAGCGAACTGCCCGAGGTTAATTTATATATATACACACCTGATGCAAGACCGCCTGAGTTAAACGGTACCGAGTGATAACCCGCTTCCATATTGCCTTCAATCAGTCTTGTGATTTCTTTTCCGTTCACATCATAAACAACCAGCGAAACACTGCCGGCTTCAGGCAAACTAAACCGGATGGAAGTTTCCGGATTAAACGGATTGGGATAGTTTCCAAGTAGTTCAAACTTATCGGGGACAGAATTATTCAGCACAACCGGTCCGTAGTATGAGTAAGAGCCGTTAAAGTCAATCTGCTTTAAGCGGTAATTCATTGCGGGGCCGGCAAGCGGTTCGGTGAACTGATATTCTTTCGGCTCAGTGGTGGTTCCCGCGCCGCGTATATATCCTGCCTGCTCCCAGTCAGTTCCGTCTGCTGATCGCTCAACGGCAAAACCGGCGTTGTTTTGCTCCGTTGCGGTTGTCCATCTCAGCAGTGCATTACCACCGCTGCTGACCGCGGTAAACGATGTCAGCTCAACCGGAACTGCTCCGTAGTAGTATATACCGATATCATCAAGATACCAGCCGTCACGCACCTGCGAGCCGTCTGTCTTTAGCTGAAACCGGAGCAGGATATTCTGATTTGCGAACTGCTGTAAACTCATCTCCTCATCAAGCCATGAGGATGCAGTTCCGTCATAAATGGGAGTACCCGCCGGAATCTGTGTTCCACTTCCCGATGCCGGTTTTGTATATTTACCGGTGAGAGCAATCCAGGTGCTGCCGTTATTGGTACTTACCTGAACTATTGCGCAGTCCCACCTGGTTTCAATATCATAACGGGTTTTAAATGATAGCACCGGAAACGAAATCCCATCAAGAGAAACCGGTGTTGATGACTGGAGAGTAACTGTTGCGCTATTAACATAATTGCCCGTGCGACTGTCGGTATATGAGTTTGGCGCTGAGTAAAACAGCGATGTGGTGGCTTCCCACTTTGGAGAAGTTGTAGGAGTTGCGGAGATCGTCCATAACTGCACCGGATTATTCGTGGTATCGTTATATATAAACACCGGTGTTCCGATTCTGACAGACATTGTATCCGTTGTAGTAACAGAGCCCGCGCCTTCACCCTGAAACAAATTCAGAAAGATTTTTCCCCGGTAATCAACTGGTGCGTCCGGCAGGGCATGAATGTCAACGCCCGTTTCTACTGATGCTCCGGGCGCAAGCGCGGGCATAAAAGCGGGCATACCCCCTGTCCATATATATGGATCGTTGTCATAATATAAGTACCCCCACGGATGTGGGAGTTCGGAAAGTCCGGTATTCTTTACCGTACCTGTCAGTTGAACGGCTGAGCCCGGATTTAGGAACTGCGGCGTGAAGTAATAATTTGTAAGCTGCGGATATCCCCCTGCTATCCATGCAAGATACAAATTTGGTCGGATGTTTTGCTGAGCCAGGGGAATGATTCTGTTCTGTGATGGCCAGAAACCGTCTCCGTCACCACCGACTTCAAACACAAAGCCAAATACTTTTGGTTTCTGTACCTGTTCTCCGTACATCCAGTCACGCCCGGTACCGTTTGAGTTATAGGCAAGCGTCTGATAACTGGTGCCGTAGGTATATCCGTTGTGTCTTGCCATAGAGGCGGCAAAATCGCGGTATTGGTTTGAGTCCGGCGTTACTGCGTTGGTATATCCCCACGGATATATAATCGAGTTGTTATAAGAGTGATAGTTTATATATGATTTAAATCCCTTTGCAATGGCAAGATCACGAATAACCCTTGATTCGGGTTCTGAAAAAGCTGAAGGACCCCGGTAGGTTTCAGAGGATGGGGTGCCGCTTGAACCGACATTATCATAAGCCCACATATAGCCATAATTGCGGTTCAGGTCAACGCCGTAAATGGTGGTGCCCTGAGCGTAACGGTTCTTGCGCCACATTCCGCCGCCGCCTGATGAATTTATCCGGTTCCATTCGTAGCCGTCAGGATTAACCACCGGCACAAAATACATCTCCCGGTTATCAACCAAGTACTTTACTTCCGGGTTTGTGTTATAGTTCTCCAGCAGATAATACATATAATAGATAACCGTGGCCATTGCCTGTGGTTCGCGTGCGTGAATCAGTGCGTCATAAAGTACCCTCGGCTCTGGTTCTTCAAGATTCGGGTTGTCAGAAATCTTTACCGCCCAGATGGTTCGTCCTTCTACCGAAGTACCAATCGAAAATCTCTGGGTAATCAGATTGGGGAACTGTGCATACATCGTATCAAGCTGTGCAACCACTTCTGCAAAGGTATAATACCCCCCCATGCTGCCATATCCGAACCCGGTGACACCGAATACACTCCGGCTTTGGGCAAGCTGTTCAGCTTTTTCTGACTCAGTCATAGCCGGTCTGGAATCGTAGTGCTGTTTCCAGTCCGGAATCAGAACTGAATAGCTGATACCGTTTTGGCTGAGCTGTTCCGCTTCATCCCTGCTGACAAAAAGCTCCGCCGAGAGGGATTCTTTATCAAAATGGGCGTGTTCGGTTTCGATGCCTAAGGCGGCTATTTTTTGCAAATCTTCACCGGAAGTGAGCGAAACGGAAATAAGCTGATACTGCTGTGCTGAAACGGTGAGCATCAGCGCGAATAAGAAGAGGTAAATTTTTGGAATCATGGATATGCCTTTAGTTACAAGGGCAAAAATAAGGAGAATTGCCAAAATACCCCTATCCCTAATCCTTTTATTTCCCCCCCTGCCGGAATTTCCTTAATTTTATTCCTTAGAAATCTGTTTTCTCATAAACCGATAATCGCCCAAAAAAGGAGTCATTTGTACAATGCAGCCCGAAGAACGTCCGATTCTGGAAAAAGAATTAAAAATGCTGGGAATTATTCACGTCGCCATGATGAGCGGGATTTTCCTGTTTGCCCTGATAATTACACTGCTTGATGTTTCCCGTGACGGACCTGCTCCGTTTCCGCAGTCGTTCCCTCTGTTTCAGGTTCTTGTGCCTGTTTACGGTCTTATAATGATTGTGGCCGGCAGCTTTGTATATAAAAAATTAATTGCGTCAATTGCGGCCGGACTTTCTGTTCAGGAAAAAATGGTTAAATATCGCGGCTTTAATCTTGTGCACTATGCTTTGCTGGAAAGTGCTGCTTTTTTTGCGCTGGTTGTCTTTTACCTGACAAAAGATTTGCTCAGCTTCGGTACTGCCGGTGTGGTTCTTGTCGCTTTCTTTTTTATCCGTCCTTCAACGGACAAATGTGTTGCTGATCTTCGTCTCTGATAAAAAGGTGTTATCATGAAACTCCTCATCGTTTGTATCCTCTTAACATTCTCCGCTGCTTCACAGTCGGCGCAGGATGAAATTGTTCCCATCAAAGATCTTATTCCCGATATTGTCTTTGATATACGTTATGCCACGATTAATAACTTTACTTCGCAGAAATTATATACAACAAACGAAGCGTATCTTACGCTCGGCGCTGTCACGCGGCTGAAATTAGTTCACGACAGTCTGAAACAAATCACTTCGTTTAACGGCACAAATTATCCTGCGGGACTCGGTCTCAAGATATTTGACGGCTACCGCCCCCGCTCTGTGCAGTATCTGATGTTTGAGATTTTCCCTAATCCCATCTTTGTTGCAGACCCGGCCAGCGGCTCGGTGCATAACCGCGGCGGAGCGGTTGACTTATCTCTTGTGGATATGGCAACCGGTAATGAGCTGCAGATGCCGACAGAGTTTGACTGGTTCGGACCTGAGGCAGACCACGGATATATGAACCTCCCCGCTAACGTGATTGCCAATCGCCAGCTCCTGCGTGATATGATGGTTAATGTGGGCGGCTTTACTTTATATATGGCTGAGTGGTGGCATTACTCCATCCCCGGAGCAAGCACTCTCCCCCTATTAGATTTTCAGATGAAGTGAGGAAGATGAAATGAAACAGATGATATTCTTACTCATTACCGTATCTCTTTTTGCCGGGCAGGAGTTCCGTGTTAATACCACAACGGACAGCACACAACGCCAGCCCGCCTTAGCCAGGGACGGAAACGGAAACTACGCAGTGGTATGGAAATCTGAAGCCGCGGCTACGTTTACCGGCAAAAGTGATATATATATACAATTCTTTACTTCCCTTGATCAGAAAACCGGAGCCGAGCAGCGGGTAAACACCACGCTCCCTGGCGAACAGGACAGACCTGTTATCGCGATGAACGCGTCCGGTACTGCAATTGTTGCCTGGAGCTCTTTTAGCGGGGCTGCGAACAGCTATGATATATATGGCCGTCTCTTTGTGAACAACCTTCCCGCCGGAGATGAATTTCTTATCAACACTACAACCACTCATACGCAGTCTAATCCTTCCGTATCGTTTACCAATGACGGAACCGGCTTTACCGTTGCGTGGGATAGCTGGTATCAGGATGGCGGTGACCGCGGGGTGTATGCGCAGCGGTTTCAGCTAAACGGAAACAATGTTCTTAAATCAGGAACAGAGTTTTTAGTAAACACTGCAACTGCTTATTCACAGGCGCGTCCGGCTGTACGCTATCTGGCAGACGGAAAAATCCTTTTCGTCTGGGAGTCATTCCGTCCTGCTCCGCCGGTACCTGCCGGTTATGATATATACGGAAGAATCTTCTCGGCTGATGGTTCAACATCCGGGAATGAATTCCCCGTTAATACCTGGACTGCTGATTATCAGTGGTTTGGTGACCTTGCCGCGCTGGATGACGGTTCCTTTGCTGTCGTCTGGTGCAGTTGGGAGCAGGATGGAGATGACGGAGGCATTTATTATCAGCGGTTTAATGCGGACGGCTCGAAGCGGGGAGGTGAATTCCGCGTCAACAAAAGCACGGCTTACTACCAATGGCTGCCCAAGATCAGAAAAATCAGCGGTGAAAAATTCGCCGTTATCTGGTCAAGCTGGAAACAGGATGGCAACCGCGAGGGTGTATATACCACATTCATTGATGAACTGGAAAACCGTTTTACGCTTGAAACCCCGGTTAATGTAACTACGGAATCATTCCAGTGGGAGCCCGATTTTCAGGTGAGCCCCGCCGGTGAAATCATTGCTGTCTGGAGCTCTTACAGCAACGCATCCGGATATGATATCATCGCGCGCAGATTTACCCCTCCGCGGCCGGAAGGCGTGGTTAATCCCGCCGGATATATACATGCGTCCGGAGCTACAACCGGCTCGTTTCTTGTGCAGGCAGTAAACTCTAATCAGATGACTGGGCACACATACGAAGTTTCATTCGATACGACACTGAATAAGGACTCTCTCTATGCCACAATCAAAGATCTGAATACTTCACAGATTAAACTTCAGAACTTTCCGCTCAACCGCGGGGCAAACATCGTATATACAACTCCGGTTTTTGACGGTATCGCGGTAGAGTTTAATCCTGTTTACCGGCTATCACTTAATGTTCAGGGTTCTTACTTCCGTAATAACTCCGGCTCAACCGTTTCATTCACCGCCGGGCTCCCCGTAGCCGGAAGCCGTCTTCTCGCCCCGATTGATATTGCCGTTGTCTGGGGCTCAACAGACACACTTGCAAACGGAAACTACGCAACCCCGCTTGATACCGCAATCGGATTAAACGGTGTAAAAGAAATTGTAACTCCCTTTTATGCCATAAATCTGATGACCGAAAGCCGTCTGACTATGCTGGTGCGTGAGCCGAACGCAACCAAGAATAAAAAGTGGAATCTTGGCGAGGAAATTATTTTCATCACGCCTCCCCCTTATCAGGTTACTGCATTTAATACTCACGCACAGATTTCATCATCAGCGCCGGCGGGTAATGTCCTCCTCCCCGCAACAGGTGATACGGTTTTTGTTGTAACAAACCGTCCTGTTACACCGTCTGACAAATTCACTTTTGTTGCTTCACCTGCGTCTGTTGTGGCCGGTGGTGTTACGAATGCGTATATACCGGAGTCACCCGAACTGCGACAGAATTTCCCGAATCCATTTAATCCGGAAACCACTATCAGCTTCACCCTCCCAAAATCAGGTAAAGCGGTGCTGACTGTATATTCAGTTCTCGGCGAACAGATTGCGGTTCTGGTTAACGAAGTAAAAGAAGCGGGAACTCACCGGATTAACTTTAACGCAAAAAACCTTGCCTCCGGTGTCTATATATATTCGCTCCGTGTTGATAACTTTGTGCTTGCAAACAAAATGCTCTACCTCAGATGAAGTATGAATTATGAAGTATGAATTATGAATTTTTTTAATAACCACGGGCTTCAGTTCGGCAGGCATTTCCGACCCCCTTCTCCTTTTTAAGGAGAAGGGCCGGGGATGAGGTTCTTTTGCCTTATAATATAAAGCTCTAAATAGTTTTTATTACTAACTACTAATTACCTGGATATACTTTGAAACGATATATTTTCTTCCTGTTACTGCTTATAACAACAGTTGCTTTTTCTCAGCCCAAACTGCATTCAGGTCCCATGGTTGGCTACTCAGAAATGCGTGAGGTCGGACTCTGGGTGCAGACCACTGAGGCCGCCGATGTGTTTATCGAATACTGGGAACAGTCTGCACCTGCTAAAAAATTCCGGACAGACAAGTTCACCACAACAAAGCATAAACATTTTACCGCGAAGCTCATTGCCGATAATGTTGAGCCCGGAAGAAAATACGACTATGCCCTGTATATCAATAACAAAAAAGCAGCGATCAACCATCCTCTTTCATTCCAGACACAGAAACTCTGGCAGTGGCGCGAAGATCCGCCGCCTGTTACCTTTGTCATAGCAAGCTGCATGCATATTAACGAAGAAGTATATGACCGTCCCGGCAAACCATACGGCTCGGATTATGAAATCCTTGACGCGCTTTACAAAACCAAACCTGATTTCATGGTCTGGATGGGTGACAATATCTATCTCCGTGAAGTTGACTGGAGCAGCCGCACCGGTATATATAAACGCTACTCCCACATGCGCTCTCTGCCCCAGCTTCAGCAGCTTCTGGGTTCTGTGCACCATTATGCCACCTGGGATGATCACGATTTCGGTCCCAATAATGCTGATAACAGTTTTGTTCACAAGGAGAAAACTCTTGAAGCGTTTCAGGACTTCTGGGTAAATCCGACATTCGGTATTAACGGCAAACCTGGCGTTACCACCCGCTTTGAATGGGCTGATCTTGAGTTCTTCCTCCTCGATAACCGCTACTACCGCAGCCAGAATGAGCGTGTAACCGGAAAACGTCAGATGTTCGGTGATGACCAGATTGAATGGCTTATTGATGCACTGAAAAATAGTTTTGCGCCGTTTAAGATCGTTGTTGCCGGCGGACAAATTCTTAACCCGGTTGCCAAATGGGAAAGTTATTCCATCTTCCCTGAAGAAAAACAAAAGCTGCTCAGCTTAATCGAAAAAGAAAAAATATCCGGAGTTCTCTTCTTCAGCGGAGATATTCACTCCTCTGAAATTACCCGGCTCGAGCGCGAAGGAACTTATCCATTATATGAATTCACCGTTTCATCTTTAACTGCCGGTGTATCAAAGCCCAAACCCGAAAACAACACAGCCCGCTTTGGTATCGAAAATTTAGCTGAACATAACTTCGGACATTTCACCGTAACCGGTCCACGCAAAGACCGCGTTCTTGAAATGAAACTGATACTTAAAGATGGTTCAACTGCAAGAACATTTTCACTAAAAGCAAGCGAGCTTCGGTAATTAGTAAAATGAATTGTGAATTGTGAATTTTTATAAATAATTAATTTACTATCCAAATTAAATTGCGAAAGAATTAAATAATAATTAGGAAATTGTAATACCAATTTTTCAATCCCGAGTAGATGAAAAAATAATTAGTAATGAGTAATTAGGAATTAGTAATTCAAAATTCAACCCCGAAGGGGTGACATTATTATAGAAAACGGTAATATACAACCACCAAAACCCCGAAGGGGTGACATTATTATAAAAAACGGTAATAAACAACCACCAAAACCCCGAAGGGGTGACATTATTATAAAAAACGGTAATAAACAACCACCAAAACCCCGAAGGGGTGACATTA
>BTUV01000054.1:0-19642 GCA_045863035.1 Ignavibacteriales bacterium | reverse complement strand
GCGGCGAGCTTCAAATTCAGGCCGACAGAATAAATCAGTCGCCTGGCGGTACCTTACCTGCGGGGGTTACTAATCTTCTTAACAGATATTGGACTTTAACAGTTGTATCAGGATCAGTTAACGGAGTTTATTGTTTATCATTAAATCTTGATGGGGCGGGTGGTGTGACTGATTATTCGACTTTACGCCTGTTAAAACGCGATAATGTTAATGCTGCATGGAGTGATATTGGAGTTCCTTCTGATATAACTCAAGCGCCAATCATTAAATGGTGCTCAGACCAGCTTACCGGATTTTCAGATTTTGGTATAGGGGGTGGAAATGATAATCCGCTTCCGGTGGAGCTGACCTCCTTTAGAGCCACAGTTTACAGGAACTCTGTTTCGTTAAAATGGACTACCGCGACAGAGGTTGGAAATTATGGTTTTGAGATTCACAGGACTCCTAAAAATGATCATCTGATACTACCGGGGGCAATTTGGAAAACCATTGGCCTTGTTCAGGGGGCGGGAAACAGTAATGCTCCCAAAAACTATTCATTTAATGAGAACAATCTGCAGACAGGAAGATATTTCTACCGGCTGAAGCAATTAGACTCAGACGGCAGTTTTAAATATAGCAATGTAATTGAAGTTGATATTTCAAAACCTGAAACTTTTTTCCTTGAGCAAAATTATCCTAACCCATTCAACCCTGCTACCACTATTGATTACCAGATTCCCTCCGATGAGCAGGTGCGATTAGAAATATATACGCTTAGCGGAGAAAGAACAGCAACACTTATAAATGAATTCAAGACCGCGGGTTATTATTCGGCTGTCATTGACAACGGAAAATTAAATTTTTCCTCCGGAGTTTATATTTACCGCCTTTCCGCCGGAGGTTTTAGCGGTATTAAGAAATTTGTTTTGATGAAGTGATGAACTATATTAAAAGGTTGCCTTTAGCGAGATATTAAAACTAATTTTACGAATAACTTCCAACGCGAAGCTGCGGCGCGGTAAGTTCTGCGCGGAGTATATCTAAACACTAAAATTTTTCAGAGGTGGTTCTCAGGCCTCCCTGAATTGCGTTCTGAGTTTCACCGGCTCAATCTGCTTCCTGCGTGTGGTACGAAGGTTAAGCATTTCAACCAATAATGAGAATGTCATTGCAAAGTATATATAACCTTTGGGAATGTGTGTCTCAATGCCCTCGGCTACAAGTGTTACGCCAATGAGCATGAGAAAACTGAGCGCCAGCATTTTTATAGTGGGACGCTGATTAACGTAGTCACTTATTTTTGTCATAAAGAACATCATAAAAATAATTGATATAACTACCGCGGTTATCATAATCCATATTTCACTGACCATGCCAACGGCCGTGATAACCGAATCAAGCGAAAAAATTATATCGAGCAATAGTATCTGTATAAGAACGCTGCCAAAGGATAATGCTTTAACTTTTTTGTCTCCCTTGCCTTCTTCTCCTTCAAGTTTTTCATGTATTTCGTGCGTGCTTTTGGCTATAAGAAATAAACCGCCTATGATGAGAATTAAATCCCGCCCTGATATTTCATTGCCCATAACGGTAAAAAGGGGAGCAACAAGTTTCATTATGAGTGTGATCGAAAACAAAAGCAGGATGCGTGTAACGAGTGCAAGTGTCAGTCCGGTTATCCTTGCTTTTTCCTGCTGTTCAGCAGGTAATTTAGAGGAAAGTATGGAAATGAAAATGATGTTGTCAATCCCAAGCACTATCTCCAGGGCAACAAGGGTTAATAACGCAACAATAAGTTCAGCGTTCAAGATGGTATTTCCTTATGAAAAAGTTGAAGAATAAAAATCAATTATTGCCGGTACATTCTGACTAAGACGGATACGCATTCTTCCGGCGCATGCAAAAAAACCCGGCAGAGGAATTTTAATAAGCAGACAAGCTGCAACACTGCCGAAACATTGCATCTGCCGGCTGAACCATTTTTAATAAACGAGTATTGTTTCGGGAGGGCGGGGAATCCAGCCCTCACTCGCTCCCCGGTGAGAAGGAGAATTGCAATGCTTCCGTTCAAACAACACTTAAAAAACAGAAAACATATATATATCCCATCTCTCCGGGAGGTTTAATGTTTAAACCTGATCTTACTCTTGCCGGATAACATCAGAGAATAATATTATTTGCATGCGTTTGAAACCACATTGCCGTCAATAATCACGGTACAGACCTTGCTGGTATATTCAAACGGGTCTCCGTTAAAAAGTACAATATCGGCCTGCTTTCCTTTGGTAATCGAACCGGTTTTTTTATCAATGCCGAGAATTTTAGCGGCACTTATGGTTATTGATTCAAGCGCTGATTCCATCCCCAGACCATTTGAAGCGGCCAGAGCAGCTTCAAAAAGGATGATACGGGTCTTGGGAACGTAACCTTCGTAACCGCTTTGAATTGCAAAAGGAATGCCTTCATTTTTGAGAAGAGATGCAGTTTCTAAGGATGCGTTTTTCAGGTCGCCATAACTGCGCGCCATGGGAGCATGCAGTATAACCGGCACTCCGGCTTTTTTAATCTCCTTTAGAACCACTGCTGCTTCTGCTGCACCATCGAGTACAATTTTAATCTTGAATTCCTCACCCAGACGCAGTGCTGCCAGTATCTCAACTGAAGTATTGGCAGTGACCAGAGCGCCGGTTTCGCCACGCAAAACGGAAGCCATGATTTCCATTTTCAGGTCACGTGGTGTGTCATCTTTTTTTCTGATATATTCCTGAGCTCTGATAAACTCCTGCCGGAGCATTGCTATTCCTTTGGCGCGAGTGCCGGGCTTCTTATATATATTGGTAACTGAAGAGCCGAGAGTAAAAGCAACATAGCTGACTGAATCCATGATGTTTGCCGTCTGATCAGGGGACCAGGTTTTTGCAATCATCATCTGACCTGAAGCCAGAGCGCCCGGAGCATGCCCCGTGTTAATGGTGGTGATACCGAACTGACGCGCGTAGGCAAGGAGCTCCTCTTGCGGGTTAAAGGCATCAAAAGCCCGCAGCTCCGGCTGAAACGGGTCTGATTTTTCAAGCTGGTCCTGATCGTGCGGCTGATTATAGAGACCGCTCAGCCCCATGACGGTGCGAGCGTCTATAAGCCCCGGAGTTACAATTTTGTTTGTATATACAGTATATCCATCGGGAATCGTAATCTCAGACGCGGGACCGACTGCTTCAATCAGCCCGTTTTTAATTATTACTACTCCGTTGGCAATCACACTCCCGTCCATAGTATATATCATTTCCCCCTTCACTGCTATCTGGGCCATATTCAGTGAAGCGCAGAGAACAAACAGAATAAAAAACAGGTTTTTCATATTGTTACCTTTCTTCCTCGTGGACGTGGTCATAGAACAGGTCTTTATAAACACGGTAACCGCCTGTTGCGTATTTGTGATCTTCGGGCAGGGAGCGGTCAAAGACCACATTGCCTGAAACTATGGTCTGTTCAACTTTGGTATATACACTGAATGGCTCACCTGAGAGAATTACAAAATCAGCATCCTTGCCTGATTTCAGCGAGCCGATTCTGTTTTCGAGACCGAGCATTCTGGCACCGGCTATGGTAACAGACTCCAGGGCTTTTTCAAACGACATTCCGCCTCTAAGACCAAGTGCGGCGCTGCGAAGGAAGTGACGTGAGTCGGTTATATAATCGTCAGTGTGGAATGCAACATCTACTCCGGCGTTCTCCAGGTGGGCGCCATTATCAAAAGCGAGGTTTATAGCTTCCATTTTACCGCCGGGGGCATCTATCAAAATAATTGAACAGGGGATTCCCGCTTTGGCAATTTCATCAGCCACAACATATCCCTCAGTCACGTGATGCAGAACTACTTTGAAGCCGAATTCTTTTTGCAGCCGGATTACTGAGAGGATATCATCATTGCGATGTGTATGGTGATGAACGATTTTCTTACCCTCAAGCACCAGTACCAGTGATTCCATTTCAAGGTCTCTTTTTGGCATCTTATCCGGATTGCCGCCGGCCGCATCAATTTTCTTTTTATACTCCTGTGCCTTAACAAACATCTGACGGACGATGGAAGCTGACTTTCCGCGTGTGCCCGGGAATGGTGCGGAGCGGAGGGAGTTGGTTCCGTTAGCCATTTTGATACCGCCGCAGATTCCGGTCATAGGGTCATCACAATAAAGCATATCCTGCAGTTTACCTGTTCGTGTAAGTTTCAGATAAACGGTTTGACCGCTCAGGAGATGACCGGAGCCGGGCATAACGTTTACCGTTGTAATACCTCCTGATCGTGCCCTCATAAAGGTATCACTGCGGGGGTCAATGCTGTCGAGGATGCGCACATCCGGATGAGTAGGGGATGATGCATCGCCTCCATCTCCGTTACCGATGTGGGAGTGTGTATCAATCAAACCGGGTATTATAACCTTACCCTGAACATCAATTACGACCGCATCCTCCGGAATTGTGATTGCACCCACAGCGCCAATAGCGACAATATTGCCATTTCGAGAAAGGATTACTCCGTTTTCGATAACTGACCCTTCGACTGTGTATATCCGGGCGCCTTTCCAGGCAGTTGTTTTTTGCTGGGCTTTGCACTCACCGATGAAAAGCACAAAGGCAAGAAATGAGTAGAGCAAAAATTTCATATTTTTTAACGATTTACTTATAAGGACGTGTGATTAATGTACGGCAGTTAAAACCGTAAAGATTTAATTAGGGAAAATAATAAAACTACGTTGTTATTTATTAAATTCCGGCTAAATTTAAGGTGCTAAATATTCCCTGTTTTTGTGTGTTCCGGGAATATGTAATGTGTTTTGTATTGAAATATTTTCATATTTAATAAAAGAGTAGAACGATGAGAAAATCCGCTTTCGTATCACAATTCTTTTTAGGATTTCTTTTACTGACCTCTTTTGCCCTGTCGCAAACGATGATACTTGAACCTCCGAGGGGGTTCAATTCGGGAAACAGTAATCCTGTCATTAAAGTTTTTTACGGGACAAATAGTCAGATGGTTCTTAAATGGACGAAGAACCTCACAGGTACCTCCAACAGATTTAAGATAGGTACCTCGCCGGGTAACTATGGTCTTGCTTCTGTTACCGTTTCCGGGACCACGGCAACCATCACGCCCGGCGGAAGTCCTCTCAATCTTCCGGTCGGAAGATATTATGGTCTCCTGACAAATTCAACTCAGACAACTCTGGCCGGCATCCAGGCAAATTTCAACAGCAACCCCAGCACAATTGACTATTCGAATGAAGTGCAATTTGTTATTGAAACATCTCTGGCGCCCACCCCAAGCGCACCTAAAGGTACAATTACCAATGCAACACCTAACTTTCAGTGGAACGCGATTCCCGGTGTTACGGCTTACTGGATAATTGTATCGAGCACTCCGTTTGTTGTGAGAACTGATTCGCTTGGCAATCCGAGTGTACAGGGTGCTAATATCGTCTGGGACTATATTACCTCAGGTAACTCAGCGCAGTATGGAACAATAAGCCCCTATACCCCATTTACACAGTCGGCAATTCCGCTTATATCAGGAACTACGTATTATTATACTGTTCTTAATATGTATGATCAGACAAATATTGCCTACGCAAGCACGGCATTCGGCGGTATTACAACGTTTACATATCAATCTTCTTCTTCACTTGCAGTTCCGAGTCTTGTAGCGCCGGCAGCAAATGCAACGTTTTTTGCATCTCCCACTATCAGATTTCAGTGGGATGTAGTTCCTAATGCAAACAGTTACACGGTATATCTTTTTAACCGTGTTACACAGTTTGCGGGAAGCAATCAGGAAATTGATCTTCCTCTGTGGAACGGCACCACAACAAACAATCTGCTTGATTTTCCTGCACGTCTTAATCTGATTAAAGGAAAATATGTTTGGTTTGTTGTCCCGAATTCCATCACAGGAGCAGGAAGCGCCAGCCAGACCAGATTGTTTTTGTATGAAGTGCCGACTTCAAAATTCAGGGTGCGCGCGACTTCATCGCTGGACAATACAGCGTTAACAAATTTTGAATTTAAAATTGCATCAACCACATCAGGATATACCCCATCTGTTGCGTATGTGGTTTCAAACAGTTCAACGTATGTTGATTCGATACCGCATGATGTTTACCGCTTTACCGCAAAGAAACAAGGTTATCTTGATACAACGGTTCAGGTTTCACTTAGTCAGACAACACTTACTGAAACAAATTTTGTAATGAGACCACTCCCCTCTATTGTTTCGGGCAGCGTACGCGATCAGGCAAGTGTTAATGTTAGCGCGGCAACAATCAGATTTACCAATAATCTGACCGGTGCAGTTACCAGCGGAACTACCACCTCAAGCGGCACATTCAGCTTAAACCTGACTAAAGGGTCCTACAGTGTGGTTGCATCTAAGGCAGGGTATATATCAAACACAGCAGTACAGGTCAATGTTGATACCGGTCAGGTTGTACTTTCCAGTCCGGTTGTAATACAGCTTGATGCGGCAGCTATATCCGGTAAAGTTATTAATGATGAAAATGCACCGGTACAGCTTGCAACTGTTAAAGCAACCAAAGGAACGGAAGTTCAGACCATCACGACAAACAGTGCGGGTGATTATACTTTTAATATTTCTTCAGGAGACTGGTTACTTGAAGTTACCAAGACGGGATTTGTAAGCCCCGCTCCGAGAACAATTACTCTTTCAACCGGAAGTAATCTTCTCAATCAGAATTTTGTTCTTGTGCCCCGCGCTAATCAGGTAACCGGATTTGTTTATCAGGTAACAGGCACAACCGGACAGGTGCCGGTCAGTGGTATTACAGTTACTGCTACTCCTGTTTCGGGTCAGACAATTACTGCGGTTACCGGAAATAACGGTCAATATACCCTCAGCTTAAAGAATGGTTCATATACAATCAGCACAGAACGCAGCGGATATACACCGAGTAATGCAGTTCAGTTAACTCTGGGTGTGGCTCAGACTGTTTCAGGTGTCGATTTTACACTTACACCAAACCCAAGTTCTATTTCCGGTAATGTGTCTGCACTGGGCGGCGGGGCATTAGCAGGCGCAACCATCTCTGTTCAGGGTGTTGCAACTACTACCACACTTTCGACAGGAACTTATACTCTCAGTCTTCCGGCCGGAACACACACTGTTACCGCAACACGATCGGGATATGTTACACCGCAGTCAGTTACTTTAACAATTAACCCCGGACAAGCACTTGCCGGCATTAACTTTCAGATGTCAGCCAATGCAGGAGTAATGTCAGGGCGTGTTTCAAGCGCCGGTCAACCCCTGCCGGGAGCGACTGTTACTGCAACAAATGGTGTATCAACTTTCTCGGTTGTTACCAATGCAAACGGTGACTATACATTTAGCTTATCCCCCGGAACCTGGCAAAAGTTTGCTTTGCGCCAGGGTTTTATAACCTCCGCGACTGATACAACGGTTATCGGTCCTGGTCAGACAAGTTCAAACAACAATTTTAATTTAGTTCAGAACACCGCTGTTGTTCGCGGAACGGTTCGATCAAATAATCTTCCGCTCTCAGGTGTAACTGTTGCGCTGGTTGATAATGCCAATGCAGGCAATACCTTCAGCACGGTAACCAGCATTACAGGTGAATATGCACTGACTGTTGAAGCAGGAAAGATATATACAGAAACGTTTAGCGCGACAGGATATGCAACCGCGTCACAGAATACTGCTCTGCTAACGGCAGGGAGCAATAATACACTGAATGGAACCATGAATGCAGTTCCTTCTTCAGTAGCCGGTCAGGTTCGTGTTGCCGGGCAGGCACTCAGTGGTGTTACCGTACAACTTGTTAATCCGACATCAGGCGCGGTAATTGAACAGACTACTACCAATTTAAACGGTCAATATACAGTCGGTTCTGCCGCAGGAAGCTACCTCCTCCGTGCGTTCAGAGCAGGATATACCCGGGACAGTATAGCAATTACCCTTGCTCTTGGCCAGGCGCTTACAAATATCAACTTTAATCTTAACGAAAACTTTGCACTGGTTACCGGTATTGTCAGGAGCAATGCCGCTGCACCACTGAGCGGTGTAGTAGTAAATCTGACCGGCACTGCCGGCGGTGCTACGGCAACAACCGGTTCAGACGGAAGTTACACACTCCAGAGAGTAATTGGCGGCGTATATACTCTTAAATTCAGTCAGCCCGGCTATGCAGATTCAATTTTAACTTCATTTACCCTGAATGATGGTCAATCAAGAGTGGTGAATGCAACACTTAATGCACTCGCCGGAAAGATCAGTGGTACGGTAACCCTGGCTGCGGGCGGTGCGGTTTCCGGTGCGACTGTTACGGCCGTCAGTGCAACAGGAGCTGCTCTCTCAGCAGTTACAGGTGATTTAGGTACTTACGAGATTGCAGGACTGGCAACAGGCGCATATACAGTAAGTGCCTCAAGAAGCGGATACCGCTCATCACAGAATGTAAATGTTACCCTGCTTACCACTGCCCTTAACGGTATTGCAAACATCAATGATATGGCACTGAACAATTCAGTGATATCCGGTGCGGTTCGTGATCCGGCCGGCAACGGTATTCTGAATGCAGTAGTTGCAGTAAGTGGTGCGGGGGGGTCAGGTAATGCAGTAACAAATGCGACCGGTGAATATACTGTTTTCGGTTTAGCACCCGGCACGTATTCATTAACGGCAAGTGCAGAAGGTTATGCTGCTTCAACGCAGAGCGTGAATTTAACAACGACCGCTAATCTTTTCATTCCGCTTACGCCAAATACGGTCCGTGTAACCGGTTCAGTGCTGAATCAGAACGGACTTGCTCTCGGGTTTAACGCGGATGTTAAACTTGCTGCCGCGGATGCAGTATATACGACCATTGCAAACTCACAGGGTGTGTTTGAGTTCCCGGCAGTCAGTTCCGGAAGAATTTATCGCCTGTCATCTGAGATTTTCCGTGAAGGTCATGCAAATGATACAGTGAATCTGAATATCGCGGCGGGAGCCACCGGCGTACCGGCTCAGACGCTTGTTGTAAGAGTAAGCACCTCTGTTGTTTCGGGTAATGCCGGCACTGATGGCGCGGCTATTACTCTGGTTAATAACACAACCGGAGAAAACAGGTCAATTATTTCATCAAGCACGGGTGAATACCGGATGGAATATCTTACTTCAGGAAGCTATACAATATCTGTAGTCAAGACCGGATTTACCTTCAGCCCGGCCACACAAAACTTTAACCTTGATGGAAGCAATACGCAGAGTATTAATTTTACCGCAACGGTAAATTCCGGAACGGTAAACGTATCTACGCGGAGCAACACATCTACCCCTCTTGAAAATGTAGCCGTAACACTTGTCAGTAATGACGGAACACGGGTGTTCAGCGGTGCAACATCAACAACAGGTGAGCTTCGTTTTGAAAATATACCATCCGGCGGATATATACTCCGCGCGACACTGAGCGGATACGCATCAGTTCCATCCGAAAAAGCCGTGACTGTTTCCAGCGGTGCAAGCATAAGTGAAAGTTTTGTTCTTACCCGTAATACTGCATCAATCGCGGGAGTGGTGCGAAGTGTTTCCGGCTCTACCACCAGCGCTCTTTCACAGGCACAGGTCACGATTCGTAATTCTGCTACCGGTCAGCTTTTTTCTGCTGAATCGAATGCAAATGGCGCTTATACCATTAGCAATATTCCCGCCGGAGAAGCAGTTATCACTGCATCAAAAACCGGATATGTTACTGCTACAGAAACAATAACTATTGCCGCGGGAGCGTCATTAAACAATAAAAACTATGATCTTGTTAAAGCATCCTCAGTTTTAACAGGGCGTGTTCTTTTTGGCGGATCAGGAGTTGCCAACATTACTGTAACAGCAACTTCATCAAATACATTTGCCACTGTTACGAACTCATCGGGTAATTTTACTATCAGCAATCTTCCGGTTTCATCCGGCGTAAGTGATACAACTACTTATATCATTACCATCTCTGGACCCGGACTTATCGCGCAAAGCAAGATTATCAGATTCACCTCCTCGCAGATTGGAACGACTGTTAACACCGGTAACTTCCTTCTGCCAAGCGGTCAGATTACCTTTAGCGTAACTGATGGTATTTCTGCATTGCCGAACGTTAAGATTACTCTTATTAAACCTGACGGATCAGAAAACCCGGACATTACTTCAAACTCAGGACAATATGCATCCTCAAACCGGCTGCCGGCGGGTGACTACCGGTTTGCTTTCGAACTTGAAGGATATCTGGTTCCTGATGAAAGTGAATTTGTTATAAACCTGGCAGCGGACACAACTAAAGTGAATAGAAGCATCGGATTCAGATATAAACATGTTCCGGTAACCCGCGTGCTTTCAGACAGTGCAACACGCATTGCGGTAAATGTCAGTGATAACATTACCACTTTGACCGGCACGGTTTATTACAGAAACGAAAATCAGAGCGAATTTACTCAGCTTTCTATGCCTCTCAGTAATAAAGTGCTGAGCGCTTCTATACCGGCTCAGTACTCACTTGAGCCCCTGCACTATTATATAAAGGTGCGCAACAATGCAACCGGTGTTATTTTTAACACGGATGAATATGTTGTTACTCCGCTTGCTTCCGGTGTGCTCACGCAGGCAACTATTGAACCGTCTCTTGATAACATTATCCTGAGAAAGGATGATGATTATCAGCTTCAGCTTAATCTGAGAGATGGTACCAATAAATCATTAACGGCTGAATTCACCGGTTCAAATCCGGCCGGGCGTATTAAATGGGAAAGCAGTGCAGCGAGCGGATTAGTGTTTTCTTACCCTGATGCAAATGACTCAACCCGTGTGGTTATCAAGCCGACTAAGAACGGAAGTTTCATTCTTACTGCTACGGCATTGTATAAAGGATCATCGGTAAGTGTAACGCAGTCTTTACAGAGTATAGATATACCTCTCAGTGAAATTAAAGTTTCGTCTGGCACAAACAAACTTGCCAATACCTCAACCGGTATTCAGTTTGCATTCACCGGACTTGATACGCTTCAGCGCAGTGTCTATCTTGGCAGCAGTCTTCAGTGGTCACTCGCGCCTGTTGCCGCGGGAACCATCAGCAGCTCCGGATTCTTTAAGCCCGTTGACTCTACTTTTATCGGTAATATTACCGTAACGGCAGAAGATAAAACCGGCGGAATTAAGGGCTCTGCTGATTTGAGCGTGTTTGCACAGTTACTGCCGGCTTCAGCTCTTACTCTTACAAACAAAGAAGGACTGACTCTTACCATTCAGTCGGGCTCGGTATCAGGTCCGTTAAATATAACGATTAACAAACCGGCATTTGGTCCGGGCAAGAAGAACTATAACCCGGTAGGAAAAGCAACATCGTATGTTGTATCAGACCGTCAATATGCAATCAGTTATGAATCAGATTTCGCATTAAAAGGAGACTCGCTTCTGAAAAATGCCACACTGAATCTGCCTGTTGATAAATCACTCAACTTCTTTGACGGAGGTATAGTGATGGGTTATTATGATGTGAACAATAACGAATGGAGCATACTGAATGCTTCTTTGGCAAAAGAGGGAGGATTAGAAGAAATTTCTGCCTCCAATGACCTTTCATTTGGATCATTCAGAAAATTTGGTGAATACTCACTGCTTACAGAGAATCAGCCGCTTGGTCTGAAGTATGTAGCAGTAATGCCGAGTCCATTCTCGCCGGAAGTTTCACCGGCAATGATTGGCTACTTCCTGAATTCAGCGAAACCGCCGGCAAGTGTAACTATTCGTGTGTTTAATTTACGCGGAGAGTTAGTACGCACTCTGCTTCAGGATGATCTGCAGTTCCCGGGGCGCTACGGAAGCTCCGCCGGGATTAAGACGATTCTCTGGGACGGCAAGACTGATGATGGTCTTCTGGCAAGAAACGGAAGATATGTCATACAGATAATAGCCAAAGACGGCTCAGGAGAAGTGAAAGAACTGAAAAGCATTGTCCTTGTAAAATAAAAATAAAGAGCGGCTCCGGTTTATATATACCGGAGCCGGAATATAATTTATAAGTTTATTATCGAACAGGAAATAATAATGAAATCGAAACTGTTACAGATATTAACGGCAGTACTGCTGATCACTGCCGGTGTAAGGGCTCAGGAGCTTGCCTCGGTTGCGGGGGCATTTGTTGATGTCGGCTTTGGCGCCAGACCAATGGGGCTTGGCGGTGCTTATGCAGGGCTTGCGAATGACGTCAATGCAGTCCTTTGGAATCCGGCCGGACTGACTAATATACAATCAAAGGAGTTGACCTTCTCCTTTCATAATCAGTTTGGTCTGGTGAAATATAATTACCTCGGCTATGCGATGCCTTACAATTCGGGGCTTGATGGTCTCGGAGCGGCCTTCATCTACTCAGGTGATGAGGCGATGACGGAAATGACTGTGCAGGTCAGCTATGGCAGAAAAGTATGGAAAGACCTGACAGTGGGAGGCAGTCTGAAATACCGCCGTTCTTCTTTCGGAAATAACACTATCGGCGGTGATGATTACCGGATTTTTGAACCGGATGAAATTTCAATGGCGCAGCTTAACCAGGTTAAAGGCGGCGCGAACGGTTTTGGTTTTGATATCGGTGTACTCTTCAAAGTAAACGAGAAGGTGAACATGGGTATTATGCTGAAGGATATATACTCGCCGGTTTTCTGGGATTCGAAAGTTGACAATCCGGCGGTCAAAACCAAAGGAAGTTATTCTGAACTGGTTCCGTTTGAATCTGTAATCGGAACATCATTCAGGATTTCCGAAAACTTTATGTTCACGGCTGATTATCTGCCGACTCTTTCAAAGGATGTATATAATAAAATACGAGGCGGCGCTGAAATCCGGCTGTTTAACTTTCTTTATCTTAGAGCCGGTGTTCAGAACAACATCAATAATGTTGAAGATGAGAGAATTGTCCTCGGCACCGGGCTGAAGTTTAAGATTTTCGGCGGAAGATTCGTCTTTGATTATACCAACGTAATTGAAAGTCTGGCTAACACAAGCCGCCTGACTTTCGGATTAGAATTTTAAGGTACAGGAGCAGTCATGAAAAATATATATATTGTTCTCATCGCGGTGCTCATCTCAGCGCCGTATATGTTACCGCAGAGCGATACTCCTGTAATGCGTTATTATTCAGGAGGCGAGCTCAATTTTAATATGAACTTCAGCATGAGCGCAATGGGCGGAGGATATGGCTCCGGAACGCTCGGAAGGGTTATCTCTCCGCTGATCAGCACGGGCGCGGCTGCTGTGTTTACCAATCCTGCTGAACTGGGTCTGATGAATGAAAAGGCATTTGTCTTTTTTGATACCAAATTCAGTCTTGATGCTAATCTGCTTGGTGTTGACTTTAAGAAAACATTGGACGAAAGTCTGAAGGAGACTACGGATGATTTTCTGAAAGATACGACAACCTTTAAGTTTCCCACCGGCGGATACAAACAGTCCACCAAAACAAATTCCTTTGAATTTGGTCAGCCGGGTGGGTTCGGCACATTTGCTATTTCATTGCCGGTACACGAAAAGGCCGTAATTGCTTTTGCGGTTAATTTTCCGATTGATTTTTCACTTTCATCAGTTCTCTCCGGCGTAAGAACAAAACTCGAATCAGTCAAGCAGGTTTCTGAGCAGGAGGTGCGCCTTGATATGCCTCTGGCACTTACAATTACATCTGACGTGTATTTCAGAGTAAATGCAATGACCATCGGTGTAGGTTCACCTTTGTTGAATACAAAGTTTGGCAGAACTCATTTTGGATTGGCTCTTACACAGTATAATGTAACCAATTATATTAACTATAATATGCAGATTGACGGAATGATGGTGTTGAACAGAACTCAGGAGTATCATTTCAATAACCCGAATGATCAGAATATCGATTTTGCATCAGGTCAGACCAATGAGTTTGGTTACAAGATTAAAGCCAATTATGACGATTCAAAGTGGGGGGTTAAGTTCGGTATTCTTCATCAGTTTGAGAATTTTAATATCTCGCTGGCTTATGATTATATACCGGAGTTTGAAATGTCTGATGATAATGCATACGGACAAAGTTATCAGCCGAAGTTTATGACCGGCCGGGTACTTGGCGAGGGTGATGAAGCGCTGAATATTATTATTGATTCACTTGATCTTGCTCGTCCGAATCTCACGGCAAAGGCAGATAATCCCTTTACGCAAAAAACGCGTTTCCAGTTTCCTTCGTCATTAACAATCGGTGCTGATTATAAGTGGGGCGATCATGCCTTTGCGCTGAACATTGTGAAGTATCTTAACGAGATGTCTTATGAATATGACCGTTATAAATTCGGGAAGGATGTTGATCTTGGTATTAAGTTCGGCGCTAACATCAAACTGGCAGATAAAGTTAAAGGATGGGGCTGGGCATTGATACCAACTCGTCTGCTGCTTTTCCTCGACTTTGACGGATTGTTTTTTCAGACGTTTGGTAAATGGTCTGGCTACCGCGACCCGCATTACATCTTTGAGGCAGGGCTGATGTTTGGTGATGGTATTGCTGCCGGATTCCAGGACCCGGCACAGAATAAAGATGTTAAGAGTCTGCTGGGTTCACCACTCCCATCCGGAATTGGCCTGAGTCGTGAATATACAATCTTTAACGATTTGAGAATTGGTGTAAAAGTGTTTACCATACCTGATTTCGCGTTGCGGTTCGGTGTCGGTTACGCGATATAATTGATATTGTGATTACAAAGCCGTATCCTTCATGTAAGGATACGGCTTTTGTTTTTTGTGTATATAAAGTCATCGGTTGTGTAAAAGCCCCCTCGTAGCGGTATGGAATTGTGATGCCGGATGATGATTTGATGTTATATATTTTTATTGATATGTCGCGCCAAATGTGCTGGCGGATGTTTAATGGCGGAGCTTGTTTTTGACGGCTTGATATAACGCGATTGCCGGATATGCGATTATAGCTTTGATGATAATATATTGTTGATAGAATTTCTAACTACTAATTAATTTTATTGTATGAATAACGGAAATATTTCTGCGGAAATAATACAAATAAAAACTCCGGTTCTGTGTGTCTGCAGGGAGTTCAGGGGAGATTATATGCGGTCTTCGGAATTTGTTTCTGATGTTGCGGGGTTTCTCGAAAAAAACGGTCTGACATACCTTGACCGCCAGATAATTGGTATATATTTTGATAATCCGGGGAACACACCGTCAAACGAATTGCGAAGCTGGCAGGGCGTGTTGGTGGATGCTGATTACGAGCTTGATGAGCCGTACTTTATGTACCGGATTGAAGGAGAATATGTTTCGGTGATCAGTTCAGGTGACCCCGCTGAAATCATCGGCGGAGCTTACGAGGCGCTTTTCAGATATATATATGAGCATAATATCCGCACCCAGTCACGTGAAGGCATCCAGATTATGCGGATGATAGATGACCGGTTTGAAATTCAGATACTCATGAAGGTGGCTTGAGTAAAAATAATCAGCTTCGGATTCTCATTACAGGTGAAGTCCGGAAAGAAGAAATATCAAAATCAATTTTCAATCTGCCGGGTGCTGAAGTTCTATTTCTTCCGGTAATTGAGCTAAGGATGAGTGTTGACGAGCCGGATTTTCAGAGGGCTTATCAGGCGCGGACAGATTACATCGTTTTTACTTCATCCTTCGGGGTGGAATCCTATTTTCAGTTTTGTAAAGTGCGGGATCTGCCGCCGCTGCATCCTGGTCAACGCATGATTGCCGTGGGGGAGAAAACAGCAGCAGCATTAAAGGAAGCCGGGTACGAGAAGGTTATTTTCCCGGCGGAGGGAACGGCCGCGGCCATATTAAGGATGCTGGATAGCCAGACTACGGAGGGAAATTCTTTTTTTCTTCCCAGATCAGAGATTGGCCGGGAGGAATTACTAACAGGACTCACTGAACAGGGGAAACAGATTTATCCTGTCACAATGTACACCAATTCTATTCCGCAATATGATGGTCAAAAGGAATTTCTTGAGTCTTTAAAGCATCAGAAACCGGACTGGATTGTCTTTCAAAGCCCTTCCGGAGTAAGTAATTTTCTTTCTCTCATGGAGATTGGTCTGGATAAGCAGTATTTTAGCGGCATAAAAATTGCGGTTATTGGAAGAACAACAGGCGATTTCCTGGTTTCAAATGGCATCAATTATGATTTCCGGCCGGAAAAACCCTCTTTAGATGAAATTAGAAGCGGAATAGCCGGAATTGAAGGTGTTTAGGTTACTCCTGAACAAAAGAAAAAGTATTGAAATTTTCAACAGTTAGAAGTTTGGAGTGAAGTTTGTTAAAAAATGATTTATTTTTAAGAGCATGCAGAAAGGAAAAAACTGAAAGAACCCCAATCTGGATTATGCGCCAGGCGGGCAGGTATCTTCCGGAATACAGAGCAGTAAGGGCCAAGACTGATTTCCTGACGCTTTGCAAAACACCTGAGCTTGCTACTGAGGTAACAGTTCAGCCGGTGGATATTATCGGGGTTGATGCAGCCATCATTTTTTCTGATATTCTGGTCATCCCCGAAGCAATGGGAATGTATCTAGAACTTGAGGAGAAGAAAGGACCGGTATTTCCGGAACCGATTTCACGAGAAGATGATCTGAAACGGCTGAAGATTCCGGACCCCCTGAAAGAGTTAAAATATGTGATGGATGCGGTTTCCATGACAAAGCGTGTTCTTGATAACCGTGTGCCGCTGATTGGTTTTGCGGGAAGCCCCTGGACGCTGCTTACCTATATGGTTGAAGGCAAAGGTTCAAAAAACTTTTCACTGATTAAAGGGTTGATATATAACAACCCGGCACTTGCGCACAAGTTCCTTGAAATGATTACTGACTCGGTTATTCTTTATCTTCAGGCGAAGATGGATGCCGGTGCTGATGCGATTCAGATATTTGACACATGGGGAGGCAATCTTGGGTATCATGATTACATGGAATTTTCACTTCCATATATAGAGAAAATTATAGACGGCATAAAGCATAAGAAAAAACCGGTTATAGTATTCGGCAAGGGTGTTCATTATGCTCTTAAAGAGCTTTCAAAAAGCGGAGCGGATGTAGTAGGGCTTGACTGGACGATTGATATTGGAAGAACACGTGAGAAAATCGGGAAACGCGTTGCACTGCAGGGCAACCTTGACCCGACAATTCTTTACGGTTCGTTTGATAAAATTAAGCAGGAAGCAGTACGGGTTCTGGAATCATACGGAACCGGAAGCGGACACATCTTTAATCTGGGTCATGGCATCCTTCCGGATATTGACCCTGAAAAGGCAAAGGCGCTTGTTAATTATGTAAAAGAAGAAAGCGCCAGGTATCATCCGGATGAAAAAAAATCTGACAAGAAACAGCACAAGAAGAAGCATTAAGCATATATGTATAAAGTAGATCTTTCGAAGTTTAAAAAATACGACCGTCCCGGACCGAGATATACCAGCTACCCGACAGCGCCTCATTTTACGGATGAGTTCACGGCGGATAACTATATGGATGAGATTACCAGGTCGAATTATGGTGAAAACCTTCCTGACCTTTCATTGTATTATCATCTGCCGTTTTGTGACACGCTCTGTTATTTCTGCGGCTGCAATATGGTTATTACGCGAAACCGCACCCGCGTGGCGGAGTATGTTGATTATGTAAAAAAAGAAATTGACCTGCTCAGAAGTTATATACTCCCCGACAGGAAAGTAGCCCAGCTTCACTGGGGCGGAGGAACCCCGACTCATCTGAACCCCGATGAGATTAATGATCTGGCTTCGTATATACGAACTTCATTTTTGTTTCATGATAATTCTGAGAACTCCTGCGAAATAGATCCCAGAGGTCTGACCCGTGAGCATCTTGAGGCGCTTCGTACAAATGGTTTTAACCGTATCAGTATGGGGGTGCAGGATTTTAATGAAAAAGTGCAGAAAGCAGTTAACCGGATTCAGCCGGAAGATATGACGCGTCAGACGATTGAGTGGATACGGGAACTCGGCTACAGTTCAATAAATCTTGATCTTATCTACGGACTGCCGTTTCAGACGCTGGAGTCGTTTGAAAACACGGTTGATAAGATTATTGAGATCAGCCCTGACCGTATTGCCGTGTTTAACTATGCCCACGTGCCCTGGATGAAAAAACACATGGCTCTGATCAGAGAAGAAGACCTGCCGAAACCGGAAGTAAAACTTGCTATTCTGAAAATGACCATTGAAAAACTGACCGATAATGGATATGATTTTATCGGGATGGATCACTTTGCAAAACCGGATGATGAACTTTCTGTCGCATTGCGGGAAAAGAAACTCTACCGCAACTTCCAGGGGTACAGCACAAACGCGGGAGCAGACCTTTACGCGATGGGCATTACCGCAATCAGCCAGCTTCAGAATATATATACACAGAACTATAAGACCGAAAAGGAGTATTACAAGGCACTGGACGAAGAGCGCCTGCCGGTTACCAAAGGTTATAAAATGACTAATGATGATCATATCCGCCGTCATGTAATTATGCGCCTGATGTGTGATTTTGAACTGGATATGGAAAAAACCAGTCAGCAGTTTTCCATTAACTTCCGTGAGTATTTTAAAAACGGATTAAACGGATTGAAGGAAATGATTGAGGATGAACTGGTTATTATTGACGGCGAAAAGATAATTGTTTCAGAACCGGGCAAACTGCTTATCCGGAATATCGCAATGAACTTTGACGGATATATAGAAGCGAAAAAAGACAGCGGAAAATACTCCCGGACGGTTTAGCAATACTTTAAGAAAGGCGGTCAATGTACCGCCTTTTTTTATACTGTTTTGATGCGCAAAGAAGAATAAAGAATGAAAAATATAAAAGGAGAGAGGGGGTTTTGGGGACAAATTCAATGAACAATGTATAATGAACAATGTACAATCCCGGAAGCCCCCGGGAATCAATGAAGAATTAAGAATTAAAAATTAATAATCTCCTGACTTCTGCCAATATCTGACCAAATCGTAAAAATCTTCGAATACGATCTAAAAACACAGATTTTTTCATAATTCGTCATACTAATTTTAGTGATAAATAGTGAAAAAAACATATTAAGTCAGACCCTTATCGCTGACGATGCAATTTGGGAAAAGGAAATTCAAGATACAATGGCAATGCTACAATTGCAAAGCCCCCGCTTCCGATGTACAATAAACAATATATAATTTTTTAAGCCCCCTCTTTCCAATACAGAACCCGGCAAACACAAGTTTAATTTCTGCCGTAATAAATATTCAGTTAAAAATTACTCTGTCAGGAGAGAGGGGGTTTGGGGGTGAGTCTTGTTATCGCGAATATGCGGCTGAATGTTGGTTTTAACTAAACTTCTGATCAGGCGAAATTATTAAAGATAGTTTTGCATTGTAATTTGTAAACTTTCACATCAAAAGCATAAGTGATGCTTACGAAGCAGAGTATTTTAATGTTGTTTATTGCCGAATATAGTCAGAGGCAATTAATGATTTAAGGTAAAGAGTGAAAAATAAATTAAGGAACAAGTAAGAATATTTGAATTGGTACGTTTATTCGGCATTTTTTTGACTCACCCCCAAACCCCCTCTCTCCTGACAAACTTAACAATTACTAAATCTGG
>BTUV01000053.1:0-20470 GCA_045863035.1 Ignavibacteriales bacterium | reverse complement strand
GCATGAATCTTTCGTATATATAAAATTTGTCGCAGCGATTGCATCGTCTCTACGATTTTTTTTACACAACACCCCCTCCCGGTTTCCGATCTGTCCCTGAGCGGAGTCGAAGGGGAGTCGGGGAAACCCCTTAAAACAAAAACGGGAATGTATTCAATAAAAATACATTCCCGTTTTCAACCGGATGAGTTAAAAATTTCTCAGCCCCGCTTTTTGCGGAAAAGGAACACCAGGACAATGAGCAGCACTGCACCTGATAAGGCATATATCCAATAAGGAGTTTCCTTCAATTTGTACGCACGATAGGTGACAGAAATGGTTTTTCCTTTACCAAGCTCTGCCATTGAGTAACTCCAGATGAGATATTTTTCTTCCCTTGAAGTAGCGTTGTGCTGGATGATCTCTCCGGGGAAATTATACTTATAGGTAACCGTATAGTCATCACCGGTAAAACCGAATCCGGTAACTATGGGTGAGATAAACTGGGAAAATACTTTCTGGCCGGCAGCTCCATCCTTCAGGGAGAAATTCGAGCCACGGAATGCTTCGGTCTGGTTAAGGGAGTCAATGTGAGTAAATTCCAGCCGGACTGTTGCCCGTGAGACTGAATCAACTGTATCTGTGACCACCGTAATATCTTTCACCACCGTATAGGCAGTAGAAAACTGGTTTTGGATTGTATCCTGGTTGAAAAGACCGGTCTGATCAAGCAAAATTGTATTCTTTGGGTCGGATACTTTCATCCAATAGGTCAGAATCATTATGCCGGAACCATCCGGGTTAAGGGAAATATCCTGTTCGTAATTCAGGCATCCCTGAAGTCCGAATGTAAGAAGGAGAATCGCGAGAACTTTTTTCATTGGTAAATCGTTAACAAAGATTTTGCATCAAAAAGGTAAAATAGAGAAAAATTATGAGATATTCATTAATTTTGCATCCAAGTAAAAATTGAAGACAGGAAAATTATGCCAACTTATGATTATATCTGCGATTCCTGCGGTCACCAGTTCGAACATTTTCAGAGCATGAGTTCCGCACCGTTAAGCAACTGCCCCTCATGCAGCGGACCTGTAAAAAGGAAGATCGGTTCGGGAATAGCGCCTATTTTTAAGGGATCCGGGTTCTACCAGACCGATTACAAAAGCACTGCACCGGCCTCTTCCGGCAGCGCCGCATCCGAAACAAAACCGGCTGCTGAAGCAAAACCTGCCGCAGATAAGTCATCCGCTCCGGCGGCCTGAGCAGGTCAGCAATACACAACTTATTAAATTTCCCCATTGCCTGAAATAGCAGAGCCACGCCGCGGCTCTGCTATATAATATCAAATGCCCTTTAGTTTAATTACGGGGATTTACAATACCGACATTTGTCGTTATTTCAGAACCACCAGTTTTTTCAGTTCGCTGAATCCCCCTGCTGTCATCCGGTAGAAATAGACTCCGGAAGAAAGCCCCGATGCATCAAAACTCACTTCGTATGTTCCGGCAGTTTTATATTCATTCAGTACTGACGCAACTTTTGATCCCATTACATCATATACATCAATCGTTACCATATCAGCTTGCTTCACCGCGAAACGGATAACGGTTTCCGGATTAAATGGGTTCGGAAAGTTCTGCGATAAGGCATATTCAGACGGAATCTCTCCTGCAATTTCCTCCGTGCCGGTGAGCAGCCCCGGTTCAGGAGCAGGAAGCTGAACAGAAGTGTATATACGAAACTCACCCGGCTGAAGCTGTAACGACATATTCGGATCGGTAACGTTCATGGATGTGCCGTCAAAATAGTTATACCAGGTACCGGCATTCGGGAAAACGGGAATACCTGACTGTGTATTTACATCGAAGTTACCAATCACCACAACATTCATTGAGGAATGATACAGATGAATCTTTTTAACCGCACCGCTGCCGGCTATACTGAAATCATTTGTACTGAACGCCGGATAATTCACCTTCAGATTTGCCAGTGCTGAATAAACCTTATTCAGTTTTACCCGTTCCGGTATCTGCAGATAATCCCACTTCGGTGGTTTATTACTCAGGCGGCAGGCATCAGTTCCGCAGGGATAGTTGATGGATAAATCAAAACCAAGTTCACCAAACTGCCAGATCATCTTGGGACCGGGTACGGTAAAGAAAAATGCGGCCGCAAGTTTCTGACGGTTTAGAGCAACAGCGAGATTTTTAATACTATACGAGCCGGAGGCATTTCCATACTGAAGATTTTTATACATCAGCCGCTCTTCGTCATGGCTTTCCATATATCCAATACCATGCGGCTGCTGCCATCCTTTATTCTTCCAGGAAATCCATGAGAAGTCAGAATTCGCAAGCCATCCCATGGTTGCTTCGTTATAGGAGTGATTATGGTTTGACCAGAGCATGGTACCGTAATTGGCAAGCACGGTTTCTTCACTGTTATCAGCAAAATGCTCAAGGATGACATAAGCAGAAGGATCTGTCTGCCACACAACATCAGACATTCTCTTGAGCAGATTGATGCGTGACTGGTCATACTGCCCCCACTGCCCCACATTGCTGCCACTATTAGTCTGGGTGAATCCTTTGCTCAGGTCATAACGGAATCCGTCAACTTTATATTCAGTCAGCCAGTAAGTATTTACGCGGTCAACAAAATCTTTAGTTGCCTGGCTTTCGTGGTTAAAATCATAACCCACATTAAAAGGATGTCGCGCAACCTGATTGAAATAGGGACTGTTTGCCGCGGGCTGATTATTGGCAGAATCCCACCATAGGCGCACAAGAGGAGAAAGCCCGAACTGATGATTAAGAACGATATCAAGAATTACGGCCATTCCCATTCCGTGGGCTTTGTCAATAAGCTCTTTCAGCTTATTCTTGGGACCGTAGTATTTATCAGGAGCAAACATAAACATCGGGTTATATCCCCAGCTTTCGTTTCCTTCAAACTCCATCACCGGCATTAGCTGAATTGCATTGATGCCGAGGCGTTTCAGATAGGAAAGGGTATCAATAACCGATTGATAAGTTCTGGCTGTGGTAAAATCACGGATAAGCAGTTCATATATAACAAGATCGGTTTTTGCCGGGCGCGTAAAGCCGGTATTCTGCCACTGATAGGCGCTCTGTGCAGTCAAAACAACGCCGACTATACCTGAAGTCTTCCCAGTGGGGTATTGTTTCAGACCGGGATAAACTGCGTTGCTGATATACCGGTCATTCCAGGGGTCAAGCACTTTATCCACATAAGGGTCTGTTACCCGTAGTGTGCCGTCAACCAGATACTGGAAACCGTATTCAACACCAGGTGAGAGTCCCGGAACCTCAGCCCAGAAACGGTTACCTTCAGGAGTTTTCTTCATATAGAGATTCGGATCAACCTGCCAGTTGGTAAAGTCACCGATAATGTATATATACTCCTTGCCGGGAGCATAAAGAGAGAGAGTTACTGATGTAACTGAAGTATAGTTTACTCCGTCTTTGATATTAGCCGGCAGCGCCTGCACTGTAACCGGAGGACGGACAACAACATATAAAGAGTCTGTTTTGGTGCTTCCTGTTGAGGAAGTAGCAACCGCTTTAACCCACTTCTTTCCTGCAGAAGAACCTGTATAATCGTAATTGATTAAAAAGGATGATGTAGTTCCTACTTGCGCGCCGTCTATATAGAGCGCGAGATTTGTTGAACCAGTCGAGAGCGCCTGAATAGGAAGAACGCCGTTCAGGGCTAAAATGGTCGGGTCGGACTCCGGCAGTGTTATCGCAACATCAAGCCCTCCGGTTGAAAGGTTTACAAAAATATCCCCCCCTTCGGCAGTTTTCCCCTCACGATATGGAGATGCAGAGCTGCGGAACACGAACGCAATTTTCAAAATAGACTCGTTTGCAGGAACACCATAGAATGAACGTACTGACGGTTTAATTTTAAATTCGTATAAATCCGTTCCGATCCGGGTAAGTTTTGTTTCCGGGGTATTTACTCCCCAGTTGGTTTTTACATATTTCCAGTCAGAGTTTGAAGTGCTTGCGCTGGTAATCACTCCGGTATGAGCATAAACATCCCCCGTGTAGCCCAAAAGTCCTGCATTACCTTGTGTTGCATCAAAAAGAACTGTTACCGAATCTGAATGAGAAGCAAAATAGGGAGTCCAGGTAATCTGAGCAGAAAGGAAAAAAGGCAAAAGCAAAAATAATGCTGCCAGATTTCTTATAATTTTCATCGTTTATCCTTTACGGTTTAACCCACTCCGGGGATTATACATATTTTCTAAAATGACCTTTAAATTACCCATAGAGGGTATTTTTTTCAAGTGAAATCCCCTTCTGTTTATTGTTCGCCAATCAGAGTTACAGCAATATCACGGTGGCGTGCACGGTTATCAAAATCAATCAGAACGATCTGCTGCCAGGTTCCTATGAAAAGCTTACCCTGTAAAACAGAGGTTTGGAAGGATGCACCCTGCAAAGCTGCCCTGATATGGCTGTGACCATTACCGTCATGCCACGTCTGGTCATGGTGATACCTGATGTGCTCAGGTACCATTCGTTCCCAGAAAGCGGGATAATCTATCAGCAATCCGGGTTCAAACTCTATTGAAGTAATTCCGGCGGTGGACCCTTTTACGCTAACCGTAATCGTACCCTCCTTTACCCCTGATTTTTGCAGCACTTTATTGATACCGGATGTGATGTCAATTATCTGAGTCCCCCCGTTTGATTTAACAGAAATAATTTCAGAAAAAACAGTCAATCAAAACTCCATTGAAAAAAGTTATACCATGATATAATAAAAAAAGGGAAGAACCTCGTCTTCCCTTTTTAAACCGGCTGACTATTTTATATCAACTGGCGGACTTACGGTAGAAAGTCCGTTTTGTATATCAGTTATTCTGAAAAGAACACGTCCACTGCTGAATATCCCGCGGTTTGCGGCGTACGAATTCTCTCCTGCTTTTGAATCATACTGCTCTGAAAGAAGATTCCAGGTCGCTCCGTTATCAGAAGAGTATTCAATTCTTACCGGACTCACTGATTCTGTTTTCCAGCGAAGGTTGTATGCTGCACCTTCAATCCAGGGTTCATTCTCGTTATTAAGGATGACCGGTCTTCCGGCATTAAAGCCGACATTAAAAGGAGCATCACTCATATCGCTGATCGAAGCATCCGCGGTAGATGTCACTCTGATCCGGGCATTCGAAGAGAGCTGGTTAATGAATACCCACTGATACGCACCCGTTGATGCGGTATTAAGAACCACGGGATTCCATGCTGTCATACCATTGTCAAGCGTATATTCGATATCAACATTCTCAACACCGACAGAGTACCAGGTAAGTACCGTATCACCAATAATACTGTTGCCACCGTTCGGGAAAGTTACCCGGATATACGGACTTGAAGCGATGGTAAAGTTCGAGTCTGATTCAGCAGACGGACTGCCGTCTGATGCATCGCGTACCCGCACTCTGCTTTGCTCAGAGTTCAAACCGGCCGGAATGCTCCAAATATATACACCGGTACTCGGGATATTTGTTCTGATAGTATCCCAGGTAGCACCGTTGTTGGTAGTATAATGAAGATCAACATTCGGAACGTTCTGTGAAGTCCAGCGAATCTGCTGAGAACTTCCTGCGAGGAAAGACTGACCGCCATCCGGTGAAATGATGCGTATTAACGGCTCCGCGGTAATACTGAATACCGCATCACTCTGATCAAACGGGAAATCGTCTGATTCATCACTTATACGGATGAGGCAGTTTGATGACGCGGCAGCCGGAACCGGATTCCAGATATATATACCATTGGCAGGTGTGGCCGAGACGATATCACTCCAGGTTTGTCCGTTGTTAGTTGAGTATTCAATCTTTACGGTATCAATGCCTGAACTTACCCAGGTAATCGGCAAAGACGTGCCGGCCGGAACAGTCTGTCCGCCGTTCGGTGCTGTTACCGTTATGCTCTGAGGTAGTGCAGTTGTTATACGGAAAGTCGAACCCGACTGATCTGAAGGCAGACCGTCTTCTTCATCCGTGATGCGAATTTTGCACAATGATGAATTAACCGAGTCAACCGTCCAGATATATATACCATCGCTTTCAGTACTGTCAACAATTGTGGACCATGAAGAACCGTTATTTGTTGTGAGTTCTATCTTGACATCGCTTAGTCCGGCAGACTCCCAGGTGATATTGTATTGAGCGCCTGCAAGTAAGGACTGACCGCCGTCAGGAGTAATGAGCGTAATTGACGGTTCGGCAAGTACGGTAAATGTGCCGTTTGATTCATCTGAAGGTGTTACTGCATCAGCGTTTGCCACACGTATTTTGTAGAACGATGCAGATATTGACGGACTCCACTCATAGCTTCCGTCACTCGGAGTGGATTCTACTATTGTCTCATATTCACCGGCTGTACCAATGCGGTATTCTATGCGCACATTACTTACTCCCTGTGAGCTCCAGGTGATATTGTAAAGTGTACCCGCGAAGAGATTTTCTCCGCCGTTTGGATAGGTAACCGTTATATATTTCACGGGTGTTATTGAGAATGTAGCATCACTTTCATCCACCGGCGAACCATCTGTCAGGTCACTTACTCTTACCTTACAGAGCGTAGATGTAACTGATGGCAGCGGACTCCATTCATACAAGCCGTCACTTTCAGTACTGTCAACTATCACCGACCAGGTAAGACCGTTGTTTGTTGTGAACTCAATCTTCACCTTATTAACAGCAGAACTCAGCCAGGTAATATTCTGGGAAGTAGTGGACTCATAAGTTTCTCCGCCGTTTGGCGAGGTAACCGTAAGAATTTGCTCAACCTGATTAGTTAAAGTAAAGTTATTATCAGATATATCGAACGGAATTCCGTCATTGTGATCGCTGATTCTTATGCGACAGAGCGATGAGTTCAGATTCGGAATACTCCAGCTATAACTGCCCGTAGAGGCCGTGCTGTCAATGATGGTTGTCCACGTATATCCGTTATTCGTAGTGAATTCAATCTTTACTTGTTCAAGATTCTCAGTCGTCCAGGTGATGTTCTGCGATGTGCCGTATGACCAGACCTCGCCTCCGTTAGGATCAAAAACAGTAATAGCCGGTTCGGGTGCAATGCTGAATACTGCATCGCTTTCATCTGAGGGACTGCCGTCTGCCGCATCGGATATCCGGATTTTACAGTTGTTTGATGTAACCGCAGGAACGGAGCTCCATATATAATAGCCGTCACTTTCAGTAGATGCAACTATCGTTGTCCAACTGACTCCGTTATTAGTTGTATATTCAATTTTCACATTAGTAACACCTGAACTTGTCCAGGCAATAACCTGGCTTGATCCGGCCGGTAATGACTCCCCTCCGTCAGGCGAAGTTACAGTTATTGACTCAGGCGCGCTGGCAGCAATGCTGAATACATTGTCTGATATATCCTGCGGCTCACCATCTGCCGGATCACTGATTCTGATTTTGCAGAGTTCAGAAGTAACATTCGGCACAGTCCAGAGATAACTTCCTGTTGAGGAAGTTGACGCTGAAATTGTATTCCATGAAGCGCCATTATCAGAGGTATATTCAATTTTTACATTAGCAAGGTTTGATGAAGTCCATCGAATCATATAATCAGCTCCGCCGACAAGTGATTCCGAACCATTTGGTGCAGTTACCGTAACTATCGGATTTGGTGATATACTGAAAACTGCATTACTTTCATCTGAAGGCGCGCCGTCAGAATAATCATAAATTCTGATTTTTGCATTATTTGTCTGTACAGTTGGGACCGGACTCCACAGGTAAGAGCCGTCGCTTTCTGTTCCTGAGGAAATTGTTGTCCAGTCAACACCATTATTGGTTGTGTATTCAATCTGCACTGAATCAACCCCGGAGCTCGTCCAGGTAATGAACTGATTCGCTCCTGAAGCATAAGTTTCTCCGCCGTTTGGAGATGTTACCGCGATGCTCTGAGGAGAGGATGTAGTTATAGAGAATACTGCGTCTGACTCATCAACAGGATAGCCATTGGTTGCATCACTGATTCTGATCTTACAGAGTGCAGAAGTGACTGAAGGAACAGTCCAGAGATACTGACCATTGCTTGTAACGGTATCAACCGCGGTCCAGGTGGCTCCATTATTGGAAGTAAAATCAATTTTTACCTCCTCTATGCCCTGTGAATTCCAGGTAATTAACTGAGAAGATCCGGAACTGTATTGCTCGGAACCATTAGGTGAAAGAACATTAACCGCCGGAGCAGATATTATGGTGAAGGTTGCATTACTTTCATCTACCGGAGAATTATCCAACGCGTCATATATACGAATCTTACAGTTTGTCGAGGATATACCGGAAGACGGAACCCACTGATACAGACCGTCACTTGGCGTATTGCTCACAATGGCTGACCAGGTTAGACCATTATTGGTAGTCATTTCGATAGTTACATTTGCAATACCGCTGCTTGACCAGGTAACATTAAAGGTGCTTCCCGGCTGGATTATTTCTCCTCCGTTCGGCGCGGTAACGGTTATTGTCTGCAGTGATACATTATATACAGTAAAGCTGCTGTCTGATATATCAGCCGGATTGCCGTCAACTGCATCGCTGATTCTTATCCGGCAACTTGCACTTGAAACATTCGGAACAGGGTTCCAGCTATAGCTGCCGGTGTTAGGCGCGGAGGCAGTTATCTGGCTCCAGTTCAAACCGGAATCAGTTGAGAATTCAAGTTTTACCGCAGTAACAGATTCTATATTTCTGCTTAAAGTAGTTGTCCAGGTAATCGTATAAGCTGATCCTGCAAGGATGCTATCACCGCCGTTTGGCGCGGTAAGAGTTAATCCCGGCTCGGTACGGATGTTGAATACACCGTCACTTTCATCAGAGGGCAGACCGTCAGCAGCATCACTAATGCGAACCTTTGCGTTGGAGGAGTTAACCGCCGGAACTGTTGTCCAGAAATAGGAACCATCCGGCTGTGTACTGCTTACAATTGTTGTCCAGGTCTGGCCATTGTTAGTGGAATATTCTATCTTAACACTGTCAAGTCCACTATTAACCCAGGTGATTTCATAAGGAACACCAGAAGTGCCGGTTTCTCCGCCATTCGGCGCGGTCACTCTGATAGTTTCAATCGGTACATTGCTGATGGTAAATGTACTTGTTGATATATCAAAAGGTTCACCATCAGACGGGTCGCTTATTCTGATTTTGCACAACAACGAGTTTTGATTGGGCACGGTCCAGGCATAACTTCCCGTTGAAGGAGTTGATGCCGTTATTACCGTCCAGCTTGAGCCATTATTGGTAGTAAACTCAATTTTTACATTATCAAGATTGGAAGAAGTCCAGAGTATAGAATAAACTGCACCGCTGAGCAGAGTTTCCCCGCCGTCAGGTGAAAGCACTTCAACAGCCGGATTAGGAGTGATGCTGAATACTGCATCGCTAAGGTCCTCAGGAGCTCCATCTGCCGCATCAGAAATTCTGATTCGGGCATTATTTGTAACAACATCGGGCACCGGGCTCCATAAATAAGCTCCGTCGCTTTCTGTAGTAGCAGAGATAGTATTCCAGTTGACTCCATTATCCGTTGTATATTCCAGCTTAACGAAATCAACACCGCTGCTTGTCCAGCTAATTATGCGGTTTGAACCCGATGAAAGAATTTCTCCGCCGTTTGGTGATGTGACTGTTATGGTTTGCGGAGCAGCAGTGGTCACAGAAAAAACTTCATCTGATATATCCTGCGGATATCCGTTTGTAAGATCACTTATCCGTATTTTACACAGTACAGATGATACCGCCGGGACAGTCCACAGATATTGTCCGTTACTGTTAAGCGAATCAACAAAGCTCCAGGAAGCACCGTTATTTGAAGTAAACTCAATCATTACCTTTTCGATGCTTTGCGAATTCCAGGTTATGGTATAAGTTGAGCCGGAATTCAATGACTCGCCACCGTTAGGAGCAAGAACTGAAATTGCCGGTGAAGCCAGTATAGTGAATGATGTATTGCTCTCATCAACAGGCAGACTATCAGTTGCGTCATAGATTCTTACCTTACAGTTGGTGGAGGCAATACTTGAAGCAGGAACCCACTGATAGAATCCGTCACTTTCTGTACTGCTTACAATGGTGCTCCAGTTAAGCCCATTATTAGTAGTAAGCTGGATGCCAACTGTGGAGATACCACTGCTCGTCCAGGTTATGTTAAATGTGCTTCCCGGCTGAATAATCTCACCGCCGTTTGGCGCATTAACAGTAACAGACTGCTGTGCAATGTTATATACGGTAAAGTCTGCGTCAGACATATCAGCAGGTGTTCCGTCCAAAGCATCACTGATCTTCACACGACATGCAGTGCTGGATACATTAGGAACAGGATTCCAGCTGTAACTTCCGTTATTAGGAGCAGACGAGGTTATCTGGCTCCAGGTCATACCTGCATCGGTTGAGAATTCAAGTTTAACCGCAGTTACATTTTCGGTCATTCTGCTCAGCAGTGTAGTCCACGTGATTGTATATACTGAACCGGCAGAAATGCTTTCGCTGCCATTTGGTGCGGTAATCTGCAAGACCGGTTCAGTCGTAATATTAAACGGGGCATCACTTTCGTCCACCGGCGTACCGTCCGCAGCGTCACTTATGCGAATCTTTGCGTTTGAGGAATTAATTGCCGGGACGGTTGTCCAGAAATATGAACCATCGGGCTGTGTTCCACTGACGATAGTTGACCAGGTTTGTCCGCTATTTGTGCTGTATTCAATTTTAACACTGTCAAGCCCGCTGTTATTCCAGGTGATTTCAAAAGGAACACCCGATGCAACTACTTCTCCGCCATTCGGCGCTGTTACCCGTACCGTCTGAACCGGTACGTTGCTAACCGTGAAGGTGCTGTTTGACAGATCAAACGGCTCACCATCAGCGGGGTCACTGATTCTTATTTTGCAGAGCATTGAATTTACATTAGGAACAGTCCAGGCGTAGCTTCCGGTAGAAGATGTTGCTGCTTCGATAACTGTCCAGCTTGAGCCATTATTTGTAGTGTATTCAATCTTTACATTATCCAGATTTGAAGAATTCCAAAGGATATTCTGCACTGAACCGGTAAGAAGCGTTTCACCGCCATTGGGATAGATGACTTCAATAACAGGGTCTGCAGCAATACTAAAGACCGCATCGCTCTGATCGGAAGGGCTGCTATCAGCCGCATCACTGATTCGTATTTTTGCGTTGGTTGTTATAACTGAAGGCACAGGACTCCATAAATACGAACCATCACTTTCTGTGCTCGCTGAAATTGTATTCCAGTTTACTCCGTTATTGGTGGTGTATTCAATCTTCACAAAATCTATTTCGGAACTGCTCCAGGTAATCACCTGATTTGTTCCGGTGATCAGTACCTCTCCACCATTAGGAGAAGTTACAGTTACACTCTGAGCCGGCACTACTGAGAAAACATCATCGGAGATATCTGCCGGATTTCCGTTTGTTGCATCGCTTACACGAATTCTGCAGAGCACCGAACTGATTCCGGAGGTAATTGTCCATTGATGCACACCATCACTCGGAGTTGAGCTGATAACCTCATCCCACGTGGCGCCGTTATTAGACGTAAACTCAATTTTTACGTTGGTCACATTCTGCGAAGTCCAGGTAACTGTCTGCTGCGCGCCTGCTGTATATACTTCGCCGCCGTTAGGAGAAAGTATATTTACCGCAGGAGAAGAAATAATAGTAAAACCGGCATTGCTTTCGTCAGAGGGAATACTGTCTGTAGCATCAAAAATTCTGATCTTGCAATTGGTTGAAGATATACCGGCAGAGGGCACCCATGGATGGAAGCCGTCACTTGGTGTGTTGCTCACAATAGCAGACCAGGTTAGTCCGTTATTTGTCGTTAATTCGATGGTTACATTTGCAACACCGCTGCTCGACCAGGTAATATTAAAGGTGCTTCCCGGCTGAATAATTTCACCGCCGTTGGGAGTATTAACCGTTATGGTTTCTAATGATACATTATAGACAGTAAAATTGTTGTCAGACATATCAGCAGGTAAACCGTCATCAGCATCGCTGATTTTTATCCGGCATGACGTACTCGAAACATTAGGAACCGGATTCCAGTTAAAACTGCCGGTGTTTGGCACAGAGGCAGCTATCTGGCTCCAGCTTAATCCTGCATCAGTAGAAAACTCAAGTTTTACTGAAGTTACCGTTTCTGTATTTCTGCTCAGTTGCGTTGACCATGTAATCGTATATACGGAACCTGCTAAAATACTGTCTCCGCCGTTCGGTGCAGTCAGCGCGAGTGCCGGCTCTGTTCTTATGGTAAAGACTGCATCACTCTCATCCGCGGGAGTTCCGTCTGCTGCATCACTGATACGGACTTTTGCATTGGAGGAATTAATAACCGGGACATTCGTCCAGAAGTAAGAACCATCCGGCTGGGTTCCGCTGACGATGGTTGTCCAGGTCTGACCATTGTTTGAAGTATATTCAATTTTTACACTGTCTATTCCGCTGTTATTCCAGGTAATTTCAAATGGCACACCTGAAGTAACAACTCCACCGCCATTCGGAGAAGTTACTGCTATCGTTTGAACAACCGCGTTACTCAGGGTAAAGTTATTATCAGAAACATCTGAGGGAACTCCATCCGCGGGGTCGCTGATTCTCACTTTGCAAAGCTGTGAATTAACATTCGGAATCGTCCACTGATATATACCAGAGGAAGGAGCTTTTGCGGTAATCAGGGTCCAGCTTGCGCCATTATTAGTTGTAAACTCAATCCGGACACTGTCAAGATCAGATGAATTCCAGGTAATTGCTTCAACCGTTCCGGTGCGCCATAATTCATTGCCGTTTGGTGAAATAACCGAAATCACCGGAACAGGTGCAATACTGAAAACATTATTGCTCTCATCTGTAGGCACACCGTCAGCCACATCACTAATCCTGACTTTCATATTTGCTGAAGTTACCGTAGGAAGCGGATTCCACAAGTAAGACCCATCGCTTTCGGTAACTGCTGCAATAACTGTCCAGTTGACACCATTGTTGGTTGTATATTCGATTTTAACTGAGTCAACACCGGTGCTTGTCCAGGAGATAATCTGACTCGAACCGGCAGAATAATTCTCTCCTCCGTTTGGTACAGTTACCGTGATACTCTGCGGTGAAGCAGTGGTAATCGAGAAACTGTTATCAGATTCATCCTGCGGAAAGCCGTCTGTCTGATTGCTGATTTTGATTTTGCACAGCGCGGAGCTTACCGCCGGCACGCTCCATATATACTGCCCGTCACTCTCAGTGCTGTCAACCACAGAGCTCCAGGAGGCGCCGTTATTTGAAGAGAACGATATTTTGACAGCCGCAATATTCTGTGAGTTCCACTGAATCAGATACGGAGAACCCGCGGTTAACTGCTCGCCGCCATTAGGCGAAAGTACCGCAACCGCCGGCGATTGAAGTATTGTAAACGTTGCATTGCTTTCATCAACCGGGAGACTGTCTGTGGCATCATAGATTCTTATCTTGCAGTTGGTTGATGCAATACTTGAGGCAGGCACCCACTGGAAGAACCCGTCACTTTCCGTATTGCTGACAATGGTGCTCCAATTAAGACCATTGTTTGTGGTTAGTTCGATAGTTACAAATGAAACGCCGGAACTGTTCCAGGTAAGATTAAAACTGGTGCCCGGCTGAAGAACTTCACCGCCGTTTGGCGCTGTAACCGATATGCTTTGCAAGGATACATTGTATATACTGAAATTGTTGTCAGACATATCCGCCGGTTGTCCGTCCTCCGAGTCGCTTATCTTAACGCGGCAGGAAGTGCTCGATATATTCGGGACCGGATTCCAGCTATAGCTGCCGGTATTCGGCACAGATTCTGCAATTTGCGTCCAGTTAAGCCCCGCATCGGTTGATAATTCAATTTTTACCGCTGCTATGGTCTTTGCGGATTTTGAAAGAATAGTACTCCAGGTAATGCTGTGAACTGAACCCGCGAGAATATTTTCACCGCCATTTGGTGAAGTGACCTGAAGCTGGGGTTCAACCGCAATAGTAAATACTGCATCGCTTTCATCCGAAGGCGCGCTGTCTGTGGCGTCACTGATGCGGATTTTTGCATTAGCCGAAGTAATTGCCGGAACGTTTGTCCATATATACGATCCACTGCTTGCGGTTTTATTAACAACCGCCAGCCAGTTAACACCGTTGTTCGTTGAGTATTCTATCTTAACCGTGTCCACACCCGAACTTGTCCAGGTAATCTGATTAGGTACGCCTGAGTAGAATGTTTCCCCGCCATTCGGCTTTATAACCTGGACGCTCTGTTGCTGAGTATTAGTAATGGTAAACACTGCTCCGGAAACTGCTGAAGGAATACCTCCTGAAGGAGCACTTACGCGAACTTTGCAAAGTGAAGATGCAAGAACCGGAACTGTCCAGTCATACGACCCGTCACTTTCAGTGCTGTCTTCAATCACAGTCCAGGCAGAACCATTGTTTGTCGTGAACTCCAGTTTAACTTTCGGAAGTCCTTCACTTGTCCATCTGATTGTGTGAGAAGTTCCGCTATAAAGAACTTCTCCTCCTGAAGGTGAAAGTACCGAAACTGTCGGCTGAGGCAGGATGGTAAAGGTTGCCGCGCTTGATACGGCAGGAATACTGTCAACCGCATCGCTGATACGAATACGGCAGTTGTTTGATGATACAACCGGAATTGGATTCCAGGAATAAAATCCTGTACTGGGTAAATTCCCGGCAACTGTTGACCAGCTTACGCCGTTGTTTGTTGTGAATTCAATAGTTACTGCAGAAACTCCTATGGAAGTCCAGGTGATTCCGGTAACTCCGCCGGCAGTAAGCTGCTCGCCGCCGTTTGGCGCGGTTATGCTTATCTGCTGAACGCTCTGATTATATACAACAAATGCAGAGTCAGACTGATCAGTCGGATAACCGTCTGCCGCGTCACTGATACGTATCTTGCAAAGCGCTGAACTGATATTAGGAACCGGGTTCCATATATACACGCCATTGTTCGGCGCTGATGCAGTGATATTACTCCAGACAGCTCCGCCATCGGTTGAAAGTTCGATGCGGACATTGAGCACACCCGGATTATCGTTGTCAACTACCCGGCTTTTGCTTCTTTTTGCACTTACGCCCGGTGTACTGGTAACCCATTTTATTTCATGAACAGAACCAGATTGTATATTCTCACCGCCGTTAGGGCTGGTTACCCTGATTTCCGGTTCGGCAAGAATGCTGAAAATTGCGTTGCTCACATCAGCAGGTAGTCCATCTGCTGCATCGCTGATCCTTACTCTGCAATTTGTCGAGAATACCTGAGGTACCGGAGTCCACGTAAAAAATCCGTCACTCTCAGTTGAGTTTGTTATGACCGTCCAGGTAAAACCGTTATTGGTGGTGTATTCTAATTTTACATTTTCAATGTTTTCAGATATCCAGGTGATATTTGTGCTGCCACCGGTGGTCAGAATTTCTCCGCCGTCAGGCGCGGTAAGTGTTATATATTGTTCAGGAGCAATCGTAAAAGCATTATCGCTTTGATCAGTTACTGAAGCGACCGGGCTTTCACTTATTCTGATTTTGCAGTTCTGCGAAGGAGTGCTTGGAATTCCCAGCCACGCATACGAGCCGTTTGATGCTTCCACATTGGTAGCAACGGTAGTCCAGGACTGTCCGTTATTTGTACTCAGCTCTATACGAACGTAAGTTATATTCGAACTTGCCCAGGTGATAAATTGGTCAGTGCCTGCGCCCCATATTTCACCGCCGTTTGGAGTAAGAACCGCAACCGATTTAACAGGTGCTGGAATTATAGAAAAACTTCCCGGCGAAAGACCAAATACGGTTGAGTCAGATACATCGCGGATTCTAATCTTACCGGTAGAAGTAAGTGTATTAGGAACAGGGTCCCACGAGTAGCTTCCCGTATTTGGAATACTGGCTACAATGTTCGTCCAAGACAGGCCATTATCAGTTGAATACGCAATTGATATATTATTTACAAGTGACTGATCCCCCTTCCCCTGCTTATTTACACGCAACTCATCACCACCCTTAAAAGATTTACCTGTCGAGCTCCAGGTTATACTGACGCGTGAACCCACAGTAAGTGACTCGCCATTACCCGGTGTAAGCACCGCTATTGAGGGCTGATCTGCAATTGAAAACTGACCGTCTGATATATCAGAAGGAACTCCGTCTGCTGCGTCTGAAACACGAATTCTTGCCTGATTAGTAGATATGTTCGGAATTGGATTCCAGTCATAGCTTCCGTCATTAAGAGTTGAGGCAATTATGGTGCTCCATGTACTTCCGTCGTTTGTAGAATACTCCAGCTTTACGCTGCTGATATCTGTTGCCGTCCAGGAGATTATATACGATGAGCCCTTAATCAGGGTTTCGCCTGAGTTAGGTGAAAGCACCGTTACTGACTGCGAGTTACGTATTGTAAAACGATTATCACTGGCATCAGAAAGTGTGTCTGTACCGGCTTCAGATATTTTAAACCTGCAATTGGACGATTCAATATCAGGTATTGGTGACCAGGTATATTTGGCTGAGTCAGCCGGATAACTGTTTGCAAGGACATTCCATGAAACACCGTTATCAGAAGACCAGGAAAGAGAAACGTTTGCGATATTCGCCGATGACCACTGAACCTGATAACCTGAGCCCGCAATAAGTGTATCACTCCCGTTCGGACGGATAAGCGTTAATGATTTCTGCACATTAGAAACAACTGAGAAAAAATTATCGGTTACATCATTTATTGATGCGTTTTCAGTGTCAGATACTCTGATAAGGCAGATTGGTGAAGGGGTGTTGGGCACGGTCCAGTTATATATACCAAGATTGGCTACCGCGGCTGCTATGGTCTGGAAAGTTGTCCCACCATCGGAACTGTATTCAATTTTAATTGTATTGGTTGTGTTACTTGTCCAGCGGATAGCACGGGACTCCCCTGCTTTATAAGTTTCTCCCCCCGCGGGCGCGAGAAGGATAATACTGACAGTCGTTCCGCCACCCGGAGTATCCGGCCCGACGGTAGTGTCTTCATTACATGAGATGGAGAGCACCATCATCAGTACGATAACTAAAAAGCGTTTTATCATAACTGTGTTCCGATAACTAAAATTTTACACTAACCATTTTTTCATTCCCCCGCCTGGACGAACGGCTCTGATGATGATCTTCACGATCTCAGAGCCGGTTATATTTTTTGAGAGCGGCTACCATTGTTTTAATCAGATAGCGCCTGTCTATCGGTTTGGCAATATAGGCATCAAACCCTGCCTGAGTAATTCTGCTTACATCTGCTTTCATGGCGAATGCAGTCTCCGCAAGTATTGGCACATTATCATACTGCGGATAACGTTCCAGGATTTCCTTCCGGAGCATTATTCCATCCCATGGCGGCGGGAGACCTATATCAAGAAGGAGCAGATCATAGGTCTGACCGGTTGCAGCGCGACCGGCTATAAAATCAAGCGCTTCATCACCATTGACTGCAATATCAGTCTTTGCCAGATTCCGGAAGGTGATCTGCAGCATCTTTGCGCAACCAGGGTCATCCTCTACTATCAGTATCATCGGATTCAGTTCTGTGAGCTGTACCAGTTCAGTCGAAACTGCAACCAGCGTATTGCCAAGATGAACCTTTGAAGTCTCTTTCTTTTCCGGCACCGGCAGATATACCGTAACTGAAACCCCCGTATCCGCTTTGGTCTGTACGGAAAGTTCACCGTTCATCTGATGAATGAGGTGCTGCGCCGGATATAAAATACTCCCTAATCTATACAGCTCCGGATGATGCTTCAGGGTTTCGGCAGCCATTGGCTTAAAGAGCAGCAGAACAAGTTTCTCTTCTATCTTTATTCCGGAATCCTTAATCCGTATATATGCTTTTCCCTTTGCTGCTTCAAAACCGGTTTCAACATGTATCGTGCTTTCAACAGGATTTTCATAGGAGTTTTTTATGAGCGCGAGAATCAGTTGATACAATTTTTTCTCATCAGCAAGAACTTCTATTTTTGTGCTGTATAAAAAGTTTAGCCGGATTTCTTTTTTGCTGCTTCCTCCCTTTACACTTTCCAGCGTTTTTGTAAGAAGCTCAGAAAGCAGTATCGTATTTATTTCAAGCGCCATTGGCTGACCTTTGGCAGTTTCGAGTGAAGGACCAAGTTCAAGTATCTCCATCAAATGTTTACCGTTAGCGAGGATCTGATCCGCAAAATTTAAAAATTCATCTTCGCTTTTATCCTTAAAATGTTCTTTAATGATATCCGCAAAACCGATAATACCGTTAAGCGAAGTGCGCAAGTCATGCTCCTTGGGTGGGGCTGAAGTCCTGCCCAGAACAGATGAAGTTGAAATCTGATTTTCAACAATCATCGCCTCCAGTTTGGCTTCACTTTGGTCTTTAATCACGCAGAATACAGTAAATGCACCATCAAACTTTGAAAGTTTCAGAGATATTTCAGTGTTAACCACACTGATGCCGTTTGAGTGCATCAGGCGAAGTTCGGCTGAGGTGAGTGTTCTTTCCTCCGCCAGAAGGGTACGCATCGTGTCTTCAAACAATTTGCGGTCTTCTTTTACCAGGATTTCATTAAAGTTTGAGCCGATGATTGCTTCAGCTCTCATTTCAAGCAGATTACAGAAGAACTCATTGGCGTAGTATATACGATGATCCCTGAGAGCAATAATGCCAAGGTTAAGATTTTCTGTTATCGCCCGGTACTTAACCGCTTCCTGTCTTATTTCATTTTCCCGTTCTTTCCATTCAGAAAGGTCAAAAAGTGAAATTAATATTGCCGCGGTAGTTCCCTCTTTTTCAATTCTGTTGGCTGAAACAACCGCCATCTTTTCTTTTTTCTCTTCAGTACGGTAGTTATAAACTTCGGTCCAGAAGGAATCCAGATCAAGACCAATTGCAACCTGTTGAGCTGTAAGACCAGGCACCAAATCAGAAAGGAGGTCATCAATACTTTTCTTACCGGTAACTTCGCTCCAGTCCAGAATCTTTTCAATACCTCTTGAAACCATTTCAATCCCCCACTCACCGTTGAGCAATATATATTGATTCTCTGAGGCGCTGATAAGATGTCTGATGTTTTCAAACTTTTCTTCCAGCTCCCTTTCACGGGTAATATCACTCACGTACAGAATCAGATGTTCTTTGTTGGTGGTAAGCACCTGCAGCAGCATTACTTTTCTTTCACCGGTCGAACTGGTGGAAAACTCATAAAGTTCAAAAGCGCTGCCGGTATATTCTTTAACCTTAACCACCTCACCGCTGTTGAGGATATCACTCAGATTCTGTCCGAAAAACTCATGTCCCGGATATTCAACAGGTGACTGCTCAGAAAGGTATCTTTCAAGGTAATTGCCATCTTTATCGTAGAGAAGAATCAGAGAAGGTGAGCTTTTTAATATTCCGCGTGCTTCTTCTTCCTTTTCTCTTTCGAGGGCCAGTTCAGTTTCCGCCAGATTTTGTTTCTGCTGCAATGCTTTTTTTTCATTGAGTTCAACAAAAATATTTTTTAGCGCCAGACTCAGCGCTCCAAATTCGTTATTGGTTAGCTGGGATGAAATGCGGTGTTTTACGTGAAAATTGACCGATTCATCAGTGAAAATAAAAACAAAGGGGTAAAGCGGGTTCTTCTTTCTGGTGAGGGCAAGATCGGTCAGACTTTCATAGGAGCTCTGGCGGTAATTGATTAAAACTGCCTCTGGACGAAATTCGTCCAGGGAGGTCAGGAAATCAGAGAGTGTTTTGACCTGCTTGATATCCGGCACCATACCCTGAGCCGTCAGACCATCATTGAGGATGCTCAGCGACCGGAGATCGTCGTCAAAAAGAAGGATTTTAGCAACAAGCGACATTGATTGTCATTCTTACGATAAATTAAAATAAAAATATTTTACCTTGTAATAGAAAATAAAAAAATCTGCCATTAATAACTCATAAGAAGTAAAAAAGAGGGGGCTATTTTAAAGAATAATTGAGGGAAAACGGTCAGGAAAGGGAGTATTTACCGGAAAACGAGACAGTTTTTGAGGGGTGGCTGCGCATTATGAATAATCGCCTGAGCATAGTGAAATTCACAGCCATCGGGGTCGAAAAAGTGTTCCGTTCCGGTTAAAAGCCAGCACCGGGGGAAACAAAATTTTGGCATGCTTGGACCCCTCACGCCATCCACCCCGGTAACGCCAAACCGGGTCAGGAAGTAGAGGGAATACATCCGCGCACCAAAGCCGGTTCCAATCAGGAGATAATTGGTTATGATTTCACCACAGGCATGTGATGTCAAACTAAAATGGTTTCTGACTTTTCCTGACTTCTGCCAATTAGTATGACGCATTTTATTTCAGAAATGAAAATTTCGGCTTAAAATCCTGGCTTGTTCCAGAATGTTTGCAGAAAGTTTGCCCTGCTGCTGTATCCTC
>BTUV01000052.1:0-20585 GCA_045863035.1 Ignavibacteriales bacterium | reverse complement strand
TTTCAGTAAAAGACATTTATGTTTATTAAGTTCTGCATTGGAAAGAGGGGGCTTCCGGAATTGTTCATTGCAGATTCTTAATTTTTAATTCTTAATTCTTCATTGATTCCCGGGGGCTTCGGAATTGTTCATCGCAGATTCTTAATTTTTAATTCTTCATTGTTCATCTCAGATGTATAACAATTACAAGTAAGAAGATTTAGAAGATCATTATTGAGGATACAGCAGCAGGGCAAACTTTCTGCAAACATTCTGGAACAAGCCAGGATTCTAAGCTGAAATTGTCATTTCTGAAATAAAATGCGTCATACTAATTGGCAGAAGTCAGGGGTGACCTATTCGCTGTTATGTAATGGTGATTCGTAAGTATATAACACCCTAAACTTGGGACTCCGTTGGAGTCGGATGTTGTTCTCTCATATCACTTTCTACCAATATGTAATTCCTCCGGAATTGGTTTTGTTTTTTTCTTAACTTTATATTCACTATCTGATCTGCTCTTCGAGCATCTTGCGGAGGAGTATATATACTTCACTGTTTTGCGGATTTTTCTCCGCGGCGGTTCTGGTGAGACCCGCTGACTGCGAAAGATAGCTTCTGAGCAAATCCGGTTCCGATTCATATTCTTTTTCCAGAAGCTCAATGTGCTTTTCAATTACGTGCACATCTCCACGCTCTAGCGGTCCGGAAAGAGACTCCACGCTGCCCTTCTGCAGGAGATTCCGCACGGTTGTCATAAGTATCGGAGTAAAAATGTCATATAACTCCTGCCTGCTGAGTCCTGTCTTTTCAAATATCCTCTCGGCATTATATAAATTTCCAACCAGAAAATTAGAGATAAAAATACCGGTTATATGATACAGTGTTTTTTGATCAGCATCTAAACGGTAGCTGATCAAATTTAACATCTCCGCAAGTTCTATTAGTTTACCGTAAGCATAATTACTTTCCGTTTCTATAATCGCACGCAATCCGCTCACCGGCACCGGATTGGTATCAGGAAAGGTCTGCATGATATGAAACGATGCGGTATGCCCACCCTTTTCAGCAATAGCGCCAAGCTGCAACGATGGATATGACCCCGAAAGATGTATAAACACTGCCATCTTCGGATCAGATAACTTCTCGGCCAAAACCCCGCTCACAGGAGCAATGGCATCATCGCTTACTGCAATTATATATAACGAAAGTCCGGTTGGAAATTCACTCTCTGCCGTAAGGACATTTCCTATACCAAATCGCGTTGCAAATTTTTTCGCCTTTTCCTCTGAACGGCTCAGGACGTGGGTCGGGGTGATTTCTGCCTTCTTCATTGCAGCAGCTATTGAGTGGGCTATTCTTCCCGTTCCGATGAGCACAATACTTTCAAAAAAATCTTTACGCATAAAACACCGCTGATAAATATCCGACAACACTTTCTGTATCCCCCGATGCTTCTGAAGAATCTGTACGGTACAAAACTTCTCCCTTTAGTTCTGTTATGTTTGTATATGCTTTCATCTGACTTAACAGAAGCCCGGCGCCGCAGGCCTCTGCCACACCGGTTCTGAATTTAACTTCAAGCTCAGCCGGGTTCATGGCGTTAATTTCATTTGCCACTTCAGCATCCAGACGGTCGGCCTGTTTCTGTCTGTAAAAATGGCTCAGGTCTGTGCTCGTGATAATCAGAGTATCTTTATTGAGCGCGGCAGCAGATAATGCAGCCGCGAGCGCGGAAATTGTTTCCTCATTCTGACTCCCCATTACCACAGGAACAAACGAAACATCCCCCCATATATATTGCAGGAATGGAAGTTCTGTTTCAATACCATGTTCACGCTCATGCCCGCGTTTTGAGAAAAAAATCCGGTCTGAGTATTTCATCAGTTCTGAAGCAAGCTCCCGATCAACAGTCATTGTTCCCAGAGGAGTTTCAAAAGCGGATGCCTCACAAACCGAGCAGCCGTTAAACGCTTCATAGTGAGAAGGGGAAAGAATTATAATATGCTTATAGTGTCTGTCTTTGACTAAAGAAAAAGCCCGGGCAGCCGTATATCCCGAATACATATAACCGGCGTGGGGGGCAACCAGTCCGTATATATGTCCGCCTCTCTCTTCGGAGTGAGCGGCGTCAGTCAGTTTTTTTACCATCGCGGTAAGTTTAAACTTATCCGATGGATAAAACATCCCTGCAACGGCCGGAGTTCTAATTGCGTTCACCGGTCAGATTTCTGTGTTTTACTTCACCGAAAACAAGAGCTTCAAACGTCATCATGTGCATCATTCTTTTTGTCCAATAGTTTGATGGCAATCCTGCTTTCTGACACAAAGCAGTTAAGTATTGATCGAGCTTCATCTTATGCTCAACTGCAACCTGCGGCAGAAGAAGCCCCCGATGACCCGCCTCATCTACAATCAACCCGTGTTTTCCAATTTCAATTTCAACATAATCTTTTATCTTTCTGGGCTTGCTTAAAACAGAAACCTCAATAAGCACCTGAGGCAGTTCTTCTGCTGTGAGCGGATTAAATCTGGGGTCTTCAGTTGCAGCCATGATTGCGGCCTCACAGACGGTTTCAAAAACGGGCGTGTCAGACTCTACATAGCCGATACATCCGCGCAGTTGATTATCAAGATACAACGTTACGAATGCTCCGCTCTGATTAAGCAGCGCGGGATAGCTTCTGTACTGCACTGACGGATAGGGGTACTCAGGATCAAACAACGTCCTGAGCGCTTCCCTCGCGCCAAAGAGCAGCACCCCCTGTTCTGATTTATTGAGCATTGTTTATTCCTTCCGTTATTGTTACAATGTATATACCGAAAGTGTTCGCTTGTCTTTAATTACATAGAGCATGTTATTTCGAAGAAACCAACTGTCAGGGATAATCAGAGGAGTGTCTTCATTAATAACCATTTCCTCAAGATTTTTTCCGTCTGATTTTCGAATCATTTGCAAATACTGATTAAACATTCCTCCTTCCTGTTCTTTATAACCGGAACGGAAAAGGTACTCGTCCGTCTCTGCAATTTCAGCATAAATAAGCTCTCCTCCGCCGGGTTCGTTCGGTTCAGGGTCGGGCGCGGTAATGCCGCGTGTGGTCATCTCTCTGAACTCTGCTTTGCGTGAGGCAATATCACCGGGCTCCGGTTCATCCGATGAAACCGCCTGACCGGATGCGATAGCAACCCGTATATATTCCTTCTTTTCAAAGCCGGGTTTATACGTCCAGACAGTGTCCCGGTCAAGAAAGGCAAACACCAGATCATCGTGCTGCCAAAGTACTTTTTTTTCTTTAACCGAATAAAGCCGGATTCCCTTATGAAACGGCATATCCGGTTTGGCGAATCCATGAAAAAGTATATACTCTTCAAAGAAACACTCAACCCCGGTCCAGAATACTTCCCCCTGCTGAATATCTTCTATCACCTGTTTAAAGTTGTTCATGTCAGCTACGGTAAAAAACACCTCTTTTTTCTGTGTGTCCCGTTCTTCAATGAGCATCAGGTCATGATTATTAAAAAGGATGCGCCAGATAATTCTTCCGGCATCCCGCTTATATACTTTTCTTAATTTACTGAATATGTTCATCGTCCAAATCTGATTGTTTTGGTTCCCAGTCAATTCCTTCGCAGGGGAGGTAATCCTTCGCGGGATGCTCATCATGTTTCAGGCAGAGCACGGAACCTTTGTCAAAATGTTTACAGGAAGTGCAAAGGGTTTCTTCAATCACCTCATGGTTGCGCGCCGTGAAGTTGTTATAATGAAGAATAGCCGGATGAATGATCGCACCATAAAGCGTAAGCATCCCGGCCATCCACCAGACGGAATAGTCAAGGTAGTCTTTTGCCAGCCAAACTATCGGAATGGCAATTGCGGCTCTGATGATTGTCCAGAAAACTATTTCGCCCATACCCGGGAAGATACCTGATTGTGAAGGAAAAACCGTGCCTTACTGCAAGTTGAAATTTAACGAATTTTTGGGTGGAAAACGAGAAGGAGCAGATAGAAATCAGTGACAAAATGGGGTGCCGGTCAACCAAAGTTTGTGGTTCAAATGGTGACGATGGCGACACTGGGGATACAGGGGCTTTACTCAAAAGAAAGATTTACTACGCCTGGCAAAAATGATTCCCGCAGAGCACGCAGATTTTCGCTGAATTTGTGCAAAGCCGGGGACAATGTTGGACGCTTGGCACGCTGGCGGTTTACTCAAAAACAAGACATACTACGATTAGCAAAAAATTTTCCCGCTGATCACGCAAATCTCCGCGGAATTTGTCGTTTTCAATAGAACTAATACACAATTCCGCTTCAGAATACAGTCTAAATTCTTGCCACCACTCAATCAAAAGTTGTCTGTTTTGAGTATTAAAATTGGTTTTGTTTTATGTCAAATTTGACATAACTTGTAATCGAAATTATTACTTACGACAATGAATGAACTTAAGAAAAAGAAATTGGAAAAACGTAGCTGGAAGATTGGTACTGCTGAAGATTTTTTAGAACTTAGCCCTGAAGAAACCGAATTCATTTTACTTAAACTACGGTTGAGCAGAAAATTGCAAAAACTCAGATTAAAGAAAAATCTTACTCAGGCAGAGTTTGCAAAGCGTATTAATTCAAGTCAGTCCCGCGTAGCTAAAATTGAAAAAAGTGACCCGTCTGTTTCTCTTGATTTGATTGTTAAGTCGCTTCTTTCATTGGGAGCCAAACCAGACGAAATTGCTAAAGAAATAAACGCCGGGCGTTAATATATATAGTTTAACCCCTGTACATTGTTCATTGTACATTGTACATTGAAAAAATTACTAATTAGCTTACATGATGCTCTGCGGGTCAATATCAAAACTCACTCTCACATCATAGTGACGGCGTTGTTTTATAAACTCCTGATGCGCCTGTTTGAGTACTGCTCTGAGCACCGAGCCGGAGGGGTCTTTCTCCCTGTTTGATTTAACCAGTATTTGGTAGCGGAATTCAGTTCTGAGCCGTGCAATAACCGCAGTTGAAGGGGCAGTTATCTTTACCGTATCCTTATATATATTCACGCATTTGTGCATATCCATAATCGTCTCACGTGCTTTCAGATCATCCTTGTCTTTGGCTTCGATGAGGCACATCCGCGTAATTGGGGGGTACTCAAGCCGGATGCGGTCTGCAATTTCCTTATAGTAAAACGGATAGTATTTGCCATCAAGCACTCGCTGGAGCACAAAATGATGATCGTTCTGCGTCTGAATGACTACTTCCCCCGGTTTTTTGCTTCTTCCTGCCCTGCCGGCTACCTGTGTCAGAAGCTGAAACGTTCTCTCATCCGCCCGGAAGTCAGGCATCCAAAGAGTCGCCTCGGCAGAGATAACACCCACTAAGGTAACTCGCGAAAAATCCAATCCCTTTGAAACAAGCTGAGTTCCAACCAGAATGTCAATCTCCCCCTCCCTGAAGCGGTTGAGTATTTCACCCATCAGCCCTTTCTTACTTACAGAGTCTGAATCAATCCGTACAATCTTTGCCGCCGGAAAATAAAAATTAATTTCATCTTCAACGCGTTCGGTTCCTGTTCCAAAAAATTTAATACTGCTGCTTCCGCAGGCGCCGCATACCTCCGGAGTCGGTTTTGTATATCCGCAGTAATGGCACTTTAGCATATTCCTGTTAATATGAAGCACCATCGGCACTGAGCAGTTCTCACACATCTGCACCGTGCCGCAGTCATGGCAGTACATCTGCGTTGCAAAACCGCGCCGGTTCTGCAGAATGATAACTCCCTCTTTCTTTTCTATCCGCTCTTTTATTTTTTCGAGCATGGTATAAGAGAATATACTTGCCATCCGGTTCAGCTTTTTTTCCTGCACCACATTCACCAACCGGATAAGCGGCATTTCAGCACCGTCAACACGGCTCTCTAACTTCAGCAGGATATATTTGCCATTCTCCGTATTATACATACTCTCAACCGATGGAGTTGCCGAGCCAAGCAGTACCGGAATTTTTTCGAGGTGTGCTTTATATATAGCACAGTCACGCGCATGGTAACGGGGTGTTCCGTCCATCTGTTTGTAACTTGCATCATGCTCTTCATCAATAATGATGATGCCCGTATTTCTCATCGGAGTAAACAATGCAGAGCGGGGCCCGACTACAATGCGCGCTTTCCCCTCAAGTATCCGGTTTCTTGTGTCAAACCGCTCGCCATGGCTAAACTTGCTGTGAATAACCGAAACATCATCGCCGAAGTGAGCCACCAGCCGGGCGGTCATCTGCGGAGTAAGCGAAATCTCCGGCACCATCATTATCGCGTTCTTGCCCGAGTCCAGCACTTTTTTCAGAAGTTCTATATATACCTGAGTCTTGCCGCTTCCGGTTACGCCGTGAAGCAGCCACACTTTAAACAGATTCTTATTTATTGAACCTGCAACTGCGCCTATTACCTCCTGCTGCTCCGGCGTTAAGGTTATCTGCTTTTTCTCCTCTGAATATATTTCTTTATATACCCGTTCTGCCGGGACCGTATCAAGCGTGATCAGCTTTTTTTTCATCAACGCGCTCAGCACAGCCGATGTGGTCTGCGTTTCTTTCATCAAATCGGCTGCCGGTATATATTCATCCCCCATGGCAAGCAGACGGTAAAGAACGGCAAACTGCTTTTCTGATTTCCGCTCAATTGCCGGCAGCTCTTCATAAACTGCTTCTTTCTCCTTAGCCAGGCGGACGATTTTGATTTTCTTCTCCCGCCCTTTTGCCTGCTGCAGTTCATCATGTATCGTTATTACGCCCTTGCCGGCAAGCCAGCCAAGCAGCGAATATATACTCTTGACACCTGACTCCTTCTGCAGTGTTTTAAGCGCGATCTGCTTCTTTTGTGACAGCACCCTCAGCACACGGGCTCTGGGGGAGTCCGGGTTCTTCTCTTTTGCATAAAGCTCCGCCGCGGTTTCAGTGTCAGCGGCTATAATCTTTTTTGTCTGTACTTCAGACCCGGCTGGTATTGCAAGGCGGAACGCTTCCCCCGGTGAGCAATGATAGTATTCAGCTATCCATTCAAAATAAGCAAAATCTGAAGGAAGCAGCAGGGGCTGAGCGTCAAGCACCTCACGCAGAGGTTTTATTTCATAAGAAGTTTCCTCCGGCCGGAGCTCATTGCGGGTCGTATATATAAAACCCGTTATAATCCTCTTTTCAAGCGGAGCGGTCACGCGCGCACCGGGCACCGCCTGCCCCCGCATTTCAGCAGGCACCAGATACGTCAGCCGCCTGCTAAACGGGATAGGGAAGATAACTTCAGCGTACATTATTTTTTATAAAACGGCGCGAGCGACTGTGTTACAGATTCAGACGCGGCAGACAGCACCTCAAACTCAATACGTTTTGCTTTGTCATCCCAGAGAATGCGGCGATATTCCTCCGAGACAACTACTTTCCCGTTTGTATATTGCAGACTGTCTTCAACCTGCATGGTCATATAAATAAAACCGGCCTCACGGCGCAACCCTTCCACCCGGGTAATATCCTTAAATGTATATACTGCTTTTCCGTAAAGTTTTCCGTCTCTTACTTCCAGTTCGCGCAATGAGACATCTTTCCCCTCAGAGAGCATTGACTCCTTCAACTCACTGCTCCTGAGTATATAATTAAAGAGAGCATCTTTATCTTCTTCAAACTCATTATTACCGATTGCATCAGACCGTATATCATGAAACATAACTGTGGCAGTGCCTGAGCCGTCATCATTCAGCTCAATCGAATAACCGATTTTCTCAATCACCAGACATCCGGGCAGCAAAAGAATAATCGTGATAAAAATCGCGAGAGGTATTAAACCAGGTCGGGTCATAGTAACTTCACCTAAAATATATTAACAGAAAAATTGCGTAAATAGAACGGAAATATAAAATGAATTAAGAATTTTGAAGTATGAAATATGAATGAGGACAGATGAATTACCCTCTTTTATCCCCCCGTAACGGCTTACCTCACCCCCTCCTTCGGACTGGGAGGAGTCGGCTTATCGGACCATTTAACATGCCTCACCCTCATTTTACACTGAGTATTTTTACATCTTTCTTACCCTTTTCTCATATTACGTCCCGAATTGCCTATTATTTTCGTAACTCCTTTATTTTCAAGGACTTAGCTTAAACGCAGATAAAAAAAGAAGGTTGTTATTGACATCTGTTTTCCGTATTTTTAGCGGTTTAATTCGGAGAAAAAGATGAGTTTCAAAGCCAATAGCAAATTACTGGAAAAGCTGCTTTCAATGGTCTTTCCGGTAATTCCGTCAAAGTCCCCCTTAGCTGCTCTGGAGAACTTCATTATGAACATTAATGAGGGCATCCTGACAGTTACAGCATCAGACCTGGAGATGAAGATATCCTCCTCCATGCCGGTACAGTCAGAGAGCAATATGGAAGTAATGATGCCGGCAAAGACGATTCTGGATGCAATGAAGTCCTTTGATGACGTAATGGTGAGCTTCCGGCTGAATGAAGCTAATCAGCTTTTGCTTGAAACTGATTCAGGTCAATATTCCATGAGTATTGATGTTACCAACCCCGAGCTTGAATTTCCTGAAGTGGACCGCAACACTAAATTTACCATAAGCGCGGCTGTGCTTAATCGCGGAATTCATCTGACCTCTTATGCAATGTCCCGCGAGGAGCTTCGCCCGGCCATGTCAGGTACCCTGCTTGAGCTTTCACACGAAGGTCTCCGGTTTGTTACCACCTCAGGTCACATCCTCGTCAGATATATCAACCGTACGGTAACCGCTGATACTACAGACAGTTTTATACTTCCCGGCAAGGCGGTTTCCGTTCTTCAGAAACTCTTTATGCAGGGCGATGTTACTTTTTACCCCGGCAGCGGAGCAGTTACTTTTGCCAATGACGCGGTTGAGTTTTCAACCCGGCTGATTAATGATAAATACCCCGACTACAACAGCGTAATCCCTAAAGATAATAATCAGAATCTGATACTCGAGACCTCAAAAATAACCTCGGCAGTTAAGCGCATGCTCATCTTTGCTGAGCCAACCTTTAAGGCAATCAGACTGAATATCAAAGAATCTACCATCCTGGAGGTTTCAGCTAACGATACCTCAAGAGGAGCAAACGCGCTCGAAACGCTTTACTGCAGATATACCGGTGAGCCGATGGATATTGCCTTTAACGGAACGTATCTGCTTGAAATTCTCGGCAGTATGGAAGATTCAGAAGTTATCGTGAAACTTGACAAGCCAAACAAGGCAGGCATTCTCACTCCTTCAAAGGATAAAGATAACGAAGAGCTTTTGGTTCTTTTGATGCCTATACGGCTGAACCGCTGATAACGGTTAACCGCTCAGGTGTTTTGCTGATCTGCCGGTAATTTTTCAGACGGCAGAAGATATATCATGATTATCCGCCGTTTATCCCTGCACGATTTTCGCATACACCAGTCAACGGAAATGGAGTTTTCTCCGAAGCTCAATTTCATTGTCGGCGGGAACGGTCAGGGCAAAACTTCTTTGATTGAAGCAATTTATTTTCTCTGCACAACAAAGAATTATAAGGGCGCGCCTGATGCTGATCTGCTCCGGTTCGGGCAAAGCGGATACAGCATTCATGGTGTTTTTGAAGATGTAACGGAAAACCAAGTGCACATCCGCTACCTTCCGGACGAAAACAAGCGTATATACATTAAGGACGGTAAAACCGTTCACCGCGCTGCTGATATCATCGGCGCTTTTCCTGTTGTGCTGCTGACCCCCGAAGATCATGCGCTCACGCAGGGCGCTCCGGCTGACAGAAGAAGGTTTATTGATTCGGTAATTTCGCAGTATAGCCCGGTTTACCTCGAAAATATTCTCGAATACGCTAAAATCCTGAAACAAAGGACGTATATACTGAACCGGATTAAAGAAAATTCAGGACGCGGGCTCGGGGCTGAGCTTGATGCTTTCACTGAAAAAATGATCCTGACCGGCAGTTCAATCATTCAGCAAAGAAATGATTTCATAAAAGAGTTTAAAGATTTTGTGGCAGAAGTTTATCAGGAGATTATGGGAGAGGAAGAAATGCCGTTTATGAAATATCAGTTTCTCGGCGGCGCGGAAGCTGATGCTGATATTACCCTGTTCTTCCGGAAAAGAGCGTACGAAAGAAGAGAGGAAGAGATACGGCGGGGTATGAACCTGACCGGTCCGCATCGCGATGATATTGATTTTGCGATAAACGGAAAATCGCTGAAATCTTTTGGCTCACAAGGGCAGCACAAAACGTTTCAGGTTGCTCTCAGGTTTGCACAGTTTTTTTATCTGAAAGCCCGCTCCGGTAAAACTCCGGTATTTCTGCTTGATGATGTTTTTGGAGAGCTTGATGCTTACCGCGCCGGACACATCAGCCGTTACCTGACTCAGGTTGGGCAGGCAGTAATTACCATGACCGACCTTTCAAACTATGCGTATCTGCGCGATATGAATGAAAGCAGAATGTTTACCGTCTCTGCCGGCATGGTTAACCCGGCATAAAAATTTTATGAAGATGAAAAAAATCAGAACCTTTGATTATCTCTTTAAAAAAGCTCCCGAATTCGGCAAAATTAAAAGAGCCGCGGCCGAGGGTGAAGTCCTTGAAAAGTTTCACGAGATATTTAAGGGATATGAAACAATTGCAGTACCCCGCAAAATAGTGAAGGGTATATTATATATCGAAGTTGAAAACGCGGCCTGGAGAAACGAACTTAAATTCCGCGATGAAGAAATCGCGGCCAGGATAAATGAATTTTTTGGCGGACCGCGCGTAAAAAAAGTTATTGTAACGAATTAAACCAAATACGGAATATATGTCAATAAATAATTCTCAGCAGGAATACAGTGCCAAGAGCATTAACGTGCTTAAAGGGCTGGAAGCTGTTCGAAAAAGACCCGCAATGTATATCGGTGATGTCGGTGTGCGCGGTCTTCATCATCTTATTAACGAAGTAGTGGATAACAGTATTGATGAGGCGCTGGCCGGTTACTGCGATACCATTAAAGTAACTATTAACGAAGACGGCTCCGTAAGCGTTGAAGACAACGGTCGCGGCATTCCCGTTGATATGCACCCGGAAGAAAAACGTTCCGCACTCGAAGTGGTTATGACCGTGCTTCACGCCGGAGGTAAGTTTGATAAGAACTCCTATAAAGTTTCAGGCGGACTTCACGGTGTGGGTGTCTCTGTTGTTAACGCGCTCAGTGAGTGGCTGGTGGTTGATGTTAAGCGGGATGGCAAACTCTATCGTCAGGAGTATAAACGCGGTGAACCCAAAGGTTCGGTTAAAGAAGTTCAGTCACTTAAAAAAGCTGAAACCGGCACCAAAGTCACCTTCAAACCGGACAAAGAAATCTTTAAGGCAACCAAATTTAAGTTTGATACTGTTGCCGAAAGAATGCGCGAACTGGCATACCTCAACAAATCCATCAGCATTGCGCTCAAGGATATGATTGAGGGAGACTCTGAAACTTTTCACTTTAAGGGTGGGCTTATTGAGTTCGTTAAGTATATTGACGAAACCAGAACCTCACTGCATAAACCGGTTTATGTTGAAGGCGAAAAAGACGGCACTCCTGTTGAAGTATCATTCCAGTACAATGACGGCTACTCTGAAAATATCTTCTCGTATGTTAATAACATTAACACCACCGAAGGCGGAACTCATTTAGTCGGCTTCAGGACCGCACTTACCCGCACACTGAATAACTATGCAGCAAAAAATAATCTTGTTAAAGATGGAAAAATAAACCTTACCGGTGATGACTTCCGTGAAGGTCTGACCGCTGTTATCTCTGTTAAAGTAATGGAGCCGCAGTTTGAAGGACAGACCAAAACCAAACTCGGCAACAGTGAAACCAAATCAGCGGTTGAAACCCTGATGAACGAAAAACTCGCTGAATACCTGGAAGAAAATCCGGGCGTTGGTAAAAAAATTATTGAAAAAGTTCTGAAGGCAGCAGAAGCCCGCGAAGCAGCTCGCCGCGCCCGCGACCTTGCGCGCCGGAAAAATGCCCTGGACAGCTTTGACCTCCCCGGTAAACTTGCAGACTGCTCTATTACCGACCCCGAACACTGCGAGATATATATCGTTGAGGGAGACTCTGCAGGCGGCTCTGCTAAACAGGGGCGCGACCGCAGATTTCAGGCAATCCTTCCCCTCAAAGGAAAAATTCTTAACGTTGAAAAAGCAAAACTGAATAAGATTCTTGAGAATAACGAAATACGCTCAATAGTAGCAGCACTCGGCGGAGGTATTGGAAACGATTTCACTACCGAAAAGCTCCGTTACGGCAAACTGATTCTGATGACCGATGCTGACGTTGACGGAAGCCACATCCGTACACTGCTGCTCACCTTCCTTTACCGTTACATGAAAGAAATGATTATTACCGGCCGCGTATATATCGCTCAGCCGCCTCTTTACCGCATAAAAAAAGGAAAAGAGGAGCATTATGCTTATGATGACGATGAACGTGATACCATACTCAAACGGCTTAAAGACAAAAACGTTGAGCCCGACCCGGTTGAAGAAGAAACAGAAGAAGAGTCACGCGATTTCACCCCCGAAGAGCTGGCGCGCCAACAGGCCTCCGCTGTTTCCGGCACACTCCCGAAGATAAAGGGCATTAACATCTCCCGCTACAAAGGTCTTGGCGAGATGAACCCTGAGCAGCTCTGGGCTACTACCATGAATCCGGAAACCCGCACACTGCTGCAGGTCAACATTGATAACGCCGCGGCCGCTGACAAACTGTTTGAAACCCTCATGGGTGATGCAGTTGAACCACGCCGCGAGTTCATTGAAAAGAACGCGAAATACGTCCGCAATCTTGATGTATAATTAACTGGAAATTTAACTTTAGATATATATAAATGGCAAACATATTTGATAAAATAAATCCGGTCACGCTCGAAGATGAGCTGAAATCATCGTATATAGACTATTCGATGTCGGTAATCGTTTCCCGCGCGCTGCCGGATGTGCGCGATGGTCTTAAACCGGTTCATCGCCGTGTCCTCTTCGGAATGCACGAACTGGGTATGGCTCATAACCGCCCTTATAAAAAATCCGCGAGAATAGTGGGAGAGGTGCTCGGTAAGTATCATCCGCATGGTGACTCAGCAGTGTATGAAACTATGGTGCGAATGGTGCAGGATTTTTCGCTCCGCTATCCTCTGGTTGATGGTCAGGGTAACTTCGGCTCGGTTGACGGCGACTCCGCCGCGGCAATGAGATATACTGAGGCGCGCCTTGCGAAAATCGCCGGCGAAATGCTGCGCGACCTCGAAAAGAATACCGTAAAATTTGCACCAAACTTTGACGATACACTTCAGGAACCAACTGTTCTTCCTTCGTATCTGCCGAACCTTCTGGTTAATGGCTCAAGCGGTATTGCAGTTGGAATGGCAACAAACATTCCGCCGCATAACCTGACAGAAGTTATTGACGGTCTTATTGCACTCATAAAAAATCCTGATATCACCGGCGAAAAGCTGATGAAGCATATCACCGCGCCTGACTTCCCGACCGGAGGTATCATCTTCGGTTATCAGGGTGTTAAAGATGCATTCCTGACCGGTCGCGGAAAAATAATTGTTCGCGCAAAAGCAAATATCGAAACCGCTAAAAACGGCCGCGAGAGCATTATTGTCACGGAACTTCCTTATCAGGTGAACAAAGCTGCCTTGCAGGAAAAAATTGCGGAGCTTGTTAAAGAAAGCAAGATTGAAGATATATCAGCGCTCAGAGATGAATCTGACCGCGATGGAATGCGCATTGTTATTGAGTTAAAACGTGATGCACAGCCGGCGGTTGTGCTTAACCAGCTCTTTAAACATACACAGATGCAGACCACGTTTGGCGTAATTATGCTTGCGCTGGTCAATGGCGTTCCGAAAGTGCTTACACTCAAGGAAATCATGCAGCACTTTCTTACTCACCGGATGGATATACTCATCCGCCGCACCAAGTTTGACCTTGATGCAGCCGAGCGCAGAGCACACATCCTTGAGGGATACATAATTGCGCTTGATAATATTGATGAGGTTATTGAGACCATTAAGAAAAGCCGTGATGTTGAGTCTGCTAAGAACAACCTCATGCGCAAGTTTAAGCTCTCGGAGATTCAGTCAAAAGCCATCCTCGATATGCGCCTTCAGCGGCTCACCGGGCTTGAAAGAAAGAAGATTGAAGATGAATACCGCGAAGTAATTAAACTCATTGAAAAACTGAGAGGAATTCTGGACAGCGAAGAAAAAAGAAATCTTATCATTAAAGATGAACTGCTCGCGCTTAAAGAACAGTATGGTGACGAAAGAAGAACAGAAATCATCTATGACTATACGGAGTTCTCTCTTGAAGATACCATTGCCGAAGAGGATGTGGTGGTTACGATTTCTCACAAGGGCTTCATCAAGCGTTTCCCCGTGAGCGGATACCGCAAACAGGCGCGCGGAGGCAAGGGTGTAACCGGAGCCGGAACCAAAGAAGATGACTTTATCGAGCACATGTTTGTTGCAAGCACTCATCAGTATATACTCTTCTTTACCGATAAAGGAAAATGCTACTGGCTTAAAGTGCATGAAGTGCCCGAAGGCGGCCGCGCCTCTCGCGGAAAGTCAATCATCAACCTTATCGAAAAAGAGAAGGATGAACAAATCGCCGCGTTTGTTGCAGTCAAGGAGTTCAAAGATGACCAGTACCTCCTTATGGCAACCAAACTGGGAACGGTTAAGAAGACCGTTCTTTCTGCCTACAGTAACGTTCGCAAAAGCGGCATCAATGCAATAAGCATTAACGATGGCGACAGTCTTATCGGTGTAAAACTTACAGACGGAAAGAGCGATATAGTTCTCGGCACAAGCGAAGGTATGGCCATCCGCTTCCATGAAGACGATGTGCGCGATATGGGCAGAACGGCAACAGGCGTTCGCGGCATCACTCTCAGCAAAAAGGATGAAGTGGTCGGTGTCCTCGCTATAAAACGCCAGGGTTCGGTATTAATTGTTACTGAAACCGGTTTCGGCAAACGCTCTGATATAGCTGACTACCGCATTACCAAGCGCGGCGGCAAAGGTGTTACTACCGTTAAGATAACCGAAAAAACCGGCAGAATGATCAGCATGATGGAGGTCTCTGACAACGAAGAACTGATGATCATATCAACCGGCGGCATGGTTATCCGCCAGAGCGTAAAAGAGCTCAGGGTAATGGGACGCAATACTCAGGGCAACCGCCTCATCCGCCTGAAAGACGGTGATGCAATCGCGGATGTCTCGAAAATCGTTCCTGAAGATGATGATAATGCAATAGCATAAACAACAATAAAAGGCGGGTGCATCACCCGCCTTTTTTATATTCATTCTTAAACTTTGTGGAGAAAGTTTTGGAAAAGCAGACTATATATAAACCCATTGACTGTTCATTTTATGATGAACTTGAACTGGTCGCCATGCGCGGCAGCGAAACAGAAATCGTTTACCTTGAGGGTGAAAAACCCGTGCGTAAACGTTGCATCATACAAACCATCGAAAGCAAAGGCGGCGCTGAATACCTCGTCCTCACCGACAAAACCGAAATCCGGCTGGATAACCTGCTTTCCATTGACGGAAAAATACCCCCGCAGCAATGCTGAAAATAATTAGTAGTCAGAAATTAGTAATTAGTAAAAGCGCAACGCGTATAAGTGAATTCCTAAACTTTGCGTGCCTTTGGGAAAACTTTGCTGACTTTGCGTTAAAAGTCCGGGAGCATATATCAAATCAGTAGTAGCGGTACGTTATCAGGCAATCACCCGATAAGGCATTCCCAAAGCGCATGACACCCGACGAGTCGAGGTAACCTGTTAATAACATTAGACAGATACCACACCCCAAACCTACGACTCCGCTGGAGTCGGACACTATTCTCTCATTTCAACTTCTACCAACTTGCAATTCCTCCGGAATTGACTTTGTATCCGGCGGATTTATAAATTGGTACACATATAAAATTTCGCCGCGAGGAGTTGGGGGTGTTCTGTTAATAAGAAACAAATCTAACTACCCTCCCCGAACCGCGGCGAGTCGGGGCGACCTGTTGTTAGCACCGTCACCAAGCATAAAACCAAAAGCTCCAGAGAAGCAAATTATTGTATTTTCACGTATCTTTACCTTATGCAAACAGAAAAATCTCAGGAACTTATTGACTATGTCCGTGCCCGCCCCGGCTTTTGGTGGTGGGTGCCCTATAATGCTCTTACTGAAGTGAGTGTTGAGTCAGCAGTTGAGCAGACTCTGATTTACGGTGATCTGCCTGATATCAAAGAACTTTTCAGTATTATTGGCAGGGCGCGCGTTGCAGAGATATTTTTCAGACAGATTAGCTACCCCCGCAGCAACTATCATCCGCGTACAAAAAATTTCTTTTCAATAGTATTTGAGGAATATGCACCCGGAAATACTCTCCCCTGAGCAGAAAGCTTTGATTCCTTTAGTCAGGCATTATTCAGGAAAATTCATTCTTGTAGGGGGTACTGCTATTGCACTTCAAATAGGTCACAGAAAATCAATAGATTTCGATTTATTTACTAATGGCAGATTGAATATTCCGCAGATTAAAAGTTATCTCTACTCACGGAATTTTAAATCTCTTAAGTTACTTTTTCAGGATACTGACCAATTACATTTTCTCATAAACAGCGTCAAGTTCACTTTCCTTTCCTTTCCATATCACATTAAACAATCTGCCTTGTTTGATAAAAAAATTCCGGTTCCTTCATTACTTACATTAGCCGCCATGAAAGCTTATGCAATTGGTAATCACATGAATTGGAAAGATTATCTGGATTTGTACTACATCATTCGTGATTATCATTCATTATCTGAGATCATCAAAGAGGCCGGACTTATTTTTAATGGTTCGTTTAACGCAAAGCTTTTTCTTGAGCAATTAACCTGGTTTAACGATTTGAGCAAAACTGAGAAAATAGATTTTATCACGGAGCCGGTCGGGGAAGAGGAACTAAAATCTTTTTTGACCAGGCAAGCAGCAAAACAATTAAGCGACCTTTAATACCCCCCCCCATTCGTTTACATAATAATTATCAGGCGGACAAAACATCCCCTGGCTGTTTCCCCCACTTCTCTCCTGTCTCTGTCACCCGGCCGGTTTTATAATTTATCGTTTCTTGTCCTGTTGACAAATATCACACTATATCCGGCGGAATCGACATTTTCCGGGTAAAATCCGCATTTCTTTCTTTATATTTGCTGTGTAGAAATATTTCTCCCAGAAAGGTGGAAACCATGAAGACTCTTATTACCCTAAAGTGGCTTCTGAGGTACAGCTTACTAGTTCTGCTCACGCTCACACTTGTGTCCTGCTCCGAAGAAGACCCAGTCGGAAATGAAGACCCTGCAGCTTCTAAAACTAAATCCGACCAAGCAACTGCTCTCCTTGAAACCGAAATGTTCAATATGATTAATAATAATTACAACAGTCTCTCTGAACTCGATCAGGTTAATATGGCTGCTGCTAATTCTTTATTTAAGGAAGCGCTCACTCTCGACGAAAATAATGCCCAAGCCCAGTTCGGCGCTGCATTCACTGAATTCGTGATGGTTTATAAAGACCCCGACTTCAATGCGCTGATTAAGGATACGGATTCTGCCTTTAATGAAGGCAATTCACTAAAAAAACTCCTTTCCCCTCAGCTTCTTCCGGGCGGTACTAATGGAATGCGGGTGCCGATCAGCGAAGCCGGCTCTACTGTTTATTCTATTATGACTCTGGCGGTTAAAGACCCTCCACTTATCAGCCGGGTTCAGCAGGTGCTCAGAGACAAACTCCTGCCGCGTCTTGACTATGCCGCAAATCTTTTTGCAAAACTTGAAGCCAATAACAATTTTAAGTTTGTCATCAGCGGAAAGATGCAAGGCGACCCCGAAATTGAATCGGTGGCTCTCTATCCGGCTGAAATTTACGTGATGGACGCGATGATGCACGGTCTCAAATTTGCCGTTGATGCATTCCTTGTATATAAGTTTGATATACCAAACTATGAACAGGCGACTCTTGTCGCAGCTCTTAATCAGAACAGTACGAACTTTTTCGTTCTTGCTTCTGACGGAACATCCCGCGCGGCTGCCGCTAAAAATGACCTTACCCTTGTTGCAACCAAGCTGCTTAGTGGTATCTCATCGCTTGAATCGCTTTCAGGCGCTAAACCGGATGCAGTTATCAAGATCGGTAATAACGGCATCAAGCAGCAGGACTTAGACTCCACTAAGAAGTACCTGAATAAATTCAAAGACGCCATTACCCAGGATGTAACCATTCATCTTGAAGATGCTGACAGTGAAGGCAACAGTTACGACATCAAAATTAACTTAGGCAACTTCTTTACCAATCCGGTTCAGAACCCCAAGGCCTCCTTCTTCCCTGCCTACACGGTTGAGCCGCGGGGCACTGATGATATTGAATTCCGTTTTAACGCTCAGACGTATAACGAGTTCACCTTCCCTGACCCCACCTTTGGCGGGCTATTCCCGGGCATGACTAACACTACCCTTAAACGCCTGTTATATATAGATGAAGAATTCGCTTACCGCCTTGAAGGATATGTCAGTTATCCCGGCGGATGGTTTAATGATGTTCAGCTTAAACTGACCGCAGGCAATCAGAACTATGTTGTTGATCTGCATCCGTATGAAGACTTTGAACTGCTTGTCAGAGATGCTACCGGCACCGGTGTTGAGATTACTCATTACTCTCTCATCATTAGCGGTGAAGAGTTTGAACTGGCAATGGTTAATCCGAATGACCGCTTCTTTATCCAGTCGCAGGAACATGACTGGGTTGAAATCCGGCTTCCTGTTTATCCGCACAGTCTGGACGGATTTGCCTCCGGTCAGAATAACATTATTCTGAACTGGCAAAACAAACCATCGCTCCCCTGGGGTGATTTTAATATATATAAGATGACCGGAAGCGGAACCTTCGAACTGAACTCTTCCGGATACTTCAGCAATCAGTATCAGGACTGGAATGTAACCCCTGGTGTAAGTTATACCTACAAGGTTTCAAACAGAATAAACAACGAGTATTATGGACATCCGGCTCTGGTTGCAGCTTACGAATACTTTAGCAACCAGGTTACCATAACACCTTAACCGGTTGCTCATTTATTTCTTTCTCTCCCTCTTACTGGCTGTGCGGTTACTGACCGCACAGCCGGTTTTTTATATACCCGACAGCGCCTCAGTAATTTCTTCCGCGGTTAGTTTTACCGATATTTACCGGGAAAGTTCTCCCGTCAGCAGTTTTTCTTCATCCGCGCTTGAGTTAAAACTCGGTTACTCATTCCCCGTATCATCAAAATCCACAGCCAGAGTTTATGTTTCGCGCACCGGTTATCTTGCATCATACCAAAAGCGGGGTGATATATCATCATTCAAAGCCGGCTCCGCGCATCAGAAGTTGTCCGGAGAACTGACCTATGCTCTCTCCGGCTTTCTTTTACAGCCCTCGTTTTCAGTTCATCAGTTAAAGAACCGCTACCGTTATTCATATTCTTTCAGTGCGGCTCTCCGCCCTGAAGGTGAGAGTCCCCCTCCCCTTTGGATGCAGATCTTTACCCGTTATGAACCGGCATTCATTGAAGCCACAGCGGTTGAACAATATATATTTCTCCCTCTGATTTATGCTGAAAGCGGATCACAGGCGGGCGGGCGCGTCTCTCTCTTTACCGGCATATCATTAGAAGGTATATACCGGAAAGGTTATCCCGAAAAAACTCCGGAAGAAACCGGGTTTGACGGTGTGTTTGCTCTTTCCTCCGAGCAGTATGAGCTCTCCTTAAAGTACAAAAGCAAAGACCTTAAAGCAGATATTACATATACAGAATACCGCGGAGAGGGGAAACTTGACTCTTACTATACCGGACTCAGTTTCAGCAGGTTGTCCGTTTCACAACTCATGTATAAAAGCTGGTCTGGCTCTGCCTCTTTCCTTGCCCAAAAGCAGCATCTCATTACTGCCCGGCTCAGTCATTACTCTGCGCGCGGAAGAATTACCGGAAATATACAAACATGGCCTTTTTCCACTTTTCTTATATCAGTTTTCGGAAACCGGATTAACACGATTATCCGGGGCAGTGCAGAATTGGCAGCAATCAGCGTGAGTGATGATATAAAAACAAAGCAATTACGTATTGTACCGCAAATCAGCTACTTTGATATACGGCCGGGTTTCACTGCTGAAACCTGGCAACCGGCTTTTCTGGTATTCGGTATCAAGGACTATAAAAGAAATGAACTGATCATCAGCCGCGCCGGAGCATTGCTTATCGCTACTGATTTTTACCGGAGTTATAAATCATGGGAGTTCTCAGCCGGGCTTGGTCAGTTACTACCCGTATATATTACTAAACGCCCCCCCGCAGAACCCGGCGCACCCCCCGCCGCTCCCGGAGTCCAGGTCAAATCTGACGGCGGCCGCTGGTTTAACTTTAGTGTGAATTATAACTTTTAGCGGGTGCTGAAATTTAATTTTTAATTCATAATTCATACGCTGGCGAAGCCAGAACCAAAAGGGAAAACTCTCAGCGGGC
>BTUV01000051.1:0-20599 GCA_045863035.1 Ignavibacteriales bacterium | reverse complement strand
AATCCTAATCAGGCGAGGACTGAGGGAGGGGGTTACAGAGGAGAGGAACCGGATTGCGGATTAAACGGATTATGATCACTGATTAAACGGATTACGATCACGGATTAAACGGATTATGATCACGGATTAAACGGATTACGCTGATTTCACGGATTAAATGGATTATGATCACGGATTAAACGGATTATGATCACGGATTAAACGGATTGAGCTGATTTCACGGATTAAAAAACCGACTCTGCTGAAATAAAGTATTTTTTCAAAGGGCGGGTGTAAGTGGCTGTCCCCGCGAAAAAATCGTAAGAATTTTAACGCCGAGTAAGCAAAGATTACTTCAAAGCACTGTAAAATTAGAGCAAATAGTCCTCAGTGTCACCATTGTCCCCAGAGAAATCGGACAAAGAGTTACCCGCAGATGAACGCAGAAGCCGAACCAGTCCCGTTTCCCGAGCGGAGCCGAGGTACGGTTCCCGAGCGAAGTCGAGGGTGCTGGTCCCCGAGCGTAGTCGAGGGAAGGGAAGCGGAGTCGAACCAGTCCCGGTCCCCGAGCGGAGCCGAGGGAAGCGAAGTCGAGGTTGCTGGTCCCCGAGCGAAGTCGAGGGGGGGGCTCAGCTAACCGGCAGTGTAATAGTAAACGTACTTCCTTTGCCGGGTTCGCTTTTCACACGGATGCCGCCCCCGTTTTTTTCAATAAAATCCTTGCAGAGTATAAGCCCCAGCCCCGAGCCCCGTTCACCTTTGGTGCCGGTGGTTTTCTGTTTTTCAGACGGGGAGAATATCTTACCGAGCGCTTCCTTGCTTATACCCACCCCCTGATCAGAAATGCAGAGCGAGCAGGTGTTGCCATCATTATATACTATGCCGGTCTGAATAACCGAGCCCCCGCCTGAAAACTTTAAAGCATTTGAGAGCAGGTTGCGGATGACAGTATCAATCATATATCTGTCGGCGTTGACCAGAGCTGTCTGTTCAACATTGTTTTGAATGATAATACCCTTGCTGTGTGCAATTTGTCTGAGTGATTTAATGGCTGCATCAAGCGAATCTTTCAGAGAAAAAATCTCTGGATGAAATGATATTTTGTTTATCTGCTGGCGCGACCAGTCCAGCAGGTTATCAAGAAGCTGATGTGTTGAAATGGAAAGTATATTAATATCGCTGATAAGTTCTTTCTTATACTCCTCGTCGGTAGTATCATAGTTGTGCACCAGAATATCAGAAAGCCCGATCAGCACGAAAAAAGGATTTTTGAGGTCATGAGCAATAATTGAAAAAAGCCGGTCTTTGGCATTATTAAGATCATTAAGCTGCTGCTCGGTTTGTTTAAGTTGAGTAACGTCGTGAAGGGAGAGTATATATCCGTGCTGCTTTGTTTCGTCAGAAAGCCGGGCTGAAGTTATCTGATATATACGATCATCCTTCCTGGTTTCAAAACTCCTGCCGGAAAGAAGCTCATCCGTATTAATTTCTGTTCCCTCAAAGAGATTGCTCAGCCGGGTGCCGGTGGCGGAAGCGGCGGGAAAAATCCTGAGAGCTGAGTTATTACAGTCAACAATGCGCCGGCTGCTGTCGGCTACGATGATACCCTCCTCAAGTGACTCAAACACACTGTCACGCGCGGCGGGAACGATATCAAAGAGCCGGTATTTCTGCACCGCATAACCCATGGTTATAGCACTGTAGGTAAAAGCGATATTGGTAAAATCAAGCCGCATGAAACTGTTCATCCCTATCACGTATATAATGCTCGCAACAAGAGGAACAAGAAATCCGCCCATGAGCAGACCGGCCTGAGTACGGAACATCATGTTTTGCGTTCTCACAAAATTTTCGAGATATAACGCACTTGCAAACAGAATGATATATGAGTAATAAACATGCACATAAAACCAAGGACCCCAGTCCTTGGAAATCAGCCGGAAAGCACCGATTTCACTTATCCGTATATTTTGATAAAGGAAATCGTGTGACTCCATCGTAAGCGCGAAGATCATCGTGAGAAACGGAATGATGGTAAGAAAAACCGAGAGAGAAAAAAAAGACTTACGGCGGAAGTTAGTATAGTCCAGCACGGCAAGAAGCCAGAAGACACTCATAAATGGTATGCCGAGAAAATACTGTAATTTTACGCCAATCATTTTTACCGGAAGAGTTTCCCCCGCAAGCTCAATAAAGTAACCGATATTCCAGAAAATAGCAGCTAATTCACAAAAGGAAAGGAATAAAGCACCGGGCACATTGCTTCGGGAGAGGAAGTAAAATGCTGCCCAAAACGCAAAAAGCGTTGAGAGAGCAATCAGTAGCAGAAAAAGTGTCACCTCAGAAATTGTAAATACCCGCGTTTGGTTAAAAGAATTAGAGCTAAAACTTTATTATGTTAATATAATTCAATTCAGCGAAATTTGGAAAAAAGAAATCAGGGCGCGGAGCTACATCCGCCTGAGTAAGTCCATAACCAAATATAAGAGAGACACAGTATGATGGAAAAAGAAATAGCAATTGTTGATGCCTTTACCGGTAAACCTTTCACCGGAAACCCTGCCGCGGTTTGCCTTACGCCGGAGCCGCTTGAGGAGGCGATGATGCAAAAAATAGCGGCGGAATTTAACCTCTCTGAAACTGCCTTTATCGTTCCCCGGAAAGACCAGGGGGAAAGTTACCATATCCGCTACTTTACCCCCTCCACTGAAATTTCGTTTTGCGGACATGCCACACTCGGCTCATTCCGATTTCTCTTTAATAAGAAGGGAAGTGATGCGGCGGAGTTTTTAACCGGGAGCGGACTTCACCTGAGTGGAAAAAAGCGGGGGGATGAAATAGAGATGCTGTTTCCGCTCTTCACAACAGAAATGACCACCGTGCCGCAGGGGATGAAGGAAGCGCTTGGCATCAGCCGGATACATGACTGCGGGTACTGCCATGAAACAGGGATGATTTTGATAGAAATTACCAATCCGGAAGAGCTGCGCAAACTGACCCCTGACCCCCGTTATCTGAAAGCTACAACCGAAAATTGTAACTCAGTGATAATAACTTCCCCCTCAGATGTTAAAGAATATCATTTCCTCTCCCGCTGCTTTGCTCCGTGGGTGGGGATAGATGAGGACCCGGTGACCGGTTCGGCGCACTCAGTACTGGCAAAATGGTGGTCAGACCGGCTTGGGAAGGAAGAGCTCCGCGCCTGCCAGGTCAGCCGCCGCGGCGGAGAGATGAAACTGCGGATAACCGGAACCGACACCCTGGAAGTAACCGCCAGCGCAGTGGTAGTGGTAGAGGGGAAGATGAGGTGAGCTTCCTAACCCCCATCTGAAGCTGGTGGTTAGTGAAGGTTAACGTGGCATCACCCTTCAAGAACACCCGGATTTATCCGGGTGTTGGTTGTGTGCGAGCTCGGGTTGGTGTGCGGTATAGCAGGAAGGGCGGCAGACTCAAGCTCTAACCCCCAGCTGAAGCTGGTGGTTAGTGAAGGTAAACTTCGCATCACCCTTAAATAACACCCGGATTTATCCGGGCGTTGGTTTGAATTAAAATACATACCGAATGGATATGGATGTTTTAACAAAGGATCAAAGAAGAAAAAACATGCAGGCTATCAGGGCAACTGGCACAAAACAGGAAGTAAGACTTGCAAAAGCTTTGTGGAACCGGGGATATCGTTATAGGAAAAACAACAAGGCGGTTTTTGGAAAACCGGACCTGACCTTCAAGCGGTGGAAAATTGCTATATTTGTTGATAGTGAATTCTTTCATGGCTGGAAATGGGATCGCGAAAAATTTAGAATTAAAACCAACAAAGATTTCTGGTGGAGGAAGATTGAAAGAAACAGAAAACGGGACAAACAAGTAAACAGATATTTAAATTACCGGGGCTGGATAGTGATTCGTTTCTGGTCAAAAAAAGTTGAAAAAGATCTCGAATTTTGTGTGAATAAAATTATTATTTCAATTGAAAAAGCAAAAGATTAAATATTCCATTGTAAGAAAAAAACTTCAGATTGATGTTGACCGTAATACAAAAAACGATCAGGCCAGTCTGACCCATTATCTGCAGAATTTTGATACCGGATACTCTGATATTTTTAGAAAAACCGCAGTTAATTATCTGAAAGAACTTCATGAAGAACTGGAATTATTTGAAGAACCTGATTTTCAGTATTATCTGCCAATAAAATGGGACGTGCCCTTTCCGCCGGTTACCAGTTCACGGTTTTCATTTGTTGATCTTTTCGCGGGGATTGGAGGAATAAGGCTTGCATTTCAAAATCTTGGCGGTCGATGTGTTTTTTCTTCAGAATGGGATGCTTTTGCGAAAAAGACATACGAAGCAAATTTTGGGGAGATCCCATTTGATGACATTACTCAAATTAGTGAAAACGATATCCCGGCACATGATATATTGCTGGCAGGGTTTCCCTGTCAGCCGTTTTCGATCGCGGGAGTGAGTAAAAAAAATTCACTCGGTCGTAAACACGGCTTTCTGGACGAAACGCAGGGCACTTTATTTTTTGATATAGCAAGAATAATTAAAGCAAAAAGACCCAAAGCATTTTTATTGGAAAATGTTAAAAATCTGCTCTCACACGACAAGGGAAAAACATTTTTTGTTATTTCTGAAACCTTAAAAGAGCTCAACTACTCAATTTACTATAAAGTATTAGACAGTAAATATTTTGTTCCGCAACATCGGGAGAGAATTATTATCATAGGGTTTAACAACAGAGCATTTAAGGGAGAGGAGGAATTTAAATTTCCCGAATTAAAAGACCAGGGACTGAAGATTAGGGATATTCTTGAATCAATTCCGGATTCTAAATACACTCTTACGGATAAACTGTGGAGTTATCTTCAGAGTTATGCAAAAAAACACAAGGAAAAGGGAAACGGATTTGGTTTTGGTCTGACCGATCTGGACGGAATCTCACGTACATTAAGCGCAAGATATTATAAGGACGGTTCGGAAATATTAATTCCTCAAAGAAACAGAAACCCAAGAAGACTGACCCCCAGAGAATGTGCCAGGCTGCAGGGTTTTCCTGATAACTTTGTAATTCCTGTTTCTGATAATCAGGCATACAGACAATTTGGAAATTCTGTTACCGTGCCTTTGATACAATCTGTTGGTAAAAATCTTATTAAGGAACTTCGGTTAATTCATGAATCTGGAAAACCTGCTATCGCTGTTTAGAGACAATGGCTGCACAAAAGTCTATGTAAAAGAACTCAGCCCCAATGATAATTCAAAGAACCAGGTGTATCTGGGCGGAAGTTATGATGTTCTGAATATTCTGCCGTTCAACGAGATAAAAGCAGAAGAAATTGGGGACTGGAAAAGGGAGAGATTTAAAGCTACACTTGATTTTAGCTGGATAACCGATGATGGAGAACTTGCCAATGCCCCGTTTGCACAATTAATCCTATATCCCAAATATCCTGAAGTACGATTTTCCGGATTCCTGAGAGAATGTAAAAATGCCCCATCAAAAATTATGTCCGGCAGAGAAGAAGGCAGGCTTTTGTTTTTGGGTGTGGCTGATGGAGGAAAGATACTTGGCAAAGCTGTTTTGCCGGGCTCAGACGTGGCTAAAGAGTTTGCAAACTACTCCTCAAAAGAAGAAACCGGAGTATTTAAAGTAATATATACGGAACGCATCGAAGATCACCGGGCAAAGCTTTTAACCGAACTGAAAAGAATTACTTCGCTTGGCTGGATAGATTCGAAACGACTGGACCGGACAGGCGGTGTATTACCCTGCAACAGCTCAAACTGCGGAGGATATACACTTGAAGCAGAACTTGGAATAACTCCAAACGGTTATTCTGAACCCGATTACCTTGGTTGGGAAATAAAGCAGTTCGGAGTCAAAAATCTTAACAAAACTTCTTCAGCAGTGATAACACTAATGACTCCGGAACCTGATTCAGGATATTATCATGAGAACGGAGCATCTGATTTTGTCAGAAAGTATGGATACTCAGATCTTAGAGGAAGAGTTGACAGATTGAACTTCGGAGGGATATTCAAAGCCGGAATTACAAACAACAGGACCGGACTTAAACTGGAAATATCAGGTTTTGATAAATCCGAAAAACGAATTACGAGTACCGCCGGAAAAATTGTTTTGCTTGACAATCTGGAAAACGAAGCGGCCGCCTGGACCTTCTCATCAGTTATTTCACACTGGAAACGAAAGCATACCAACGCTTGCTATATACCATCACTCCTGAGACAAAATGGCTCCAGAAAATATAAATACGGCAACAACATATTATTGGGGCTTGGAACTGACTTTGTTTTGTTTTTAACCCAGCTTAGTCTGGGTAATATTTATTATGATCCGGGTATAAAAATTGAAAACGCATCAACAACACCAAAGACGAAACAAAGAAGTCAGTTTAGGATAAAATCACGATATATATCTGAACTTTACAGGAAGAGTGAGAAGATTGCACTTTAGTAATGAAAGACTGAAATAAGTTTCGAGCTTTTCACGGGTTTTGGTCTTTCTATTGCCCCCTCACAACGTAAAACTCGTATCCACCGTAGTGCTGTCGCTCTGCCAGAAGCGGAAGGTGTAGCTGCCGGTGGGGAGGTTGGGGATTGAGATTCCGGTCAGATACCTGATGATCCCCTGAGTACAGACTGCCCCCTCCGGCTGCTGACCGTAAACGGTGATAATGCGGACTGAGTCAGCGCTGAACATTTCATAATGGGAATACCTCCCGCAGCCGTTGGGCCAGCTCGCCCATACCCACGCAGTTACAATCCCGCCGGTTCTCTCTACATCCACAATGGAAGTCACAGGAGATTTAGCGGTTATCATTTTGGGGTTCTCCTCCGGCTCCTGGCAGGAGAGGAAGAGGAGGGAGGAGAATAAGATTACCAGGGGTTTCATAATATTCGTTTTTTATTCGCCATAAAAATAAGGACTCAAATCAAAAATTTAAAGGTTTAATTATGTTCCGATCTTTCACAGGCTACGGATAATGTCACCTCTTCGAGGTTTTGGGGGTGTTGGTGGATTTATTGGATTCTACAATAATGTCATCACTTCGTGATTGGGGCGCTTTTCTGCCGATATGCGACTCCTCCGTAGTCGGGGTGGGGATTGTTGAACATTCTTGGTTTCTACAATAATGTCATCACTTCGTGATTGGGGTGAGTTTCTACTAAAGTGCGACTCCTCAGGAGTCGGTTGGAAATTCACCATTCAAAATTCACAATTATTTTCTATAATATCACCTCTCCGAGGTTTTGGGGACAAGGGCGGATTGATCGGTTTCTACAATAATGTCATCACTTCGTGATTGGGGTGAAATAATCACCTTATAGCTCTAACCCCCATCTGAAGCTGGGGGTTAGTGAAGGTTTGTGCAACACCATCTTTCAATAACACACGGATTTATCCGGATGTTGGTTGAGTGCAGGGTGTGGCAGAGCAATAAAGGACAGCAGGGACAAAACGACAGCGGGGACGAAATGGACAGGAACGACAAAGGCACAAAGCTGAACACATGCACTAACCCCCATCTGAAGCTGGGGGTTAGTGAAGGTTTGTGCAACATCATCTTTCAGAAACACACGGATTTATCCGGGTGTTGGTTTCTAAATCAAATTCACAATTTACAATTCACCATTCACAATTATTTCAGCAGCTCTTCCACCGCGCGTTTGAGCTGCTCGTCAACGCCCTTTGCTTTGCTGTCGGGGTAGGTGTCAACTAATATATTCGGGACTGCGGGGCCGACAAGCTCCTGGTTTTTATCATCAGCAAGGGTGTACCATCCGCGGAATGGGAGCCGCACAAAGGAGCCGTCCATCAAGCCCCTGCCGCCGGTGGAGATTACTGAGCCGTTAGTGGGTTTGCCGACAAGCGTTCCGATGCCGAGGTTCTTATATGCGTGTGAAAAGATTTCTGCATTGGAGTAACTCGACTCATTACACAACGCAATGCTCGGCTTCAGCCACGCAGTATATACCAGCCGCTCTCCGGTCGGGTAGTATGGGCGGAATTTGGTTTTTTCTTTTTCAAGATCTTCAGCAGCTCCGCGCGGAATGGTGTATGCGTGCTGCTTGTAATTGAGTATTGCCATTAGTAAGTCAGTGGTGGAGCCGCCGCCGTTATATCGGACATCTATTACGAGCCCCTCTTTGCCATATCCCGCAGCGGTGAGTTCGCGTTCAAACTCTTCAAAACTTACCATATCCATTCCGCGGATGTGTATATATCCAAGTTTTCCGCCGGAGTATTTATCAGTGAGTGCCTTGCGGTCGGCAACCCATTCTTTATATATCTGTGGGCGCAGCGATGATGAAGGACGGATTACCACATCGCGTGTTTTGCCGTCTTTTCCTTCAACACTAAGCAGCACCTGCTCATCAGCCGTGCCGGTAAAGAGGGAGTATATATTCACCTCATCGCTGAGCTGCTCACCGCCGACCGTGCGGATGATATCACCCTTCATCAGACGGCTTGAGCTGCGGTCTGCCGGTGATCCGGGTATAACGCGCATAACCTCAGCGCCGTTTTTAACCGGTTTCAGTTCAGCGCCGAGCAGCCCGGTTGTTTCTTTTTGTGTTTCAACGCGGTCCCCTCCTGAAAGCCCCATGTGGCTTGAGTTCAGTTCGCCGAGCATCCAGTTAAACATCTCACGGAAATCGCCCTCGGTTGATGCAGCCAGGCAGAGCGGCAGATATTTTTCGCGCAGGGCTTCCCAATTCTTACCGTGGAAATCAGGGTCATAAAATCCGTCACGCAGCGTGCGCCAGGCCTCGGCAAAGACCTGCTGCTTTTCCTGCTCGTAATCAATCTTCATCTTCAGTATATATGGCAGAGCTTCTGCTTTGTCACTCTTAAGATCGTGACGGCTGAGCGAACCGCCCATTCTGAAATAGTATATATACGCGCCGTCAGCACCGCCTGATACCGCCATCGGGTTCTGCCCCCCCTTGGTAAGCTCTTTCAGGTCTTTGCCATCCCACTTGATGCTGTAAAGGTCGTTCCCTTTTGCGCTGCTTGAGGCACCGGTGTAGTAAAATGTTTCGCCGTCTTTAGAGATGCGCACGCTGTTTTCATTACCCGGAAACGATGTTACCTGCGTGAGGCGCTCGTGTATGTTTTCAAAATCAATCACAACAGGAGTAACCTTTGCGCTGTCTTTTTTGCCCGCGGGTTTATCATCTTTTTTTGCGGGTTCTTTGTCTTCCCAATCCTGTTTGGTGCGCTCCCAGTCCTCTTTTTTAAGCCATGCAAACCAGACATCATTATTGCGTCCGTTACGTGCAGAAATAAACCCGAGCTTTGAACCATCAGGCGACCAGACGGGGTTATAATCTCCGCGAGGATGCATACTTACATTAACAGGGGGCTGTGAGTTATCAGCGGCGTGTATATATACATCATCATTAAAGTAAAGGTCGCTCATGCTATAGGCAATCCAGCGGCTGTCCGGACTCCAGGCAACATCATCAGCGGAAGCCCATCCATCATGAAGGACGGTCTCTTTGCCGAGTGAGCCGTCTTTGTTTATCTCCGCAACAATGAATGTGCCGCGGCCCCGCATGAACGCAACCTTTTTTCCATCAGGCGAAACTACCGGTCTGCTTTCATCTTCACCGGTTTTTGTTATGCGGACGACTTCATGGCGCAGTGAACGGAACGGGTTTGGCTCGGATTTATCAGCACTGCGCAGTATATATAAATCAAAATTGTCATCTGCCCGGTCTGAAACAAACAGGAGTGTGCTGTCACTCAGCCATGCGGGATTCATATCGCGGAAAGGATGATTGGATACATTCACACTGCGGGATTTATCCTTATTAACCTCTTTAATAAAAATCTCACCGCGGTTTACCAATGCAACAAGTTTTCCGTTAGGTGATACTTCATATTCGTTTGCATCTTTGGTGAATGATTTCAGTTCTTCAGGGTCGAATCGGTTGTCAGCGGGAACGTTGATATTAAGCTTTTCCGGCTTGGAAAAATTTTTCATAACCCAGAGTGATGTCCCCTGCTCAAGCACTGCATGTTTGCCGTCACCGGAAACAGTAAGATAGCGGACTGCATAATCTTTAAAATCAGTAAGCTGTTCGGGGTTCCCCTGCGGCTGGCCCTCCCCGCTGAGGGTCATCTTATATACATTATATTTGCCGTTCGCGGAGCTGATATATACGAGTGTGCGGTTCCCGGTCCATTGCGGCATCAGTTCATTGCCGGCGGAAGGAGTGATGTTTGTATATATATTCTTTTTTGTGTCATAAAGCCAGATATTTTTGTTGGCCGGACCGGTGTAGCCCTCCCGGTAAACGGGGTTAGAGCCGCCGATGGTTATAGCGATAAACCGGCCATCCGGTGAGGGGGTTGCATCAGAACCAAGTGCATCAAGCAGACGGTATTCAGTTCCGCCGGAGGGGCTGATGGTATATACTTCCGGGTCGCGCTCAACGTGGTTGAACTCCCGCACAGTGCCAAAGAGGATGTTGCCATCTTTTGTCCACGCGCTTACCAGATCAGGGGCGGAGTTCCATGTAAGCCGCCGTGCCTGTCCGCCCGAAGCCGGGATAACAAAGAGGTCACTATTGCCGAAGCGTATGCCTGAAAAAACAATCTGGCTGCCATCCGGACTGAAGCGGGGGTGGGCCTCATTCCCCTCGTGAATGGTGAGCCGCTGTGCAGTGCCTCCTGTGGCGAAAACTTTCCAGATATCCCCCTGATAGGAAAACGCCAGTTCGCTGCCATTGTGATTGAGCGCGGGATGGCGGAGCAGTTTGGCTTCACTCTGCGGAAAGAGTGATGCTGTTGCAAAAAGGAGCAGTGCAGAAACTAATTTCAGCATAGAGATGGTCTTTCTTGATATTACCGGGAAACAAATACGCAAAATAATTATGAATGATGAGGTATGAAGTATGAATTGATGAACGGCTGAAAAAGGGAGTTAAAAGTTAAGAGAGAAAAGTTAAAAGTGGCCGTGGCGGAAGGTTAAACGCAAAGTAATGCGCGGAGTAACGCAGAGTTTTAAAAGGGCGGTGACCCCCGGGAAGAGCTCGCGCAAGGGCGCTAGGGATCCCTAACAGATGCCCGATTAAATGCAACAGCCAAAATGGTGCGCAGCTCTTTGGTAATAAACAAAAAACCACCTCAGAAAAACTACAAGACAACCATAAAAACACGAATTACACAAGACCAATTATTAACCCAGGCACCCCTCCGATGAGATATTTCTGCCATTAAATTAAAACCGACATTATCTTGGAAGCCACGTACAAATGAATTTATTCTCTCAGTTTTAGCACTATTTATATAAGGACTTACACAAATAAAACAATTAACCCCTTTACAATTTTGTTGAAGAAACCTGGTTAAATTTGAGAGCAAAATCTCATCAATGTCGAGGATGTTTGAAAAGATATGGATTCTACGCGCTTTATTTTCTGAAAACACATCAATTGGTTGTAAGTCGTTTATTGATTTATTAATATATCTAATTGATGCACCAGGGTGAAAATGCTTAATATGGGTGCCAGCCCGGGTTATGGCAGGTAAAGAAGGTTCAATTAAAAAGTAATTTTTAACTCTGGAAATGAGGGCCGATGAAAATTTTTCCAGAAGTGACAATGAGCCGAGACCAACGCCACACCCCCAATCAAAAATTTCCAGTTTTTCAGCTTCATGATTCAATGATATATAATTCAATGCAGTTTTTAATTTTTCGTAATGCATGGAACCATAGCGCTGCATATAAGCAGCTAGGTGAGCTTCGGTTTGCAATATTCTTTCGCCACGCTGCAAATCACGAAAAAGTTCATTTTGTCTTTGCAAACTGAGCGATACTATAGAGCGACACGAAATTTGCCTGATTTGCTCAAAAGATTTATCCGTTTTTTCTAATTGCTTAACATAATCATTACTGTCATGAAATGTTAATGTGGTTTTATCTTTATGGCTTAAACTCTTTAGATAGTCGAGTCGTAAAGAGTCAAGAAGCAAATGAATTTTCTTAAAGTGTTGTTCGCTGCTTTGTGAATCAACTTCAAACAATCGAAGGATAAAGTCGTTACTTGTAAAATTAATTGAATCAGCAGATAATAGAGAATTTACTTTTTCTTTGAATGTAGTGACTATTCCTGGGTTAAATTGTCCAAACTGATAAATAATATGAGCATAAAAGTTTCCGAATGTACAAAGCGCAGTTAACTCGGAATCTTCACTGCTTTCAACAGATAAATTGAGCAACGAAACAATATGTTCAATTCTCTCAATATAATCATCCGCCATATTTATATTTATCATAAAATTGGATGCGGCCTGAAGCCGATAGCTCAAGGTAAAATCGTTTTCCTCAATAATGTGATATAAGTACCGGAAGGGTGAAAACAGTTGAAGTCGTTCGCTTAGATCGAGGAGAAAATGTACAAGTGCGAGATTTCTTTTATTTGAAAAATCCAGCCCCTCTATAATAAACCTATTTGAGGTTATACGATTATCAATTTCTACTTTTTTAGCTAATAGTTCTGAAAATGATAAATTGACATAATAATCATACAATTCCTGAAATTCACCATCGGAGAATGCTGAAAAATCAAATGTGTTTATGCGCATATATCTTTCCCCTTATAGGGTTAAACTTAAAAATTATTGCTACGTGATGTCTTTTGATTGATTGCCATCAAACAAATTACCATTCGCCATCTTATTTTGCGGGGGATTCTCAGAAACAGTTGAAATTTTTATCTGTGATTTTTTGTTAGCACTCTGTTTAGTTCTCCCGCCCTTATTGCGCGTTTTTGGATCAGCCGCAGCTTTGATATTCGGAGGGGAGGCATTATTGCTATTCTGGGGTGTTACTTCATCGTTAACCAACAAGTTTTCTTCTGAATTTGCATTCAAATACTGTGAAGTTGTTGTCCTTGAATTATTGGAAAAAGTTGTAGGGGAAGTATTTGTATTAGTGTTTTCGCATAAGTCAGATCTGTCTGAGTGAATGTCGATACTATCGTTTTGTTTGTTCTTGTTATCTGGCATAGAACGCTGCTCAGGGTTTTCTTCGGTATTCGAGTAGTATTCCTCTGCTTCTTTGCCCACCGCTGAGGCAACTAAAGCTATTTGTTTTTTTACTATATTGTTGATCTCTGAGGAAATTAAGATTAAAAACTTTGAATAATCAAGATTTAAGTAGGAGGGCAAAGTTTCCTTGATTTTGAACGACACAATTTCGGTAATTTCATTTGAAAATTGTTCTGAGTAACGCTCTGAATAGCTTTTCTTTTTTTTTAGCTTTACGACTTCATCCAATATTCTGTATGTTACAAAACCTCTGAATTTTTGAGCTTGTTTATTTGGCACCCACTCATCCAGATATGGGAAATTGGCTGATTGCTGAACATCATTAAAGACATACTGATAAATAGTTTCAATAGTGTAATAATTAAGTTTGCTGATAAGATCATATTTTACTGGATAATAAGTACCTGACACCTTATATCCATTGAACAATTTTGAATAACCTAAATGATACCCCAAAAGAAACAGAGCTTCTTCACGGTTTTCAAGATAAGTTTTTGACGAAAGCAATAAACTGAGTAAATCATCTTCGCCTTTTACACCACCTATGCCATGGATCTTTAATAAGACCAGATAAAAAACGACAGAATCAGTTGGAATACCGTCAAGGAGCAAACTACCATATTGCTTTATGATGGTTATTTTTTCCCTTTTTGCCAGATTAATTATTTCTTCATCCGTCATGGGGTTTTGAAAATAACGATAAAGTATCTCCCATCCAGTATGTTTATTAGTTACAAAATCAATAAACCGTGTAGAAAATTTAGTATCGTTTTCGATTGCAGATTGCAATTCTTGCTGAACAACTGAATTAAAATGCGATAGTGTAAATATGTAGTTGTATGAAAAATTATAATCAGTTCCCCCTGCAATACGCATTATAGCAAGAGAACCCAACAATTGATCAAACAATTTTACCTTATGTGAAATATCCGCTTTAACGGGGAGGGATAATTCTGATGAGAATTCAAATTCATAAACTTTATTATTCTTTAATGAATCCGTAACCGCCAATGATTTGTTAAGAAATCCAGCTCCGTTGTTTATATTCCACAAAGTAGTTTCGAGTTGTTCCTGCTCTAAAAACCATACTTTTTTTACCCTTGAAATCGGCAATGCTACGGATAACAAAAAGAAACCCTCATTTATTTGTGTGAGCATAGTTGTTTCTTCTTCGGTAAGTACTATTTCTATTGCTGCGTTGCAGTCTTTAACCCATTTAAAGCTGGAAAGCAATAAATAGTCAGGGAAATCATTCTGGATATCACGAGGTTTGTTGTTCAGAATAATAGAAGGGACTATGAGACCCTTATTGAAGAAGTGAGAAAGAGCAGTTGTATTGCAGGGAACAAAATATGTGGTCATTTTAAGTTTTCTACAGAGTAGGTCTGTTTTTGTGCATCAGATTTAGTCAAAAACGCAGGAAGTTGAGAGCAAATCAAAAATAGATTCCTTCGGGATCTGGTCAGTACAACAAAATAATCACTTTCCTTCGTTATGTGTAAATTTATTAAATTGTTTTGCATCCGGTCAAAATCAGGTATGATTACCGTATCAAACTCTAATCCTTTTGCCGATTTAAATGTAGTAACATGAACATTATCAATCTGAGGAACTTGTTCATCTGTTCCAACAAAGGAAGAATGTGAGATGTTTGCGGTAGTTAATAAATTAGAAATTTGCTGCACTTCTATTCTTTTTGGAGCAAAGACAGCAATATTGTGATTTTCTGATCTGAATTGTTTAATTACTGATATTAAGCCATTATATCGTGTTGTGTTATTATTAGAGATCAACACAACGGGTTTGGGGCCATTAGTATTAGCCTCGCCTAGTATGCGATGGGGAAACAGCGCTTTAGTGAAGTTGATAATTTCATAAGTGTTTCGGTAGTTTTTATCTAGGAAAAACTCTTTGTTATTTGGCAATAGCTCTTTTAATCCATTTTTAAGTTCTTTGAGTTCATTTTCAGTTAGAAAAACACTTTGAAATTCATCCAGACTGTAACATAAATTATCTGAATGAGAATTAATGGTAAGATAATAATTTAAATTTACGTCCTGCGCTTCATCCACAATAATTTCATCATAATGTTGGGTGGGATTAGCTGCCCAGTATTTTGTTCTGCTTATATTTTCGCTTGCCTTAACATTCAACCCCAATGCTGAACCCGCTAAAAATTCTTGCTTGGCATTCAACCCCAATGCTGAACCCGCTAAAAAGGCTTCAAGTGTTTTAGTGTAGGTTAGCAATAAGCTTCTTTTTCTACCGATGGAGTGATTTCTTAAGTGCCGCCATAGTGAAACAACACTTTTTCCGGTTCCTGGTCCGCCTACTACTTTTATCGGATGTATGCTATCCACAGCGGACTGTTGAATTGGATTTAGTTCGTTTATTTTGGGTAGTTTAAAAAAGTAAGCCATACTTATCTCCCTGTTATTATTTCAGAGTGTTTGTTAAGTTTGTGTTTTTCATAATTGTTTTTAGCTTTCTCCGGCGAAGTGTTTGCATAACAGTACACACATTCATGCGGGCAGGTATTATACTCACCGATATCTTTACTCATAATACAACCGCATGTCTCACGCTGCCCTTTGTCCTTTAGATTCTTTGTTTTCTCAATTTTTCCATCTGGATCAAGGAGATTGGGTTCTATAAATTTAACCCCAAGAAATTGCATTAATTTCTTGTCATGACTGAATAGTTTTATCATTAAGTCATCATCCACACATTTGTTGTGGATAATGCCATATTTTTGTAAGTCGAACTTTTCCGCACAGGTAGCTAATTCAAAGTTCCAATTTTTATTTAATAAGGTTAGCCCCTCGGCAAACTCAATCATTGTTTCCGATGTAAACTCTTTGTAGGAAATATTTTCTCTTCTTAGATTACTTTCCACTTTTTTATAGATCGCAATATCCGCAAAACTAAATACCAGTTTTGATGTGTAATTATAAAGCTGGTCAGCAATGTTCTCAACTCGTCGTAATAATTCTTTTACGTTCAAAGTTTCGGTCAACATTAGCGGGTCAAATCGCCAAATCACCCTCTCTTTTCCGATTCTGTCTGATAATTCCTTAAATGTTTGTATGCGGGTTTCTAATTTTGGAACCTTTACTTCGAACCCCTCATAATCATAATCGTTAAGAGTGTATTGAAAATAGTAATTTTTAATGTTTTCATTGAGAAACTCAATGTGTTGAAACATTGGCTTGGGATTTTTAGTCCAGAAAACAACCACTCTTGCATTCTTAAACGAAACATAAAGAGGAACACCATTAAACGGATTCATCCATTTAACATAACCGGCTTTCCACCTTTCCACAAACCAGTCAGCATAAAAAGTCGGGATATCCGTTGAACGGCTTGCTGAAATAATTACCGGTGCTTGTGCAGAGACAGTTTCGCCGCTTCCGATTACTATTTCGGTTTTTTCCCAGTTCATTTGATAACCCTGAAGGTAAGATTTATCCGTTCTTTTTTTGCGGCTTTGGTTTTAGGAACCTGGTGCTGCCAATAGTGCTGCAACTCTCCCTCCATTATGAGTACGCTACCGTGTTCGAGCTGGATATCAATAACTTCTCTTGTTTTAATGTGTCTTAACTGAAATTTGCGGGTTTCTCCGAAATTAACAGATGCGATAACCGGATTTCGCCCAAGTTCTGGTTCGGCATCGGTATGCCAGGAAATTGAATCATTTCCACTTCGATAAAGGTTTAATAAAACGCTGTTAAAAACAACAGTACTATATTCTTCAATTGCACTTTTAATTTTTAATAAGTCTTTAGACCAAGGATGAGGTTTCAAAGTTATACCAGAGAATGAGTAGGGTTTGTCATTATCTCCATACCATGCGGTTAAACGTGGGAAGGATACAAGCTTTCCATAAATGCGCATTGATTCTTGTTTCCATTCAATATCCTCAAGCAGCCTGCTAAAAAACTCATCACTTTCTGATCGCGAAAAGAATGTGCAATAATACTGAAATGAACCCTGGTTAATCTGGGTTGTCTGTTTAATCAGATTTGCAGGGGGCGGAACAGAAATTCTATTGCCGAATAAATCTAATTGGCTCATCTGAGGTAAATTATTCCTATTATTTAAGTAAAGATAAAACCACAAGCATCTTAATCAAAGAGCAAAATACTTCGACTCTTAAGATGTCAGGGGTTCGATTTATCGAGATTTAGTCATTTGAACAGAAGCAAAGATAATTTCACCACTTCGTGGTTGAACTGGATGCGTTGCTCTCATTGCTGTAAAAATGTCACCACTTCGTGGTTTTTGAGCTGGGCTTACTGCCTCTAACCCATCTCTACCGTCCATAATATTTCTAGTGTCCCCCGGAAGGGTTCGCGCAAAGAAGAAAAGCCGCAAAGGCAACAAACCGAAGATTCTGAAGCTAACTCTGTAGCTGTGAAGCCGCATAAAGACCTAAATACCCTAAAATTCATACTTCATATCCTATAATTCATCCTTCATCCGTAAATTTGGGCTGCTATTTTTGAAATTTTCTAAAAACCCAATGCTCGATATTAAACTCATACGTGAAAACCCCGATTTTGTAAGAAAAGGCCTTGCCGCAAAGAAGGAGAAAGACCGCATCGGTGAAATCCTCACCCTTGACGAAGAACGCCGCTCCCTGATCTTTGCTGTGGAGGAACTGAAAGCCAGAAAGAACCAGGCCTCAGCTAAAATCCCCCAGATGAAAAAAGCCGGAGAAGATACCTCCGCCCTGCTGGCTGAAATGAAAGGGGTCTCCGATGAGATTACCGCAAAGGATAAACGGGTAACTGAAATTGAAGAGGCCATCAACAACATCCTGGCGTATATACCAAACCTGCCGCATGAGTCGGTTCCGGTTGGTATGTCTGCTGAGGAAAATGTTGAGGTGCGCAGATGGCTGCCTGAAGGATTTAAATTTGAGACGGATTTCAAACCGCTTGACCATATCCAGCTTGGCAAGAAACTTAACATCCTGGATTTTGAACGGGGCGCAAAAGTAACGGGCTCCGGTTTTCCTATATATAAAGGTAAAGGTGCAACTCTTGAACGCGCGCTTATCAACTTCTTTCTTGATATGCACATTAACGATCACGGGTACGAAGAAATTTTCCCGCCGTTTTTAGTGAACCGCGACTCGATGAAAGGAACCGGACAGATTCCGAAAATGGAAGAAGATATGTACTTCATTGAAAAGGATGGTCTCTACCCAATCCCTACCGCTGAGGTTCCGATTACCAATATATATAGAGATGAAGTTCTTGCGGAGAAAGATCTGCCCGTTAAGTATGCCGGATACTCTGCCTGCTTCCGCCGTGAAGCGGGTTCCTACGGAAAAGATTCGAAAGGATTTTTGCGTGTGCATCAGTTTAATAAAGTTGAGATGGTTAAGTTTGTTCAGCCGGAAACATCGTATGATGAACTTGAAAAATTAGTAAAGGACGCAGAGGATATATTGCAGGCGCTTCATGTTCCCTATCGTATTCTGATGCTCTGCACCGGCGACTTAAGTTTTTCGGCTGCAAAGTGTTACGATATTGAAGTATGGTCACCGGCAGAACAGAAGTGGCTTGAGGCCTCATCCTGTTCAAACTTTGAGGCGTTTCAGGCACGCAGGGCAAACATTAAATTCCGCAAGGAAGAGAACAAGAAGCTGGAATATATACACACACTTAACGGCTCCGGACTTGCCACAAGCCGGCTGATGGTTTCCCTGTTGGAAAACTGCCAGACCCCTGAGGGCACCATCGTGATACCAAAGCCGCTGCAGAAATACACCGGCTTTAGCATCATCGGGTAACATAAATATTTATATATACACTTAGACAACGATTAACAGAAAATAAAAGATATATATATGACAAAAGCACAGTTAACGGTTATTGGCGCGGGTCCGGGCGGATACGCTGCCGCATTTTACGCTGCTGATCTGGGAATGCAGGTCACGCTTATTGATATGGAAAAAAATCCCGGGGGAGTTTGCCTCTATCGCGGATGTATCCCCTCCAAGGCGCTGCTGCATGTGGCAAAGCTGATTAATGAGTCGAAAGAATCATCACACTGGGGAGTGGAATTTCAGCCGCCGGTGATAAATCTTGAGAAGCTACGGAATTGGAAATCCGGTGTTGTCGGCAAGATGACCGGAGGGCTTGGTGTGCTTTCCAAACAGAGGAAGATTAATTATATACAGGGACGCGCGCAGTTCACCGGCTCCAATACTCTTTCAGTTGCAAAAACAGAAGGCGGAACCGAAGAAGTGCAGTTTGATAATTGCATTATTGCAACAGGTTCGGTAATTGCAACCATACCGGCATTTGAGATTAACAGTAAACGTCTGCTGAACTCAACCTCCGCGCTTGATTTGCCGGAGATACCGGAGTCACTCCTGGTTGTCGGCGGCGGATATATAGGGCTTGAACTTGGCTCTGTCTATCAGGCGCTCGGTGCAAAAGTCTCTGTGGTTGAAATGACCGGCGGACTTCTGCCCGGCGCTGACCGCGATCTGGTTGCTCACCTTGCAAAGATGCTTGACAAAAAATTTGAAAAAATAATGCTGAACAGCAAAGTGCTTGGCATCCGAGAAGTTGAGAATGGTCTTGCGGTAAAAATTCAGGCACAGGACGGAACAGAAACAGAGACTATATATAGCCACGTGCTGGTTTCTATCGGAAGAAAACCGGTAACAGCCGGACTTGGTCTTGAGAACACAAAAGTTAAAGTAACCCCGCGCGGCTGGATTGAGATTGACAAACAATGCCGCACTTCCGACCCTAATATATACGCCATTGGTGATATAGCAGGTGAGCCGATGCTGGCGCATAAGGCCTCACATGAAGCTCGTGTTGCCGTTGAAGTGATTAACGGACACAAAGCAGAATTTGCTCCGCTGGCAATCCCCGCAGTGGTATTTACCGATCCTGAAATTGCGTGGGCGGGACTTACCGAAACACAGGCGCGCGAGCTTGGCATTAAGCATGAAGTAGCCAAATTCCCCTGGGCTGCATCCGGGCGCGCGACAACATTAGACAGGTTTGACGGTGTTACAAAGCTGATTGTCCGCTCGGAAGATCAGCGGGTGATTGGTGTTGGCATCTGCGGACCCGGTGCGGGAGAACTGATAGCCGAGGGAACACTCGCTATTGAGATGGGTGCCAATGTTGAAGATATGAAGCTGACCATACATCCGCATCCGACCTTGTCTGAAACAGTGATGGAAGCAGCGGAAGTATTTTTCGGGCAGTCATCCCATTTTTACAGACCAAAGAGAAGTTAGTATATATAGGAATTGCAGGGAGGGTTTTTTAATCGTCCCTGCATTGCTACTCCTATTTAAGCGCAGAGTATAGCAAAGTTTATCCGATCCGCGTAAATCCGCTTTGCGTTTCCGATAAAATTCGCGCAAAGACACTAAGACGCAAAGAATAGTTTCCCGCAGATATATCAATCGTATTCATTCTCCCCATTACCGGCTACTAATTATTTCATTCCATCGTTTCAAACTTCATCCAGTTAAGCCGGCTTTTTTCTGAATAGGGAGC
>BTUV01000050.1:0-21120 GCA_045863035.1 Ignavibacteriales bacterium | reverse complement strand
CAATTCAAATATTCTTACTTGTTCCTTAATTTATTTTTCACTCTTTACCTTAAATTATTAATTGCCTCTGCCTATATTCGGCAACAAACAACACAAAAATACTTTTCTTCGTAATCATCACTTACACTTTTGATGTGAAAGTTTACAAATTACAAAACAAAACTATCTTTTAAGGTTTCTCCTGATCGGAAGTTTAGTTAAAACTAACAGTAAGCCGCATGTTCGCAATAACAAGACTCACCCCCAAACCCCCTCTCTCCTGACAGAGTAAGTTTTAACTGAATATATTCTCTTGCAGAATTTAAATTTGTGTTTGCCGGGTTCTGTATTGGAAAGAGGGGGCTTAAAAAATTATACATTGTTCATTGTAAATTGGAAGCGGGGGCTTTGCTACTGTAACATTGTACTTATATCGGAAATTTATTTAATTTACCACTAATATTAGTATGACTAATTATGAAAAAATCTGTGTTTTTAAGATGCATTCTCATGTTTTTACGACTTAGTCAGATTATGGCAGAAGTCAAAAAAAATTAAAAATTAATTCACTCCGGGGTATTGATTTTGCAGAAGTGTCATCCTGTCCTTTCTGCAGTTTATGTCCTTTCTGCCTTTGAATTCCTTCAGCAACTGCTCATATATAAAAAAAGCCGGCGCTACAGGCGCCGGCTCTCATTAACTGAGGTCCTTGGGACGTGTTATTTAACTACCGGATAATATTTGCATTCTGTATCTTTCCATGTGGTCAGGTTATTACTGGTAAGCAGATTATAGTTCATCGTACTTACTCCGTACAGAAGTGACTTTGCATCATATCCGAGAAGTTTCAAATAGGTTACAACCTGAGCGCTGGTCTGACCGGTATAGCAGTAAAGTGCAATTGGCTTGTTGGTCGGAAGCGTTTTCAGATTGGTTGCAAGTTTAAGATCAACTTTTGGTGTATATTGGATTGCACCCGGGAGATGTCCCATATCATAATGTGCCTGAGGCCAATAGTTAATGATATAGTAATTGGTCAGGTTAGCGGTAACGGCCTGCCAGGAAACTTTTATCTCACCGAAAGGGTCGGTTACTGAAAGAAGCTGGGCAATACGAGCATCAAGGATTTCCTTACCGGTTGTCTTACCGGTGGTGAGTGTCGGGAGTGAGCCAACAGCAGCTTTTGCGGTAATATCGGTTACAAAGCCGGCATAGTTGTTTCCAACGTTTGGTTTCCAGACGTTTTCAACTGAATCGTTCCATGCAGACATGCCGAACTTCAGATCAAAAACATTGTTGTATCCTGCTAAGCGGAGAAGAGCTACTGCATAACCTGCCGTTTGTCCTGAGAAACAAACAAAAGCAATTTTTTCGTATGAAGCCGGGTTAATTGATTTCATGTAAGTCAGAACGTCTGTCAGAGGTTTATTAACTGCGCCTTCAATATGACCCTTCGCGAAGTTTGTTGCCGGACGAATATCAATGATGTGAATTTTATCAGGTTTGGTAAGCTGATAAGTTCTTACATCATCAGCGGTGATCATTGCGGGAGCCAGGGTGTTAACAAAATCGCCGTTTGCTTCAAGATACGTAGCAAGCACTTCGGCTTCATTTACCGTTGCCGGTGGTGGATTGGTTGTACTGTCATCTGAACATGCAGTGATGAAGAGCATCGGGAGGATGAACAGGAACAGATATTTATGGAACGTTTTCATTTGTATTTCTCTCTGTGTATATATATTAACGATAATTCTACTAATTCAGTCCCCAGCTTGCCGGTAATTTTCCGTCAACGACTATGCTGGTGTTAGCCGGAACTTCCCATGACTCCAGATCGGACTGGAACAGGTAGAGTTGTTTATTTCTGAAAGTTGTGCCTTCTTTTATTATATGACAGTTATCATAACAGGCCTTACCGGCATCAACCTTGGTGCGGCTGGTCCAGCGAAGGATGTTGTGAGGCGTGCTGTATTTATATGTCGGCTGACTGTTAAAGTTGGTAAGTGTGGCTGTGCCATACTCCTTCCAACTGTCAGGCGCGGACAAAGACTGTCTTAATGTTGCCATCTTAAAAGGTTTTATTGATTGTATGGGATTCATTCCAATCTTAAACTTCATGTGTGAAACTACCCGCGCGCCTTCACCGCCGATATGACAACTGCCGCAGTTGTTATAGTCCTGCGAGTGACAGGTGTTGCAGTTAAAACTGGTGATGTGAACACTGTGATACATATTGGCGTTATTCATACTGGTATGGCAATCATCGCATGAAGGCATAAGAGCCATTTTATATCTCTGGTTATAAGTGACGCCATCACCGTGAATTTCATTTTTGCTGTGGCAGCTCATACAGGTGAAGCCCTGTTTGGTGAGGTGAACATCGGGGACGGTGTTGGGGCCAATACCAAGATAAGCATGACCGCCCCGGCTGGTATGACAGGCAACGCAATTATCAGTCATATCCGGTGTCTTTTTGAAATTATGACCATTAAGAAGCCCGCCGCCGCCGGCTTTGGGTCTGTTAATGTGGCAGTCACCGCAGGTTCCGTGGCATTTTGCACAATTCTTGTCATAACCCATTTTCATCATATCTGTAAGCTCGTTAAAGCTGCTTAACCCTGACCGCCCGTAAACCATTGCTTTCTGACCCCAGCCCTGTTCGTGCAATGAATTTTTTGTTCTTGCTACAATGTCAGCATGGCATCCGGCGCATTTCTCTTCGGCTTTTAAAGAAGGATGCCTGAGAAAATTTCCGGAATGAGCGAGTTTTTTGTCAGCGGTCTTATCATTGCCGCCATGACACCCGATGCAGGGAAGCTGCCCGTGCGTTGAGGCCTTAAATGCGGTATAACCGGCACCGCCCATATAAACTCTGTCATAAGGTTCTATGTGGGGTATTTCTCCTCCGCAACCACCGCCGGGTGCTGCTGTGTCAGGAGAATGAACCTGTTTTAGATAGTCATAATTTGTATGACATCCTTCGCAGCTTGCAACTGCTGACGGAGGTTCCGGATTTGCTGAATTTCCTATTTTTTCTGTCTCGCATCCTGCTGAAATGATGGCCATCAGACAAAGTGTGATTAGCGGGAGAATAGCTTTTTTTAACATCGGTTTTCTTTCATTAGGTCAGCGCAGCTGCCGTAAAAAAATTTTTATTGTAAAGGCAGGATTCAAACAGCGTGCCAGAGAGAAATGTGTTGAAAAAAACATCTGATTTAGCGCTTAATCGTCATTTTCTTAAACAGAAACTTCATTTTTCCGCCAAAAATGACGCCGCGCCGGGCAGATAAGAATTCTGTTTTTGAAAGCTTCACTAATTTTTCTTGGAATCAGGAAAGCACTGTAAATATTGGTCAAAGCTATAGTTATAACTAATAACTTTGTTCGCGGGCAGGGTGATGAATATATAAACACTCGCGCCGCCGGTCTGAGGTTATATATATAAAGAGAGTTGTTCGTCTCCATTCCGGAAGAGAGTAAATGGGTTCCTGTTATCGCGCGGGATTCCCGCCGTGGTGGTTTGTTCCGCGGGCAACATCGCTATGTGTGGAAATCTTTTACAGTTCAAATGTCTTAATGATGAGAATATCTACATCACAGAAGGGCTACACTATGGTTTATCGGCGGATGAACCGGGACGTTCGCCTTCTGGCAGACAGTAACTCCGGCGATAAGACGAAGTTTGAGAATGGATGATATTTTGTGGAGAGTAACTGCGCTCCAGATGAATTTACCGCCGGTTTTGAGAAATCTTAACTTTCAGAAGGCAATGCGCCGGAACTAAAAAGAGGTGAGAGGGGTTTTTGTAGTATAGTTTTTCAAAAGTGAGAAAATGAAGTTTTTAATAATAGGTTCAGGTTTAGGTGGTCTGTCACTGGCTTTGCGGCTCTCTTCAAAGGGGCACGAGGTCACTATTCTGGAGAAACACTCATCTCCGGGCGGCCGGCTTAATCGTCTTCAGAAGGATGGCTTCACCTTTGATGTGGGTCCCTCTTTTATGAGCATGACTTACGAGATGGATGAGCTTTTCAGCTCAAGCGGGGTAAAAAACCCGCTCACCCTTACCGAACTTGACCCGATTTATAATGTCTATTTCGAAAACAGAAAAAAGCCCTTCCGGATATTTAAAGATCTTAAAAAACTGGAGGAAGAATTTAAAGGTCTTGAACCTGACCTCGCCGCAAAAGCTGACAAATACCTCAAACGCGCCGGTGAGTTTTTTCACGATACCGAAGGCAAGGTGGTCAAATCAAATTTTAACAGCGTACCGGGTTATCTTCTTTCCCTTACCGGTGTGCCGCTAAAACATCTCCCATATCTTTTTCGCTCAATGTGGAAAGAAGTGGATGAAACGTTTTACTCAGAAGAAGTAAAAGTAATCTTTTCGCTGGTTGCATTTTTTCTCGGCTCAACACCGTTTCAGACGCCTGCGATTTACTCACTGCTTAATTACACAGAGATGCGCCATAACGGCTACTGGAAAGTTGAAGGGGGAATGTATCGCATGGTTGAAGAACTGGTAAAACTGCTTCGTGAGCGGAAGGTTAATCTTGTGCTTAATACAGAAGTGGCAGAGGTACTTTCAGCTAACGGTAAAGTAACGGGCGTAAAAGATAACACCGGTACTGTGTGGGAAGCGGATGTATATATATCCAACTCCGATGCTGCATCGTTCCGCGGTCAGGTGCTAAAGCGCGAAAAATGGAATGAGCAGAAACTTGATAACATGGACTGGACTCTTGCTCCCTTTACCATCTATCTCGGTGTAAAAGGAAAGATTGACAATCTTGAACATCATAATTATTTTCTGGGAAATAATTTTAAGGGCTATGCTGATACGATATTCACATCTTCGATTAGTCCGCAGAAGCCGTATTATTATGTGAATGTATCATCAAAGTCGTTCCCTGACTGCGCACCGGAAGGACACGAAAATATTTTTATCCTCTGTCCGGTCCCCGATCTTCGTTTTAAGAGTGACTGGAGCGACCGCGAAGAACTGGCGCAAAATATCATTGATGACCTGAGCAGTCGTGTTGGATATGATATCAGCGCAAACATCGTGACAAAAACAATTTATGATCCGGCGGACTGGGGAAAAATGTTTAACCTCTATAAAGGTTCAGGACTCGGACTTGCTCACGGTATGATGCAGGTTGGGGCGTTCCGTCCGCGCAACAAAGACGAAGAATTTAATAATCTCTATTATGTTGGTGCCTCAACTACTCCGGGCACCGGGCTCCCGATGGTAATTATCAGCTCAAAATTAGTAACTGAAAGAATCGAGGAAGATCATGGACCTTTATCATAACACAGCTTACAGTATAAGTAAGATCATTACGAACAAATACAGCACATCATTTTCGATGGGCATCATGGCGTTTGCGCCTAAATACCGTGACCCTGTTTATGGTATATATGCGTTTGTCCGCCTGGCTGATGAAATTGTTGATACGTTTCATGATTATAACAAACAGGAGCTGCTTGATCGTTTCAGGCGTGACACGTTTAGCGCCATTGCGGACAGGATATCGCTTAATCCGGTACTTCATGCTTTTCAGAAGGTGGTGAATGAGTACAGCATTGATCATAAATATATAACAGCATTTCTTGACAGTATGGAAATGGATCTTTCCAACAGTTATTATGAAAAGCAGGGCTATGATGACTATATATACGGCTCTGCTGAAGTAGTCGGGTTAATGTGTCTGAAGGTTTTTGTTGATGGAGATCAGCAGCAGTTTGATGCGCTACTTGAACCGGCGCGGGCATTAGGTTCTGCGTTTCAGAAGGTGAACTTTCTGCGGGACATGAAAAGTGACATTGAAGAACGCGGCAGAATTTACCTCCCCGGGGTTAATAGTTCAGAAGGTATTGATGAAATCAATAAAGCAAAACTTGAAACTGAGGTTGAGCATGAGTTTGCGCTTGCTCTGAGCGGGATTAAAAAACTTACACCCGGTGTAAGGATGGGTGTTTATTCAGCATATTTATACTATGTCAAACTTTTCGAGAAAATCCGCTCCAGCAAGGTTAGTACGTTGCTCAACAAGAGAGTGCGCGTTTCTAACATTAACAAGTTTGCTCTGTTTATGCAGTCGATGATCGAAGTGAAAGTTTTAAAAACAACGTAATTCAATTATGAATTATGAAGTATGAAGTATGAAGTCCTTTCATTTACTAATTACTACCTACTCATTACTAATTATTTCGCTTTTCCTTGAACCCGTAACTCGCGCAAAGCCGCCAAGCCGCAAAGAACCCTCCCGCACCGGTTCATTGTAAATTGTACTTTCTCCTCCAACCAAGAACCAAGAACCAAGCACCAAGAACCCAGCACCACGAACCAAGCACCAAGCACTACGAACCAAGAACCACGAACCAAGCACCACGAACCAAGCACCACGAACCAAGCACCAAGAACCAAGCACCACGAACCCAGCACCAAGCACCACGAACCCAGCACCACGAACCAAGCACCACGAACCAAGCACCACGAACCAAGCACCCAGCTCCAAGAACCAAGCACTAAGAACCAAGCACTAAGAACCAAGCACTACGCACCAAGCACCAAGCACCAAGCACCAAGAACCAAGCACCATGAACCAAGCACCAAGCACCACGAACCAAGCACCAAGAACCAAGCACCACGAACCCAGCACCAAGCACCACGAACCCAGCACCACGAACCACGCACCACGCACCAAGAACCACGCACCAAGAACCACGCACCAAGAACCAAGAACCAAGAACCAAGAACTAAGAACTAAGAACTAAGAACTAAACCCCTTCTTTTGTTATTATTTCTGAATTGTTGTAATTTGAGTTTTTCAACAATTTAAATTCTAAGGTCAGCAATTTCTAAGACCGTTATAACCCTGTTTCTTTTCTGGATTTCTGCATTCTTCTACATCTCAATTCCGCAGACAAATCCTAAGAATCCTTATGATCTTCCCATCGTTAACTCGGTTAAAGAATATCAGAATCTGGTAAAAAAGGACTCCGGCAGGACACTGGTTGACTTAGAAAAATTTATTCCGGGTATCATCCTCGATGTCCGCTATGCAACCACCAATAATATAACAAAAAAGGTGCTTTACCTTCAGCAGAGGGCATTTTTACTAAAACCCGCTGCCGAAAAATTAAAAAAGGTGCAGAAAGAACTTGCTGAGGAAGGATTGGGCATAAAGATATTCGACGGTTACCGCCCTTATGCGGTCACGCTGCTTTTGTGGGAGGCAGTGAAAGATGACCGTTACGCTGCCTCACCGGACAAGGGCTCGCGCCATAACAGGGGCTGCGCCGTTGATCTTACCATTATAGACCTCAAAACCGGAAATGAACTTGAAATGCCTACTCCGTATGATGACTTTACGGAAAGGGCACATTTAAATTATATGAAGCTGCCCCGCCAGGTAATTGAGAACCGTGAAAAGCTGATTACGCTTATGAGAAAACACGGGTTTGAAACCATCACCTCTGAATGGTGGCACTATGATATGAAGGGCTGGAGCAGTTATCCTTTGCTTGATCTTTCATTTGAAGAGCTTGATTCCGTAAATTAATATTCAATCACATCATCGTAACCAGACAGGACAAACCATGATAAAAATCCTTACCACAATTCCCGCGAAAGGGATGTTGTATATACTGCTGCTTCTGGCAGTCAGTTCTCCCGCATTTGCTCAGTTAAGCGAGGGGGGAGCGCCAAAAAGTTTTTCGTATGCTGTGGCAGAAGTGCAGCAAAGTATTATTACTGAAGCAGTTGACAGAGAACGCCTGCTGGCGGAAGATGAACTTGAAAGCATGAAAGGAGTGCCGCTCCGTTTCGGATATGCATTTACGGTTAACCAGAATATGCAGAATTCAGGTGCCTGGACGACTCTGCCTGACGGCGGAAGACTCTGGCGCCTGAGAGTACATTCACCCGGCGCGTTTTCCATCAATTTTACTTTTAATGATTTCTGGCTTCCTACCGGAGGCAAGATGTATATATATAATCAGGACCGCTCATATATCATTGGTGCGTTCACCGAAAGAAATAATAAAGAAGACGGCTACTTTGCAACCGGACTTGTTCCCGGTTCAGATGTAACAATTGAGTATTACGAACCGGCTGAAGCTCTCAGCCCCGGCATTATTCAGATTGAAAATATTGTTCATGGCTACCGGAATTTCTTCAAGACTGACCCTCTCTCTGATGATTTCGGCACTTCCGGTTCTTGTAATATTAACGTGAACTGCGACGTAGCGGATCCGTGGGAAAATCAGACACGTTCCGTTGCAATGATTATCACCTCAGGCGGAACACGCTGGTGCTCCGGTTCGATGGTTAATAACATCCGCCAGGATCTCACTCCTTATTTCCTGACGGCAAATCACTGCCTGAACGGCGGACAGAATTCATGGGTCTTTATGTTCAGATATGAAAGTCCTAACTGTACTAACATCGACGGCCCAACGTATTTTACTCTTTCCGGGTCACAGTTAAAAGCATCGAACTCTGCCTCTGACTTTGCGCTCTTGCTTTTGAATGAAGCACCTCCTGACAGTTATCAGGTGCACTTTAACGGCTGGGATGCGCGCGATATAGCAGGTGAGTCTGGTGCAAGTATTCATCATCCGGATGGTGATATTAAAAAAATTGTGTTTGTATCAACACCGTTTCAGCAGTCAACCTGGTCAGGTACTCCGGCTAACTCTCACTGGCGGGCAATCTGGAGCGCGGGCACAACCGAACCCGGTTCATCCGGTTCACCCTTGTTTGATCAGAATAAACGTGTGCTCGGACAGCTTCACGGAGGCCCGGGCGCTTGCACATCATCAGATAACTCTGATATATACGGCAAGTTTTCATTCTCGTGGAATTACGGCTCAACAGCGGCCACCCGGCTGAAAGAATGGCTCGATCCTGATAATACCGGCGCGCTCTTTATGGATGGCTGGGACCCTACTATGGGCAACCCGGACACCGTTGCGCCTTCAGCAGTTACCAATCTGGCCTCACAGTCAGTTTCTTCTAATGCAGTTACTCTGACATGGACCGCACCTTCTGATACTTCTTACGGCGGCGTGATGAAATATATCGGAAAGTATTCAACTTCTCCGATTACTGATACCAATTCATTCAATAATGCAACGAATCTGAATATCACCGGTGCGCCTAAACCTGCAGGTCAGACAGAAACTTTTACCATCAGCGGTTTGAATTTTTCAACCCAGTATTATTTTGCAATCCGCTCGGCAGACAGATGGAATAATATTTCTGTTATGTCGAATGTCACCTCCGCGACAACACTCGCCGCTCCGGTTGCAATAGCAGCGCCTGACAGTCTTATGAAAGTTATGCAGAGCAATCAGATTTTAGTTGACAGTGTTATGTTATCTAACACTGCACTCACCCCTTCAACCCTTGATTATACGGTAACACTGGAAAACAATAATTTCCCCGGTGATATCAGCGTGTCCCTGGTTCCTCAGCGCGTTACCTCTCTTGAGGTGAAGTTCCCGCGTAAAGATGATGCAGAGCCAACAGGTTTCAGCATTGAGGGACAGGGCGGTCCTGATGCAGGCGGATATAAATGGATAGACAGTGACGAACCGAACGGTCCGGCATTTGAATGGAATGATATAGCAACAACCGGAACTGAACTCACTAACTGGCTGCCAACAGGAACCTTCGGCGCAAAGGATGAAGGATACTCTGGTCCGGTTGCAATACCTTTTCAGTTTAAGTATTATGATATACCAAAAACACAATTGTTTGTTTCATCAAATGGCGCAATATTGTTTGCTGCTCCGACTGCAAACATGTTCACTAACGCACAGATACCAACCGCGGCAGCGCCTAATGATATGCTTGCGCCGTTCTGGGATGATCTTGACGGAACCAACGGCGGTAATGTATATTATAAAGCTGAAGGGAACCGTCTGATTATTCAGTATAACAACTGGCCGAGATATTCTACTACCGGTTCTGCTTTGACATTCCAGGTGGTGCTCTATTCAAACGGCAGAATAATGTTCTATTATAAAACCATGACTTCTGCTACCATGAATTCAGCAACAATCGGTATTGAAAACGGCGATGGTTCTACCGGTCTTTCTTTGGCATATAATTCTATATACGCAAAGAATAACCATGCAGTAAAATTCTCTGCCGATCCGGAGTGGCTTAGTACAAACAGCATGGGGGGAAGTCTTACCTCCGGTAATTCCGCGGCAATCCGTCTTGAAATGCGTTCGGAAGATTATCCGCCCGGTCAGTATCGCATGGAAGTGAAAATCGCAAGCAACGACCCTGTTAAACCGCTTATTACTGTTCCGGTAAATCTGCTTATAGGTGATGTCCCGGTTGAGCTCACTCAGTTAACTGCAGCCGCACAGGGCAACACGGTTACTCTGAACTGGAGCACAGCAACGGAAACGAATAATAAAGGATTCCGCGTTGAACGTTCAACCCGGAACAGCGGATGGATTTCAGCCGGATATCTTGCCGGGAAAGGGAATACAGCCGAAATAAGCACGTATCAGTTTACTGAACGGAATCTGAATTCAGGCGTATATACGTACCGCCTTGTGCAGGAGGATTATGATGGAACTGTTTCGATATATACAGCGCCTGAAGTCACGGTTGACCGTCCGGAAGTTTATTCACTGTCGCAGAATTATCCGAATCCGTTTAATCCTGCAACCAGTATCAGCTTCACCCTCCCTGAAGCCGCGCGGGTAACCCTGACAGTTTACAGCACTTTGGGTGAACAGGTGATGAACATTCTGAGCAGCGACCTTGAAGCCGGCTATCACAAAGCTGAGTTTGATGCATCACAGCTCACCAGCGGTACTTATATATACACGATCCGCGCGTCGGCAGGAAGCAAAACCTTTACCGATTCAAAGAAGATGATACTCATAAAATAATTATGAAGTATGAAGTATGAAGTATGAAATGTAAATTGTAAATTTAGCAGGTTGGAGTTAAATTATATATTTAAGTTCATTCAAAACCCCGGTCGCGGCCGGGGTTTTTTATTTTAGAGGCGATTTTACCGATGCGCGAATCCTCCGGATTCGGTAGAAAATTCACAATTCACCATTTTTTATTCCTGACTTCTGCCATTATTTGACTAAGTGGTAAAAATATGAGAATACGTGTTAAAAACGAAGATTTTTTATAATTCGTCATACTAATTTTAGTGATAAATTAAAGTAATTTCAGATATACAGACCATGTTACAATAGCAAAGACCCCGCTTCCAATGGACAATGAACAATGTATAATTTTTTAAGCCCCCTCTCTCCTGCCAAACTTAATTTTAACTGAATATATATTACTGCAAAAATTGAATATGTGTTTCTTGAAATTTGTTTTGGAAAGAGGGGGCTTCGGAATTGTTCATTTCACATTCTTAATTCTTAATTCTTCATTCTTCATTGATTCCCGGTGGCTTCGGTATTGTTCATTGCACAGTCTTAATTTTTAATTTTTAATTCTTCATCGTTCATCTCAGAAGTATAGCAATTACAAGTAAGCAGATTTAGAAGATTATTATTAAATTTACCGCAACCGGGCAAATCTCCAGCATACATTCTCAAACACCCCAATATCTAAGACCATTAAATCATTTCTGAGTATTAAATGCGTCATACTAATCGAAGGAAGTCAGGACTTGTTTGTCCGGGTGAATCAGATAACCGGATTAATGCCACGAATAACCACGAGTCACTAACCACTAATCACTAACCACTAATCACTAACCACTAATCACTAACCCTTCTCCATTTAGCTCCGTCAAAAAAGATCAGCGGTGTACCGCGATATATATTACCCATAAGGACGGTAATTACTCCGTAACCCCGTTCACCGGCATGACGGACAGCGCTGAGGTAACGTACTCTTCCTCCGGAACTGTCGGTCGGATTATAGGTGAAGTAAGAAGCAGCATCGGTGTATCGCAGCCGGAGGGTGTCACCATTCCTGATCGCTTCAATCACAGACTGCTTCTTATTATATATCCCGGTGAGATCAGCCGTATTCGCTGAAACGGGAAGGATGTTCAGAGGATACCTGTTGAATTTCTCCGCTGCATAATAGCCGTAGAGATACGGATACATCCAGGTATCCGGTGGTGTAACCAGCAAATACTCCTCCGGTTTTCCGTTTGTTGCTACCGCCAGTTCATGGTTCATCTGCAGTAATGCTTCCTTCCGTTCCCGGAATCCTTCAGCAGCTCTGACAGAATACTGAACGGAAGATACGATGGCAAAGATATAAAGAAGCAGAACCGCCGTTTTTCCTTTAGGATAAAATGAACCTATAGCTATACCCGCCACACCCGCCCAGAAGACCTGAATCATATTCACCCGGTCTCCTCCGGGAGCCATCATCCGTGGATAAAAGATCAGCAGAAAAACCGCAAGCCAGAAGAAGATTTTTCCCATACTGACCCGTTTCCGGTATATATACCACCCTGCCGCGGCTGTTACCGGAACCGCTGCAATGACTGCGTAAAGCTTATTCATCAGGAAATAGCCGTAAAGCCGGCTGCCCGCCTCAGGATTCAGAACATAGAGGAGTGTGCCGGCCACCGCGAACGGTTTTTTCCATACGTCTATGGAACCAAGGATGCCGGCGTATTGCGTGGATGCATGCAGGAATGCACTGACCGCGGCTGCCAGAATGCCTGCCCCCGCCAGTATATATACGGTCCGCCGGTGGGATTCTTTGCTGCCTCCGGGGGGATAAACGGTTAAAAACAGAGCAGCCAGAAAGGGGAGATGAAGACCTGTCTGCTTCATGGAGGCCGAGATCAGAAAAAGAACAAGACTGAACAGCAGATACCCGGTTTTCCCATTTTGCATCAGGAGCAGCAGGGAGTATATACTTCCGGCGTAAAAGATGGTCATCAGAAGTTCATTGCCGTTGGATATCCAGAAAACCGAATAGAGGGTATCAGGATGAAAAGCTATAAAAAAAAGTCCCATTGCGATTATAACTCCCGTGGGAGTGAAACCGTATAATTTTCCTGCCAGAGTGATAATTCTCCAGGAGATAAATACCAGTGCGAGTGAACAGAACAGAAGGAATATCTTGGTGAAAACCGGATCTGCGGTGATGAAGTGCAGCAGGGAAAGAATGAACACAAACCCGGGACGCAGCCCAAGATAAAACGGTGTGGTCAGCCCGGGAAGGGTGAGCGTTTGCAGACTCTCCTGAATATAAAAGAACACCAGAAAATCATCCGAGTAATAATCCGGTGCATACCAGATAAATGCACCTGCATATCCGGCCGCAAGGAGCATCGGAATCAGTAGTACAGAGTATTCTTCAAACCAGTCTTTCACGAGAGCTCAAAAAGCAAATTATTGTTTCCGCAAAATGCCAAATTCCCATGTATCCTTAAACAGAACCCTCCTTCTTTAATTCTCGGCCTGAGCAATTCATAATTCATACTTCAAAATTCATAATTCTTTAAGCCAGTCTTTCACGAGAGCTCAAAAAGCAAATTATTGTTTCCGCAAAATGCCAAATTCCCATGTATCCTTAAACAGAACCCTCCTTCTTTAATTCTCGGCCTGAGCAATTCATAATTCATACTTCAAAATTCATAATTCTTTAAGCCAGTTTTTCACTATAGCCGGAAATCCAACTTATTCACTTCGCAAAATGGTAATTTCCCTGTTGTCTGGGAAGGGGTGAAGAGGAAAGCTGGCCGTGAAACCCCTGAATCGGAAAAATTCATCCTTCAAATTTCATAATTCATACTTCATAATTCGTAATTCCTCTTTGTAAACCCCTCTTTTTGCCGTATTTTTGCAGTGCTTCCGTAGCTCAGTTGGTAGAGCAGTTGACTCTTAATCAATTGGTCAGGGGTTCGAGTCCCCTCGGGAGCACTGAATATTAACCCATAAGTTGTTTGTTTTCAATGACTTATGGGTTTTTCTGTTTTATACTTGTGACAGGGGAAACCTCAGAATAAATGATGACCCTTTCCCCTGGATGCTTTCAACACTTATTGTTCCTCCGTTGGCCTCCGTAAACTCAGAGCAAAGGAGCAGCCCCAGACCGGAACTTGCTTCCTTTTCGGTTCCTGGAGTTGATACTTTTTCATCTTTCTTAAACAATCTGCTCAGGTCTGCTGCCGGTATGCCCACTCCTTCGTCCTGCACAGAAATCTCGGCCATATCAGCTTGTTTTTTAACGCTGATGGTGATTTTTCCGCCTCGGTAAGAAAACTTTACAGCGTTTGAAAGCAGATTACGCAGAACTGTGTTCATCATCATTTTATCCGCAATGATATATATATCATCCCGGGTATCAGTTATAACACTGAGCTCTTTTACGGTAAATGCACTGGAGAAGGATTCAATCGCCACGGCTATACATGATGCCGGATTTACCTTTACAGGTAAAAAAGGAACCTTACCTCTGTGAAAACTTGACCAGAGCAATAGGTTATCAATAAGAGCATATAATCTTTTGCCTGAATCACGTATTCTCTGCAGCCGTACTTTGATTTCCTCGGTCGTTAGAAATTCTGATTCGTCATTCAGCATTTCAAGAACACCAAGGAAACCCTGGAACGGACTGCGCAAATCATGCGCAATAATGGAGAGGAATTTATCTTTCTCGGCATTTGCTTTTTCAAGTTCAGTGTTTTTCTCACCAATGATCTTCGATGCTTTTACCTGCTCAGTTATATCCTGAAACACTGAGGCAACCTGCCCCTGCTTCGGGCGATAAGACTGCACACCGAAATATTTGTCAAGCGGCGGGTAGTAAATTTCAGTATGGGCGGGGATGCCGGTATTTGCAACATTCGCATAAATTTGAATTAACGCTGCATCATAGTCAGGATTAAATTCGAGAATTGTTTTTCCGATAAGTTCATCCGGCTGATACCCTGTTAAAACCGTATGTGCTTCATTAACTTCAAGAAAGCGGAAGTCAACTGCTCTGCCTTGTTTATCGTATATCATCTCCCGCAGAACAAAACCGGAATTCATGTTTTCAAAGAGCGACCGGAACCGGTGTTCGCTTTCCTCGATTTTTCTTTTAGTATTAAGCATTTCGGTCATATCCCGGCCTGCTGCATAGATGGTCTGATGCTCTTCTGTATATATCAAATGCCAGATGATTTCGGCGATGCTGCCGTCCTTTCTGAGAATTCTTGAACGGTGATTCAGAACTTCGCCGGTTCTTTTTAACTTATTAATTGCTGCTGCCTGCCCGGCCAGATAATCAGGTGCTGCCAGGGACTGATAACTGAGGGAAAGAAATTCCTCCGGGGTATATCCAAGAATCTCGGTCACGACCGGGTTAACGCGCAGCATTACACCGGACTGGTCAATAATCACAAATAGGTCTTTTGAAGCGGTAAAGAAGCGGTTGAAGTGTTCTTTTTCTGCTTTCAGCATTTTGCGCAGGGTAATATCGCGCGCTGAGGCATAGACCCGGTTCCCAAATAAACCTGCCTTCCATTCCATAAACCTGTATTCACCGCTATTTGCACGGTACCGGTTTACAAATCCCTCCTCAGAATTGTCCCCTACAATCTCGGCAAATTTGTCGATTGTTGGTTTGAGATCATCGGGATGAACGAAACTGAGAAAAAGCCCCCCTTCCATCTCAGAAGGTGCGTATCCCAGTGTTTTCAGCCATTGATCGTTCACCTTCAGGATAATACCCTGTTGGTCCAGGATTAAAAAATGATCAAACGAATGTTGAAAAAAAAGCTGATAATCTGTTTCAGCTACAATGGGTTTTTGCTTCAAGTACTCTGACTCCGTAAAAATTTTTACAATACTACACTCTTCCGGGATTATGATCCCCCCATATCGCATCATTCACCGGTGAAACAAAATATTATGCAACTTTATTGCCAAAAAAAACCATGCGGAATGCCATCGGAAAGCTACAATTAAAATTCTGAAGTGGCGGACTGAGCGTCTCGGTAAATGATTAAAAATCTGAGGTGAAATTAAAATTTTTATTTGGCTACTCTGCTTTTGTGATGGGGAGCATAATTTTTATCCTGAACGCTCTATGATGGAAATACTTCCGGGAATAAAATCGTGTATTATTTTGAGACCAGGTTCCATTTTAGCACACAGTAGTCAGGAATTTTAACCCGGCCACTTTGTTTTTAATCAAAAAAGCAGAATATTTAATGGCACAGGAATTGATTGATCAGGGGCAGTAGTGTGTTAAAAAAGCGGTTTGTCAGACCGGCTTCAAACCTCATACAATGTATCATTTTTTTTAATAGTTAATTGCCCTTGACGGATATTCCGCTGAACGGGCTGATTTTCTATTTTAGCGGCTTCACGGCCAAGAGTGTTTTTTGATAATGAAACCAGTAACATTTTAATAAGGCAATACTATGCAGTTGGCAAATTTTTTCTGGATTCTCCTGATAGCGTCAGGCGGATTCTTTTTATTCTTTATCATCAGTGTTGGTTATATGCTGAGAAAAGAGAAGAAGGCAAATAAAAGAGCTGCCTTATATCAGCCGGCTTATCAGACACCTGCGCCCGTACCGGCAGTCAGGGAGTATATGGTGACTCAGGAACAGCCGATCTATTCTAATACCGGACAGTCTCAGTCATACCCGTCCTCCGGTCATACGCAGGAGCAGTATGCCAGAACGTATGAGGATTACTCCGGATGGCAGGAACCAGTCAGAAGAACGGGACCGGTAATTACCAATCAGGGAAGGGAAACCTATGAAAACCAGCAGAGATTTGTTGTAATTAACAATACTACTTCGCCCGATATCCGTTTCCGATGAAAAAAATACCGTTTTGAGAGCCGCAGCCGCCCCTCCGGAGCTGCGGCTTTTTCTTTTATCCCCGCCTTACTACTTCCTCATCTCTCTTTTTGTTGTAGAAATCCGGTTTTCTGGTTAGTTTTGCTGTTATGCTAAACATTCTCTTTCAATGGAATTCATGAGTTCAACGCAGTATCCGGTAAGACGTATCGTAAATGGATTTTTTCTACTTCTCTCTTTTATCCTTTTGACAGGAGGATGCGCGGGAGTATTTAAAACTGAGGACACTACCAGTCTGACCAAAGAGGAAAGGATTGACCGGGAAGTTACACGAATCATTAACACGGCTGATTATGAATTTTATAATCTGCGGATGCTGCAGAATCCCGAAGAGTGGAAAGGGAAACTGGTTGCAGTGAGCGGTACTATCAGCACAAACTCAATTTATGATTTGCAGGGGATGAACCAGACAGTGTTTTTTGTCTCCGGCACCAACAGCGGCTATATGACCCGCGTGCTGATTTTTGTTGACTCCCCCCTCCCGACCGAAGCCCATGTCTCCGAACAGCGGCAGATCATTTCCAACGGAAGTCAGATACGGGTATTCGGCACCCTGATTGATTTGAAAGAACTCACCTCAGAAGACGGTGTTGTCCGTAAATATCCGATGCTCAGAACCTCTCTTATATATCTTGCCGACGACCGCCAGTTCACCAACATTCTCTGGCAGAGCAAGGCCTTAGGCGTGGTATGGTGATTAGTGGTTAGTGATTAGTGATTAGTTAATAGGTGGTAAGTTATATACGCGCAATATCATTTTAAAATTGTTATTACTGCGGTGTTAATTTTTGTTTCTGAGTTGGTTTTTTTGAAAAAGGAAAAAATAATTCCGCTGTAACGCGCAATTAACATTGTAATATTTTTATTTGGGTCTGGGTTTGGATGATACAATAAAAACTGATATTCTGGAGCTTGAATCTCTCAGAGAAGAGGTGCTGACGGGAACAATTGATAATCCCTCTCCGGTTCACAGAGTAAGTATATATTTTCCCTATTTTGAAAAGATTCTCTCCTGTAATAATCCTCTCCTATCAGTTTCTTTTTTAGCAGAATTTCTTGAAGAGTATCTTAACTCTGTAAGCAAGTTTGATGTATATGGAAATGATCCCGGTGTTTCACTCGCCATCATAAAGCAGCTAAGAACTGTTGCTGCCTCCCAAATTAATCCTGCTCTTGAACCACAATTTGTTGCAGAAGCAGACCGGCTTGAAAAACAATACAATCACCTTACTGAAGTATTAGAAGGAAACAGAACAGCCAATGGGGCTGAACATAAAGCATATTTCCCCCTGCTCGAAAAAACCGCCGTAACCGGATACCACGGAGTTATTGAATCAGTCACCGTACGAATAAGCAAAGCTGAAAATTCAGACAAGTTTATTATCATTCCCAGTGAAAAAGAAACCGAAAAAAGAATTCTTGAACAATGCCGCCTGTCATGGAGCGCGGCAGTAGAGCAGATGAAAAAATATGTCCGGAGCCCATTCGAATATCATGAAGTGATTATAAACTTTGACAGAAAAATGGGGTTCTATGAAGGTTCATCACTGGGAATATCCCTGGCTCTTTCGTTTTTTGAACAGCTGCTGCAGTTTTACAATCCCCCTTATGTCATAAAAATAAAAGAGCATTGTATATTTACCGGGGGGTTAGACAGTCGGTGTGGTGTAACCTCAGTTGGCGGTGAAAATGCCATGCTTAAAACCAGAGCAGTGTTTTTCTCCGGTGCTGATACCTTTGTATTTCCCGCTGCTGATGAGTCTGCGGTGAAAACTGCCGCGGGGGAGTTGAAAGCAATGTATGAAAAAAGAAAAGTAAAACTTATTCCGGCTGAAGATTTCAGTGATGTTCTTAACCGCCGGGATCTGGTGGAGGTTAAAAAAAGGAATATCTTAGCGAGGGGCGGTAAATATATCAGAAAAAACTGGATGGCTGCGGCGGCATCATTAGTATTAACGGCTCTGTTGAGCTTCCTGTTCGTGTTTGATTTTGATGATAATCCGGCATTGGTTACATCTGACGGAACAATGCTTCACTTTAAAAATAAAAACGGGAAGATTCTAAAGTCAGTTTACTTTCCTGTTGCTGCTGATGCATTTATTGATCCGGACGTTATCGGGAACATAGTTCGAATTATGGATGTTGATAACGATCATGAAAACGAAATTATAATGCTACGACTCCCTCTGCCGAATGAATCAGAATATTCCAATGAAAACACTTTAGTATGTTATAATAAGAAATTTGAGGTTCTCTGGGAATATACATTCAAAGACTCAATTACCGCCGAAAGGGAAACCATCTCGATAAATTACACACTGCGCCTCGTTGATACTCTGTGGCTTAACAATAGTTGTGTTATTTTTTGCCTTGCTGATAACAGAGAATCTTTCCCCGGAGCGGTTTTTGCAATTTGGGTAAAGGATGGCAAAAGGTTTGAGAAAACGCTCTGGTGCTCCGGCCATCTCGACGGGGTTGTGTTACACGACATTTCCGGAGATGGGGTTAGAGATATTATTGGTATCAGCCCCGATAACGGTCTGAATAGTGCAACATTCTGGGCTTTGGAAGTTAAAGAAATGGATGGTTACCGCCCGACACGGGATGATTATATCCTGAAGTATAAGGATAAAAGCAAATTTCTCTTTTACTTTCAGTTTCCGAAGAGTGATGTGGATACCCTTTTGAACAGAAGATGGATGAGTATAGTCGGTTATGCGTTTGATATAGATACTCTCTCAAAATCTGTTAATGTAAACACCGCATTTTATACGGATAATGTAGGCACAGCGGAAACAATGAGGGGTATGTTAGGTCTGAAATATTACTATTTGAAGAATGAATTTGAGATCTATGTAAAAAATGAATTTAGCTTGTTTCGGGATTCCCTCGTCAACGCAGGTATCTTAAACTCGCCACTGACAGATACTAAAGAGTACAGAGAACGATTCAAAAAGGGAATACTTGCTTACAGAGATGGAGGCTGGATTCGGAAAGATGAATAATATCAGACTGAACCATGGTTGAATAATCTTATTGCTGATTATTTTATCAGGTTTAATTTGGGGTCCTGAATATCACCCGGTAATCCATTAAGCAAAAAAGGATGGGTTGGATAGCCGATTGAGGGGTTGTCGATTACATTCAGCTAAAGTCCATTAGTTAGTATTGCCGCTTTTCGTTATTAAATTGCAATTCCATCCAAGGCAGTAAACATTCAGTACTTTTGATAAATCCTTTTTTGGAAAATTCTACTGAACTTTTTGTAATTTAATTATATGAAAACGGATTACTCCTTACTTGAGATACTGGAGTCACTGAACGCGGGAACTGCCTCACGCAGGAATCTCAATCTGCTGATTGAGCATTGCTGCGGTATTTCGTTTGTGCAGATAAAGTACCGCTACCGGAGTTTCAGGAAAATTCTGCTTGCTTCCGATTCAACGGTAAAAGAACTTGCGGTTGATGCAGTAGCAGGACTTTTTTCCATGGATGAGAGCGGAGGATTCCCCGCGCTGCGTGATGCATTCACAAAGTGGCAGCCGCCGATTACCAATGAAGATTCAGCGCGATTCTTCCTGACCAGATTAGTTGGAAAGAGTGTTGAAAAGTACATCTCAGAGATGTTAAGGGGTTCTGATCCCTTTTTTGCAAAAGTGCTTGATTCACTGAATTACTCAATCCGCAAACACGGCTATTCTAAAATCAGAATATTGGGAGTGGTCTATGTGGTTCAGCAAGGGAAATCAAAGGAACCCGGAAAACTTCCTGATGCGGAATTCCTTGATTCTCTCCCCGACCAGTTATTCTTCGGCGGAGATAAAGTGATGGGAGAATTGTTCGACCTTGTCAGCGCTGATTCAGGATACCGGATTGCGCTTCCCCTGAATGCTTTAGCCATGCGTATTAAGCATGCGCATTGCAGATCAGCAAAATTCCCCGCACCTCAGACAGCGGAGGGGGATACTGAGGTTGATGCTGTGTTACAGAAGGCACTCAGAATTACTTTCGAAAAACTTGATGAAAGCTATTATCGAAAGAATAAAATAACTGCTCAGGAGAAGACCGGTTTTGAGTCTGCGCTAATCAGAATTGCTGAAGATCTTAAAAACGGGGGAATTGAACCCGGTGTTCATAAATATGTGCTCAGCCAATTTGACGGGCTTTCGATTGATGATTTTAATCAGCGGTACAGAAACATATTTGAATATCTCTTCAAAGTGTTAAAGAAAGAGATAGCGGAGCAGTTACAATAGTGGGAACCTCTAAAAACCATATATATTGACCTATTTTTCGGAATATATATATAGTT